>JBGTHP010000001.1:0-15259 GCA_041746105.1 Acidimicrobiia bacterium
ACCGCGGTTGAAGGGGAGGAAGGCCGTCCGCTCCCCGGCAAGGCGGGTGGTCATGAACACCTGCTCGGTGTCGACGGCGAAATGCACCAGCGCCCGCCGCAACGCCACGTTCTTCGGGTCGCGGTCGGTGCGGTACTGGGCCTTGGCATCATCGGCCGTCTGGCCGGTGAGATGGTTCTTCACCTCGGCGGTGGCCACCGGGATCCCGTTGACGAACAGCGCCAGGTCGACCGTCTTGTTCGAGCCCGGTTGGTATGGCAACTGGCGGGTGACGGTCAAACGGTTGGCGGCGTACCGCTCGGCGAGAAGCGGGTTGAGCCCCGAAGCCGGGCGGAAGTAGGCCAGGGAGAACTCCGCCTTCTCGTACCCGGCATACACCAGACCGTGACGCAACACGTCCACCGTCCCCCGAACGTCGAGCTCCTTGGTGAGCCGGTCGACGAACCCTGCGCGGGCGGCGTCCCGAATGCCGGAGTGGGTTGTCAACACCTTCGCCCATTCGCCGGGCTGGGTGGCCTCGATGAAGGCGAACAGCTCCACCGTGTCGAGCCCCAGGCCCGCGTCGAAGTCGCTGGACTGCGTACCGAGCTTCCAACCGGTATACCCGCCGTGCTCGGTGAGCCACCCTGCGATGTGCGTTTCGAACGCCGCCTCGTCCGGTTTCACGCCATCACCGCCCAGCTCGATCCAGTGGCATGGAACAAAGACCGCGCCACGCCGCTATTCCAGCAAATGGCATATCTCTAGAACAAGTGCGGGGGCGCTGATCAGTCATGACGACTCATTCTGGTCGGAGCTGACCGCCCGTCCGCCCCAACCCGGACCTTCTTCGAGACAGGGCGAAGCATCACAGCATCTTCTCGGGGCGCCAGCGGAGTTCGATACGTTCGTGATGAAGGACGTACACGTACGGTCCCGGCTTGGCGGCCCGGTGCAGAATCCTCCCCAGGTGACCTCGAATCCGCTCGGCCATCTCCATACCCGTGAGATTGGAACTGTCGAGGGCGAACACCCGCAGCGACGAGCCTTCCAGCGCTTCACGGTGATCCCGGATGAGCCTCGAATCCTTCGTCAGCGCGATCCAGCCGGCAGCCGACACGTCATGAATCCATGTCGGGTCATCGACCCTCTGGTCGAGGCCGCCTGGATAGACGTCGGCCATCGGCTTGACCTCATGGCCTTCCGACCGGAGCATGTCGGCCACGAGTCCGCGGCCCAGCCCGCGGTCGAGAAAGAAGACGGTGAGCGGCGGATCAGGCAGCGAGCCGCGGCGGCGCGAGGGCATCGAGCGCCTCCTCGACGTCGTGGACCTCGATGCCGTAATCCCGCGCAATCGACTCCACCGATTCCCCGGCCTTGCGCCGTGACAGCACAGCCGACCACGGTGCACCACCCACGATGAACAACGGCTCGCCACCGGCCACCGCCGGGCGAACCCGGAGGATCGGGTCGGGAGTGACGGGCACGATCAACTCCGTAGCCCAGGCGTCGCCGTCGAAGCCGATACGACTCAGGTACTCGTTGATCACTTCGTGGAACACACGTTGACCCGACGCCACGACGGTAAGCAATCGAAGTTGAGAGTCTTCCTCACGTCTGGCGTAGTCGTACAACACCTGTGCCCCGTCCGAATACAGCCTGCGAGAAGCAAGCGCATGTTGCAGCTCGCCTTGGGTTGACAAGACCTCGAGAGCCCGGCGGATCCGCTGCAAAGGCAACCCGGTCTGCCTAAAAGCCTGAACCACGGTCGCCTCGATGAGACCGACGAACGGAACCGAGAGTCCGCCCCTCCCGTCGAGGGCGGTGATTACCGGCCCCTGTTTCACGGGTGGCCGATTCGAGAACTCTCGCTGATAACCCCGAGCCCATGTGGTGAGCGTCGAGGGACTCATGCCCACGAAGCGAGCGGCATCAGCGATGGTGTAGAGAGGTCGCGTGAACCTGATGTCGTCGATCAGCCATCATCCTTTCGCTTCCCACATCGTACGCCCGAGGGACGACGTATCCCGCCCATCTCACCATTCCAACGAGAACGGCGAACGCATCTCCTCGGTCGTCGCCTCGGCGTCGAAGAAGGCAGGGTCGAAATCGACCGGTGCCCACTCGCGGAGTTCCTCGTGCTCCGGATCGTCCGGATGGGCCAACGCATGCAACAGGTCGTTGTACCCCCACGGGCCGCCACAGTCCTCCGGTGGACATGCTCGCCGCCCCGCCAGACACAGCGGATACTCGACGCCACGCTGAGGCATGGTGATCGCCTCGACCACCACATCATGTTCCCACCCGTCACCGAAGTCGTAGTCCCACCGCATCTTCATCCCGACCTTGGGAAGCACATCGTCGAGCCGGAACCGGTTCTCGTCGAGTTCTGTGATCCCCCACTCCGGGTCCGGTATCCCGTACCTCGTCCCGCCCACGTCGAAGAGGTGCAGATGCCCGCCCATCCACCCCATCGCCGACAGCAACACCGGGTACAACTCCCCCAACGTCAGATCCGACTCCACCACGATCCGCCGCCACACCGGCGGCTTCACCTCCCGCAACGTCACCTTCAACTGATGGACGGTCCTCGTCACGACGCCTCCTCTGAGATCGAGTTGGAGACGTCGAGCTCGCCGGTCACTGCCGCGGTTATGAGAGCCTGCCGGCGTTCGACGAGGAGGTCGATCTGCCTACCGAGCATCGACGTGGTCCGCTGACACATCGACGTCAGCACGTCGAGATGATCAGCGAGTCGGACCTGGACGTCGATGCCGGGCACAGGGATAGCGACCCGGCCGAGGTCCCAAATGTTGATCCCTCGAATGGTGGCGCCTGTCATGCGCGAATGAACATCCTCTTGAGTGGTCCTGGAGCGCAATGAATGAAGAAGCCATCGCCCGCTCACAAGTTCTCCAGGAGCGATGCGCGCCACGTCCTGGGTGATATTCGCGCCCGCCAACTCAGCAGGAACGACCTCCACATCGCCCACACCACCGCGGATCGAAAAAACAAGATCGCCCTCCAGGAGCCGCGAGCGGGCATAGCCTGCCTCGATCTCGTGGGTTGTACGACTGACGTCCGCGCGGTTCAGGCGGTGCATCTTCACATCGCCACCCTTCACAATTGGCACGCCATCTTCGACATCGGGCCCAGGAAGAACGATCCCATACATGATCCGCCTATTTGGCGGAACGAGATGAGTCAGTGGTGTCACCTTCCCTCCTGACGACCACACGATTCCATCGATCTGGCACGACAGGCGCTCCGAAAGAAGTTCGACCAGTCGACGCTTCTTGGCGATGACCGCGTCGAGCCGGGCCGTCTCGTCGTCGAGGAAGTCGGCGATTGCCCGCTGGATGTCGAGTGGTGGGAATCTCATACGAAGATCCCGAACCCGCTCAGCAGAGACATGATGGATATTCGCGCCTGTCGCGATGGCCGCGAATCGCCCATCAGCAAACGCGTGACGAGCCCACCAGCCGAGGAAGCGTCCGTCTGTACGATCTGACCGGGGACGCAAACGAATGAGGGTGTTCTGGAAGCACACGACTCCAGACAGCTCCTCACGCCAGACGGCCGATGCACCAACGGAGCTAAGACTGCCTGACCCCTCAGTCACCAGCACGTCACCCGACCGCAGCGAGAAGACAACCTGCTCCTCTGGAGTGAAGTTCATTACCTTGACGTCGGATAGGTCCAGGGTGCCGTCCTGAACATTGGCGGCCCTGAGGTAACGGATCATGTGCGGACCTTCGCTGTTTTCGGGGGAGCGCTGCCGGCCCAAGCGAATGTCTGAATAGGCGCGAAGTGGCCGCTCGCCCCAATCCTTCACCCGGTCACCTCGGCGAGCAGTTCCTGAATCTCCGCCTCGAGCGCCTTGATTTCGGCGTCGATCTCTTCAAGCGGCCTGGGGGCCTCGTAGGTGTAGAAGTGTCGGGTGAGGGGGATCTCATATCCGATCTTCGTCTTGGAGTGGTCGACCCAGGCGTCGGGGACGTAGGGCAGGACCTCCGTCTTCATGTAGTCGTCGATCGCCCCGCGGAACTCGGGTGAAGCCAGTCGCTCAGTCGGGTCGGGTTCAAAAGAGATCTTGCCGTCGGGTAGCGGAACGTTCTCGTAATCCCGCAGGCTGGGGTCGGGTTTGGGACGTCCCTTCGAGTCGGTCTCGCCTTCGAGGGGTCGCTCGACGGTGATGCGAAGGAACCCGAACGACTCGTTGGGGAGAATCTTGACCTGGTCGGAGTCTTCGAACTCGCCGTAGAGGCGGACGATCTCGGCGATCTGGTCGTCGGAGAGCTGCTTGCGCTTCTCCCCCAGGCTCTTACGCATCTTGGTCCACAGCTCGCGGGCGTCGACCAGTTGGACCTTGCCTCGCCGGGCGGGAGCCTTGCGGTTGGTGACGATCCAGAAGTAGGTGGAGATCCCAGTGTTGTAGAAGAGCTGGTCGGGCAGGGCCACCACCGCTTCCAGCCAGTCGTTCTCGATGATCCAGCGTCGGATCTCGGAAGGACCGGACTGGGCGGCGCCGGTGAACAAGGGTGAGCCGTTGAAGACGATCGCCAGCCGGGACCCTCCTTCGGAGGCGGGCTTCATCTTGGAGATCATGTGTTGGATGAACAGCAGGCTGCCGTCGTTGATGGGTGGCAGACCCGCCCCGAAGCGGCCGGCGAAACCCTTCGTCTGGTGTTCGTCCTTCACCTCCTTCTGGACCTTCTTCCACTCGACTCCGAAAGGAGGATTGGCGAGGAGATAATCGAATTGGCGGCCTTGGTGGCCGTCCTCGGAGAACGAGTTGCCGTAGGCGATGTTGGAGGCGTCCTGGCCTTTCAGCATCATGTCTGACCGGCACACGGCGTAGGTCTCGGCGTTGAGTTCCTGGCCGAACACCTTGAGGTTGGCCTGCGGGTTGTGCGACCGCAGATAGTCCTCAGCCACCGACAGCATCCCGCCGGTGCCGCAGGCCGGGTCGAAGATCGTCTTGACGACTCCGGGCTTGGACAGGAGCTTGTCATCCTCGATGAACAGGAGACTCACCATCAGCCGGATCACCTCACGGGGTGTGAAGTGCTCTCCGGCGGTCTCGTTGGACAGCTCGGAGAAGCGCCGGATCAGCTCCTCGTAGAGATAGCCCATCTCGATGTTCGACACCTTGTCTGGATGCAGGTCGATCTCGGCGAACTTGGAGACGACCAGGTACAGCAGGTTGGCCTTGTCGAGGCGGGTGATCTGAGCGGCGAGGTCGAACTTGTCGATGATGTCGCGTATCTCGGGTGAGAACCCGTGGATGTACGCCCGGAGGTTGTCGGCCAGGCGGTCGGGCTCCCCCAACAGCTTGGGGAAGTCGTACGGGGAGACGTTCCAAAGGTCCCTGATGTCGGTGAGCTGGTCGAGCAGCGGACCGAAGTTCCCGACCTTGCCCTTCACCTGCTGGTGCTTTTCGAGCATGGCTGGTTTCACCGGGTCGAGCACGCAGTCCAGGCGACGGAGGACGGTCAGGGGCAGGATGACCCGGCCGTACTCGGACTGCTTGTAGTCACCACGCAGTAGGTCGGCCACCGACCAGATGAACCCGGCGTGATTGTTGACTTGCTCGCGTGACTCGGTCATGGGTGTCCTGTGGTGGGGCCGTTTCTCACGATAGAGGACGAGGCCGCACCGCCGCCCACCGGGCTGTGACGTCCCACGGATGGGATTCAGCGGAGGGTCGGGCCGAGACCGCGGGTGGTTGTGTGTTCGGCGTTCCGGGTTCGGGTCTGGCGTTCCTCGATCAGGTGTCGGACGTGGCGTTCGAGCCTGTCTATCTCGTCTTCGTCGCCGGGGATGGCTGCCTGCTGCAGGCGGGGTGGCCCGAGCTGGTCCCGCCGGGCGACGGCGGGCAGGTCGACCCAGTCCCGTCCGACGGTCCCGGTGAGCACATCGAGGGCGGTCTGGTTGTCGTCGGCGACGACGTAGACGCGGTTGCTGTCTCGGCCTCGGGTCATGGGGGTGTAGATGCCTCGGCCGTCGGTTGGGGTGTCGATGAGGAGGAGGGCGGTGTCGACGGTTCGTCCCTGGGTGGCGTGGCTGGTTTGGGCGTAGCCGAGTTCGAGATGTTCCCCCACGTAGTCGGCTGGGAGCCGAGCAGCGCCTGTCCGGCCGTCGAGCGAGACGCTGCCGTCGGTATGGATATCGGTGATGGTCCAGTGATCACGGTTCTTGACCATGAATCCTCGGTCAGTGCGCAGTCCACGGTCGTTGCGGCGGGTGACGACTTCGTCTCCGACGAGCATCCACCCTTCACCGACACCGAGCCGGCGACCTCTGGGGTCTATCTCTCCCGTAGCGATACGTGTCTGCTGGGCGAGGTGATTCAATGTGGCGACGGTTTCGGTGCTGTTGGCCATGAGCGCCACCGACTCACCCCGGCTGCGGGCTTCACGCCAGGCGGCGATGATGTCGGCCTGCATTTCGGCGATGGTGCCCCCGTGGAGTCTGCCTCGACGGTCGTAGTCGGTGAGCACTGTGGTGTCGCCGGTCCGTAGGCGGAGACTGGCCTGGCGTTCCCAGGGGTGGTGGAACCGGTGTACCTCGTCGAGTTCGATCCCGCCGTAGCTGTCGACGAGGTGAGCGAACATGCCGCCCCTTCCCACCGCCGAGAACTGTCTGGGGTCCCCGACGAGCACAACCCGCCACCCGTTGTGCTCGGCCAGACGGGCCAGCTTGGCGAGCTTGGGAGTAGAAGCGGTCCCGACCTCGTCGACGATGACGGTGGTGCCGACCGGCAGGTCATAGCCAGGGCCGGGTGGTCGGAGGGGGTGGGAGTGTTCGGTGAGCAACTTGTCCAAGGTGTCGGACCGCAGGCCTGCCTCGATTGCGAGTACTTCGGCCGCCGCCGCAGTGGGTGCGACTCCGAACGACGGACGCTCCTGGACTTGGAGATCGCCTACGGCGGTGGCGAGTGTCGTGGTCTTGCCTGTCCCGGCCGGGCCGACGATCAACTCCAATTGCCTGTCGCCTGCGACCGCTGCCACCGCCTCTGCCTGAGCCGGGTTGAGGTGTCCGCTGACGCCGACACGCCTGGCCGGTTCGTGGACCGGCTCGTCGGCGTGGCGACGCTCCGCCCATTCCATCAGTCGTTCCTCCTCGTCGAGGATGGCGCGGGTGGTGAGCGCCCGGTCGACAACGGATTCGCTGATCGGCCGGCCATCTCGGCGAAGCGACACAGCGGCCGTCACCGGCCGGGAAATGTCGACACAGCGGGTGGCAGCGACCTGGTCGGCGAGTTGATCCAGGAAGCCGGTCATCTGCTCGGCGTCGACGGTCACCGTGGTAGGCATCGCCGCCGCCAGCTCTCGGACCAGTTCGGCGCGACGCCATGTCGATTGTCGTTCACTCAGCGAGGCGAGAGCCCGGTCCACGACATGCGCCGCTGTTCCCGGGTCGATCCCCCAGGGACGACGGCGGTGTCCGATCATGTGACTGACTACGGTGCGTGAATCGTGGCCCAACACTCGAATCCTCTCCCGCCACTCCTGGCGCAGGTCAGCCGCAGTGGGGCCGTGCGGCTTGGAGGGTCGGCTATCCAACACTGCCTCCCGTTCCAGTCGCCACCGCTCGCTGGCTGTCGGCGCCCGGTCGAGCTCGGTGCCGAAGCGGTCGAGCTTCTCCTCGAGGCGACGCCGAACATCGTCGGTCCGCTGAGAGAACTCGGCCAACACCGCCGGGTCGATCCCTGCGATCTCGGAAATACCGTGCTCGGGAGCCTGCCAGCGGACGCCGAGACGGCGGGTCAACTCTGAGCGAAGGTTGGCGTGATAGAGCGCCGACAGCGTCCGCTGGTCGAGCTTGATAGTGCGAGCGTCGAGAGCAAGCCAACGGCCGTCGGGTGCCGCTACCCGGTTGGCGATCACCGCATGGGTGTGCAACTGAGGATCGAGCTTGCGACTGGCGTGCTGACGGAAAACGCCGACCACGATCCCCTCTGCGTCCACGCACATCACATGACCGCGGTAACGCATCCGGGTATGAGCGTGGGATTCGATCCAGCCGAGGACGGCTCCAACCGCCTTCTCATGGGCTTCGATCACCTGCTGGCCCACCTCTGCGTCGCCGAGGCCGAAAAGGACCGACACCGACTTGGGAGCAGAGAACGTGGCGTCGTATCCGCGTACCGACTCTTCCCCGTACCGGCGGCCGAGGTCATGGCCCGTCGCTGGGTGCTGGCCAGCCATCACCGCCAAGAACGCGTCGGGGTCGATCTCAGCTTGGAGATCTAGGTGATCAGCTCCTCGACCCCACCACCGGCCGGGCGGCTCGTCACCATCGAGGTAGTAGGAGGGGAGACGCTCGGTGTAGTACCGGCCCGCCCCGCCACCTTTCAGCGTCGTCACCCGAACCGTCACGACAGTCCTCCCCTCACCCTGTCACCGCAGGTGTGCACTCGTCTGTCAATCGCTGGCTGGCATCGTGGGCGTTGGGTGCTCATGCGGCCGAAAACCTCAGCAAGCGATCCGGGATGAGTTGATGAGGTGGAATGGATGACCATTCGGTTTCGACACTCCGTCGTCGGAGCGGTTCGAGATGCCTCTGTGGGCGTGGGCAGTAGATGCCACACCGACGAGCACCGGGCGCAGAATGCGTCAGTCGCGAAGGGTGGTGGTCACGAGAGCGGTCGCTGTGCCGGGTTCGGAGACCGAGAGAGTCTGTTGCGGGGAGATCTTGGCGATGCTGTGCCCCTTTGGGAAACTCCGACTGCGGGCGTAGGAAGGTGGCTTCTAGTTGGTCGACCACGAAGAGGGCGGAGTCCGCTGGCCAGCGCTTGTGAAGCGTGCGATTCGGGCGGCCACGAGAGGGACCCATACCCAGGCATGCGACTCGAACACCCTGTCATCCGAGTGTCAGACACCCTGTCAGACGGATGTCAGTACCGTCTTCTGGCCAGCCGCGCACCCGCATCTGCCGTCCGCACGCCTGCCCCCTCCTGAAGACGAGGCGATGCCGCCCCGAGACCACCCCATCCAGCTACTTGGACTCGAGTGACAGCGTTGCCGACACCCTGCTGACAGGGTCGTCGTCCACGATCCGGCTATGAACGACCTCGACCGGCTCCTCAGCGTGGAGGACCTCGCCGCCTATCTCGACATACCGGTCGCGACCATCTACGCCTGGAGGTACCGCCGCCAAGGTCCTCCCGGCTTTCGAGTCGGCCGCCACCTCCGGTTTCGACGCGAAGACGTTGAGCGGTGGATAAGCGAACGGCTACAGGCAACGGGCTTCGAGTGGTAGGCGCGCGGTATCCGTATGCGCTTTGATTAGGTGGGAAGGAACAGGAGGATCGTATGGCCCACATTCAGCACCGGGCCGGGCGTCGTCGCCCCTGGCTGGTGCGATATCGAGATCCGTCCGGGATGGAGCGTGCCAAGAGCTTCCTGCGCAAAGCTGACGCGCAGCGGTTCTCGATCACGGTGGAGGCCGACAAGCTGCAAGGCGGATGGATCGACCCACGTCTCTCGCGAACCACAATCAACGAGTGGGCCGACCGCTGGCTGAGGACAAAGTCTCACCTCAAGCCGAAGACGCTCGCCGGTTACGAGTCGAACATCAATGCTCATGTGATCCCGGCCTTCGGCACCCATGAGCTGCGACATGTCGATCGGATGGGTGTGGAGGAGTGGGTGGCCAATCTCCAAGCAAGCGGCCTTGGACCCTCTGGCGTTCGTCAAGCCCGTCAGGTTCTCAACAGCATGATGAAGCTCGCGATCGAGGCCGGCTACCTGGTTGTGAACCCGGTGTCCGCCGTCAAGATCGCCCGTCAATCGGAACCCGAGATGCTCTTCCTTGATGCTGAGGAGGTGGAGCGTCTCGCCTCCGCGATTCGGGAGCCGTACGCGACACTCGTGTATCTGCTGGCTTATGGGGGTCTCCGATGGGGAGAAGCCGCCGCGCTGCGCCGTAAGCGCTGCGATCTACTTCGATCCCGCGTTGAAGTAGCGGAATCGCTTGCTGAGGTGCGAGGTCACCTCCATTTCGGACCGACGAAGACGTACCGCTCACGGTTGGTCGTCGTGCCTGGCTTCCTTCGTGATCTCCTGGCCGAGCACCTCACCCGGCACGCTGACGACGATCCCAGCGCCCTTGTGTTCACTTCGCCTCAAGGTCAGCCGTTGCGCAACACCAACTTCCGTCGCCAGATCTGGTACCGAGCGGTGGCTGAGGCTGGCCTCCCTGATGGTCTCCGAATCCATGACTTGCGGCACACCTGTGCGTCTCTCCTGATATCACAGGGTGCCCACCCCAAGGCCATCCAGACTGTCCTCGGCCACTCTTCGATCACTGTGACGATGGATCGCTACGGTCATCTTTTTCCTTCAGACATGGAGGCGCTGGCGGCGGCGCTTGATGGCGTCAGGTCAGAGGCAATGGAACAATCCGGTTCCACAAGCAACAAGCGCGTAATCCACCTCCGGAACTCGCAGGAGGCTCAGGGCGCCAAAGCCAGATCGGGACCTCTTCAATCCGGGCTGTGAGTCGGATCGAGGCGAGCGGTGACGCAATCGCTCCCAGCTGCCGTCGATGTCGAGGTCGAGGTCCTCTTCAGCAAGAATCCCCGCCGTCCGCTCCTCTCGCTCTCCTGAATCAGTGAACGCCACACCGAATAAGCGGAAGGCTGCCTCAATTCGGGCTTCGGTGTCCGGCCTGGCGACATGCCCTCCAGCGACCACCGGCGTGGTCGAACGGGCGAGGCAGCGTGTCGCTTCAATCGATGAAACGCCGGCCGCCGCGGACCAAATGCGGACCAAACACGGACCAGGCTCCAGCGGCCCGACCACCCGACAAGCGAAATCCCCTGCTATTGCAGGGGATTCGACGGCACGCCCGGAGGGACTTGAACCCCCAACCTCCTGATCCGTAGTCAGACGCTCTATCCAATTGAGCTACGGGCGCATGTTTTCCCTTGTGTTACAAGGGTTTTCGGCGATTCGGGTCGCTGTGTCCTTGCAGCATAACGCTCATACAGCGTATGATTCTGATTCCATGACAACTGCAGAACGCCGCACGGCCGATATGGTAGCCGGTGATTTACGGCACTTGCTACCGTCCTGGGAGCTCCACCTTCGGGCGCTCAACCGCTCGCCGAAGACAATCACCACCTATCTCGAGGCCGCCTGCCAACTTGTCGACTTCCTGGCCAACCGGGGCATGCCCACCCAGGCAGCGTCGATTCACCGAGAGCATGTCGAGACGTTCCTCGTCCACCTGCAACAGACTCGCTCGGCCTCGACCGCCGCCAACCGCTACCGCAGCCTGCGCCAACTCTTCCGCTGGCTGGAAGAGGACGGCGAGACCCCCTCATCGCCCATGGCCCGAATGCGCCCGCCCAGCGTTGAGGAGAAGGCCGTTCCCGTAATCCCTGACGACGACCTGCGGACACTTATCCGGGCCTGCCAGGGCCAAGGCTTCGAGACCCGCCGAGACACCGCCCTCATCCTTGTCTTTCTGGACACCGGGGCCCGGCTATCCGAGGTAGCCGACCTCCAGCTCGAAAACCTTGATCTGTACCGGTCAGCGACTCTCTTGGTACGAGGCAAGGGCAGCAGAGAGCGCGTCCTCAAAGTGGGACCCAAGACCTCAAAGGCCCTAGACCGCTACCTTCGCGTGAGAGACCGACACCCCGAGACCGACAGCCGGTGGCTGTGGCTCGGCAAGCAAGGTCGACTGACCGGATCGGGCATAGCCCAGATGCTCCGACGCCGCTGTGCCCAGGCCGGGATCGGCACGATCAACCCCCACCAATTCCGGCACACGTTCTCCCGCAACTGGCTGGCGGCTGGCGGTGGGGAACAGGATCTCATGGTGCTCACCGGCTGGAAAAGCCGTGAGATGCTCGCCCGCTACGGAGCCTCCGCAGCGGCCGAACGGGCCAGGGACGCACACCGGTGGCTCTCCCCGGTAGAGCGGCTGCTGTAGGCGCGGTTTGACCTCGAGTCGATCGTCCGAGAAGACGGTAGCGCAGAGGTCCGCCATCTGCCTGAAGTCAGCCCGAGAAGGGCAAACTCCCTGGTCAGAGACTTGGAGGGCCGCCTACCCCCCGATGCAGCTCATCTCACCGGGTGGCTGGCGTCGTTTCGCGTCGTCGCTGGAAACATGCGCTGACCTGCGGAAACGCGAGTTACGCGTTTGTCATCACCATTGGTTCTCTGGCGTGCTTTTCCGTCCTCCCGCGGTATATCCGCGGAACGCGAGGAACGGCTGTCTTGCTGACGAGGAGCTGCGAGGGCCTGGCCCGCAGGCCCTCTCGGATCGCGGCCCCCGCCACGCACGGTGTCAACCCAATATCTGGGATCACATCCATAATGCCGGTTAGCCCGCTTCCAAACGTGCGCGCTACTGCACTGCAAGGTGAATAATCTGGGCGGCCCGGGGCGTAGGAGTTCAGTAGCGGAGTCCGCAGACCCGGTGCGGCCCCTTGGTTGAGCGTTGACCCTACCGTTCGAGGAACCGCGCATCGCGGATCCGACGCTCAGCAAGTCGGCGGCGACGTCTCCGGTTGGGGTGGGGCCAGTCGCCAGAACCGCTGGCAATGGCGTACGGTTGGGGGGCGTTCGTATCAGGGGGGCTGTCGGTGCTCTGATTGATCAGGCCCCGGAACAACGAAGGGAGAAGCATGTCGCTCGTCATCACCGACATCGATCGCCGATGGAAGCACGGAACGGTTCCGTATGAGATCGACTCGAACGACTTCCCCCTGGGAGTCCCGAGCGGCAGGCCATCGACGATGCGATCGCCGACTGGAACAACCGGGGCATCGTGACACTTCGGCCCCGCGCGGGAGACTCCGACTTCGTGCGGTTCCGTGAGTCGCAGTCGGCATGCAGCAGCGCCGTCGGCCGCCAGGGCGGAGCCCAGGACGTGTTGTGCGATCTCGGTGGCAGCGCCGAGACGAAGATCCCGAATCAGTCGTCGAAGACGGCGCCGGCCGCGGCGGTGTCTGGCGGACTGATCCACATGATGCATCTGGGGAGCTCGTCGAACAACATCTGGTACTCCACGTTCAACGGTCTTCGCTGGACCGACAATGTGCGCATTCCCAACCAGAAGAGCAAAGCGACACCGGCGCTCGCCGAGTTCCAGGGGACCGTGCACATGGTGCATCTCGGCAACAGCTCGAATGATCTGTGGTATTCGTTCCTCGGACCGAACGGGTGGACGACGAATGTGCGGATTCCGAATCAGAAGAGCAAGGCACCACCGGCCCTCGTGTCGTATCAGGGCCGATTGCACATGGTGCATCTCGGCAACTCGTCGAACGACGCCTGGTACTCGACGTTCGACGGCTCGACCTGGACCGACAACGTGCGCATCCCGAATCAGAGCAGCAAGGCAGCGCCGGCGCTGGCGGCGACGAGTGGATTGCTCCACATGGTGCATCTCGGATCGTCGTCGAACGATCTGTGGCACTCGACGCTGTCGAGCGTGTCGTGGACTCCAAACGTACGCATCCCCAACCAGTCGTCGAAGGCGTCGCCGGGGATGGCGGCGCTCAACGACGATGTGCACATGCTTCACCTCGGGAACAGCTCGAACTCGATCTGGCATTCGGTTCACGACGGCTCGTGGAGCCCCAACAGCAAGCTGCCGGGGGAGAAAAGTCAGGCGTCACCGGCCGTGGTTGCGTATGGCGGGCGGATCCAAATCATCCACCTCGGGGACAGCTCGAAGGACCTGTGGCACTCGCGGCTCGACTCCGGGGCGTCCGGGTTCGGGGTCGCGGCTGTCGTCCACGAGATCGGCCACGCCTTGGGGCTGAGCCACGAGCAGGCGAGGGAGGACCGCGGCCAATTCGTGTCGGTCGAGTTCGACGAGATCGTCGGAGGGAAGGAGCACAACTTCGAACAGCTGACTGCCACGCCGACAGCGGACTGTACGACTACGAGTCTCTGATGCACTACGGGCCGATGGCGTTTTCGAAGGACGGCAACCCAACGATCACGCAGGGTCAGCGGGGCGTTCACCGACATCGGTACGGCGACCGGAATGTCGGCCGGCGATGTCGAGGGCGTGCGTGCGCTGTATCCGGTGTGGACGCCCAACGTGACGATCCCCAATCAGTCGTCGAAGGCTGCTCCGGCGTTGGCGTCGTTCGGTGGGTTGCTACACATGGTGCATCTCGGTGATTCGAGCAACGTGATCTGGCATTCGATGTACGACGGCACGGCGTGGACCGCCAACGTGCCCGTGCCGAATCAGAAGAGCAAGGCGAGCCCGGCGTTGGCGTCCTTCGACGGGCTGTTGCACATGCTGCACGTCGGCGACAGCTCCAACGACATCTGGCATTCGACGTGGGACGGCTCGGCGTGGTCACCTAACGTGCGTATCGACGGACAGAAGAGCAAGACGACGCCCGCGATGGCGGTGTTCCAGGGTCGGTTGCACATGGTGCATCAGGGCAACAGCTCGGACGATCTGTGGCACACGAGCTTCGACGGATCGTCGTGGACCACGAACACGCGGACGGCGCCACCACAGAAGAGCGGGAGTCGGGTGGCGCTTGCGGTAGGTAACGACCGGCTCCACATGGTGTATCGAGCCACGAACTCCACTCAGCTGTGGTACTCCACGTTCGACGGTGGTCGATGGAGCCAGGCTGTCCCGGTCATCGAACAGTCGAGCCAGGCGGCGCCGATGCTCGTGTTGTACGTCAACGGGCTGCACCTGCTCCACATCGGGGCGACGTCGGAGCGGATCTGGCACTCGATCAACGATGTCGGATTCCGACCCAACGTGCCAATCGACGATCAGTCGTCAAAGACGATTCCGGCGCTTGCGGTGTATGACCGTCATCTCCACATGGTGCATCTCGGTGAGTCGTCGAACCGGCTGTGGCACAGCACGTACTTCCGTCGCGGAAACATCCGGTCCCCTGTCGACCGCATTGACGTTCCCATCGACGTCGGTGGCATCACGTTGCGTTGAGGCCTCGGGTGATTGAGTGGCGCTGAGGCGTCAGTGACGCCGTGGCCGAACAGCGCAGAGCAACAGATATCGAGTGATAACGCCCCTCTCGCAGCTCCGAGCAGAACGGCACCTCCAGCGCTACCTCGTGAGGCCTGCCGGTTGACTCTCGCCACGCTTCGTGGTGAGCTGGTGGTGTTCGTGAAGATCGGTTCTTCCCGCCGGATGGGAGAACCAGATGACAACAACACATACAGCCTTGATGCCAGCAGTGGTGGCGCCGGACTTCGATTCGTTCGCGGTGCGCCAAGCAATCGCCGGGTTCCTGGCCAGCTACGGGGATACC
>JBGTHP010000002.1:0-67212 GCA_041746105.1 Acidimicrobiia bacterium
ACCGGACCAGATTGGATCGAGGGTGCGGGATGTGACTTCCTGCTTCTATCCTTGGGCGAGTGGAGACGATCCAGATTCGAGGCGGCGCCGGCCAGTACGAGGCAGCTGCAGTCGTGACGGTGCTGACTCAGCTTCTGTCCGAAGAAGAAGCCTTGCGAGCTATTCCACCGAAGCGTCCAGTCCCCGCCCCGTGGGTGCGACTCGGGGCACCAACACCGTTCGGCCGGTTCAGTCCGCCCGTCTTGCCGGATTGATTCAGGCCTCCGAGACCCGGCTAGATTCAGTTGCCGAGTACAGGAGGCAAATGTGAACCAATCATCCGCGGCGGCCGCACCGTTCGGAACTGTGTTCGGCGAGTCGATTGCCGTTGCCAGATGGGATGCGGGGGCATGGACGGAACCTGAGCTCGGTCCCACGGCTCCATTCGCCTTTCATCCGGCCACTCATGTTTTCCACTACGGGAGCGCCTGTTTTGAAGGTCTCAAGGCGCACCTCGGTGACGACGGTCGAGTCAGAGTGTTCAGGTCGGATGCTCACGTTGAACGGATGCAGAGATCGGCGGAGATCCTCTACTTGCCCGTCCCAACCACGGAGATGCTGAGCGGCATGATCCACTCGGTGGTTTCGGCCAATCTCAGCCAGGTGCCGGCGTCACCTGGTTCGCTGTATCTGCGCCCGACCCTGATCGGGACCGAAGCGAACATTGGCGCCGCTGCCAGTCCGAGCAAACAAGCGTTGCTGTTCGTGCTTGCGAGCCCCGTGGGGGACTATTTCTCCGGCGGTGCCCGCCCACTCAAACTCCTTGTGGAGACCGAACGACCGAGAACAACGCCACAGTTCGGAATGGTCAAGTCCGGGGCCAACTACGTAATGGCCCTGGGACCGACGCTTGCAGCCAAGAAGGAATTCGGGGTCGATCAGGTGCTGTTTGCACCCAACGGCGAGGTGCAGGAGACCGGAGCGTCGAACTTCCTCCTGATCGACTCTGAGCGGGTTGTGACCCCAGAACTGACCGAATCATTTCTTCACGGCGTCACTCGTTCTTCTGTTCTCCAATTGGCCCAAGATCTCGGTTACAAAGTCGAAGAACGCAGGATCACGGCGCAGGAGGTCTTTGACTGGGCGGCCCGGCCCGACGCCGAAGCCGCTTTGTCAGGGACTGCGGCGGTGTTGTCCCCGGTTGGCTCACTGTTTCACGAAGGCGAAGAGATCTCGATCGGAAGCGGCGAGGTCGGCTCGGAGACACTCCGCCTCCGACAGGCATTGACCGATATCCATTTAGGCAGGGTGGAAGACTCTTATGGATGGACCACGCCGATCGACTGATCAGCTTCCGAGGTCGGCGCCGCGGTCGGTCCGTTTGGTTTTTCTTCTGACGAGTGATGTGACTTCTTCGAGTCCGAACCATGCCGACGTGGCGAGAAAAGCGGTCACGATGGCAGTGCCTCCGGCGAGAACGCGCACCATCGAAGCAGTCACCGACTCGCCTTCCACGAGGCCGGCCACGACCCAGCCGAAACCTCCGGCGGCGAGGGAAGCGGCAGTGAGGTTCAGAATCATGCGTAGCTTCGGCAATGGGCCCCCGGCGGCCCGATGCCAGGCGACCGTGATGGCGATCGTGTACCCGAGCATCGACAGTGTCGAGATCCACGCAATCGCCTTTCCACCGCCGGACCCAAACGCCCACAGTATGGGGACGGTAACTGCGGTCACCGCGGTGCCAACCAACACGGGGAGCCACATTCGGCGCATGGCGTAAAACGCCCTGGTGTAGATCTGATGGGCGCCCCACATCGGGATAGACACCGCATAGATGACAAGAAATGAGGCTACGACTCGGGTGTCGGCGTCGCTGAAGGCCCCTCGCTGATAGGCGAGCCGAACGATGTCCTGTGAAAGAACCAGCACTCCGATCATGGCCAACCCGGAAACGGCGAGTGCGGTCCGCACCGACCGGTCGACGGTTGTCCGGAAGTTCTCTGTATCCCCTTTTGCCATCAATCCTGCAAGAAACGGATAGGCGGCAACACCGGCCGCCTGGGCGATCACGCCGACCGGCAGCATGTTGAGTTGCCTTGCCGCAACCAGTCCTGAGATCGTTCCCGTCTGGCCGAGCTGGCCAAACCATCGTGGCCAGTTCTCATCGAGCGCTACGACCGACTGCCCGATCATCAGCGGTAGTGCGGTCAGTAAGTACTCGCCCAGCTCGGGGTGTCGGCGGCTGGCACCTCGAAAAAGTGTGAGTCCCAGCTTTCTGACTCCCCACAACTGGACGCCGAAGTTGCCGACAACCGCACCGGCCAGACCTCCCCACAGAAACCACTCCGGGCCAGGGTTTCCTGTCCACCATCCAATCAGACCTCCGCCGATGATTCCGAGGTTGTAGACCAGCGGAGCGATAGTCGGAATCAAAAACCGACGGTGCGCGTACTGGACCGCCATCAACAGCGTCCCGGCGACGAAGAAGATCTGCGAGCCGAACGCGATCCGCATGAGTGGGGCCAGCTCGTCGGCAGGGAGCCGGGGAAAGACCAACTCGGTCAGGGGTCGGGCGGCGACGATCATGACAATGGTCAACACCGTCATCGCCCCTGCGACGACCACGAATACCGATGCAAACGCCCTCTGGGCGCCGGCCTCGTCACCACCGACGATGTGTCGGGTCAAGATCGGAACCAGCGTGATCGACCAGTACCCACCCGCCATCAGGAAGAAGAGATAGTCGGGGATGGTGAACGCCGCCTGATAGAGGTCGTTGCCGGTGTCGAGACCGAGTACGCCGTTGAGCAACACGTTGCGGCCGAGGCCGAGCACTCGCGAAAGTAAAATCCCGAGTGAGACAATCAGCGCAGCGCGCCCGATTGTCTTTGACTCCGTCACCCCGGGGCCCGGCTCGATTCCAGGTCGGCCAGGACGCGAGCGGGAACGCCAATGCCGACCCGTCCGGTTCCGAGCGAAACATCAGGCTTGTAGGTTCCGTGGTAGTCGGACCCGCCGGATGCCAGTAGGCCAAACCGACCTGCCATCGCCTCCAGCCCGCTGCGGCCGTCGCGCTCGTATGCGCCGTAGTGGCATTCGATGCCGATCAACCCGGCGGCCACGAGACGCTCCAGGAGATCGGCCATCTCGGCGGCATTGTCGACTCCGAGTGTGTGAGGATGAGCGAGCACCGGGACCGCACCTGATTCGACGGCGAGAGCGATTGCTTCTTCCGGAGCCAAACGCAGCCGTCCGACATATGCCGGCGCCCCATGGCCGAGGTAGTCGTTGAAGGCCTGTTGGAGGTCCTCTACGTATCCCTTGCGGAGCAAGATGGCGGCTATGTGAGGCCTTCCCACCGAGCCGCCTCCGGCCTCCTCGAGGACCTCGGACAACTCGATGTCGAGACCCATCCCTTGGAGCCTTTCGACGATCCGGTCGTTGCGGGTGGTGCGCCCGTGCTGCAATTCGGCAAGGCGGTTCTGGAGCGGTCCTGCGCCTGGTTCGAGCCACAGGACAACCAGGTGCATCCCGCCCTTGTCCCACTCGAGCGAGATTTCAACCCCTGGGATCAATCTGATGCCTTCCTGGTCGGCGGCAGCTCGAGCCTCTGGGAGCCCCTCTTGGGTGTCGTGATCGGTCAAGGCGACAACAGACAAATTCGCCTTTCCGGCGAGGCGCATCAGTTCGGAAGGGGTATCGGAGCCATCGGAGGCGGTTGAGTGGGTATGAAGGTCGATTGACATGCGATCGAGAGGCTACCGATGACGAGGGTCAGAAAACGCCAACCGCTAACCGACCGCGATCGAGATGGTTTCGATATACACCGTCTCCAAAGGGCGGCTGCGTTCGCTCCGTCCTGGTGGAGTCTCTGTCGGGAGGGCGCTGATGGCGTCGAGAGCGTCCAAACCGGCGCTCACAGTCCCGATCACCGTGAAGGAGTTTGGCAATCCGGATGCGTCGGGACCATTGACGATGAAAAACTGGCTTCCTGTTGTGCCTCGGCCGGCGTTGGCCATTGCCACCACCCCTCGCTGGTACACGAACCCTGCCTCCGGGAACTCGTCCGGCAGGGAGTATCCGGGGTCACCAAAACCGGTGGCGAGCGGGTCGCCTCCTTGGATCATGAAGCCGGGCACTACACGATGAAAGACGGTCCCGTTGTAGAAACCCTCGCGAGCAAGGAACACAAATGAGTTGACCGTCTCCGGCGCCCCTGACGGGTCCAGTGTGATCGAGATGTCGCCACAGGATGTGGTGAGAACGGCCGTGACCGGCGTAGCGGGGTCGAGGTTTTGATCCTCTGGCTCAGAAAAACTCTGGGGAACCGGTTCTGCAGGAAGGGCTGCGCCACAGGCAGTGGGTTGATCTCGGTAGGCCTGATACTCGGTCGATAGGTCTGAGTTCTCACCACCGACGGTGGCCGTGATCAGAAGGACAATCGCTACCGCCGCACCGACGCCAAGCGCAGTCCAGATCCTTTTCAGGGTTTCCTTCCTGGCTTGAGCCTTGGCCCTCGCCTGCTGCTGTGCGGTCCTTGCTTCTTTCTGGCGGTTGCGTTTTTCCGATGTCATCGGGCGAGGATGGTAGAGGTGGCAGAAGCGTTTTGAACCGTGACAGCGCGCGAGCTCGGAGGAAGCCCACCCGGGTAGACTTGTTTTGTTCCCCACCTAGGTCAGATAGTGGCCCTCGTCGTGCAGAAATACGGCGGCACCTCGGTCGGCAGCCCAGAGCGGATCGCTCGGGTCGCCGACAGGGTTGTCACCACCAAAAAGTCGGGAAATGACGTTGTTGTCGTCGTCTCGGCGATGGGTCACACAACCGATGAGTTGATCGAGCTGGCTGCGGCTGTGTCGACTTCGCCGCCCGCCAGAGAGATGGACATGTTGTTGACGGCCGGTGAGCGGATCTCGATGGCACTCGTGGCCATGGCCATCATCGACCGGGGCGCGGACGCGGTGAGCTTCACCGGATCCCAGGCTGGGATCTTGACCGAGGGTGAACACGGCTCGGCCAAGATCGCCGAGATCAGAGGCCATAGGGTGCGTGACTCGTTGAACGACGGGAAAGTGGTGATCGTCGCCGGCTTTCAGGGGGTCGACCCTGTGACAAAGGAGATAACCACAATCGGCCGCGGCGGTTCCGACGCGACCGCGGTTGCCCTGGCCGCCGCGTTGGGCGCCGACGTTTGTGAGATCTTCACCGACGTCGACGGCGTTTACACCGCAGATCCCCGAATGGTGCCTGGCGCCCGCAAACTCGATGAGATCAGCTTCGAAGAGATGCTCGAGTTGTCTGCTTCCGGAGCCGGTGTGTTGATGAGCCGATCGGTTGAGGTCGGTCGGCGTTTCAACATTCCCATTCACGTTCGATCTTCGTTCAATGACAGCCAGGGGACCTGGGTGAAGGAGACCACAATGGAACAGGCCATCATCAGTGGAATTGCGCACGACACCTCGGAGGCGAAGGTGACTGTGCGCGGTGTTCCCGACCACCCCGGAGTGGCGGCTTCCCTGTTCGAGCCGATGGCCGATCAAGGAATCAACGTGGACATGATCGTCCAAAACGTCTCGCATGACGGTTCCACGGACATCAGCTTCACCGTCCCGATGTCCTCGATCGAAGCGGCGCGCACCATCGCGGGCGAGGTGGCTTCGAGAGTTGGCGCTCTCGGCGTGGAGGTCGACACGGCCATCGGCAAGGTTTCGCTGGTTGGTGCCGGCATGAAGTCCCACCCCGGCGTAGCCGCCAAGGTGTTCAGGGTCATGGCCGACGCATCCATCAACATCGAAATGATTTCCACCTCGACAATTCGGATTTCCTGCGTGGTCGCCAGCGAGGACGTGCAAGCTGCGGTAAAGGCCTTGCATGATGCTTTCGAACCACCGATGATCTCCGAGGAGGAGGGCGCATGAAAACTGCGATCATTGGAGCGACCGGTGCAGTCGGGCGCACGATGCTCGACATCCTGGTCGAGCGGGATTTTCCCGTCTCGCGGCTTCGACTTCTCGCATCGGAGAGATCGGCTGGAAACACGGTCGCCACTTCATGGGGTGAAATCGTGGTCGAGGATTTGGCCACGGCCGACCCTGCCGGTATCGACATCGCCCTTTTTTCCGCAGGCGGTGATCGTTCTCGTCAGTTCGCACCGTCGTTCGCAGCGGCCGGCGCGGTCGTCGTCGACAACTCGTCGGCTTTCCGCATGGACACCGAGGTGCCGCTGGTGGTCGCCCAAGTCAACGACCACGCCGTCAAAGCTCGACGACGCGGGATAGTCGCAAACCCGAACTGCACGACGATGGATCTGATGATGGCGGTGGGCCCCCTCCATCAAGCCGCCGAACTGACTTCGATGGTCGCCACCTCATACCAATCCGTTTCTGGCTCCGGCATGCGCGGAATGGAGGAGCTCTTGCGTCAGACCGACCTTTTGCGATCCAACCCCGAAGCGCTACAGAACGGAAGTTGGGAAGATCCCGGAGCAGGTCTCTACGCAAGACCCATTGGGTTCAACGTGATTCCATTTGCGGGGTCCGAATCCGAGCACGGGTATACAGACGAAGAGTGGAAGCTCGTGAATGAGACTCGAAAGATCCTGGAAGCGCCTGGGATCGCCGTTGAACCAACTTGTGTCAGGGTCCCTGTAATGGTCGGGCACGGCATCGCCGCCACGCTCCGATTTGCTCGTCCCATGTCGGCCGAGGAGGCGATGGGGCTACTGGCGGCCGCACCGGGCGTCCAGCTCTGGACCGATCGAGTCCCCACCCCGCTCGACAGTGCCGGAGTCAACGACGTACTCGTCGGCCGCGTCAGGAAGACGGTTGGGGATCCCGGTGGGATCAATCTGTGGGTTGTTGGAGACAACCTCCGCAAGGGGGCTGCACTCAACGCGGTCCAGATCGCCGAGCTGGTGGCAGCCGAAATCGCCGGCTGAGCCCAGCCGAAATCGGCGGCTGAGCCGAGCCCAGCCGAAATCGCCGGCTGATTCCAGCCGAAATCGGCGGCTGAGCCCAGCCGAAATCGCCGGCCAGCCGAGGCCCGGGCGGGGTCGACAAGCAAGGGTGCGCTGGTACCTTGTCTGAGCCATGAAGCGATGGGGGATCCTCTTACTGGTGTTGGTCACGGTTGTGGCCGGCGGTGTACCGGCGCTGGCGGAGCTACCTCCAGGGGGAACATTCCTCGACGATGACGGTTCGCCTCACGAACCGGACATCGAGGCAATTGCTGCGGCCGGGATAACCAATGGCTGCGCTACCGCCCTGTTCTGCCCGAACGCTCCCGTGACCAGGGCCCAGATGGCGCGGTTTCTCAACGTGGGACTCGACCTTCCGGCAACCGGCACGTCCCCTTTCACCGATTCTGCCGGGCCATTCTTCGACGACATCAACCGGCTCGCCGCAGCCGGGATCACAGACGGGTGCGCTCCCGGGCTTTTTTGTCCAGAGGCCCTGATCACCAGAGCACAGATGGCGAGGTTCCTGGTGCGTGCTCTCGATCTCCCTCCGACCACCACCTCACCCTTCACCGATTCTGCGGGAGACTTTTTCGACGACATCAACCGCCTCGCCGCCGCCGGTGTCACCTTGGGTTGTGCTGCGACCCTCTACTGCCCCCACGGTGCCGTGACGCGGGCCCAGATGGCTACTTTCCTTACGAGGGGGTTGGGGCTCACCCCGATCGTCCCTCCCGAGAGGATCTATCCGCCCGCGGGCAATCCGTCGGGAACGGCATTCGTTCCGCCTGAGGCGGCCGCCGTCGCGACCACCAACCCCGACATCGTGATCGGTGATGGCACCCCTGGGCCGTGTACGTCTGCGGCCGTCGTCGCTGCCGTTGCCAAGGGCGGAATCATCACGTTCAACTGTGGACCCGATCCGATCACCATCGAGATGACCGCCACTGCCAAGGTGTTCAACAACACCGGCCCTCAGATCGTCCTCGACGGTGGCGGCCTCGTGACGTTGAGCGGGATGAACCAGCGGCGCGTTCTGTACATGAACACCTGTGACCCCCTTCAGGTGTGGACGACGTCCCACTGCAACGATCAGGACCACCCACAGCTGACGGTGCAGAACCTGACCTTCGTCAACGGCAACATCGGTGGAATCGATCTCGTCGCGGGCGGCGGCGCCATCTTTGTGCGTGGGGGTCGATTCAAGGCCGTGAACACTCGCTTCTTCGACAATCAGTGTGCGGCCACCGGCCCCGATGTCGGAGGCGCGGCGATCCGCGTCTTCGACCAATACCTTGACTTGCCGGTGTACATCGTGAACTCGACGTTCGGGACAATCGGGCATGGAAACGTCTGTTCCAACGGAGGCGCCCTCAGCTCGATCGGCGTGTCGTGGACGATCCTCAACAGTTGGTTCTCAGGAAACGAGGCAGTCGGCTACGGCGCCAACCCGGCCAAGGCGGGAACACCAGGCGGCGGAAACGGTGGGGCGATCGCTCTCGACGGGAACACTTTCACGCTGATCCTGCGCGGGAGTCGGATCGAGAACAATCATGCCAACGAAGGCGGTGGAGCTGTCTTTTTCGTCAGTAACGATCTGACCGGTCATCTTGTGATCGAGGACTCGGTCTTGGTCGGCAATCCGAGTGATACATTCGAGACTGCCGGTTTTCCCGGGATCTTCTATCTGGGGAACGGACCGATCCAGGTTTCGAACTCGGTCATCACCGACTGAAAGCGGCCGCTGCCAAGATGAAGCGATGACAAAACGGTTGTCCGACTTCGATGTTCTCACATTTGATTGTTACGGCACCCTGATCGATTGGGAAACCGGGATGTGGGATGCCTATCAGGAATTGTTGATGGCGAACCGCCGCACCGACATCGATCGGAGCACGATGTTGAGAGCGCACGCCAAACACGAATCCCTGCTCCAGGCGGCGCAGCCGCGAACGTTATATCCAGAGATACTGGCGGAGACTCATCGCAGGGTGGCAGCAGGGTTCGGGTTGGAGACCCAGGCGGGTCTGGACGGGGCATTTGGTGGCTCTGTCCCCAACTGGCCCGCCTTCCACGACACCGCCGATGCCTTGCGCCGTCTCCAGCGCCATTTCAAGCTGGTGATCCTTTCCAATGTCGATCGCACCTCTTTTGCCGGATCGAACAGAAAGCTGGGTGTTGATTTTGATGCTGTCTACACGGCAGAAGAGATTGGCTCGTACAAGCCTGCGAGCCACAACTTCGAGTATCTCCTGACCCATCTGGCAGATGAGTTCGCGATCGAGTCTGCACGGATTCTCCACACTGCCCAGAGCCTATTCCACGACCATGTGCCTGCTTCCGAGATCGGTCTTGCGACGGCGTGGATTGACCGGCAGCATCTCTCCGATGGGGGCGATTGGGGAGCTACGGCACTGGTCCCCGAGAGGCCGCAGACCGATTTTCTCTATTTCACGCTGGCCGAGATGGCCGCCGCCGCCGACGGGGGCTGAACCAGGGACGCCTTGGGTGGGTCATGGTGAGACCCATGGTCCATCCCTGCTATCAAAAATAGTTGACATAAAGTACAGAATTCTTTACCTTGTCCGATATAAAACTTTTTGGACAGGAGGATGAAGAATGTCGTTCCAGGAGAAGAGCGCGATCACCATGACGGCGATCCTGGTGACCGTCTATGGGGTCTACTTTGCGATTGTGGGCTCGTGGTTGGGAACCAGCCCCGTGGATGAGATCCCGTATCAACCGTTGATGGTGGCAGTGGTCGTCCCGCTCACGATTCTTGCAATTGTCAGTCACATCGTCCTGGCGCTGGTGGACCGAAAAGGGGCGAACGCCAACGACGAGAGAGACCGACTGATCTCGCTTCGAAGTGAGCGGGTAGGGGGCTATGTCCTGGCGGTCGGAGTGTTCGCAGGGCTGGTCCTGGCCATGACAGAGCAACCCGGCTTCTTTGTCGCCAACGCCCTCATGCTGTTCTGGGTTTTGGCGGAGGTCGTCGACGGAGTCTTCAAGATCTATCTGTACCGGCGAGGAGCCTGAGCGGTGGTCAAGCCGACCCGCGTCACGAATCACATCCGGGCGCTTCGCTTCGCAACAAGCGAGATGACCCAGGGCGAACTGGCCGATCTGATCGGGGTGACCCGCCAAACGATCAACGCCATCGAACAGGGCAAATACTCGCCGTCATTGGAGGCTGCCTTTCAGATAGCAAGAGTCTTCAAGGTGCCGCTCGAGGCCGTGTTCGAGTACCCGACCTGAAATGGAGTGCTCCGGGGTGGGCGAGTCAGCCCGATCGGTCCCGCGTTCAAGCTTTGCGAATCACCCCTGGGCCCTTTCGCCGATGGCGGCGCTGGCGACGATGCTCTCGATCCGTTTGTCCCGGGTGTCGCCCCTGGCCGCACTGATGACCCACCACAACATCATCTTGCGGGCGCTTGGAGGGAATCCGTCCCAGGCCGCCCTGGCGTCTGGGTTGGCGTCAAGGGCGTTTTTGAGGCTGTTGGGTTCGATCAGGTCTTCGACCGGATCAGAGATCGTCCACCAACCGTTTCCTTTGGCGACCTCTGCTGCCCTGCGTCCGGCGTCGGTCATCAGTCCTGCCGCCTCCATGTCGGCGAACCGCTGTCGGTTCAGCCGCGACCAGCCACTTTTTCCTTTGCGTGGGGTGATGAGTTGCAGGCCCCGATCATCGTCGAGGTGGTTCACGGTGGAGTCGATCCATCCAAAGCAGATCGCCTCCTCGACCACCTCGGGGTAAGGACAGGCCGGCTTCCCGGTGGCCGAGCGCCACGAACACAACCAGACCCCCGGCACCGTGGAGTGGTTGTGTTCGAGCCAGGAGCGCCATTGCGCCCTCGTCTCGGCGTGGTAGATCGGATAGCCGAACTTCCAGGTTTCTGGGTGATCCGACGAGGATGGAACTGGAGTCATCTTGCTTCGACGGTAATCGGCGACATCGAGGGGGATGGACGGCGCACCCGGGATACCACCCTCCGGATGGCGACCTAGGCATCTTGCGACAGATCAGGTGCTCAGCCCGGCCTGGCATCGAGTTCGGTGACGAGGCGAGAGGGAGCCGTGTTGCGAAATGAGCTATCGATGAGCTCGCCGACCTCTTCGAGATCGTCGGTGCCGGTCAGGTCGATGCCCACCCAACCCGAGGGCCCGAGGTAGGCGGGAACAAAGACGCGAGGGTCATCCGCCAGGCCGGCGCGCTCATCGGCGTCGAGCAGCACCATCACCGCTTGCGGGTGCTGGACCCAGTCGCCGTGACCCCGTCGCACCGATCCGCCGTAGTAGGCAAAGACCTTCTTCGTGTAGAACGCCGGTCGCCCATGGGAGATCTTCTCTGCCGATCCCGGAAACCTCAGCGCAATCCGGCGAATGACCGCCAGCATTGGATCGCCACGATCGAACATCTCTTCGTGAGCCATTCGGGGAGCCTAAACGGGTGGCTCGCAGCTGAATTGCAGCCTGTACTTTCGCCTGAAGTTGGCGACGTCCGGTTCGAACCGCGGTCGGGGCGAACCGGGGCCGAGTCTGCGGTCAACGGGTCGGTAGGCGCTACACATGACCGAGGGCGACGTCGAATACGTCGGTTTGATGGCCGAAGAGTGGGACGCGTTACGCGGCGATACGTCGGACTGGGAAGACCGGCATTTTTTCCTGGAAGTCATTCGCGAACGCGGCGAGCCCGTTCTCGACATCGGCTGCGGGACCGGCCGGCTGCTGCTCGACTACCTGCAGCAAGGGATCGACATCGACGGAGTCGACAACTCTGCCGAGATGCTGGCGTGTGCCGGCGCAAGGCCTCCGGTCTGGCCCTGATGCCGACCGTTCACCTCCAGTCGATGGTCGACCTCGACCTGCCGCGCCGGTACCGCACGATCATCGTGCCGTCGAGCTCTTTCCAGCTGGTGCTCGACCGCGACGAGGCGGGAAAAGCCCTCAGGACATTTCACCGGCACCTCGAGACGGGGGGGACTTTGGCGATGCCGATCATCGTTCTCGACATGCCAGCGGACGAGGTGTGGACGCGCGAGGCTGCGCTAGAAGACGGAACGACGGTTCGCCGAACCTCCCGGGCGACGTTCGATCCATCGCGCCGGTTCGAGTCGACCGACGACCTGTATGAGCTGTTTCGAGACGGCGAGCTGACTCGTTCCGAGCGCCACGTTCGCGAACACGCCACGCTTTCGTGGACACCCGACGAGTTGCGTGACGCCCTCGTCCAAAACGGATTCGGCGATCTCGAGTTTCTGTCTGGTTTTACCCGGCGGCCGCGCCAAGCCGGCGACGAGGTCTTCACGGTGCTCGCCCGCTCGGGCTGACGCTGGCGCGCCCTCGGTATCGGTTCTTGTCCGGCGACACTGCATGACCAGGAGGGTGCGGCGGCCCTTGAGAGTTTCCGATGACCGCACTGCACGCGATTGCGTTTGGCCGTCCAGACCCCGCTCTCGAACGCATCGTTGAGGCAGACCATGATTCACCGGGTCCGCCCGCAAGCCTTCAAGTGGCGTCGTGCGGCGGGAGAGGTTCAGCTAACGACGAACTTGGGCGGCGTCGCTCATTTGTGCCGGCCTGCTCGACCGCGGGGAGATGTGCTTGTGGCGCCCGAATCGGTGATCGTCGCCCACGACCAAGCCGTTCTTGACTTCGTGGCTTCCATTGCTGCCCGGTCCGCGCCACGAGGTTGGTCGAGGTGTTGATACGCCGAGCGTCTGGCCCGACCCACGCCGGAGTCCTTGGCTCCTCCACGCTTGGCACTGTCGATGTGCCGTCGTGCATGCATGGTGATTCGTAGTCGGTGGCCGGTCGACAGACTGTCGAGCCTGTGGATGGCGAAACGAATCAGGTGGCTTCGGGGAGACCTCTGGGGAGACGTTTCTCTGCGTCGATGAATGGCAAGGCCTGTGCCGAGGCGTCGTGCGGGGTTCCGTCGACGACGACCTGTACCCGGCGACCTTCCCATCCGCCTCCTATCGGCTCGTCGAACCGCACATATCCGATCTCAGTTTCGAGGGTGGGCGACCACACTCCCACGGTCATCGACCCGACCGGCCGGCCGTCGATCTCCACGGCGTCACCCCGGCCAGGGGTGGCAGCGTCACAGCGCAATCCCCACAGCAGCTGCGTGCGATCGCATCCGAGTAGTGCCGACCGCCCCACGAATTGTTCGTTGTCGAAGTCGACGAACTGTCCGAGCCCGGCTGCGAAGGGAGTTAGGCTGCGGTCGAAGTCGGTGCGGTTGTCCATGATTCCCGCTTCCACCCGGCGGGGTGCCATGGAGTCGCTGGCGCCCATGCTGAGGTCGAACGCCGCGCCCACCTCCAGCAGATGATCCCAGAGCCGCAGGTGGTCGAGGTCGGCGTTGCCATATAGCTCGATGCCCAGCTCGCCGGTGTAACCCGAATTGGAAACCAGCACGCGTTGGCCGCCGACGTCGAAATAGCGAGCGGCAAACCAGGTGAAGTCGTCCGGCACCGGCTCGCCGGTCGCCGCTGCGAATATCTCGTGGGACTTGGGCCCTTGGATCTGAAGCACCCGCATCTTGGTGTCGGTGACGTCGACTTCCATCCCGATGCCGTTGGCCAAGAGCCAGTTTTCGATGTCTCCTTCGGCCTGGATGTACCAGAAGTGGTGGTCGGCGAGCCGGATCAAAACTCCGTCCATGAGGATGCCTCCGTCGGGATCGCACGCCAAACCGTAGACACAGCGGCCGACTCGCACGTTGGCGATCCGGCGGGTGAAGACCCGCTCGCACAGGCGAACCGCGTCGGGGCCTTTGATCGAGATGGGGCGTTCGGGCGTGTCGTAGAGCACTGCGCCGGTGCGCAGCTTCCGGTAGTCGGCGGCGGCGTCGGTTCCGAGGCTCAGCGGATACATCCAGTTGGCGTACACGGCGTAGATCACCTGGTCCGAGTGCCATCGTTCAACGTACGGCGACCACTCCTTGCGGAGCCCGTTGAAAAGAACCTTCATTTTGGAGCCGTTGACCATCTCCAAACCCTTGCTCGCCGATGCGGAGTCGATGCGACCGAGCAGAGGCGAGAGTACTGCATCGGGCTGCGACGAGGGTCGGAGCGGTCGGAGTCATCCCCGCACGCGGAATGCTCGTTGGGACCGAGATTCGGTGATCGGCGTGGATGGCCGGTCCTCTTCCACTTCTGTATCACGCGTGATACGCTGCTCGCATGTCTGAAGTCTCGATCCGGGAACTCCGCAATCACGGCGGCGAAGTGGTCGAACGCGCGGCCAGGGGTGAGCGGCTCACGATCACCCGCTCCGGGAAACCGGTTGCTGAGTTGCGACCGCTGAGCCGGGAGCCGATACCGCTCGAGCTGATCCTTGCCCGCCGCCGGCAACTTCCAGCTGTCGATCCCGACAAGTTTCGCCACGACCTCGACCAGGTCCTCGATCCCGCCCTTTGATCGATGCCTCGCGGGATTCTCGATACCAGCACGCTCATCTTGGCCGGTCGGCTGCAGGACACCGATCTGCTTCCCGACGAGCCTCTGATCACCGCCATCACCCTCGCCGAACTCTCCGTGGGTCCACTGGTGGCATCGACCGACGCAGAACGCTCTGCACGGCAAGCGCACCTCCAGCAAGCCGAAGCCGACTTCGACCCGCTGCCCTTTGACGCTGCCGCAGCTCGCAGCTTCGGTCGCGTAGCCGCAGGTCTGCGAAGAGCGGGCCGGAAACCTTCGGCGCGTGCCTACGACGCCATGATCGCCGCGATTGCCATCTCCAACGATCTCCCCCTTCACACCTGCAATCCCAAAGACTTCACCGAGATCGAGGAGCTCACCGTGGTCGCCGTCCCCCACCCGCACCATTGAGGACCAGCCCGAACGAAACCCCCTCCTGGAAGTGCCGATCTCAAGGTCGGGTAGGCGGTGTGCCCGTTTCTACACCTGATTTGGTGATCCGCCTCGTGGCGACGGTGTTCACGAGCTCGACCCTGCCGGTCATTGGGTGTGGGGAACGATGACCTGGTCGGCGACCTCGTCGCGGTAGGGGAACAGCCACCTGATGAGCCCGACGCCGATCCCGACGCCGATGAGCTCCGCGACTACGAAGCCGGGGGTAGAGGCGGGAGCGATCCCTGCGAAGGTGTCGGAGAGTGCACGGGCGATGGTGACGGCAGGGTTGGCGAAACTGGTCGACGAAGTGAAGTAGTAGGCGCCGGCGATGTAACCGCCGACCGCAAACGCCGTCACCGCCGACCTTCCGGAACGGACCAGCCCGAAGATCACCAACAGCAGCCCGATGGTGGCAACGGCTTCGGCCAGCCAGAGATGCGAACCGGATCGAGTGGTGGTGGACCAGGTCGCAGCGGGCAGATCAAACATGAGGTTGGCGAGTATCACTCCGGCGATGCCGCCGGAGCTCTGAGCCGAGATGTAGCCGATCGTCTCGCGGTTGGTGAGCCCCCCGAAGGCTCGGTCCGCGAGGGTGACCGCCGGGTTGAGGTGCGCTCCCGACACCGGTCCCAGCGCCAGGATCATCGCGGTCAGCGCACCCGCCGTTGCCAACGCGTTCTGCAACAGCTGCAGACCGGGATCGGTCGAGAGGGTCTCGGCCATGATCCCAGAGCCGACGATCGCCGCCAGCAGGAAGGCGGTGCCGACGAACTCGGCGGCGATCCGCCTTCCCAACGACGGCATCACACTCGAGCGGGGATGTCGAGGCTCGTCATCAACGCCTGGACGCGAGTCTGGATGTCGTCGCGCACCTGGCGCACCAGTTCGATGGGCTGCCCGGCCGGGTCGGTGAGTTCCCAGTCCTCATAACGTTTCCCGGGGTACACCGGGCAGGCGTCGCCGCAGCCCATGGTGATCACCACGTCGGCGGCGCGTACGATCTCGTCGGTCCATGGTTTAGGGAACTCGGTGCGGATGTCGATCCCCACCTCCGCCATCGCCTCGACTGCCACCCGATTCACGTCGGCGGCCGGTTCGGAGCCACCGGAGAACACGTCGATGGTGTCACCGGCGAGATGGCGCAGCCAACCCGCGGCCATCTGGGAACGGCCGGCATTGTGCACGCAGAGGAAGAGGACGGCGGGTCGTTGATCGGTCATCAGACCTTGCACTTTCGCGAAGGCGCGGAGACGGTCCCGGGCGAATCGTTCAATGAGGATCGGCAGCCACGTTGTCACCGTGGCCCGGCTCTCCAACTGGGCTTGGGATTCGGCCATGAACCGTTCGATCGTCTCCACCGAGAACACCCCAGCGAAATCGCTCTTGAGCCGCTCCGCTGCCTGCTTGATCAGGTACTGCTGTTCCGTGGTGAGTTTCGTGATGCCGTCAGTCAAGGTGGCGTCCTCCCGTTAAGGTCTTGATTCGTGTCTCGAGCTCGGTCAGTGCGGCATCGAAGGCGTCCGGTGATGCCCGCTCCACGGGATCGGGGATCGACCAGTGCAGCCAATCCGCCCCGGGCTCGAGCTCCTCGTGGGCCCGGTCACACACCGTGACAACCATGCTTCCCTCCACTGCAACGTCAGCGATCGACCGGGGCACCGCTTCGGAAAGGTCATACCCAGCCCGAGCTGCGGCGGCCACCGCTCCTGGGTGAACCCGCTGGGCGGGATGGGTCCCTGCACTCGACGCCGGGGTAGGTCTCGTTGCCGACCACACCGCCGCAGCCATCTGCGACCGAGCAGAATTGTGGGTGCACACAAATACCACCGGGCTCTCAGGAACCGCCACCCCCACGCGCAGCACATCGATGACCTCGTGGCGGAGCCGCACATAACGGCGACGTCCATCACCCGAAGAACGCGACCGTTCGATCAGCCCGGCCTGCTCCAACACATGCAGATGATGCGCCAGCAGATTCGAAGCCAACCTGTGACGCTCCGCCAACTCCACCGGCGCCCGATCCGTCACCGTCAGATCGTCCACCATCGCCAACCGCACCGGCTCCGCCAACGCCGCAAAGATCCGGGCTCGTTCACCGATATCCATTCGGCGAAGATAATACTCAGTGCCGGTTGAGTCAACTTCCGGTGAGTGAACGATCCCGGGCTTTGGGGCGGTATGCGCACGATCAGGCTGAGAGCGCAAACCGATCGACGAATTCCCGTGCCGCTCAGCTCACCGTAGGCGCGGAGCGATATAGCCCATCCCGCTGCAAAGGCGATCGGACAGTTCCGCGCGGATGCTGAGCGGTTCGCGCCGGAGACGAACGTGGCGTAGTTGGCGTTGCGGTCGAGGGAGGTCTTGCGCGGTCGTGACGCGCTGTGCGGACTCACCACCAGGACACCGACGCGTTCCTCTTCGTCAGCTCGGACCGGGAACACCTCGACTACTCGAACTGGTTGCACCGGATCTGGAAACCGGGCCAACAGGAAGCCTGGGTCGAGTGGGTCCAGTTCCACGACCTCCGCCGGGCGAATGCAACATGTCTCGTCCTCGAAGGTGTCGACATCAAGACGGCCCAGACCCGCCTCGGTCACACCGACCCCAGGCTCACCTTGGGCATCTACGCCCAGGCCACCACCGAAGCGGACCGCCGAGCCGCAGACCGTCTCGGCGACCGATTCCTTCCCCGACGGGACCAGGATCGCGGACGAGGCCTCCTGTGACGCGCGATGGACGCGCGATGCAAACCCCCCCCAAGACCAGAGGGCCGCCCTTGCGAGCGGCCCTGAACCGGTGTTTCTGTCGTCGGGACGGTGGGACTTGAACCCACGACCTCAGCGTCCCGAACGCTGCGCGCTACCAAGCTGCGCTACGTCCCGTCGGGAGCGGACAGGTTAGCGGGTTGGTGCCGGCCGCCGGCCGGGAAGAATCAGTTGACGAGCTCTGACATCACAGCACGGAGATCCTGAGCGGTGAAGGGTTTGAGCAGATGGGCCTGGGTTCCGGCGCGCTTGGCCAAAAAGACATCCGCGGATCGGTCGAGCAGCATCACGATCGGGGTGGGGGGACATTCGCCGGCGGAAATTGCATCGTGGATGAGCCGGGTCACGGCCATCCCTCCCATGTTCTTGATCTGCATGTCGACGACGATCGCATCGAATGGGCTTTCCGAAGCAGTTTCTGCGGCGTTCTTGGGGTCGTCGCACACAGTGAGCTGTGTCGCCGGGTCCGACAGCGCCGCCACGACGTCGTGACGGACCCAGTTGTCATCTGCGACGAGAAGGATGGATGCCACGGCGCCACGATAGTTCGCAGTAGCGCCCGTCCGATCGTGACAGTCGATGCCGACTGTGGATCGAAATCGCCCGTGACCTAACATCGCCCATCGTGTTTCCAAGATTTCTTCGTTTGGCGATCCTCGGCATCTTCTTCTTGTTCGGAGCCGTTCCCGCAGTGGGCCAGGAGCAACGAGTTGTTGAGGTTGTTGAGATCAAAGGCATAATCGACGACCGCACCGTCGACTTTGTCATCGCCAACATCGAATCGGCGGCAAAAGCAGGGAATGTCGAGGTGATGATCCTCCAGATCGACTCGCCCGCGGTGGTTTCGTCGCCACAGGAGTACGCCGTTTTGCTCGACCTGGTTGCGTCACCGCCGTTGCCTTTGGTGGCTTGGGCGGGAGATGCCCCGGGTTCGGTTTCCGGTGGTGTCCTGGAGTTGATTCGAATGGCGCCGCTTCGTGCCGCTGCTCCCGGAATCACGGCCGGTTATTGGAACGACGGGTCCGATTTTGTGGATGGTTCGCCGCCGGTCGCCCCGGCCGAGATCCTGGCGGCGGGAATGACGGAAGACCTGGTGGTGGTGGATCGACCGGTCGCAGGTGTGTTCGATCTCGTCCAGGCCGAGACCGCCTCTCCCCGTCAACTGGCGCAGTTGCTCGATGGTCGCAGCGTGGCCGGGACTGTGCTTTCCACGGTCCGACCTTTCACCGGGGAGGACGACCAGGTGGGAGTGACCGTCCTTCCCACGATTTTGCGAGAGAAGGGTTTCTGGGCCCAGACACTCGGATTGGCGTCCCAACCGGAGGCCATGTTTTTCTTTCTGGTGACAGGTCTCACGATCGCTGCGTTCGAGTTTTACGCCATCGGGCCGGGGATCGCCGCCGGAGTCGCGGCCGCATGCCTCGGTCTGGCCGGAGCGGGGATGTCGATTCTGCCAGTACGTCTGTCGTCGGTCGGCTTGATTGCCGGTTCGGTTTGGTTGCTCTCATTCTCGTATCAACGAGGTGGTGTCGTGGCGTTGAGTGGATTGGGTTTGGTTGGATTGACGATCGGCGGGTTCTGGATCACCAACGGATCACCGCTCATCTCTCCCGGTCCGGCCGGGATCCTGCTGACATTGGCGGCGGCCGCGTTTTTCTTCCTGCTCGCCATGCCGGTTGTGGCCCGCTCTCGCTTCAGCACCAGAACGATCGGACGCGAGGATCTCATAGGACGGATGGGTCGAGCCGTCGTCGACCTGGCACCCGACGGTGAGGTCGACGTGGCCGGCGGCCGTTGGAAGGCCACATCACATCGAGAAGCCGGAATCAAGGAAGGTGACGACGTTGTCGTGACCGCCGTTGATGGTTGGTATCTAGAGGTTGATTCTCAGATCGCGAAAAATCGATCCTAATTTTCCAGGATTTCCCTGGTGGAATATGGGAAATGGCTCTAATTTCGATTACCTACAGGCGAGGAGGAGGCCTTTCGTGACGTCGAGGGATGACTGGCAGACGCAGTCGCTATGCCGTGGTAACCACGCTCATCTGTTTTTTCCGCCAAGCACCTTCGAGCGAAAAGACGACCGAGAACGGAGAGAGTCACGAGCCAAGGCGATCTGCCGTGTGTGTCCCGTGATCGACGACTGCCGTCAGCACTCGCTCGGCATCCGAGAACAATTTGGGATCTGGGGTGGCATGACAGAAGTTGAGCGCCGAGAGGTCCTGGCGACCGCTGCTGCCCGCTGATTCAGATCAATCTGCGCCGGTCGCCTGATCTAACGGTCAACCCTCTCGAGTCGGTCCATTCGAGGAAGGGCACTGCGTACTTTCTCGAGAGGCCGGTCGAGTTTTTGAACTCGGCCACCGTGAATGGCGCCTCGAACTTGCGAATCTGATCGATCAGGGCCTCGACCTGCACCGGGAGGAACACGAACTCCTCCGACACTCTGCTCAGTCGGCCGAGGCGGATGAGAAGGTGCAGGAACTCCTTCTCGAGACCCAAGTCTGAGATCCGGGGGAGGTTTCCGGGCCCGGCAGTCTGGAGGGCCGCCTCCAGATCCGACCACAGTGATCGCTGGGCCTCGTCTAGCTCAACGGCATGATTCGCACTTCGAACCTCTGAGCCGTCGATCTCCAAACCGGCGAGGGCCACGAGGTGGGTGAGAACGTTGTTGGTGACTGATAACCCTTTGGCGAGCCGGGCGGACGGCATCCCCGATCGCAAGGGGTTCTCTTTCAGATAACCGGCGACGCGCTCGGCGGCTTCGGAGGACAGCCTTGTCAACTCGGCCCCATCGAAAGCGATGCCGTCGAGAACCGTTGCACCGGCGACAACTTCCCCGGTTTCTGCCTCTAAGCGTTGAAGGGGGTATCGACCGCGTTCTGAGAGCAATGTCAGTGCAGGTGACTGGGATTCTGCGACGGCGCGCGCCACCTGCAGTGCCGCCCGGCCCTGCCGGGGTGGGTGTGGGTCGAGGACCCTGCCTCCGCCGGTAACGAGACGGCGGCCCGATTCGCGGAGGATGAAACGGTCGCCGACGACCAGAGGAAGATCGGAACCGACGTCGATGAGGGCGGTCTCTTGGTCGAGCATTCGAATTCTGACGGGCCAGGCACCACTTCCAACATGGAGATGAAACGCGCCTCGATCGGTCAGTGCGTCGACGTAACGGGCTGGGCGGACGCGGGCGGTGAAACGGTCAGTGGTAACGAATGAACCGGGCCTGCCCAGCATCGAGCCGCGTCTGACATCGCCTCGGTCGATGCCTCCGAGGTTGAGCGCGACCCGGCGACGGGGTTCGACTCGATGGCTCTGATGTTCATGGCTCTGAATGGAGCGAACTCGCACCTCGGTTTCGCCGGGAAACAGGGTGAGGCGATCGTCGAGCGACACCGAGCCCCCGAGCAGGGTTCCGGTCACGACCGTTCCCGCTCCGGCAACGGTGAAAGCGCGATCGATCCACAACCGGGGTCGTTGCTCGGGGGGCGGCGGCAGTTCGGCGACCCGTGCCTCCAGAGCGGCCCTCAGCTCATCCAACCCGAAGCCGGTCAGCGCCGAGACCTTGACGACGGGCGCCCCCTCGAGCGACGTGTTCTCGAGATTTTCTTCAATCTCGAGGATCGCGATATCTATAAGCTCCGGGTCGACCCGATCAACCTTCGTCAGTGCGACCACGGCCGCTTTCACCCCGAGCAGGTCAAGGACAGCCAGATGTTCTTCCGACTGTGGTTTCCAGCCCTCGTCGGCGGCCACCACCAGCAAGGCGACATCGATCGCTTCGATTCCGGCGAGCATGTTTTTCATAAACCGCTCGTGGCCTGGAACGTCTACAAACGACACCTCGGTGGTTCCGAGCGTCGTCCAGGCAAACCCGAGATCAATGGTCACCCCCCGCTCCTTTTCTTCCTTCCAGCGATCGGGGTCGCGCCCTGTGAGGGCTTGGACCAGTGTCGACTTGCCGTGGTCGACGTGACCGGCGGTGCCGATCAAGGCCATACAGCTTCCAACGCTGAGCGGAGGTCACGATCTCTTCCAGGTTCGACGGCGCGGAGGTCGAGGACCAGTTTTCCGTGACTGCGCCGGGCGACGACAGGTGTTTCTGCCCTGAGTAACTGGAGATAACGCCGGTCGGCATGATCAGAGATGGCAATCAGCGGGGAGGCGACCTCGGCTCCTGGAACGCTGCCCGCACCGACCGTGGAAGTCCCGGCGATCACCTCGACCTCGAGGCCGGCAGCCAAGTTCAGACATCTCTGGTTCAGTTCCTCGAACGAAAGAGCCGCCATCCGCCAGAAGGGAAGTTCGGCAGCGGTCCCATCGGCGTAACGCTCCAAGGTCGCGGCCAGCGCAGCCAGAGTTGGTCCGTCCACGCGCATGGCGCGGGCCACCGGGTGGCCCTTCAATCGGTTGATGAGGTCCGATGACCCGACGAGGATCCCGGCTTGAGGACCTCCGAGGAGTTTGTCTCCGGAGAACATCGTGAGCGCCGCACCACTTTCGACTGCCTGGTGGATGCCAGGCTCTCCCACCAACCAATCGGGCGGAGGACCTGCCAGCCAAGGCACCCTTTCGTCGAGCAAGCCGCTGCCGGCATCGAAGAGCACGGGGATCGATTCTTCCTGCCCCAGCTGTACCAACTCGGCCAGCGTCGCTTCATCGGTGAACCCTGTCACCCGGTAGTTCGACGGGTGAACCTTCAACAAGAGCGGAGTTTCCTGCCGTACCGCGTCGGCGTAATCCCCGATTCGGGTTCGATTGGTAGTCCCGATCTCCACCAGCCTGGTGCCGGCGGCGGCCATCAGGTCAGGCAACCGGTACGAACCCCCGATCTCGATCAATTCTCCGCGTGCGACCGGGACGGGAAGGTTCTGGGCCAGACAAGTCAGTGATAGGTAGAGGGCACCGGCGTTGTTGTTGACGACCATCGCCGACTCTGCGCCCGTGAGGCTTGTCAGCAGGGAGATGACGTATTCACCTCGGCCACCGCGTGATCCATCTGAAAGGCGTAGCTCGACGTTTCCGTACCCCGTTGCGGCTGCGGCGGCTGCGGCGGCTGCGGCCGGGTCCAAAGGCGCTCTCCCCAGATTTGTGTGGAGGAGCACCCCCGTAGCGTTCAGCACCTGCTGCGGGCGGACGGCCTCCAGGCGATTGGCCGCCTCAATCGCCAAGACATGTGGGTCGGCTTCCTTACCACCGAGAATCTGTTCTCGTGCCTGTTGGAGGGCGGCGCGAGCAATCTCGGTCGTGATTCGGCGCGGTAATAGGGGACCGAGGGATTCGACCAGCTTGTCGACTGCCGGGAGGTCCCGTAATTCCATGTTGCGAGCCTAGATGCGGTCTCGGCGCACCTGGCCGGGTTTCTCAGACAGGGTGGTGGTGTTTGTGTCAGGCGCCGGCGAGGCGCGCTCCCACGGCCCGACACCAGCATCCGGCCACCGATCTTGACCGCGGTATCGTCCCCGGATGAAACCGATTCCGGCCTCGACCATCTTGCTGGTCCGTCAAGCCGGGAGCGCGATCGAGGTTGTCATGGGCCTCCGCCCAAACCGAGGGGCGTTCGGGGGTATGTGGGTTTTTCCTGGTGGGGCAGTCGACGACGATGACCGTGCCCGTGCCAATGACGACGACGAGGCTTGGCGTCTTGCCGCTCTACGGGAAATGGCAGAAGAGACCGGGATTGTCCTTGCGACTTCGCCGGTCGGACACTGGGACGGGGACGGCCTCTACGAGGCCCTCGACGTTTCGGGTGGCCGACTCTGTCATGAGGCCCTGATCTACCTTTCGAACTGGGTCACTCCGCGTCCGGTACGGAAACGTTTTGACACCCGGTTCTATCTGGCTGCCGGTTCTGCCGAGCATGCTCCGCAGGTGATGTCAGAAGAGTTCGAGCGGGTCGGGTGGTTCGAGGTGGGGCAGGCGCTGAGGTCGAAAACGTCCGGAGCGATGCCCATGATCTTCCCAACTGTCGCCCATCTCAAATATCTGGCGAGTTTCTCGACGGTGGAGGCCTTGGAGGCAGAGACGCGGCTATTGGACCGGATCCCACAAATTGAGCCTCGGTTGTTTGAACGGGGAGACGACTTCGACATCGAGGTCAGCAACGATCCACGGTTCATGCCGTGAGGATTCGAAGGGTCCTCGCTCCGAATCCGAGTGTTTTCACTGGTGACGGGACGAACACCTATGTCGTTGGCGACGATTCGGTTGCAGTGATCGACCCGGGTCCGATCGAACGGTCACACGAAAAGGCGATCATGGACGCCGTCGGCGATCGAGTGGTGCGGGCAGTGATCGTCACTCACACCCACCCCGACCATGCACCTCTGGCGAATCCGCTGGCCCGCGCCTTTTCTGTTCCGGCCGTTGGATATCGGCCCGGACCTGAGTTTGACCCGGATCTGGTTGTGGGTGATGGCGACGTCATAGACCTTGTCGACTGGCAGATGTCGGCACTCCACACGCCCGGACATTCCGACGACCACCTGTGTCTGCTGCTCGACAAAGTGCTGTTCACCGGCGATCACATCATGGGCGGCTCGTCTGTCATGGTCGACGATCTCGCTCCCTACCTCAAGTCTCTCGAACGAATCGCCGGCCTCGATCTCGAAAGGCTCTACCCAGGTCATGGGCCCGAAGTTGCCGAGCCGTATCGAGTCATCTCCTGGTATGTCGAACACCGCAGACAGCGCGAAGAGGAGATCGTCGAGGCTCTTTCAGGGGGAGCCGGGACCGTCGGAGATGTCGTCGACAGGGTGTACGCCAGTGTTGATGTGGCTCTGCACCCGCTCGCTGCTCGATCGGTGAGTGCCCATGTGAAGAAGCTCTCAGACGAGGGGAGAGTCATTCTCACCGGCGACGCCGACAACTATCGCGTCCGCCTCACCGATCAGGGGACCCCACAAATGTGACGAGGGTCTGCGCATTGCGCAGACCCTCGTCTTTCGGGCGCCGTGAAGGGGGAACCCGGCGCCCGAAACCCAAAGGACCCCGGTGGCATTGGACATGCGCCAGCCACACCCCGGCGCATCTGGTGTCCATGCCTCCCCGTCCGGCGGCCTGTCAAGCCACCCCACTCCCGTGCTTGCCTGCATGGTGCCCCCCCGGCAACCATCATCTCGGATGGTCTGCTCTTTCGCTCTCTGCCCCTGAGAGCGCCTCCCGGCAGTCCATCCCTTATCACCCCACTTGCAGCATCCCTGGTGGCTCGCCCGCCAGTTGGCTGTTTTACCTGGGCACGTTCCCCCACATGATCGGCCTGTAACCACCTCTGAATCCAGTTGGGTTCTTGCTTTCTCCCAAAGGACTAGTCATCTCTTCGTTTTGCAGCACTCGTTGCATTCCCGACGCGCCCGCAGGCTCCCTGCTTGAATCGCCGCATCCAATAAGAAAGGTCGTGATGACGGATTCGGGGACCCCGGTTCAAGCCGGGATGTCGCAATGGGGGCCTTTGGCCGACTTTGGCAAGAGGGTCGTGGCGTACTTGCTGGATATCGTGGTGGTGGTTGCCGGCTACATCGTTGTCTTCATCGTCAGCGCAATTGTCGGCGCGGTGAGCGACACGCTGGCGTTCTTGGTGGCAGGCCTGTTGTACCTGGTCATGATCGCCTACGTCTTCTACATCGCATACATGACTGGCCAGAGAGGTGGGTCGCCTGGCAAGAGGCTCACAGGGCTCAAGGTCGTGAAGCTGGCGGACGGTCAGGTCCTCGGCGGCGGGATGGGTATCGCTCGTCAACTGGCCCACATCGTCGATGGAATCATCTGTTACATCGGTTACTTGTTTCCGCTCTGGGATCCGATGCGTCAAACACTCGCCGACAAGATCGTCGGTTCGGTCGTTCTCTCAGATCAGGAGAAGGAGCCGTTCTCGATCAACATCTTCAAGTTGTAACAACCGCCGGCTGAGCCTCCAGCCCTTCGATCAACTTTGCGATCCTTCCCGTGCAGGTCTCGTCCTGGCTGGGAGGCAACAACCGAACGAGATCTTCTGCCGCCGCCCGGAATGCTCGGGCGGCGGCGTTATCTGGGTCGGCTGATGTCACCGGGCTGCCCTCGTCCCCGCCCTTCACCACGGCAGGGTCCAACGGGATCTGGCCTATCAACGGAACCGACAGTTCCGTGGCCAGCTCCTCACCGCCGCCACGGCCAAAGAGGTCATATTTGACGCCGTGCTCACACTCGAATCCGGACATGTTCTCGATCACCCCGACGATCGGCATGTAGGACCGCCGGGCCATATCCGCCACTCTCACGGCAACCTTTTGCGCCGCCTTCTGGGGCGTTGTGACCACGACCATCTCGGCCTGCGGTAGAAGGCGGGTGAGGGCCATCTGAATGTCTCCGGTGCCTGGGGGCATGTCGATGATCAAATAGTCGAGGTCGCCCCAAGCCACCTGTTTGAGGAACTGTTCGAGAGCCTTGGACAACATCAGACCGCGCCACATCAAAGCGGTTTCTTCCGAGTCGATGATGAGCCCCGTCGAAACCAATTTGATACCTGCCACCTCGGCAGGCGAGATCAATCGGGTTTTTTCGTCGGCCTCCAACCGTTCCTCGCTCCCGAGCATTCGGGGGATCGAGAACCCCCAGATGTCTGCATCCAGCAGTCCCGTGCGATACCCCATGGCGTGGAGAGCGACGGCGAGGTTCACGCTCACCGAGGACTTGCCGACCCCGCCCTTTCCCGAACTGACGGCAACGACGCGGGTGGTTGGATGGACCTGGGTGGTCTCGGCGTTCTCTCTGGCGCGTTTGCGGGCGACCGACATGAGATCTGCGCGCTGTGCCTTGGTCATGGCGGTGGTTCTGACGATTGCTTCGTCGACACCTGGGAGCGCCTTGACCTTGCGGATCGTGTCGCCCTCGATCTGTGACCGCATCGGACATTCGGCGATCGTCAGGGCGATATCCACTGTCACCAGACCCGCCTCGATGTTCACGCCCGCGACCATTCCCAATTCGACGATGTTCCCGCCCAACTCAGGATCGATGACCCGGCTGAGAGCCTCGTAGACGTCTGATTCTGTTGCCGGCATACGGGCTCAGGCTAATTATCACTATGGCGATAGTGGGAATTGTGCAGCGATTGTTGCGATGGCTCTGTTGGACCGGGACGGTCCGATGTAGATGTTGGCGTGATTTTTCCATCAGGTTTGATTCCTACTCGTCGGAGTCCGTTGCGGCGACGACGCCGGAGCTCGGATGAGGGGTAGCGTTGCTTCAATTGGAGATTGGATTCCTGCCACCCGCTGCCGCGGCCGACCGACGATTCGTGGACAGACTCGTGCGGCTCATCAACGATGCTTACCGAACTGCCGAAGATGGGATGTGGTTGGGCGGCATCAACCGAACCTCTGAGGAAGAAACTGCGACCGCGATCACCCATGGAGAGGTGGTTGTGGCGAAGATCGACGATCAGATGGTTGGCTCGGTGTTTGTTGGGCGCCTCGACGAGCGCACAGGTTGGTTCGGAGCGCTGGCAGTTCACTTACGACACCTCGGCAGCGGCGTTGGCAGCAACCTTGTCGCATTCGCAGAAGGGCATGCCCTCTCCACGGGAGCCGATGTCATGCAGATTGAAATCCTCGAGCCGGGCGCCGGTCACAGCCATACCGACAGGTTGGCCGACTGGTACCAGAGGTCGGGGTATGTTTTTGTGAGAAGGCTCGACCTGGCCGATTTCGATCCCACCGCGGTTCCTTTTCTGACCGGACCCTGCGGCGTCGCGATCTTGCGCAAGACGCTGAGTCCTCTTTCGTGATGGTGTGGACGTCCGTGGCACAATCCAGTTCTGTGTGCCCTGCCGATTCGGGAATTGTTAGGGGCCTCGCAGCCGTTACACTGAATGCACAGCGACTCCAAAAGAGGTCTGGAAATGACGCAACTGCTTTCGATCAAGTCGAATCAACCACCAAAGGCGATAAGCCTGACCGACACGGCTGCGGGTAAGATCCGTGAGTTGGTCTCGGCCGAGGGCGACCCCAACCTCGCCTTGCGGATGGCGGTGCGTGCCGGCGGATGTAGTGGATTTTCGTACGAGATGTTCTTTGATTCCCAGATCGAGTCCGATGACATCGTCGAGACCTTCGGGGACGTCAGGGTTGTCGTCGACCCGCAGTCGGTGGACCGGCTCCGTGGATCCACGCTCGATTACAAAGACGGCTTGATGGGGGCGGGTTTTGCCATCGAAAACCCCAACGTCACCAAGTCATGCGGGTGCGGTAACAGCTTCAGCTAGTCGCGAGTTTCCGCGCTAGGAGAACTCAAGACGTCCCGGTCGGTGGGCGGCCTCTCGAATCCACTTTCTACGTGGTTCTTTCTCGCGCCAGGCCATATCCGGTGACTCGGCTGGTTCCCGTTCGATAGTCGGATCGCCAAGGCGCCGCCTTCCTCCGGGGCGCCGGCACCAAGGACCCACGCGACTCGCGACTGGCTACCCTCGGACCTATCGCAATTCAGGAGTTCTCGTGCCTAAAACCGTTCCCGTTCTGACATCCGCACCCAAGCCCCTGGCGCCCTATTCGATAGCCACCGAGGCGAACGGGTTTGTCTTCATTTCGGGACAGGTGGCAATTGACACCACCGGCGGACCAACTCCGACGGACGTCGCCGATCAGGCTCGCCTGGTGATGACCAACATCGGCGGGATTCTCTCCAACCTCGGTTTGTCGTACTCCGACATCGTCAAGACCACGATCTTCCTCGCCAGCATCGGTGACTTCGGGCGCGTCAACGAGGTGTACGGCTCGTTCTTCGAGTCCGACCCTCCTGCCCGTTCGACCATCCAGGCAGGCGCATTGCCGGCACCGCAGTACCTCGTCGAGATCGAAGCGATCGTGGCTCGCTGAGATGAACAAAGAAGAGGTTTTTGCGACGCTCGGTCTCGGGGCCGCCAACCCTGGTGCATTCGCCGGGCGGTGGCTTGAGTTCGCCGATCCCGCGATCGAAGTCTTCAACCCGGCGACCGGCCAACTTCTGGCGACGGTTGCTGCGGCCACCGACGCCCAGTATCAACAGGTGGCCGACTCTTCGGCTGCCGCGTTCGACGCCTGGCGGGCCCTCCCTGCGCCCAAGCGAGGTGAATATGTCCGCCTGCTTGGAAACGCGCTGCGCGAAAAGCGCGATGCCCTCGGAGCCCTGGTTTCCCTCGAGATGGGAAAAATCCTTCCGGAGGGAATCGGCGAGGTTCAAGAGATGATCGACATCTGCGATTTTGCGGTCGGCCTTTCGCGTCAGCTCTATGGCCTCACGATCGCCTCAGAGCGTCCTCTTCATCGCATGTACGAGCACTGGCACCCTCTGGGCCCCGTCGGTGTGATCACGGCCTTCAACTTCCCGGTCGCGGTCTGGTCGTGGAACGCCGCCATCGCTGCGGTGTGCGGAGACAGCATTGTCTGGAAACCATCCGAACTCACGCCCTTGACCGCGGTCGCCGTCACCAACATTGCAGCCGAGGTCATGGCTGGATCGGGTTTTGAAGGGGTGTTCAACCTTGCCGTCGGCGACAGGCGGATCGGCGAGCTGATGGTCGACGACGAACGTCTTGCGTTGATCTCGGCCACGGGGTCGATCCGGATGGGGAAAGAGGTCGGGCCGAGGGTCGCCAGCCGGCTTGGAAGGACGATCCTCGAACTGGGCGGCAACAACGCCATCCTGGTGATGGATGATGCCGACATCGAGCTGGCGGTGCGCGCCGTGCTCTTTGCGGCTGTCGGGACCGCCGGCCAAAGGTGCACGTCACTTCGCCGCCTGATCGTCCATCAGGACGTTGCCGGGCCCATGATCGATCGGCTGGTGAAGGGTTACGAATCGGTGCCGATCGGGGATCCTTTGGAAGAGGGCACGCTGATGGGCCCGGTCGTGGCGGAGCGGGCGGTGACTGCGTTCGAGGCCGCCATCGCAGAGGCAGTGGATCAAGGTGGCGTTGTACTCACCGGGGGAAAACGGATCGATCGGCCTGGCCACTTTGTCGAGCCGACGATTGTGAGTGTCCCCTCCGGTGCTTCGATCACCCAAGAGGAGACCTTTGCTCCGATCCTGTGGGTCATCACGGTCGGTTCGTTGGAAGAGGCGATCTCCGTTCAGAACGGTGTTCGCCAGGGGCTCTCATCGGCGATATTCACCGACTCGGTGCGCAAGGCAGAACGATTTCTCTCCCATCTCGGGTCTGACTGTGGGATCGCCAACGTCAACATCGGGACGTCGGGTGCGGAGATAGGTGGCGCGTTTGGTGGCGAGAAGGAGACAGGGGGAGGCCGGGAAGCGGGCTCTGACGCCTGGAAGGCGTACATGCGTCGACAGACGACGACGATCAACTGGGGAGAAGATCTTCCCCTTGCACAAGGGATCCATTTCGGATGACGTCCAAACCAAGGCTGTCGGCCTTTTTCATCGATTGTGCGCAAGAGGACTGGGATGAGGGTGTCCGCTTCTGGGGCGAGGCCTTCCAGATAGAACCTCGAGCTGGCTCAGACGACAGTTACCTGAGTATGCCGGGAGCCATCCCTGGTATCCACGTCGAACTCCAGCGGATCGGCTCCGAATCTCGTTATCACGTCGACTTCGAGGCAGAAGATGTGGAGGCCGAGGTCTCTCGCTTCGAAACCTTGGGTGCAACGAGGGTGGCTCAGATCGAGAGCTGGTGGGTATTGCGGGCGCCGACAGGACATCTGTTCTGCGTGGTGCCGATCGACCACTGATCCAACCGGCCGAGCTCCTGTTGTCCCGCACCGATGGGACTTATGCCTCTACGTGCATATGCAAGAATCTGCACATTATGCACAAGAGGCATTATGCAGACCACTTCGCGATCACTTCTCACGGCGGCCGAGGTTCAGGCCGTTCTAGACGTTGATCGTTCGACCATCTACCGGATGGCCGGCGACGGTCGGCTTCCCGCCGTTCGGGTAGGGAGGCAGTGGCGCTTCCCTGCCCAGGAAATAGCGCAGATGTTCGAAGTCGAATCTCCGGTAACAAATGGCACCTCGATCGAGCCAGGTGCGGCCGCTCAGATCCTCGCCGCCGTAGCCCCCGCCCTCGGTGTGATGATGGTGGTCACGGACCTCGATGGAATCCCATTGACTCCGGTGATCAACCCCACCCCGTGGATGCTCCAACAATCCGACCCCGACTCGGTTGTGGCCGACTGCATTGGCGACTGGAACCGGCTTGCCAATTCAGATGACCTCGCCCCGCGTTTTGTCGCTGCCCCTCCCGGGTTCGAGTGTGCCAGAGCCTTCATTCGCTCCGGTGCCCAGCTCGTCGGGATGGTGCTGGCCGGCGGGATCGCCCCTGCCGGCTCGACCGGAACCGGATTCGTGCTTCTCGACGAGCAGGCCCGAGTTCGGGTTCTCGACGCGTTGCCCCGAGTTGGGGCCCTGATTTCGCGCTTTGCAGCTGACAACACAAGGAGTAACTCATGAAGAACCTGGTCGTTTTGGGTGCCGGAACCGCAGGCACGATGGTGGTCAACAAACTGAGGCCGCGGCTGCCCGCGGACGAGTGGTCGATCACGATCGTCGATCAATCGACGTCGCACCACTACCAGCCGGGATACCTGTTCATCCCTTTCGGGACGTACCAGCCCGAGCAGGTGACCAAGCCGATACGCGAGTTCATACCTTCCGGGGTGGATCTGATCTCGGGCGAGATCGACCGAGTTGATCCAGCAGCATCGACCGTTCACCTGACGGATGGGTCGGAACTGAAATATGACCAACTTGTGATCGCAACCGGAACCACACCCCGGCCGGATCAGATTCCGGGAACACTCGAGGGAGAGTGGCGCCAGAGCATTCACGATTTCTACACACATGATGGCGCAGTGGCCCTGGCCGACAAACTCGCGGGGTGGGAGGGCGGTCGCCTCGTTGTGCACATCACCGAGATGCCGATCAAGTGCCCGGTGGCTCCTCTCGAATTCACCTTCCTCGCCGACTCGTTCTTTTCAGATCGCGGAATGCGCGATCGAATCGAGATTGTCTACGTGACTCCCCTCGACGGAGCGTTCACGAAGCCGGTTGCCTCGAAGCGACTGGGGGGAATGCTCGAGGACCGCAAAATCCATCTCGAGACCGATTTCATGATCGAGAGGATCGATTATGAACAGAAGGTGTTGGTCTCCTACGACGAGCGCGAGATCCCGTTCGACCTGCTGGTAACGGTTCCACTCAACATGGGAGCAGACTTCGTCGGCCGCAGCGGGCTCGGCAACGAACTCAACTTCGTCCCGGTGGACAAAGAGACGTTCCTCTCGACCGACCACCCGAACGTTTTTGCGCTTGGCGACGCTGCCGATCTTCCGACATCGAAAGCCGGCTCGGTTGCCCACTTCGCGGTTGAGATCTTCGCCGACAACTTTCTCGAGCACATTGCCGGCCGTCCGATGTCGGGTCGTTTCGACGGACACGCCAATTGCTTCATCGAATCCGGCTCTGGCAAAGGGATGTTGATCGACTTCAACTACGACACTCAGCCCCTGCCCGGCAAGTACCCGCTCCCCGGCGTGGGCCCGTTCAGCCTTCTCAAAGAGACCGAGATGAACCACTGGGGAAAGTTGATGTTCAAGTGGATGTACTGGAACGTGCTGCTACCTGGGCGTGAACTGCCACTCCCGGCCCTGATGTCCATGGCCGGCAAAGAAGAGGTGCCGGCATGACCACTACGACCACGATTGATGCCCGATTGGACGGGATCGAAACCCAGCTAGCGCTCCTGATAGAAGACTCCCAGCGGCGGGTGATCCGTCAGGCAGCCCTGAGCGAATTGGTGAGCGACATGGCGCCCGTTGGCAGAGAGGCGATGGCCGGCGTTTCCGATTGGCTGAGCGGTACCGAGATCAACGCTGCCAAGGTGGGCCGCTTGGCCGGCGCAATGGCCGGTTCCTTGAGTGAGATCGAAGCTCTGGTCAGGGCGCTCAAGCCCTTGAGCGGCCTGGTCGAGACCATGTCGGAGTTGAGCGGCCCGGCCCTCGAGATGACTACGGCGCGGCTCGGTGAAATGGATCAGCGTGGCTATTTCCAATTCATGCGCAGTGGCTTAGGTGTTCTCGACCGAATTGTCACAGGGTTCGACGAGGGTGACCTCGATGCTCTCGGAGACAATGTGGTTCTGATGCTCGAGACGCTGCGCGACATGACCCAGCCCGACGTGATGCTGATGCTGAGACGCACTCTTCACTCGGTTCAGGCAGCAGATGCGGAGGAACCGCCTGGACTTTTCGGGTTGCTGCGGGAAATGCGGAGGCCTGAGGTTCGACGAGGTCTGGCCAGGCTGGTCCAGGTGTTGGATTCATTGGGAACAGAAACAAACGAAGACACTCAGGAGGTGTACTGATGAGTACTGCGACGATCGCAGGTCGTCCGATCACGGTGGACGATGAGGGTTTCCTCACCGTCTACAACGAATGGGACGAGTCCCTCGCCAAGGAACTCGCCGCCCAGATCGGAATCGAGATGACGGACGAGCATTGGAAGGCTGTCCGCTTCGCGAGGGAAGATTTTCTCTCTCAAGGTGAGACCCCGACGCTGCGGAGGGTGCAGGTCACGGGGGGCGTCTCGACAAAAGAGATGTTCACCCTCTTCCCCAAGAAGCCGGCCAAAAAAATGGCCTACATAGCCGGGTTGCCCAAGCCGGCCGGATGCGTCTGAACGAAAGGACACAACGAAATGACTACCACTATGGACACCCCGGTCAAGGTCCCATCGTTTGAAAATGAGACCGACCGCAAGCTGGCCATCATCTGCTCCAAGGGATCCCTCGACATGGCCTACCCGGGATTGGTTCTCGCCAACGCGGCGTTGGCAGAAGGCATCGAAGTCCATATGTTCTTCACCTTCTGGGGTTTCGACATGATCAACAAAGAGACGATGGGGCATCTCAAGTTCACGCCGGTCGGCAACCCCGCCACCCACATGCCGACGATGTTGATGGGACTGCCCGGAATGACTGCTTTCGCCACGCACAGGATGAAGAAGCAGATCGAAGGTATCGACATACCGGATGTGCCGGAGTTTCTGGATCTGATCACAGACGCTGGTGGCCATCTCTGGGCCTGCCGGATGTCTGCCGACATGATGCACATCGACCTCGGGGAGTTGTATGAGAGAGTTGAAGGGATCATCTCCGCAGGCGATTTCATCGAACTGTCGGAGGGCGCCCAGGTGATTTTCATCTGAGCGAGAGAAACCGTGGTCGGACGGGTCCCTTCTCGGCCCGTCCGACTACATTCGTGGCACGGCCTCACCAACAAGGAGCATCGATGACCTCATACCACTTCAGCGTCACCGTCAACGGGGAGTTCAATTCCGTCGTTGATCTCACCAAAGCCGAACTGGCCAAAGAAGGCTTCGGAGTGTTATCTGAGATAGACGTGGCGGCGACGATGAAGGAGAGTCTGAATCAGGACATGAAGCCGTACGTGATCCTGGGAGCATGTAACCCTCCGTTTGCCCATAGGGCAATCGATGCCGATCCTGCGATTGGTGTCCTTCTTCCCTGCAATGTGGTCGTACGCGCCGACGGCGATGGCCGTGTCATGGTCGACTTCATGGACCCTGAAGCGGTGCTCGACCTGGTTAACAAACCAGGCATCCGCATGGTCGCCGACGAGGTTCGCGCCAAACTGGAGATGGTGAGAGACTCGCTGGCCCACGCCTAACCGGCTGAGCTCGCGACCAGAGTCGGTCCTCGAACGTCTAACCCCAGCGGTATCCGACCGACCGCACGGTGGTGATCCAGGCCGAGCGCTCGTCGCCGAGTTTGGAACGGAGGCGTCGTACGTGAACGTCGACCGTCCTCGCCCCCCCGTAGTAGTCATACCCCCAAACCTTGGAGAGCAACTGCTCGCGAGACCACACCCGGCCATGACCCTCGACCAAGAACCTGAGGAGTTCATACTCCATGAATGTCAGGTCGAGCGGGGTGTTGCCGAGGTGAGCCTGGTAGGTGAGCGTGTTCAATTCCAGGTCGTTGAATCGGAGTACGTCTTCGGTTCCGCCGCTGGAGTGGAGTCGCTTGATTCTGAGCGCGATCTCCGCCGCCTGAGCCGGAACAACGATGAAATCCGAGATCGAACTGGTTGTGGCAACCAGTTCGAGCTGGGAGGTCTCCGCAATCACCAGCGTCGGGATGCCCGAGTCGGCAATGATGGCGTCGAGATGCCGCAGTCTCCGCATTGGCTCGTCTCCGAGTTCGATAACGAGTACTGACCAGTCGGTTGCCATCGCCTGAGTCACGGTCTCGAGAGCGTCGACGGCAATGGCCTCTATTCCGGAAAGGGCGAGGGCGGCCAGCGTCTCTTCCGACGCGTTTTTCGGGAAGAGCGCCACTTCCATGGGTCAAAGCACCGGAAGGTAGGTGTCCAGTTCAAAGCGGGAGACGTGGTGGCTATAAGTCTCCCATTCCTTGCGCTTGTTGCGAAGGAACCAGTTGAACACGTGGTCGCCGAGAGCTTCACGTACCAGTTCTGACCGCTCCATGGCGTTGAGTGCGTCCGCCAGTGTCTCCGGAAGGCGGGCAATGCCGAGCTCTGCGCGCTCGGCCGGCGTCAGTTCGAAGACGTTGCCAGGAGCCTCCGGTGGCAGCTCGTACTCCTTGTCGATGCCTTCGAGGCCGGCCGCCAGTAGCACCGCCATCGCCAGGTAGGGGTTGGCGGCGGAATCGGGCGACCGGTATTCCACTCTGACACTTGCCGGTTTGTTGGCCTTGGCGGTGGGAACCCTGACAAGCGCCGATTGATTGTTCCGACCCCAGGTCACATACACGGGAGCTTCAAATCCGACCACCAGACGTTTGTATGAGTTCACCCATTGATTGGTGATGGCGGTGATCTCCGAGGCGTGACGGAGCAATCCCGCCATGAAGTGCTCTCCTATTTGGGAAAGACCTGAAGGGCGACCGGGATCGTGGAAGGCGTTGTCCTCACCGCGAAAGAGGGATAGATGAAGGTGCATGCCGGAGCCATCGTGTGCTTCGAGTGGTTTCGGCATGAATGTGGCGTAGATGCCACTCGATAGCGCAACCTCTTTCACCGTGAGCCTGAAGCTCATGATGTTGTCGGCCATCGTCAGGGCGTCTGTGTATCTGACAATGATCTCGTGTTGTGAAGGTGCGACCTCGTGATGCGAGTGTTCTACCGGGATTCCCATCTGTTCCAGCGAATTGATCGTCTTGCGCCGGTACTCCTGCGCCACGTCGAGGGGTGTCATGTCGAAATACCCACCCCGGTCCAGCACTTGCGGTTCTGGGCCAGAGTCCGCGAAGTAGAAGTATTCGAGCTCGGGTGCCACGTAGAACGTGTAACCGAGGGCCGACGCTTTCTCCAGGTTGCGTTTTAGAACGTGGCGCGGGTCGCCCGAAAATGGTTTCCCTGCCGGTGTGATGATGTCGCAGAACATCCTGGCAACCTGTTCTGGTTGACGCCAGGGGAGCACCTGGAATGTGGCAGGGTCCGGCACAGCCAGCATGTCCGCCTCTTGAAGCCTGGCGTATCCGTCGATCGACGAGCCGTCGAACGTCATTCCTTCCTCGAATGCCGTCTCCAGCTCTTGAGGTGAAATGGAGACAGATTTGAGAAATCCTTGGACGTCGGTGAACCAGAGGCGGACAAACCTGATACCCCGCTCCTGAACGGTCCTCTGCACGTAGTCGGATTGCTTGGTCACGTCGCTGAACGCTAGCGGGGTGCTCGGTGGCTCATTTCGCCGGAGGTATGTGGGCGAGACGGCAGGTTATCCAAAGGCCCTGGAGTCGAGAGCAACTTCTGCGCGAACCGAGCGGTGGAGCCACGCCGCGCCGAGACCCCCAAGGAGGGTGACTCCGGCCAGCACCGGCACAAATCCGTCGCTGCCGGCGAGGCTTGCAACCAGCACCGGCATCGTCATTCCGGCGTAGGCCACCGCGTAGAACGAGCCAGTCAGGGCGCCCCGATCCCCCGGGCTGGTGGTGAGATCGACCATCCGAAGACCCGATGTCAGGCACAGGCCCGAGGCGGCTCCCATCGCCACCGTCGCCGGGATCAGCAAAGGCCACAGGTCGGTGCCGAAAGCCAATGTGCCGAGGAGACAGCCGACGCTTCCAACGGCCAACCCGATCGGAGCTGCCCGACCTGGGCCGATTCGGGCGACGGCGGCCTGGGCGGGAACGATCGATCCCATGCCCAACCCAGCCACCAGGCCGGTGACCAATACGGCGATCGACCCCATGGCGGGTCGAAGCAGGACGGGGAATAATCCGAGGGCCAGCGACGGAAATCCAAAGACCCCCAGCGCTGTCGGGGTCATGACCTTCAGGAACGGCGTCAACGTGCCGGGGGGAATCCCGAGACGGGGGCGGATGCGACGGCTTCGATCGGGGGTGACCGTTTCTTGAATCCTCCGTAGGGCCAAAAGCCCAGCCGCCACCAAAACCAGATGCACCAGATAGGGGAGCGTGAGCGGGCCCGGTGCCCATTGCGCCAACACACCGCTGAGGAGGGCGCCACCGCCGAATCCGCCATACAGAACAAGACCGGTCAGGCGTGCCCCCCAGAGACCGTCCTCGACGGAGAGTTCGAGCATCCATGCGCTTGCGACGGTGAAAACGATGCCGGAGACCGCACCCAGCAAGAAACGTCCCAGCAACAAGAGTCCGAGTCGGTCGGCTCCAACCATCATCACCATCGAGGCGACAGCCGAGAGAACGACGCCGGGGACCATCACTCGCCGCCGTCCAAGAACATCGGAAGCCGGCCCGGCGTATATCAACGCCGGGGCCAGGCCTACCGGGTAGATCGCAAAGATCCAGGTGACCAGCCACGCCGAGAGATCGAGTCGCTCCTGATACAGCAGGAGGAGGGGGGTCGAAACGTTGGTGCCGAACGACACCGCGAACAGCGCAAAGGCGAGCGACCGCCGGCTCACCGCGAGTGGCGTTCGACGATCTGGGACTGGTTGATGCGTCCGAGCAGACCATCCTCGTCATAAACCCTCGTGTCGGCGAGGCCGATGCCGGTGTTGTGCTGATGTGAGAACGAACGCATCCCGATCCATTCTCCGGTGGGCAATCGGTGCGAGTAGAGCGTGATGTCGGGGTTCACATATAGCCACTCTCGCGGGTCGAGCATCTGGGCGTTCCCGTTCGACATGTCTGCCAGGGTCGCCAGCCGCACGAACGGGGTGGTCGGTTCACCTTCCATGACGTCGGTCTTGAGCCTGAACCACGACATGCCAACCCGATGTGCAAGAAAGCTGTTGTCGAACGTCCGGATTTCCACGGCGTCACGGTGGAACCGTCTGAGGTCGTCAGGATGGGAAAAGAGGCTGCCGCCGTCGACAGGGTCGGCAAGTTCCGGCCCCGGTGGTGCCTGCCAGCCCTCTTCTTCTTGCTCTGGCAACTCGATCGACGTGGTTCTGATCTTGAGAGCGGAAGCCCGGCCCACCATGACGTCTCCCGCCATCAGAATGGCGTCGACCACCTGGAGTCGGCGCCCGTCCCTTCTCACGATCGTTTCCACCGTGAGCGGCGTGAGCGGAACCGCCCGAAAAAGGTCGATGGTGAACCGAACGACCTGCATTGTGGCGGCGGTTGGAACCTGTTCGACCGCATATGCCATCAGCCCGGAAGGGGGGCTTCCGTGCTGCGCATCGTCCGACCATCCCCCGCGGGCAAGATCGGTTGGCATGAAGAATTCGCCGCGACGGGTGAAAAGGGCATCGCTCACCTATCGATCCTAGAACCTGTCTCCGTCCGACATCACTCGGCTCATCGCGATAGCCTCAGAAGGCAGAGGAGAGGAGATGCATATGGGCAAAGGACGTTTCAGGCGTCTGGCAATGGGCTTGGCCTTGGTGAGCGTGATGGCGATGGCGTTACCGGCAGCAGGTGCGCCAGGCTTTCTGACGGATAAGCCACTAGCGATAGAACTGCTGGTGCCTGGTTCGGCAAAGGCAATCATCAGTTCTGGTGACCAACTCGGCGACTTCGTGTTCGAGGGGATTCCCGACGGCGTGGGTCTGGCACCGGGAAGCAGTCAGAACACGGTTGATGTTTATGTGGCTCATGAACAGTCACGAGTCCCATTCCTGAGCCAGGCGGACTACATCGATTCGTCGGTTTCAAAGCTGACACTCCAGCGCAGTGTTGGTGGAGTGCTCGACGCATCCGTGCCGCTCGGGCCGGAGGCCGGTTTTATCCGATTCTGCTCGGCGTTCATGGCGGGACCGATGCATGGTTTCGAGAACTACACGTTCTTCGTGAATGAAGAGTCGAACGACATCATCGGAGTGCCTGACGGCGCAACCTACGGAGCCGATCCGTCGGTGGCCCCAAACCGGCAGGCAGGTTTCGCGGTGATGCTCGACACCAAGACCGGCGAGTACAAACAAATCGACGGAATGGGCCGCTACAACCACGAAAACAGCGTTGTTGTGCCCGGTGGCTGGAATCAGATGGCGATTGTCTCAACCGACGACACCTTCTCGGCGACGACATCGCAGTTGTACATGTACACCGCGAGAAACAGCAATGCTGTGTGGTCCGACTCCGGCGCCATGTGGGCGTTCCAGGTCACGCACAAGAACGGCGTTCGAGTTGATCGGTCCGATCCGTTCAACAATGCCAACGACTATCTCGACATCAAACCCGGTGACGAGATGGAGGGCCGCTTCATCAGGGTGCCGGCCTCGATTGCCAAGGGCGATGATCCAACAGTGAGCCCCCAACAGGCGCTCGAGGATTGGTCGAACGCCAACAACGTGTTCCAGTTCATCCGGTTGGAAGATCTGGACTACGACCAGAACAACCCGCGGATTGTCTACGTCGCCGACACCGGTGCCACCAGGGTCATCCCGAACGAGGCCACCGGTCGGATGGTTCGGGGTCCATCGGGCACTGTCGGACTTGCCGACAACGGTCGGATCTTCGGGTTCGAGTTCAACGCCCAAACTCCGACGCGAGTCGATCGTTTCTGGGTGATGGCCGATGGAGACGCTCCGGACTCGGACGTTTACGTGCCATTCCGGTCACCCGACAATCTGGGCACGAGCCGCAAGAGCATGATGGTCCAAGAGGATGCAAGCGATGCCAAGATCTGGCATTACGACTTCGGATCAGGTCAATGGACCGCAGTCGCGGAAGTCACCGAATCCGCCAGTGAGACCAGCGGCATCGTTGATGCTTCGCAGTGGTTCGGGGGCGGATCCTGGTTGTTGACAGTGCAACAACACGGCACGTTCGAGAGTTCGGAAGTTGTCGATGGAGTGACGATCAAACGAGAAGACGGCCAGTTGGTTCTGCTCCGGATCCCCGGTAGCTGAACCTTCAAACGACCAAATGAATCGACGGGGCCCTTCGGGGCCCCGTCTTTCGTTACGGTTCGCGGTCGAATGATGAACAAAGATCAAAACGGGGCCAGATGAGAAACGATGCCTTCTACTTCACGACCCGTGACGGCGTGTGGTTTCAGCCAACGGAGCTGACCAGAGGGCCCTGGGATGCCGACGCCTGTCACGCCGGTCCCCCGATAGCCCTTGTCGTCAGAGCGCTCGAGCGTTTGATCCCACACCACCGGTTTGCTCGTCTGTCGGTCGACTTGATCAGACCCATCCCGATGGCCGGCTTCACAGTGGAGGTGGAGGTCGAACGTGCAGGAAGGTCGATGACTCTGGCGTCGGCGCGGATACTGGACGATGAAAAGGTGTTCGCCAGGGCGTCGGCGCTCCATCTCCGGACAATTGAGGACTTCGAGGTCGCGACCGCGCCCACCGATACTCCGAAGTTCGAGGATGCGGTCCCGGGACCTTTCCCCATCACCGACACGCTTCACGATGAAGTTGCGTTTCCGGCGTCGATCGAAGTCCGTTACGACCCTTCCGGTTCTCAGGGCGCCGGCGGCCCAACGACCGTTTGGATGCGGTCTGTGCCGTTTCTGGCCGGAGAGGAGCCCTCCGGGATGCAACGGCTTTGTCCGCTCGCAGACTCCGGCAACGGGATCAGCTACAACCAGTATCTCGATCGGGTTTTGTTCGTGAACCCCGACCTCCACCTCTCGGTCCACCGTGAACCCGTTGGCGAGTGGATCGGCGCTTCAGTTCTGTCGCACTGGCAGAGTGACGGGACCGGATTGTCCGACGCCGAGATGTTCGACGAGTCGGGCCCGGTGGGGAGGGCGGTTCAGAGTCTTATTCTGAATCCCGCCGGCTGAGCCTGGAATCAGCTTTCCGGAAGGCCGAACTGGGCGGCGATGTCGCCCCATACGATGGCGGCCAGTTTTTGGCCTCCGGCCGTGGTGAAGTGCACGCCGTCGTTGAGTCGCATGTCGACGACGTCGCCGGTGGCATCGGGAAGAAACTCTGAGAAGTTGCCGTCGGGTCCGGTGAAAGGTGTCCAACTGTCGATGTAGGCCACCCCCTCATGTGCGGCTGCCTCACTGTCGAAGATCTCGTTGAGCACTGCGAGTTTTTCCCGGAACGAAGCCGATCGGACCACCGGCATCCCCACCCACCACAACTCTCGCCCTTCTGAGGTGACGGTTTCCATCACTTGCTGGACCCTTCGCCGGTATTCGGCCACCCACTCGTCGGTCCCGAACGGTTCCCAGACCCCATCGATTCTGATGTCCTGGGCGTCGTTTCCGCCAAAGAAGAGAACAACCACTTCCGGGTTGTGGGTCGATGCCGCCTCGGCTAGGACCACATTCCAATCGATGAAATCTGGCCTGGTCAGGCCGGATTCGAATTCGTAGCGAACCTCGACCGTTGCATAGGCCGTACCTTCCGCCAGGTTCTCGAGCATCGGTCCGAACTGTCCAACCATCGAGTCGCCGCCGACATAAACCCTCAGAGGGTCGGCGGTGGTGTAGACCCGTGCCGCTTCGACCCCGGTGGTCGCGGTGGTCGCCGGGACGGGGACGCTCGTTGTCGTGGTGGTTGTAGCCGGAGTGGTATCAGTGGCTTCGGCTCTGTCCAGGGCGAGGTCGATGGCGTGGCGGGGTCGGTCCAGCCGCAACAGGTCTGATGCCGCGGCGACGGGCCGAGCCAGGAAAACGGCCGCCGACCGTGCCGGCCCTGCCGGTTGCCGCTCGGCTGTGCGCAATATGTCTTCTGCATTGAGGAAAAGACCGAGCAGTAGCGCCACGACCATCACAGCCAGGGCAACGCCTGCCGGCATCGTGGGTCGTGGTGGTGAGGGATCGTGCATCAGAATTGGAAGTAGATGAAGGGGGCGACGCCTTGCGGGCCCAATCCGTCGAGGGCGAGCAGGAAGCCTCCCATGATGAGTGCCATGGTCACCGGCGACAACCTGCCGAAAGCGCTCCGTAGATCGTATCGCACACGGTCGGGAAGGTATTGAACGGCGATTCCTCCTGTGACCAAGGCCAACAAGGGCAAGGTCAGGCTGGGAATCGGCCCCCAATCCGCGAGCCTCGACAGAATCAACCCGGCCGTCGCCAGGGAATCTGATCGAAACAGGACCCAGCCGAGGCACACCATGTGAAAGGTGGCCACGCGGCTGAGGGCGGGCGGCAGTTTGGTGGGACCACGCCACCGTTCCCAGGCCAAGCCCAATCCGTGGAGCCCGCCCCAAAGGACGAATGTCCATGCAGCGCCATGCCACAAACCTCCGAGCAGCATGGTCAACATCACGTTGCGATACGTCGCCCGCTCACCGGCTCGGCTCCCACCGAGTGGGATGTACAAGTAGTCGCGCAACCACCGAGACAGTGTGATATGCCAGCGCCGCCAGAAGTCCTGAAGTGAAGTCGCCGTATAAGGCCGGTCGAAGTTCTGGGGAAACCTGAACCCCATGAGCAAGGCAACGCCGATGGCGATGTCGGTATAGCCGGAGAAGTCTGCATAGATCTGGACTGCATAGGCATATATCGCAACCAGGACCTCCAGCGCCGAATAATTCTGAGGTCCGGCAAAAACCGGGTCGACCAGGCTGACCGCCAGGGTGTTGGCAACGACCACCTTCTTGAACAGCCCGCCCGCGATCAGGAGAAATGCCTCGGGCGCCTCAACTCTTCTTGGGTCCCGTCTTTTCGCCAGCTGAGGGAGGAACTCCGAGCTACGCACGATCGGGCCTGCCACCAGTTGGGGAAAGAACGCCAGAAACAGTGCGAAGTCGCGGAGACTCGTCGGTTCCTGTTCCCCGCGGTAGATGTCGATCACGTAGGAGAGGGCCTGGAACGTGAAGAACGAGATGCCGACTGGAAGCGTGATGTTGAGAAGCGGCAAAGGCAGATCAACCCCGATCCTCGAAAACAGGTTGATCAGAGAAGTTGCGAAGAAGCCGTAGTACTTGAACCATGCCAGCAGACCGAGGTTCACGGCGACTGCCCCCACGACGAGTCGCTTGCGAGTGTTTCCTTCGGCCCGGTGGATGGCTTGGCCCGACGACTGGTTGACCACGGTCGAAAGGACGATCAATCCGAGAAAGCGCCAGTCCCACGCACCGTAAAACACGTAGGAGGCCGAGATCATGAACCAGGTCCATACCCGGCGATTGGGCTGGAGGAGCCAATTTGATGTGAGAACAACCACGAAGAACAGGGCAAACTGGATCGTGGGGAACAGCATTCCGAAGGATCGTAATTCGTCGGTCGCTATTGGGTTCGCAGAGGGTTTCGGCTACCTTCGCGCAATGGGCGCGACCATTTCTCGAACGGGCTCGGCCGCCCCCGGACCTGGCCCCACTGTCCGATTGAACGCGCGTGGTCGGGCATTCTTCACGGTGATCCCTCTGGTCATCATCGCAACCATTGCGATGTGGGTCGGTCGCGCCCCAGAGCCGTCTTTTTCTGAGCCGCTGGACGGTTTGGTGCTTGGGCCCGAAACTCGAGAAATCGGAGTCTCATTCTCTCGCCCGGTCGCACCCGAATCGGTTTCCGCCACCTTGAACGACCAATCGGTTTCGATTGCGGTCGAAGGCGCATCGGGGACAGTCTCGTTAGGACCCCTCGCCGGCGGCATCTATCTCCTCGCCGTTTCGGTGGACGGCCGTCTCTTCGATCCGAGTGCGTCTGCGTCTTTTGAGGTCGATGCAACCGCCCCGACGCTGACGGCGCCGGCTTTCGACGTGGCCGCCTCGGTGAACAAACCGTTCAGTTTCGAAATTGCGGTCGACGATCCGCTTGCGGTTGTGACAGTCGCCGGGGCGGAGGTCCAGGTCGCAGATGGGGTTGCGACGGTTGACCTCGAAAGGCCGCCCCGCGTTCCGCTGGAAGTGGTGGCCGTGGATCCATTCGGGAACGAAGCCTCTTTGACTCTGGTGGTTCCCATCAATCTGGCCGGGGCGCCCGGGCAGGAGGCCATCCGCGGGGTTCACGCCACCGGATACACCTGGGCAACCGAGGAGTTGCGCCAGCCGATCCTCGACGCGATCGCCTCTGGCATCATCAACACCGTTCAGCTCGACCTCAAAGACGAGGCAGGAGATATCTGGTACGACACCGGTGTTGCCCTCGCCCATGAACTTGGCGCCGTCACCGTGTTGTGGGACCTCAAGGCGGTTGTCGACGACTTGCACAATCTCAATGTCAGGGTTGTCGGTCGCGTCGTCAATTTTCGCGATCCGCGCCTGGCCGCCTACGCGGTCGAGACCGGCCGCATGGATTGGGTGGTCCAGAACCCCGACGGCACCGCCTTCGGCAAATACGGTGGATTCACGAATCCTTTCAATCGAGAGGTGTGGGAATACAACATCGCATTGGCAGAAGAAGCGGCACTACTCGGCGTCGACGACATCATGTACGACTACGTGAGGCGCCCGGATGAGAACATCGAAAGGATGATCTTTCCGGGTCAGGTCGGCACGCCGGAAGAGGCAATCGTCGAGTTTCTGGCGGCGAGTCAGGTGCGCATCCACGCCGCGGGTGGCCGACTCGGCGCCGCAGTGTTCGGTATCGCCGCCACTCGCCCAACCGAAATCGGTCAAGACATACCGCGGATATCGGAGGTGGTCGACTTTGTTTCTCCCATGGTGTATCCATCTCACTGGGGCCCCGGCGAATACGGGGTAGCGGATCCGAACTCACAGCCGTACGAGATCGTTTACGCGTCGATGTTGGATTTTATCGAACAGACCAGAGCCGGAGGGGCCGAGGTCATCGTGTGGCTCCAGGACTTCAGCCTCGGTGTCGACTATGGACCGGACGAGGTGAGAGCGCAGATCGACGCTGCCGCGGCTGCGGGAGTCCCGGGGTTCTTCCTCTGGGACCCGAAAACCACCTATACATGGGCGGGTCTGCGGTAGTCGGAACCGCCGGACCGATCAAGGTTGACGGCCTGTGATGATTCTGGCGCCCCGCCGAAACGTCACGTAGTTCCACCCCCAGCTGATCAGCACCAGCAGCCTGTTGCGGAAACCGATCAAATACGCGATGTGAATCGCCAGCCACGACACCCAGGCAACGAAGCCACCGAACCGGAGGATACGGAAATCGGCGATTGCTTTGGCCCGGCCGATGGTCGCCAACGACCCCTTGTTGCGGTAACGAAAGGCTCTCCGAGCTTCACCCTTCAAATCCGCTTCGATCTGGCCCGCTACGTGTTTTCCCTGTTGGATCGCGGCTGGTGCCACACCGGGAACTCCGGTGATCGCCGCCAGGTCGCCGGCGACAAAGACCTCTGGATGGGCGGGGACCGAAAGGTCTGGGCGAACCTCGACCCGACCGGCGCGGTCCAGACTGGCGTTGAGCACCCCGCCGAGCGGTGCGGCTTTGACTCCTGCTGCCCACAGGACGGTCCCGCTCTCGATCCTGCTGCCATCGGCCAAGGTGACGCCATCGTGGTCGACTGCTGAGACCATCGCCCCGGTCATGACCTCGACGCCGAGTGTCTCTAGTTGGCGCTGGGCCGAGGCCGACAATGTTGGGGGGTAAGTGGGCAGGACTCTGTCTCCGCCTTCGACCAGAATCACTCTGGCGTTGGCGGGATCGATCCGATCGAATTCGCTCTGCATGGCATGGTTGGCGATTTCGATCAATGCGCCCGCCAGTTCGACGCCGGTTGGTCCCGCTCCGACGATTACAAACGTCAAAAGCTGTTTCGCCTGATCGGGATCCTGCTCGGCTCGTTCGAAAGCATTGAGAATCCTGCGTCGTATCTCGAGAGCATCTTCGATCGTTTTCAGGCCAGGAGCTGCATCCGACCAGCTGTCATGTCCGAAATACGAATGGGTTGCACCCGCCGCGACTACCAGCCAGTCGTATGGGACGACCTCATCGTGATTGGTAGTGACGGTTCGACTGTCCAGATCGATCGAGGTCACCTCGCCGAGGATCACTCGATCGACGTTGGGTTGATTCCGAAAGACCGAGCGGATGGGATAGGCGATGTCAGACGGGTTGAGACCCGCAGTTGCCACCTGGTAGAGAAGCGGCTGGAAGAGATGAAAGTTGCGGCGGTCGATGATCGTGATCGAGACATCGGCATTGGCGAGGGATCTGGCGGTGTTGAGTCCCGCAAATCCGGCTCCGATTACGACCACTCGATGGAGGGACACAACATCATTCTCTCCGATGGCCGCACCCGGCGCCAATCAGGTCGGCGGAACGGCGCCGCGGGCACGATGAGGTGGAGTAGATTCTCGCGAGGAGGAAAGAGCTGTCGTATCTCGTCGGTTTTGGTGGCTACGTGCCGGATAGGGTCGTCACGAACGACCACTGGTCGGCCGTCCTCGATACCAGCGACGAGTGGATCACGACCCGGACCGGGATCAAACAACGGCGCTTTGCGGCAGACGATCAGTCGACCGTGGATCTGGCGGAGTCGGCATCGACCGTGGCGTTGATCGATGCCGGCCTGGCGGTCGGCGACATCGACGAAATCATCGTCGCCACAGACACGCCGGAGGTTCTCACCCCCGATACGGCTTCCTTTCTTCAACACCGCCTGGGGGCGCGTTCGGTGCCGGCATACGATTTGGGCGGCAGCGGCTGCGCCGGGTTTGTTCAGGCCCTTGATGTGGCAAGGGCGCGTCTGTTGCTGAAACCGGGCCGAATCCTGGTGGTCGGCGTCGAGTTGATAAGCCGTCTCATCTCATTTGACGATCGAGCCACTGCCGTGCTCTTCGGCGACGGCGCCGGCGCGGTGGTGATGAGCTCTGAGTCCGGAAGAGCCAAGGTCTTGGATGTTGTTGCCGGGACCGATGGCTCCCAGTCAGACATTTTGACTGTCCGTCCCGGTGGCACCAGGGTCCCTGTGACCTCCGAACTCGTGGCGACCGGAGAACACAAACGGCTGATCATGAACGGCGGCGAGGTCTTCAAGCAGGCGGTGAGACGAATGTCGGCGGCCGTGGAGGAGGTTCTCCAGAATGTGGGAAAGGCGCCGTCCGAGGTTGCTCTCGTTATCCCTCACCAAGCCAACAAACGGATCATCGATGCGGTTGGTGCCCGCCTCGGCATCGATCCGGAGCGTGTATACGTGAACGTTCAGGACTACGGGAACACCGGTTCCGCCTCGGTTCCGCTGGCTCTCTGGGAGGCGAGAAGCAAGGGTCTGATCGGAGAAGGGGATCTGGTCGTGCTCACGGCGTTTGGCGCCGGTTTTCACTGGGCTGCGGCGGCCATCCAGTTCTGACCGTACGGATTCGACAGCGACCGGTGATTCGGGAAATATCCCGCTGTGCGGTCACCCATCTTCACACCACCATTTCGCCGCGCCTTTGTTGCCAACGTCTTTTCCGACATATCCTTCAATCTCCTGGTGCACTTCCCCGGCTTCCTCAAGGGTCTAGGTGCGGGAGAGGCGCTGATTGGCACAATTGCCTCCGTGGCGGTGCTGGCGTCGGTCTCTCTCAGGCCGGGAATGGGCCAGATCATGGATCGCCGTGGAAGGCTGCCAATCGTCCGGCTGGCATCACTGCTCCGGGTCGGGGCTGTGTTCCTTTTCTTCACGATCGGTGGGATCGGGCCATGGGTGTTCGTGGTGAGGGCCCTGTATGGGATTTGCACCGCAGTTGTCTTCACCGGGCTCTTCACCTATGCCAACGACGTGATGCCCCCGGAACGGCGCACCCAGGCGATCGCCCTGTATGGCCTGTCGGGGATGATCCCTGGCATGTTCGGGGCTGCGCTTGGGGACGTGGTCATCGCCCGTTGGGGCTTCGACGGCCTTTTTGCCACCATTGCCCTGTTCGATCTGGGAAGCGCGATTGCGATTAGAACGCTGAAACCGTTGCCCCGAATCGGGTCCTTCGCCAATCGTCTCGGGTTCAGAAAGCTCGGCCTCCAGATGACGCTGCGCCCGGTCTGGGTCATGACGCTGTCTTTTGGTCTTGTTTTTGCGTCCCTCCAAACATTCATGCGCACATTCGTGGACGTCAATGGCGTCGGAACCGTAGGGCTGTTCTTCTTTGCCTATTCCTCAACTGCGGTCGCCCTGAGGCTTTCGATGTCGTGGGCACCCGACCGATTCGGGTTCAAGAGGATTCTCTACCCGGTTGTCGTTTCGCAGGCCACCGGGCTGATCCTGCTTTCCGGTGCTACCACCCTCCCCCGTTTTGTCGCAGGGGCAATGCTGACGGGCGCCGGTCACGCTTTCTTGTTCCCGGTGCTGGCTCGCCTCGCCGTCGAGCGTTCTCCGGATGAGGACCGTGGCGCCGCCGCAGGCCTGTTCACTGCGATGTTCGACCTGTCGATCCTGGTGGGGGGCCCGGCGCTCGGGCTGATAATCGAGGGCAGCGGCTACCGATCGATGTATCTGACTGTCGCCGGCGTGGTAATTGTCGGTGTGTTGGCATTCGCCGCCCTTGAAAGGCGACACCCGAAGCCGATCGCGGTATGAGAAGCCGGGTTTCAGTTCACGGTTCGAGCGCGAACCATGATGCAGGCGTGTGCCAGAAAAGTGTTCCCGGACGCTTCTAGAGCGGAAACGGATTTTGCATCCTCTGACCCTGGTTGAAGCCAGAAGTTGTCAAGGCCGAGTCGTTGCGCTTCCTGGATAACTTTCAGGGTTTGATCGGGGGGCACGACAAAGTCGATGATGGTTGGTCGTGTGGGCAGCGAGGCAAGGTTGGGGTAACACACATCTCCGTCAACCGTGGCTCGGTTGGGATTGACCGGCACAAGGTTGAATCCCTTCGACTTCAGATCCCGATAGATGATGCTCCCGTACTTGTAGGGGCTGTCGGTGGCTCCGACCACGGCGATCAAATGGTCGGCCTCGTACAACAAAGGTGTCAGGTCGGTCATCACTGGTGCTCCAGACCGTGAACAAACTCGTTCAGATTTGGTCCTCGCCAACCGGGTGTGGAAGTCTTGATGCTCCAAACCGCTCCCGGGCGGTCGAGGAAGGCACCGGCCATTCCGACGGTTTGTGCACCATGAACGTCCCAGTCGTGGGCGGCCACCATGACGGCTTCGTCTGGCCCGATTCCGAGGTGGTCGAGCGCCATCGTGTACGGCTCGGCCGACGGCTTGAACTTCCGAACTGTTTCCACACTCAAGGCCGCCTCGAAGTGTTGCGTGATGCCGGCGTTCTCGAGTTGCCGGCCCGCGACGTCAATGGAACTGTTCGTGAGAGTGATCATGCGGTAGCCCAAGGCGGTCAGCCGTTGGAGCGCGGATGGGACGTCCGGATGAGGCGGGAGCGATTTCATCATCGCGACCACTCTCTCCGCTTGGCCGCTCTCGAGTTCGACGTGCCGTTTCTTGGCAAGCGCCTCCAATGCCTCGACCCCGATTTCGCCGAAGGAGCGATAGCTGTCGGTCAGATTGGCCACGAGCGAGCCGTGAAGCATCCGGGCGAACCATTCCCCGAGAGGCGCCGATGGTCCAAATATCCCTTCGAATGGGGACCGCAACGCCGATAGGTCGAGCAACGTTTCGTTGACATCGAAAACGATCACTGGTGGTGCCATATCAATCAGAACCTCTTGTGCGGTGCCAGTATTTCGCCGTTTCGGCGAAAACCCCGGTTTGCCGGGGTCGGAGCAAATTCAGAAGGTACCTTGTTGCAGGCAGCGCTTTCTCAGGGACTTCTCCTATGACGCGTAGGGTACGGTTGATCGCGGTCGCCGCAGTCATGGCTTTGGTCTCTGCTGCCTGCACGCAGGCATCGGTCGACTCGAATCCAGCGGGTGCGACTGTTGCAACCAACTTCGATCCTGCGGTGCGCAATCCTCCGCCACCCGCTCCGATCGCGGCGGTATTGCGTCAGCCGGGTGCCGCAGGGACCGCTTTCACAGGATCGCCAACACCGCTCGGCGCCTACGTGTGGTCCGAGGCCGAACTGGCAAGAGTTGAGATCTGGGCTGACGGCGACTTGGTCGAAGCTATCAACCTCGAGGTCGCTACGACCGAGGCGCGGTTCGGGATCGAGTGGGTCCCTCCTGCTTCAGGGACTTATGCCTTGGTAGCGCGGGGTATAGATGTAGTCGGGCGCACCGCGACCTCATTCCCGCTTTGGGCGAGAGTTTCCGACCTTCCCGAATCGGCGCCGACCGCGGCGGCCGCGCTCGGGCGACTGGCCGCTCCGCGCTCGGCGCCACCGTTCAGGGTTCTGGCCGCCCAAACGGTGGCCCCGGCACCGCTCGGGCTGCTTCCCTATTCGCCGCCTCCGCCCGCCGTCGTGATCGATGGAGACGATTGCACCGCCACCCTCACGGTGGCTGCGATATCGGATGCTGCCGGCACTGCGGTGTACGCCTCTGTTTTCGGATCCGCTGGATTTGTTCCGGCCGGATTGGTAGCACCCGATGGGGGTGAGGTGACAGTGCCTCTGGGCGCCTCCCCTGTTGCCCTGTACTTGGAGGCTTTTGACGCCTCGATCTCCGCTCCTTCTCCTCCCCTGGTGATTGCTCCACCAAACCCATGCGTGGAGAGAGGGTGGACCGGTGACCTCGTTCTCAAGAACGGCGTGCTCGGCAATAACAAGGGAGCCGATAGGGCCTACCTATTTGTCAGCCGAGACGGGGGCGAGATCTGGGATCGTGCCCCTTCCGACGATCGGACGTTTGTTTTGCCGAATGCGAAAGGAGATCTCGAATTCGGGCCGGTGTTGCCGCCGAATCTTCCCGGCGCAACTGTGATGTTCGAGGCCTGGGGGTGGGTCAACGATGATCTGATGCCTCTGGGGCGAGGTTCCTATGCGACGCCGGTGCCAGGTTTTGGTGATCTGATCGCAGCTCCCCACAACGGGCCTCTGCTGGCAGATTCAGGGCTGGATTGGGTGCTGGGGGCAAACGCCGGGCCCCCACTGGTGCGAGAAGGCACCATCTGCACCTACCCACCCACCGCGGGCGCGGCAACATCCGGTCCCACTACCCCTGTCAGTGTGGTGGGCGGCAACGCCGCCACCACAACCACCTCAGGACCGGTAATCGCCACGTACCCCGATGGTTGCACCAACGCTCCTCTGGGCAACTACTCGAAGGTTTTCAGGTGGACGCCGATCTCACCTTTGTTTGACGAGGGATTGCTCCAGGTGAGCACCGTTCCTCCTCCTTCCAGTGCCGGGCTGTCCTTTCCCGGAATGGTGTTGACCCAGGCAGTCATGAAGGCCGCCGGCACAAGTGTCGATTTCGAGGTGGATATTCCCTCGATTCTCAATCCACCACCGTCCCAAGCCGTTCTCACCAGCCCTGAGAACCTCACGTTCCAGACGATCAAGGAGTTGGCCGGGAATGCTCGCCGCGGCATAGCGGCCTTCGTTCCACCCCCGAAGCTCGAACTAGGCCCGCCCGACACCTTGTACCTTCGGGTGGTCCCCACCAAGAACGCGGTGCCGCTACCCGGAGTGTCCAACTGGGTTGTGATCCATCTCGATCACCAACAGGCCGGGGCCCTAAAGAAGCCGGATCCGATCCCGGGGCTGTCGGTGACCGTCCAGATGACTCCGCCCCGCGCTCCCAACCCGGCCTACCAATACTGCGTCAGAGTGCTCGAAAACCCGTGGGGATCGAAGAATCTGCCGCCGTCGCAAACGGCGTTGTGGTTCGCCATAAAGGGCGAGCCCGTTCCTTTGAACATGTACCCGGAGACCTATTACCAGTCGTTCGAGGCGACTGCCTTCGTCTTCGAGAATGGCGCGAAAGTCCAGAAGGGAATGGTTCCCGGAGCCACTGTCTGTGCGTTCAAGCCGTCACCACCTGACAAGGATTGGTGGGATTATGTCGTCGACGCCGTCAACTTTGTTGCGTTCGTGTGGGACACCTACTCCTACTTGTGGGACATGCTCAAAGAAAAGGTGGCCGAGGTTCTGGCTGTGGTCTCCGGGTGTCGAGCCCTGGCAGAGGCGGCCGGGGCGAGCGAGGACGACGCCCACAAGTACTGCGTTGCAGCCAGCATCCAGGTGATCAACTACGGACTCACCGCGGTCGGGCTACCGCCTTCGATACCCAAAGTGTCGGAATTGATGGAGTCGGCCAAGGGGGACCTGGCCGATTACGTGGTGGCGTTTGGTGCCCAATCGGGTTTCTTGGACTGCGGTGAAACGCTCCAGTCCCAGTGTGAGGAGTGGGCCAAAGAATTGGTGAAACAACTCATCGACAAAATCCATGAGCAGGCTTCGAAGTCAGCGATTCAAGCCGTTGCCAACTCCGGGTTTGTGTTGGCCGTCCATCCCGGGATACGAGTCATCCCTGAACCCGCAGGGACCCTGTCGCCCGCCACTTTCGACATCGTGCTGACCCGAAGCGCCGACCCGAATGCCGCTCCTCCGCCCACCTCGTGCAAACTCACGGGTTTCGTCCACGGGACCAAGGCTCATTTCGAATGGTGGGACTATCCAAAACAGAAATGGGTGACTGGCCCCGTGTTCTTTCTCAACATGATGTTGCCGGTAAACAAAACCGTCGACTTGAGCGAATTGAAGCCCGGCGAGAGCATTCGTGTCTATATCACCTTGGACAAACTGAACGCTTGGTATCCGCCCGGTCAGCACCCCGGGCTCAACAACGTCCCCTGGAATATCAAACCGGTGACCTGGATCTTCTTCAACTCCTGGGGGACCCAGAGTCCGACCGTCAAGCAGGCAAAAACCTCATCGGAGATGGTGCTTTCGGGGTGCGGTTTCTCGGCAAGCCAGGTATTTGACCAGGATGCCGTCCCGACCGAGCCGTGGGAGATCCCATGAGAGGTGTCTGGCGTCATGTTGGTGCCGCCCTGGTCATGGTCTTGCTGGTTGGTACAACCACCCTTGCCGCGGCGCAAAGCGAAGCCGGTCAGGCATGGATTGACGCTCCGCTCGGATTCGAGGTCGAAACCGTAATCCCGATCCGAGTCGTGGCCCACGCCGCAGACCCGACGGGAGTCGAGGAGATCCGCCTCGATGTGAACGGTGAGACCCTGGCCGCCAATGCCGTATCTGGAGAAACGCTGGAGACGGCGGAGTTCCTCTGGACTCCGACGGCGTCGGGGGTTTACCTGCTCGAGGCCTTTGGGCTCGGCTCAGGGGCGTGGGGCGAGCCTGGTTCGGTAGCAGTGACGGTCGACCTTGATGACGATGCGACAGCGACGACCCAAGCCACATCTCCGAGCACCAATTCGACGACGACAGCCAGTTCATCAACGACCACATCGACACCGAGTGTCACCACCACGCCGACGACCACCTCTACCACGACGCCATCGACTACCACCACCACCGAGTGCGCTCTCGGTGTCCCAACGCCGACCGGTCCCACCGGGACGCAAGTGCTCGCCACCGTCAATCTGACCTGGGTGTACTCCGGTTGTGCCCTGCCGGAGGAGTTTGAGGTCCAGGTTTCGAAACTGTCAGATTTTGTTCGTCTGGAATGGCAGTCGGGCGTCTCAGGTCAGGATCAGTCGACGTTCGTGACCGTTCCCGACAACTGCACCACCTATTACTGGCGTATTCGTACCTACCACCTGGGCATCTTTGGGATGTGGTCGAACACTGCCAGCTTCCTCTATCAGGGCGGCAGATGCTGAGAACCGCCGGCGACGCCCGCTTGGCGAGACTCCGCCGGTCGATCACTTCGAGTTGGAAGTGATCACGGCGCCGGCAAACGTCTCGGTGCCGCTCTTGATCCGTTCGTGCCATTGCACGGTCTGCCACGGCTCCCACATGTAGCCGGCTGTCTCGAAAACCTCACCATCCAGTGCCAAGGTGATGCGAATCCGTTCGACGGTGTGGGTGTCGATTGACCGGTCGTTGTTGATGACATACGCCTGCAGCGAGGACGGGTCGGAGAACCCGATCGCCTGATGCGGGAGTCGAATCTCGATGACGTTGCCCTCCGAATACCAGGTGGCCCGAGAATCGAATCCGGCGGCTTCCGGGTTCGATTTGCCGAACGTCATCTCTCCCGGGGCTCCGACCTCGGCCGGTAGAGTTTCTCCGGTCTCCGGGATGAATTGCGGACGGTCGAGGAGGAGGCGCTGAACGTTCCAGACACCGCTTCCTTCTTCGTAGTCCGCCGGCTCAACTGCTTCGTAATCTCGAAGGAGTGCGTAGTGGAGGCCATAGGGGTCGTTCGACGCCCTGACCATGATCTTGCCGTCGACCGTGTTGGGCCCCAGCGTCACGGCATAGTCGGATTCGGGGAAGGCTCCGTCTGTCTCGGGCAGGCCGCCGCTGGATCCCGGCAGGAGATCGATCCCGATCACCAGTGGCGAGTTTCGCCACGGCTCGACCTGATCTGTGCGTATCCGGAGATATAGATAACTCTCGTCTTTGACTGCCCGTACCTCGCGGATCTGACCGGACCCTTCGAAGACGACCTGGGATCCGTTTTCAATCCACTCTCGATCATCCCCGTCCAGGGTCGCGACCGCGGACGGTCCTGCATCGGCGGCGACGATTCCAAAATGAGCCTCGTTGGTCCATTGGTTGTTCCACAGCGACCGGCGATCCCATGGGATCTCGTAGTCGACCGTGTTCCATGTGAACTTGAACCACTCGTCAATCCATTGGAACAGGAACGCTCCAGATAGCCCAACTTCTCTTATGGCGTCGAGAAGGTCGGCGTTGATCTTCATCTGTTCGGGTTCGGAGTGCCCGCGCTGGTCTCTACCTTGGGGCCCATAGTGGGCTGAGGCCATCGAAGACGGAACGCCGAACTCGGTGATGACCACCGGGATCGCCGAGTGATGGGCTTTCAGCTTGGTGAGGTACCCGGCTAGTTGTCTGGTTCGCCTCGGTGGAGAAAACCCGCCACACCATCCTCGTATCGCTGAAAATCTGGGTAGTAGGGATAAGCGTGGTAGCTGGCGTAGAAACCGCCTGCCCATTCCGAGGTTGGCGCAACGTGGTTGTGATCGATGTCAACCATGTCCTCCACATCGAGCAGTTCGTCGGGATGCCGGAGCGGATCGGTTGTCGGCCAGTTGACAAAAGTCAGTGGCATCGTCACTCCACGATCCGATTCCAACGTTGCCAGGTGGTCGAGCATTTCGGCCAGCCACGCCTCGGTTGGGGTGATCTCGCCCGACGTGTTGGAGAAGAACTTGCCGGCATAGGGCTCCCTGCCTGCGTTTTTCTCATCCGATTCGAAAGTGGCGTGGGGGTCCCACTCCACTCCGATCGCCCACGACATCAACCAGGGTGAGATGTCGGCATCGTACGTGCCGCCGGCGTGGCCACGTCGCTCAGGGAGGACGATGTCTCCATGAGCTGCCGCGACGGCTCGCTCGATTTCGAGCTTGAACTCGGTGACGACCTCGGTGTCGTACAGGTTCGTGGTCGCGTAGAACCTCTCCTCGGGGATCCAAACGCCATGAATGATCAGTAGCGTCCTGGTCGGGTTCTCCAGGTTGAACGCGCGGAGTTCCTGATAAAAGTGCGGCGGCATGATCGTATAGATGCGGATGGCCTGGATCCCCAGGTCGCGCATCTGGGGGAACCATCGTCTGAAGTCCTCCGCGCGAACGGCTTGTTCTGCAGGAAACGAACCGGGAATGGTCGATCCGAGATTCACTCCTGCGATGAAGTCCCGCGGTCCGTCGCCTGTATTGATGACGAGTTTGCTGCCATCGGTCCACGCGAACATCGAAGCCGATCCCTTGGTGACTGGGTCAGGCGACCAATCGCCTACAACGGACGAGTCCACCAGGGGTGCGGCCGGTCCCCCGAAGTCTCCGCCGCACGAGGTGAGCACGAGTATGAATATTGTCGCTGCTGCCAGACGCCGCACGATGGGTCTGTCGGCCGGAATCGACCCGGCTTGAGCTTGCTCAGGCGGAGGTCGCCGTTGCCAGCTCGTGTGGGAGCTGGCGTGGACGCATGAGGCCGACCTCGAAACACGCACCACCCGATTTGGAGGGACGGTAGGTGACGGTGCCTCCCATCGCCTCTACCAACCGTTTCACGATCGGCAGTCCCAGCCCGTATCCGCTCGAAACCGAGCGTTCGTCAGCCCTGGTGAATTCGTTGAACATCTCGTCGACGTGGTCTTCTGGAACGCCCCGTCCGTTGTCGCTGACGGCGATTCGAACTGTTTCCTCATCGTTCTGTGCAGCGATCACGATCTGATTGCCGCCGTACTTGACGGCGTTCTCGAACAGGTTGCGCAGAATTTGGACCAATCGGTGCGGGTTGGCCACAACCCTGATGTCCGCTGGAATCTCGAGCTTGACCGTGTGTTTGTCAGCCACCATCTTGAGCATGCTCTCGACCGTTCCCAGGAGTTCGATCGGTGAACTCTCGACCTTGAGGGCTCCGGCCTCCGATCGCATGAAAACCAGAAAGTCGTCGGCGAGCGCGGACAGATGCTCGGCCTGGAACGCGATCGTGTGGATGAACTCTGCCGTTTCGGCCTCGCTCAACGATTCTCTTTCGGTTTCGAGGAGTTCGGCGAAGCCGCGAATCGTTGTCAGCGGAGTCCTCAATTCGTGACTCATCATGGCGATGGTCCGCTGTTTGAACTCTGTCGCGTGGGTTTCGGCATTGGCCGCGGCAGCCAGTTGGATCGACGCCGATGTCAGCCGGTAACTCAGCGGGAGGATCAGTGCCGGGAGAAGGCCCAAACCGAGCCAGACGGCGATCTGACCCAGCATGGGGTGGTCGCCGACGGCGCTTCCCGGGATCGGCGGGATGACGTCGTTCATGTAGGCGCCAAGCGCGGCCGCCCCGATGCCGACACTGAATACCGCCTTCTTCAGCGGCAGCACCAGCAGGGTCGCCGCCATCACTCCGCCGACGAGAGGCGTAAGATAGAAAGGCGAGATTCCGAGCGAGGTGCCGACGATCGGAGGTATCAGGACGTCGATCACACTGTCGGCCAACCGCAGATTCGGCGCTCTCAGCCCCCGAATACCGAGCAGGCCTCGCACCACCAAGAAGATCAGCATCAACAACCCGACCGTGGATTCGGCTCCGCCCGCCAGACCAAGCAGAAGCGCCGTGAGCGGCTGGACGATTATCCTGGCCCAGGCAATTATTCGAACGGTGTCTCGGTTGGCGGCGCGCGGCGGCTCAGCGCTCATGGGTTCTATGTCGGCACCCTGGGCCCTCGGCTCAAGGCTTCCACAGACCCATCCGTTCGGGTGACCCGCTCCGTATAGACACCATGCATTCAACATCTCAAAGACCGTTCACGCTCGAGCATGGAAAGAAGCTGCGCCGTCTCAACCTGACGATGGTGGTCTTTCACGCAATCCAGGCGGTCGCGGTTCTGGCGCTGGCCAACGGCTTCTCTCTGCCCGTGACAGGTTCTTTCCTCGAAGGCCCGCCTGGAACCCCGCCCTCCGCTCCTACAACTCTTTTTGATGTCTCGATCGGAACCGGCGTCGCCGCTTTCCTGATTTTGTCGGCTCTTTTTCACCTCGTGGTCAGCGTTCCACCGTTCTCCGACCGTTATCAGGCAGGTGTATCGGATGGTCGCAACTATTTCCGGTGGGTCGAGTATTCGCTGTCCTCGTCGCTGATGGTGGTTCTGATCGCGATGATCACCGGAATCGGTGACGTCGCCGCGTTGGTGGCCCTGGCCGGGGTCAATGCGTCGATGATCTTTTTCGGGGCAGTCCAAGAGAAGTATGAAGGACCTGGAGGGTCGCTGCTGCCGTTCTGGCTGGGTTCGATCGCCGGAATCATTCCGTGGGTGGCCATCACGATCTATCTGATCTCTCCGGGTAGCCCGGCCGAGCCACCAGGTTTTGTCTACGGGATCTTCTTCTCGCTGTTCCTGTTCTTCAATGTTTTTGCCTTGAACATGTGGCTCCAGTACCGGGGCGTCGGCCGCTGGAAGGATTACCTGTTCGGGGAGAGGGTGTACGTCTGGCTCAGCCTTGGAGCCAAATCGATACTTGCGTGGCAGGTGTTTGCCGGCACCCTCGCCGGGTGAAGACCTACTTCTTGGGCAGGCTTTCGGCGTAGGCCACGCCCTGATCGACCCATCGATTGAATTCGGCCTCGGTCCCGAAACCGTCCGGTGTCACCACCACCCAGCCCCGCATCGGCCTTGCCGACAGGTCGAAGATGCGTGCTCCCGGTCGGGCCACCGCCTCGTCGTGAGCGTCTTTCCCTACCCTGACCATTAGCCCGTCGCGGTTGACCCCGACGGCCATGTTCCCGTTCACCATGAACGCAATGCCGCCGAACATCTCCTTTTCACTGAGCCCGGGGTGTTGGCCGATTCTGGCGCGAATGTCGCCGGCGAGGCGCTCGTCGTATGACATGAAACGAGATTACGCGCGGGTTTGAAGCTCGGGGCGGAACCTTCACGGCGGTGACGGCGTCGCAACTGTGAAAGGAGAGATTCATGAAGGGCATGAGAAACCTCGACGCGTATCGAGTCACCACGGTTCGCATCCGGCCGCGCCAGTGTTGGGCCTGGCGCGCACCCACTCGAGTGCACCTCCGCGCAGCATCTTGACGGGGCTCCGAACGGGTCGCGGCGCCGAGCGTTCGGGTCAAGTGTTTATGGCAACCGGCGCGAGAGCACTTCGCTTTCGAACGTTTCGATGAAGCGGTCCGGTTCCGAACCCTCGGTGTTGTCGGGCCCCACCACGAGGCGGTCGACTCCGATCCGTCCGTATTCGTCGACCAGGTCGAGGTCTACTTGTCCAGGTGCTGCCACCGTTATCTCGAGAGGTTCTGATGTTCGGCCCCAGCGGTGGCGCTCTGCCATCAGTTTCGCGACGAGATCCTTGGTTTGGTTGACGTTGGTGAGCCATCCGAACCAGCCGTTGCCGACTCTGGCCGCACGCTCCAGCGCTCGCGGCGAGTGGCCTCCGACGACGATCGGTGGATGAGGCAACTGGACCGGTGCCGGACTCTGGACGACGCCGGTGCCGACTGGTTCGTGGCCCGGCCCGACGCTGGTCCCCCAGATCTCGATCAACCTTTCCAGCCCGTCGTCGGTACGAGATCCGCGTTCTGACATGGGCACGCCGAACGCCGCCAGTTCGGCCTGTAGGTGTCCGACACCCACCCCAACGATCAAGCGTCCGTTCGACAACAGGTCGATACTGCTGAGCTGTTTCGCCAACAACACCGGATGTCGCTGCGGTATGACGAGAACCCCTGCGGCCAACCGGACTTTCGATGTCGCGCCGGCCAGATAGGTGAGGGCGGATAGGGCTTCGAGTCTTGGTTCCTCAGAACCTGGCAGATCCGCCGGCAATGTGATGTGATCGCCGACCCACAACGATTCAAACCCGGCTTCCTCGGCCGCGATCGACCGCTGGGTGAGTGTCTCCGGCCGGATGCCGGGGCCCCGGTGCAGACCGTATAGACCAAACTTCATTGTCGAGGTTCCTCTTTGGCCTGGTGGCAGGGGATGAGTCATGCAGAGGGCAGGTCTTCCAGCGTACCCAGGCACATCGTGGTGATCGGCTGTGGCGCGCTCTAGCCCCCGACCCGTTTGCAGACCGTTCCTTCATTTCGTCGAGTGCGATGCCCTTGGCAACGAGGGAGGAGTCGCGTTGGAAACCCCGACTGATCATCCCTCGAAATATCGCCGGAGGTTCGACGTTGATCGCGGCTCCACCGTCATGGGCAATCGTGGGACGTTTCCCGAGCGGTCTACGCTCGGCCACCCTTCGACCGAGGAGTTCCATTGATCGCCAATCTGCCGATGCATACCGTCCTGCCCGCCTCCGACCTCGAACGGGCACGGACCTGGTATTCCGAGAAGCTGGGGCTTGAGCCGGTTTCAACGAATCCGTTCGGTGACCTTCTTTACGAGACGGGTGGTGTTGGTTTTCTTCTGTATCAATCCGACCTGGCCGGGAAAAATGCGGCGAGCGCCGCCGGCTTCAGACTGGAGAACTTCGACGAAGTCGTTGAATACCTTCGGACCAACGGCGTGGAATTCGAACACGTCGATTTTGGCGAGATGGGAGCAACAATCGACGGGGTGATTGCCACCCCGGACGGTCAGAAGGCTGCGTGGTTCAAGGACAGCGAAGACAACATCTTCGCCCTTTCAACCGTCCATTGAGCACAGTCCGTTGCTCTGCGACGGGTGTGCTCATAGAGCTGCCCTGAAGGGCCTTCCTGCGACCTCGATACCGTTCGACCACCACTCTCCGAGACTGAGCTACTTCGAACGCGGCGAACCACCCGCAAACCCGCTGGAACGAGGCGGAACGGGGGCTGTCGCCGTTGCCGATCTGCCCTATGTACAGAGTCGTCCGATGCCGCAATAATGCCTCGATGCAGTGAAGGGATCGTAGGGAGGAGCACGACATGGGGTCGACGGGGCAGGGCGGTCGGGGCGGAATCAGATTCCAGCGACCCACCGCGTTTTGGCTGGGTGTGGTCTCGCTGACCACAGGGACGCTGATGCATCTACCGATGTTCTTTGGAGCGGCCGACATGGGCTACCGGCTCGTCGGCATGCCCGTCGACGGCACGATGATCCTGGGAATGGGCCTCATTCTGGTGGGTCTAGTCGCAGCTGGGTACGGGCTGATGCCGGACATCGACCCGGCGGAGCGCGCACAGGCGACCCGAATCCAGGTCAGGACGCTGGACGACGCTCGTCTGAGGAGCCCCCATTTCATGCTGCTGGCCGTTCTGGCAGTGGCCGTTCTGATCGACATCATCAAACCGACGACGCTGGCCTTCGTGATTCCCGGAATGGCCGAGGAGTACGGGCTCAGGACACCTGGCAATCCCGATGGAACTATTCCAGTTGCCCTTCTCCCTCTGGTCGGGATCGCCGGGACGGTCATCGGATCGTTCGTCTGGGGGTGGCTGGCGGATCGCATGGGACGAAGGAGCACGATCCTCCTCGCCGCCCTCTTGTTCATCGCCACCGCCATATGCGGCTCGATGCCGACGTTCAACTGGAATCTGCTGATGTGCTTCATAATGGGCCTGTCAGTGGGCGGAATGCTCCCGATCGCCTACACCCTCACGGCCGAGACGATCCCAGCACGGAAACGGGGCGTCCTGATGATCATGATCGGAGGAGACCTATCCCTCGCCTTCTTCGTGACGAGTTGGCTGTCGTCCGTCCTCCAGCCTCAGTTCGGCTGGCGCATCATGTGGCTGATAGGAGCGCCGTCGGGGCTTCTGCTCATCTTGATGAGCCGTTGGATACCGGAGTCGCCTCGCTTTTTGATCGCCACCGGCCAGCGGGCGGAAGCCGAGAAGGTGATGGCTCGTTTTGGAGCGGAGATCATCGAGGTCGAAGAGCCCGTCCTGCCCGTGCCGGAGCGGGCCGCGCCTCGGTACTCGCAGCTCCTGCGGAAGCCGCTAGGGGGCCTCAGTCTCGGAATAGGACTCTACGCTCTCGCCTTTGGACTGGTTCAGTTCGGATTCCTGCTCTGGTTGCCAACCAACCTGAGGAATCTCGGCTTCGAGGGCTCCGACGCCGACAGCCTGGTCGCTCGGGCCAGCCTGCTGGGCTTCCCGATCACGTTCCTGGTCGCGTTCCTGTACGGCTTCTGGAGCAGCAAGAAGACATTGTTGATCTTCGCCGGGCTCACTTGTGCCACGTTGTTCGGGTTTGTCTTCCTGGGCGACGGTGTAGCAACCAACCCACTCGTTCTCCAGGCGTTGATCGTGGTGGTGATCATGGGTGTCAGCACTGCGACCACCGATCTCATGCCGACTTATGCTGCGGAGGTCTATCCAACGCTGTTACGAGGTCGGGGGAGCGGCTTTGTCGCAGGTGCCAGCAAGGCCGGCGGAGTCCTTGGTATCGGACTGGTGGTCGCCGCAGTTGCTCCTCCGACGTTCGCCGGCGCAGCGCTTCTCGGGGCGGTGCCAATGGCGATCGCGATCGTCGCCCTCGGCGTCTACGGCGTCGAAACGCGGCGCAGACGTCTCGAAGAGATATCCGCCGCATTTGGCGGAGAGATCGGGATTTCCGAGTAGTCGGAGCGACCGCTCCTGCCCGTCAGGCCGACAACAAACACTCCGCTGGTGCCTCCCGGCGTGATCGGGAGTACAGCCCGGTGGCCATCTCGCAACACGTTCGCTGTGGGTCGCTGTCTACGAGCGGGACGTCTTTGGGCACCTCTTGAGCGAGGCCCGATGACGGAGAAATCGACCCGGCCGGCCACCAAGGGTGACCCGATCACCCGAGCGAGCAGCGCTCCGACAGCGGCTAGGTGCGAATGGCATGATGCTCGACGATGTGGTCTATTCGGCGAGATCGTGGCCGGCATTCACAGTTTGCCCACTTCTCAGAAGGCTGATACCCAGCAGAATCCAAAGGAGCCCGAAGAGTACGTTGGCCACGATTCCGTAGATCCGGTATCCGTTGATCTGGTCAAGCACGTCGGGGCGAATCACGAGGAACCACACGAATGCGAAGATCTGGGTGATCCCCATCCCGATGAGAAGACTACGAGCAGGTCTACTCGATGAGTTGGCGTCCCGCTGACCACTCGCGATCAAAATGAGACCCACCCCCAATAGGGGGGCCAAGAGTGGCGGCCAGACTGCGAGAGTGGCGACGTTTGCCATCGCTGGAACCACGAGTCCGATGAGGGAAAGAACCAAGCCGACGCCGGCCCTCCGGGCTGCGCCTTTGGTGAGTGCCCATTGTGAGCCGAATAGTCCTGCGGCCATCAATAGAAGTGACGGGCCCTCCATCATCGCGCTCCAGAACTCTGGGTCCTGGCCGAGCAGCTCGCCGCCCTCGTTGACCGAGGTCGGACCATGCAGAGCGGTGAAAATAGGCCAGATTGCGATCATGACCGCGCCGCCGGCGATCATGGCGAGGCTAGGCCAGCGGGGCTGCCGATCGACGATCGGCCGGCCGGTCGGTGTATCCGTCTTTTGGATGATCCGCTCCTTGTCGAGCGATCCGAACATGGAAGAATCGCCGCTTAGGCGGACGCGAGGCACGGAGCCGCAGACAACAGGAACGACAGTTCCGCTACCTTCACGCCGTTCGCCTCTCCTGAGAGAATAACCGTGACCCGTCCACCGACACCGCTCATAACCGGCAATCTGCTCTGCTCACTGTGATTTGGGAGGGCGGAAAGAGTCGGACGGCGACAGATCGTGATTCGGCCAGGACTGCCGGGTGCGTCGACGTTGTTGGACGGCCTGCGACTGCGGCGGCTCGATCCGGCAACCCTGGCGCCTCCTACGTAGCCGAGCGAAGAGCAATTCGCGGCTAGATGGATCGTGGTCAGGGACGGGATCGATCCGTCGACCTCCAGTTTTTCAGACCGGTAGTTTCACCGTCTTGACCTGGGGTTTCATGTTCGAGATTCCGCGGCGAGTCCGCCTCCCGGCTGAGCTTCAGGCTTGGGAAGCCAGCTTGAGGATGGAGCGCATGGCACGAAGGGCTCGCTTCGCTTCTGTGACTGTGGGGTCGACCTCTTCGTACTGAGCTTTGTGAACGAGAGGGGTGGCTGAAGTCATTGGAGCGTCTTCTGCGTGCTCGAACCAGACCGCTCGAGCTGCCGGCCAACCCGAGCGTCGGTCGCAATGATCCCTGCCCGTGCGAATCGGGTCTCATGTACAAACGTTGCCACGGCAATTGGCGGGACCACGAAAAGTGTGAGATATGGATGTCTCCGGGATTGCCGGATAGCGCGCCGGTGGTTTGGCCGATTTCAGGGTGAGATGGCGCGCGTTGTGCGCTGTGAATGTTTGGGGTGTCGATGTTCGGTGGCTCGTGTCGTCAACATTCGGGCTTCGGAGCCGGAAGGACCGGACGGCCGGCACCGTCCATGACATCGTGTGGCGCAAGCTCCAGGGGCCCAGAACCAGACCGCGCCAACCGGCGAGGGGGGTGGCCCCTCGCCGGTCGTCGGTCAGCTGTTGGTCTCGTACCAGGCTGCCCAGTCGTCGAGGTTGTCCATGATGAGTTGGGCGCAGTCGGGGGTGCGCGCGTTGGCGCAGTTGGCGGCGGCATAGTCGACCTGCAGCTCGCCGCCCTCGGCGAACACCCTGAATGCCTCCCGGAGCTCGGTGTCCTCCGGGTCGCCGGCATCGCAGAGCCCGGCCAGAGTGAGATCGGCCCCCCGAGGACCGAAGCGAAGCAGATAGTTGGTGATGCCGTGTGCGCCGCCGACGGGCAGGACCACTGCGCCTTCGCCGTCGAGATCACGTCCGAGCCGAGCTGCCACCGCCTCGAGAGCGATTTGGTCGCTGACACCTTCGACCAGCACCACCGCACGTGCCGCGGCAAAGTGGCCGCGGCACGTAGCCGGACAGCGCTCGGCGGGCCAGTTCCCTGCGTCTCGAAGGGTCCATTTGGACTCCAATGCATTCGGCGGCGAAGCGGGGAGAAAGACTACTCCGAGAGCCCATCTACGGCCTTCCTTGCGCTGCCAAAGGCGACCGAGGACCGATCGCGTGCCCGTCGTGTGATCGAATGCCCTAACTGCTCCGCATTCGCTGACACCCGCATCACGACGAGCCCTCGACCGCGACATGAGCCCGCTCCGTGGTCACGATATCGATCGGCTCGCTAGTCAGGTCGCTTATCACCTGCCAACGAATCGCAGGATCGGAATTCAACAGCCACTCCATGACTGTCATAGGCTGACCAGTCCCCTCTGGATCACATGTCGGGTCGTTGTGCTCGTTGGATTCTGGCATTCCATTCGTTCCAATCGAGACCGTCAGCTAGCCGTTCGTTGTCCGCCGTAGCCGCCAAGTCACCGTGAGTGAGCGCTACGCGGAGGAACGCATATACCCGATCGCTGCGCAACCATGAACCGGCCCGAATCCGTGAACGTGCAGAGCGGGACCTGGATTCTCAGGCGATCTCAGTGCTCGACCATGACCTCTCCTCTCGCTGTCATGGTGACGGTCAGCTCGATCTCCGATCAGTTCGTGGAGGCCAACAACTCGTAGTACACCGTATCGAATCGTCGCAGCTTGTGGCCGATCGGCACGAGGACACCGTGGAGGATCGGATGTTTGCGGCGGAGGCGACGCTTTGCTGAGTCTGATTCGGGGCCGTCGAGCAGACGGGCGACCGCCTCGATCGCGCGGCCGGTGGGTCGACCGCCAACGGTTGAGGGAGCGACGGTGACGGTCGGGTTGTTCCTGATCCGCTTGGCCTTACCTGCCGTGCTCCACGTGCGCATGACAACTCTCGTCGTGTCCCTGTCATCGACGGCGACACTGACCGGTGTGGCGACCGGTGTGCCGTCACGTTTGAACGTCGTAAGCGCGACCGTGTGTTGACGGCGCAGACTGTCGAAACCGGTCATCGATCGATCCCCTTCCGGTCGTAGTGGTCTTTCCGATCGCCAAGTTGGACATTCCCGGCGATCGAGTGCACCTTGGAAGCGTTCTCCTACGTCACCCGATCGGCGGGCTGCAGACCTCCGCGACCTTGCTGGGTCCTGTCGCGTCGCGGGTACCCGAGGTGCGCTGTGGGTCACGTCGTCCTCATCAATGATGCTACCTCTCCCGATCGGCACCAACGAGTGCACTCGCCCGACATCGGGTCGACACTCAGCGTGGTGATCTCGCGTTGTCACCCTCCCGTCGCCGGCGGAGTGCGACAACATGCCGGTTCGGCTTGAAATCAGGGCCCCACTGTTCGGGTGGGGGGATGATGCGCTAGCCGTGCGGGCCTCCTCCCGGATAGGTTCCAGCCAGCGCCGACTGGGCGGTGGCGGACACGGTAGGGCTCAGCCGTCCTGGTTTGTTTGTGCGGCTGGCGTGCGGCCTGATCTCCTCAATAGGGCGGGCCAAGGGCTGCGGCGAGACCCGAGAGGTACGAGGAACCGCAACATACTTCCCCGCAATCCACCTTTGGCCTCGGCAAGGCACATCCCCGCAGCGGTGAACAATTCCTCGGGGTTCTGAGGGCGATGGCGGCTCTTCGAGGTGGCTGACAGGTCCCATGCATGGAGATGCCATTCGGCGGCGGCCACACCCACAATGCAGCCCCACCGTGGCAGTCCCGTACGGGTACCCGTAGGCCAGGTTCCAATGGTCGACGGCGCGACCCAGGTAGGCGGTGGCGGTCTCTGCGAATTCTGCGATCGCCTCGCTACCGGAGATGTCTCCGATCGCCGCGAGGGCACCATCGTTGCGCCGGTCCATCTCCGATGCGGGGAACGGTAGCGAGGCATCGCCTGCGATTGCCCGATCCAGCCACTCGTGATACCAGCGAGCGACCGCTACCAGGTGTCGGGCGGTTTGCGTGCCGGTCCAGCGGCCACACGCCGGCTGCTCCCAGGCTCGGCCACCCATGTCGGCGGTAATCCTCTCGACCGACTCGACCCCATCGCGGTACAGTCGACCGACGAGATCAACCGAAAGCTCAGCGGCCACTCTGGCCTCCCACGTTGATGCATTGCGCGTAGCCCCTTGGAGGGGAAACTAGCGCCTGGACCATACCGCTCACCAGATCGGGAGCGGAAACACCATACCCTTCGTCGGTACCAGATCGGCGTCTATGGGGTAGGCGTGGAGCCTCGGGGTAATGTTCGACCACCTGGCGTGACGTCAGCCAATGCCTGCGATTTGGTCGGGGCGAGGTTCACAGTCACCGGGCGGCTCGGGAACTGGAACCGGACGATGTCATCGCAGCTCGAACCCTGTGCTTGGCTTCTCCCACCGCCAGGTTCGGGTACGTGTGTATGACAAAGTCGCCCGGGCTGGCGACTCTCGGGAGAGGCCCGATCCCACCGACCCGGCGTTAGGCTGCGTGACACGCAGAATGAGTTCGAATCCGATGTCCGTCGACAATGTGGTGCGACCGACCCGCCGCGGCCTCGGCTTGCTCGGATGGGTCCTCGTTGCGGTGGTCATGGTCGCTTCCGTCGCCAATTTCGTCCGCATCGACTCCGCCAGCCATTCCGCCTCGGACACGCTGATCAATTGGGTGCCACAAACGGCAATCCTCGTGGTGGTGGGCTTGGCGATCGCATTCGCTGCGCGTCGGCGCGCAGGGCGCAAAGGAGCCTGAGTCGGGGAGTTGTTCGGAAGACCTCGCGGACTCCGGAAACCTTGGAGGCCGACATAGGAGACGATGTCCCGGTTTCCCTGAGCAAGAGCCCTGGTGAGCGTCGTGACACCTGCCGTCGGTCGGTTGCGCCACTGGGCCTTGCTGTACCAGATCGCCCTGATCCCGCGCAATAACGAAAATCTTGAGGAGTGCCCGGTATCGGCACCTCCAGCGCTACCTCGTGAGGCCTGCCGGTTGACTCTCGCCACGCTTCGTGGTGAGCTGGTGGTGTTCGTGCAGATCGGTTCTTCCCGCCGGATGGGAGAACCAGATGACAACAACACATACAGCCTTGATGCCAGCAGTGGTGGCGCCGGACTTCGATTCGTTCGCGGTGCGCCAAGCAATCGCCGGGTTCCTGGCCAGCTACGGGGATACC
>JBGTHP010000003.1:0-285595 GCA_041746105.1 Acidimicrobiia bacterium
GCCCATGAGGAGTACACGGCGAGGCAGATGGTGGAGCACGACGACGTGAACGTTCTCACGCTCGGCGCCCGGGTGATCGGCCCCGAACTGGCGGCCGGCGTCGTGCGGAGCTTCGTCGGCGCCGAGTTCACGGGTGAGGAACGGCATGCACGTCGCCTGTCGAAGGTGCTCGACCAGCGCCGGTCGCTCCACAGCAATGCTCTCGGAGAGCTGAGAGACGCGGGGCAGAGTGTCTGGCTCGACTCGATCAGTCGACGATTGGTGGAGGAGGGCACCATATCCCGCTACATCGCCGAGCTCTCGGTGACCGGGGTCACGTCAAACCCGTCGATCCTCCAGCAGGCCATCGGAACCGGGCACGACTACGACGCCGACATCGCAGGAATGGCGGCGTCCGGCATCAGCGATCCCGAAGAGATCGCGTTCGGACTTGCGCTCGCCGACCTCGGCCGGGCTGCCGACCTGCTGATGCCCACCCATCACGCCAGCGGGGGAGCGGACGGGTTCGTTTCCATCGAGGTCAGCCCCACACTGGTCGACGACGCCGACGCCAGCGTGGCGGCGGGGAGGGCGCTGTTCGAGCAGGCGGGGCGGCCCAACGTCATGATCAAGGTTCCCGGCACCTCCGCCGGGCTCTCCGCCGCCGGACAATTGCTGGAGGCCGGCATACCGGTCAATGTGACGCTCCTGTTCTCGCCCGACCAGTACTCGGACACCGCCGACGCCTACCTCGACGCCATGGAGCGTCGCCTCGAGATGGGCACGGCACCGTGGGTGCCCTCGGTGGCATCGGTGTTCGTGAGTCGATGGGACGTGGCCGCCGACCCCCTCCTGCCACCCGACGAGAGGGGGCGCCTCGGGCTGGCGCTCATGCAGGAGATCTATGCCAGATATCGAGAAATCGTCGACGGAGCCCGGTTCGAACGACTGGCACAGGCCGGTGCTCGGCCGCAGCGGGTCCTGTGGGCGAGCACCGGCACCAAGAACCCGGATCTCCCCGACACGTTCTACCTCGGACGCCTCGCTGCCCATGGGACGGTGAACACCGTCCCAGAGAAGACCCTGGTCGCCTACGCCGACCACGGTGTCACGTGCGATCTGCTCACGCCCGACCACGACGAGGCCCGCCGGTGCATCCAGACCGTCCGGGAGGCCGGAGTCGACATCGAGGCACTGGCGTCGGCGCTCCGAGAGGACGGCGTCACGGCCTTCGGCAGCTCCTGGGCGGAGTTGCTCGCAACGATCAAAGACAAACTCGAAACGAAGGGAAGCACATGGAAATCGGAATGATCGGCCTCGGCCGAATGGGCGCCAACCTGACACGACGCCTCCTCGGCGACGGACATCGGGTGGTGGTCCACGACGTCGATCAGAGCGCCGTCGCCTCGCTCGCCTCGGAAGGCGCAGTGGGCGCCGAATCGCTTGACGACCTCGCCTCGCAGCTCGAGAGCCCGCGGGCGGTATGGGTGATGGTGCCTGCAGGCATCACCGGAAAGGTGATCGACGATGTCGCCTCGCACCTCTCGCCGGGTGACATGATCATCGATGGCGGCAACTCCTTCTACCAGGACGACCAGCATCGCTCTGCCCAGCTCGCCGAGCGCGGAATCACCTTGCTCGATGTAGGGACCAGCGGCGGGGTGTTCGGGCTCGAACGCGGGTTCAGCCTCATGATCGGCGGCGAGACCGAAGCCGTCGAGCGCCTCGCTCCCATCTTTCGCAGCCTCGCACCGGGGATCGATGCGGCCCCTCGGACCGTCGGACGCGTCGGCGAGCCCGCTACGGCCGAGCACGGCTACCTGCATTGCGGGCCGAGCGGTGCCGGGCACTTCGTCAAGATGGTCCACAACGGGATCGAATACGGGGTCATGGCCGCCTATGCGGAGGGGCTCAACATCCTGCGTCACGCCGACGTCGGGATGGCGACTGGCGATACCGACGCCGAGACCGCCCCACTGCGGGCTCCGGAGCACTATCGCTACGAGCTCGACATTCCCGCCGTCGCAGAGGTGTGGCGACGCGGGAGCGTGATCGCCTCGTGGCTGCTCGACCTCGCTGCCGCCGCGCTCGTGGAGAGCCCCGAGCTGTCCGAGTTCTCCGGGATGGTGTCTGACTCCGGCGAGGGGCGCTGGACGGTCCTCTCCGCGGTGGAGGAGGGCGTGCCCGCTCCGGTCCTGTCGGCTGCCCTGTTCGGCCGGTACGACAGCAGAGGCCGCGACGAGTTCGCCAACCAGGTGCTGTCGGCGATGCGGAGCCGGTTCGGTGGGCACGCGGAGAAGTCGGAATGACCGCAACCGCCGACGCCCTAGTCCTGTTCGGGATCAGCGGCGACCTCGCCCGCAAGAAGCTGTTCGTGGCGCTCTACGACCTGGCGGTGGCCTTCCGGCTCGAGATGCCGGTGGTCGGGGTCGCCTCCAGCGACTGGGACGATGGAATCCTCCATCGCACCGCCAGGGAGACGATCGAGGCCGCCGGCATCGACATCGACGAAGCGGTGTTCGCCAGGCTGACGGAAAGGCTCTGCTATGTAGCCGGCGACTATCGGGAGCCGTCGACGTACTCCGCAATCGTCGAACGGCTCGCCGGTCGGACCCGACCGGTGTTCTATCTGGCGATTCCGCCTGCGCTGTTCGACGACGTCATCGAAGGTCTCGCCTCGGTGGGGCTGAACGACGGTGGTCGGGTCGTCCTCGAGAAACCGTTCGGGCGTGACACGGCGTCCGCCGCAGAGCTCAACGACATCGTCCACCGTCACTTCGCCGAAGATCAGGTCTATCGGATCGACCATTTCCTCGGGAAGGAGGCGGTCCAGAATCTCATGATCTTCAGATTCTCCAACACGATCCTCGAGCCGGTCTGGAACCGTCACTTCGTGCGGCAGGTGCAGATCACCCTCGCCGAGGACTTCGGTGTCGAGGGCCGCGGCGGGTTCTACGACTCGATCGGCGCCCTGCGGGACGTCGTCCAGAACCACCTGCTCCAGGTCGTCGCGCTCCTTGCCATGGAGCCCCCTATCTCCGATGACCCGGATGCGCTCCGAGACGAGCGGGTGAAGGTGCTGAAGGCCATTGCCGCCCTCGACCCCTCCGACGTGATCCGGGGCCAGTACGAGGGGTATCTCGACGAGCCCGGTGTCGAACCGGCCTCGGAGACGGAGACATTCGTGGCGCTCCACTTCGAGATCGACTCGTGGCGATGGGCGGGGGTTCCGTGGATCATCCGGGCAGGCAAGGGCCTCGATCGGACCGTCACCGAAGCGGTGGTGGAGTTCAAGCAGCCGCCCCGCCCGCTGTTCGCCGACCCGGAATGCCGACCTGGCCCCAACCGGCTGACCTTCCGCACCAACCCGGACGACGAGATCATCCTGTCGATGCAGGCCAAGGTACCGGGGTCGGAGATGGTGGCCGGTCCGATGGATCTCCATCTCCAGCACGATCGGCCCGAAGGTCGTGAGGCCTACGATCGCCTCATCGGCGACGCTCTCAGAGGCGACCAGGCCCTGTTCGCCCGCCAGGACGGGGTGATGGAGGCGTGGCGGATCGTCGAACCGGTCCTCACCGACGGCCCCGCGGTCCACACCTACCCCCGGGGCAGCCGGGGACCGGAGCAGGCCGACTCGATGGTCGCGGAGTGGATCACCCGATGAGCGGCCACGACGTGACCCTGGTCCGCCACGGACAGACCGAGTGGAGCTCGGCCGGGCTCCACACCGGACGCACCGATATCGCGCTGACCGACCTGGGCATTCGCCAGGCGTCGGCTCTCGGCGGGATGCTCGGAGGGGTGGACCATGCCTACGTGTATTCGAGTCCGCTGTCGCGGGCATGGCGGACGATGGAGCTGGCAGAACCCGCCACCGAGGCCGAAGCTCGCGAGGAACTGATGGAGTGGGACTACGGGGTGTACGAGGGGACCCGCACCGTCGACATCCGGAGAAAGATCCCCGGTTGGTCGGTGTGGACCCATCCCATCGAGGGTGGGGAATCGGTGGAGGACGTCGGGGAGCGGGCCGATCGGGTGATCGCCGATCTGGTCGCCGCCGACGGGCCGGGCCTGGTGTTCGCCCACGGCCATCTGCTCCGTGTCCTGGCGGCCAGATGGATGGGCCTCCCTGCCGTCGGCGGCCAGCTGCTCGGCCTCGACACCGCCACCATCTCCACGCTTGGTTGGGAGCGCGAGACCCGGGTCATCCGACACTGGAACGAGATGTGCCACCTCCGCTCCCTCGATCCGACTCCTTGAGGACAGGAGAAGCATTCATGGAACCCATCGAGACGACATCGGAATGGGCCGCGCTGACGGCCTCGGGGCGCAAACCCGTGGACCTGCGGGCCGCGTTCGGCGACGACCCCGGACGGGCGAGACGCCTGACCGTGGAGGTCGGCGACCTGGTCGCCGATCTGTCGAAGCACCTCGTGACGGACGAGACGATCGGCCTGCTGATGGCGGTGGCGCGACGGGCCGGTCTGGAAGAGCGGATCGAGGCGATGTTCGGAGGCGAGCACATCAACGTCACCGAGGACCGTCCCGTCCTCCACACCGCACTTCGGGCTGCTGGCGGGGACTCGTTCTCCGTCGGCGGGGTCGACGTCGTCGACGAGGTGCACGGGGTGCTCGAACGAATGGGACGATTCTCCGAGCGGGTGCGATCGGGTGATTGGACCGGCTTCACAGGGAAGCGGATCCGCCACGTCGTCAACATCGGCATCGGTGGCTCCGACCTCGGTCCGGCGATGGCATATCGGGCGCTGCGCGCCTACACACACCCCGACATCGATTGTCACTTCGTGTCGAACGTCGACCCGTCCCAGCTGGCGTCGGTACTGGCATCGATCGATCCATCCGAGACTCTGTTCATCGTCGCATCGAAGACCTTCACCACCGCTGAGACCCTGGCCAACGCCGGCAACGCCCGTTCGTGGCTCGTGGAGCGGCTCGGAGACGACTCGGCGGTCGGCCGGCACTTCGTGGCCGTCTCCACCAACGCCGCAGAAGTCCAGGCGTTCGGCATCGACAGCGAGAACATGTTCGGGTTCTGGGATTGGGTCGGCGGGCGATACTCGGTGGACTCGGCGATCGGGCTATCGGTCATGGTGGCCATCGGGCCCGAGGCCTTCGGCGAGATGCTCGGCGGGTTCCGGACGATGGACCTGCACTTCCGACGCACGCCACTGGAGGCGAACCTGCCGGTGTTGCTCGGGCTCATCGGGGTCTGGTACCGCAACGTCCTCGGTTTCCCCACCCATGCGGTCCTTCCGTATGCCCAGGATCTCGACAGATTCCCGGCGTATCTGCAGCAGCTCGACATGGAGTCGAACGGAAAGCGGGTGCGGCTCGACGGAACGCCGGTCGGCCTCGACACGGGCCCGATCGTGTGGGGAGAGCCGGGCACCAACGGCCAGCATGCCTTCTATCAGCTGATCCATCAGGGAACGACGGTGGTTCCCGCCGATTTGATCGGCTTCATCGAGCCGTCCGACGATCTCGGCGGCCAGCACGACCTGCTGATGGCCAACCTCTTCGCTCAGGCCGAGGCGCTCGCGTTCGGGAAGACCCGAGCCGAGGTGGAGGCGGCGGGCGTGGCGCCGGAGCTCAGCGCCCACCGCGAGTTTCTGGGCAGCAGGCCGACATCGGTGATCCTCGCACCGAGCCTCACCCCGGCGGTGCTCGGTCAGCTCATCTCGATGTACGAGCACAAGGTGTTCACCCAGGGCGTCATCTGGGGGATCAACTCGTTCGACCAGTGGGGCGTCGAGCTCGGAAAGGAGCTGGCGACGACCATCGCAGACGAGCTCCGCTCGGAATCGCCGCCGACACTGGATCACGACGCCTCAACCGCGGCGCTCATCCGTCGGTACCGAGCGGGCCGGGGCCGGCGATGAGCGCCATCGGCGTCGACATCGGTGGGACCAGCATCAAGGTGGCTCCGGTCGATCTCGAGACCGGCCGGCTCTCGCGGTCGGTGGATCGCGCTCCCACCCCCCGGCCGGCGACACCCGGCTCTCTCGTCGAGGTGGTAGCCGATCTGGTGGGGGAGACAATGCCGGCGGCGACCGTCGGGGTGGGCTTCCCGGGCGTCGTCCGCGATGGGGTCGTGTCGACAGCTGCCAACCTCGACCCGTCCTGGGTCGGGCGCGACGTGGTGTCGATGCTCTCCGACCGTCTGGACGTACGGTGTGTCGCAGCGATCAACGACGCCGACGCGGCGGGCCTGGCCGAGATGCGATTCGGCTCGGGGCGGGACACCCGGGGCGTCGTCGTGACCGTGACCCTGGGGACAGGCATCGGGACGGCGGTGTTCAACGACGGGGTGCTGGTCCCCAACAGCGAGTACGGTCACCTCATGATCGACGGCACCGAGGCGGAGGATCTCGCCTCAGGGCATGCCCGGGACTCACTGCCGTGGGAGCACTGGGGCCGTCACCTCGAGGTTGTGCTCCGTGAATTCGAGCGGCTCATCTGGCCGGATCTGTTCATCATCGGGGGAGGGATCAGCGCCGAGTTCCGTCAGTTCTGTGCGAGCCTCGACATCCGCACCCCCGTAGTCGCGGCAGCCATGGGAAACGATGCCGGGATCGTCGGCGCCGCGCTCGCGGGGGCAACGTGAGCCTTTCGAGTCCAGAACTGCATGCGAGGCCGGGACTCGTCGGGAGCATCGTCCCCATCTGGGGCCGGTTGGGGTCTCCGGGCGCGGTATGGACGGGAGAGGAGCGAGTTGTCATGATCGCCGAGGCCAGGTCTGCCCGCGGCGGCCTCGATCCGACGGGAGGGCTCGACGCGGTTACGACGCGGGCGGTGCGGACCGTGGCCGCCCGACCCGCAGCCATACGCCCGGATTGGGTGTCGCAACTCCTCGATGACGGTCTCGACCATCCCCGCTACGTCGAACTGGTCGCAGTCGTGTCACGGGCAGTCGCTATCGACACGCTCCTCGAAGCCCTCGCGCTCGAACCGGAGCCGCTTCCCGATCCGCTCGGGGGTGAGCCGTCCGGCGACATCGATCGACGCGCACGTCCCGGCAAGGCGTGGGTGCCGATGGTGGGAGGAGGCAGCATCACCCAGGCACTCTCGCTCGTACCCCCCGAGAACGCCGAGTTGGAGACGCTGCACGGTCCGCTCTACCTGACGTTCGAGGAGATGTCCGACCCTGCGATCCACAAGGATGGCCTCACCCGGCCCCAGATGGAGCTTGTCGCGGCGCGGACCTCCGCCCGCAACTCGTGCTTCTATTGAGTGCTTGCACACACCGGGATGCTCAGTTGGAGCGCTCAGGCAACCGACACTCCCGTCGAGCTGCGTGCGGTGGTCGACCCCCGTGTCGACCCGCTGCTCCCTGGGGGTCGGGAACTCGTGGGCTTCGTGGATTCCGTGCTGGCAGTGCCGGACCCCGCCGCGGCCCGAGCGGTCGTCGAACAGCGGGGCGAGGCGGCGCTTGTCACGGCGGCATCGGTGATCGCCAACTTCCAGATGATGAACATCGTCGCCGACGCCACCGGGATCCCGGTCGACAACGGCAGCCGCCTCCGCAATGCCGACATCATCGCGGAGTTGGGCCTGGCCCGCTTCGACCACTTGGAAACGGAGGCAACATGAGGAGGTGTCTGTTTCCCGATGCGAGGGACCGGGCCCGCACGCGAGGTCGATCGGGATCCACGAGACGTAAGACGTGAGACGTGAGACGATCCTCCCATGAGTGTGACGTCATTCGTCACTCCGGCCGGCGTGCCGGTTCCCGCCGTCACCACCGACGGGATGCGCGAAGTGGATCGACTGGCCATCGAGGAGGTCGGGCCGAACCTGTACCAGATGATGGAGAACGCCGGAAGGAACCTCGCCCTGACTGTGATTGATCGGCTGGGGGACGGTTGGGCAGACGCGCCGATCGTGGTCCTCGCCGGGCCCGGCGGCAACGGCGGCGGCGGAATCTGTGCCGCACGCCACCTCGCAAACAGGGGAGCCGAGGTGACGGTGGTGGTCTCCGACCGGCAGGCGCTGGGCGAAGTCCCCGCCGCCCAGTTGTCGATCTTCGACGGTACCGCAGGTCGGTTGGCCGAGCCCGCCGACCTCGAGTCACTCCAGGCGGCGCTGGTGGTCGACGCCATCATCGGGTACAGCCTCTCCGGGCCGCCACGTGGTGTGCCGGCTGAGATGATCGACTGGGCTGCCCGCCAAGATGGCCAGGTGGTGGCGCTCGATGTGCCCTCGGGCATCGACTCGACGACGGGGCGGGCACCGGGAGCACACATCGAATCCGACGTGTGCCTGACTCTGGCGCTACCGAAGACCGGGCTGGACGTCGCGGCAGTGGGAGAGTTGTGGCTGGCCGACATCGGCATCCCCGTCGAGGTCTATCGTCGAATGGGCCTCGACGTCTCGCCGCTCACCTTCGGGTCAGGGTTTCGGGTTCCCTTGCGCCCCGTCCGTCAGCCCAGGTAGTTCATCCCGATCAGGCAGTCGTCGATGGCCATCGGATCGATCCTCCGAGGCGAGTATCGCATCTCTGGCGACGGCTCGAGCGGGACCGGGCCGCCGAGTCGGTTCTCGTCGTTTAGTTCTGGTTCGATCCCGACCAACGCCCTGTCGGGAGGCTGGAGCCAGCGGACTCCGATGGACGGCCGGCTGAAATCCGGTCGGAAGAGCGAGAACTGGCGACCGACGACCAGGCGGTCGATTCCGCGGTTGAGCGGAGACCAACTGTGCGATACTGCCTCGGAGTCGGCGCTCTCGCCCTCTTCGAGTGGCGAAACGCCCTCGTTGGTGTTTCTCATGTGTTGTACAACACCGTCGGATCGAGATCGATCACGCATGTGTCGGGGGGACGACATCTTCAGGTGGTCCGACTCGGCGAATGCAATCCGCGACGATCCCGGTCCAGCCGGTCTGATGCGATGCGCCCAGGCCCCGTCCATCATCGCCGTGGAAGAACTCGTGGAACAGGAGGTGTCCGTCGTCGAGGCCGGTGCGCCCTCCTTCGAACGGGCGGCGGCCGGAATCGTCTGGGAGGAAGAGGCTGACGAGGCGTCTGGCGATGTCGTCGGCAACCGCGTCGAGCGTCATCATCCGGCCCGAACCCGTCGGACACTCCACCGTGAAGGCGTCGCCGAAGTAGGCATGGAACCGGTCGAGCGCTTCGATGATCAGTGCGTTGATGGGGAACCATACTGGCCCCCTCCAGTTGGAGTTTCCACCGAACAGGCCGCTACTCGACTCGGCTGGCTCGTACTCCACCCGAAACGTGTGGCCGTCGACGCGCGTTTCGAACGGCTCCCGGCGATGATGTCGTGACAGGGATCGAATCCCGTATGGCGAGAGAAACTCCTCGGCGTCGAGAAGGCGCACCAAGACGGACCGCAGCCGGTTCTCGTCGAGGATCGCCGCCAGGTGCCGATGGCGGTCGCCCTGCTCGTCGATCCGGGCCACGCTCCCGCTCAGGTGTGGCTTGCGGTGCAGGAACCAGTGCATCCGGTTGGTGAACGCCGGCATGTCGGCCATCGTCTCGGCGTCGATGACGGTGACTGCTAGGAGCGGGATCAGCCCCACCATCGACCTGACCTTGAGTGGCTGCGCGGTGCCGTCGGGGAGGCGGAGCACGTCGTAGAAGAACCCGTCCTCGCTGTCCCAGAGACAGTGGTCGGGGTCGCTCATGGCGGTGCCGATCGCCAGGAAGTGCTCGAAGAATTTGGTGGCGAGATCCTGATACACCGGATTGGTCTCGGCCAGCTCGAGGGCGATGGCCAGCATCTCGAGGGTGAAGAACGCCATCCAGGCCGTGCCGTCTGACTGATCGAGTTGGCCGCCTCCCGGCAGCGGTGCGCTTCGATCGAACAGGCTGACGTTGTCGAGACCGAGGAAACCTCCCTGGAAGACGTTGTTGCCGTCGGTGTCCTTGCGGTTCACCCACCACGTGAAGTTGAGCAGCAGCTTGTGGAAGACCCGTTCGAGGAACGCCCGGTCCGGCTGGCCACCGGACGCGGCGTCGATCTCGTAGACCCGCCGTGCCGCCCAGGCTTGCACCGGTGGGTTCACGCCACCGAACGCCCATTCGTAGGCGGGAAGCTGGCCGTTGGGGTGCATGTACCACTCACGGGTCATGAGCTCGAGCTGGCCCTTGGCGAACGAGGGGTCGACTGCCGCCAGGGTCACCGCATGGAAGGCCAGATCCCATGCCGCGTACCACGGATACTCCCAGCCATCGGGCATCGACAGCACGTCGAAGTTGTTCAGATGACGCCAATCGCGATTACGAGAGCGCTCCGGTGGGGGTGGGGGGCCGGCCGGGTCCCCCTGGAGCCACTGCTCGAGGTCGAAGTAGTAGAGCTGCTTGCTCCAGATCATGCCGGCGATCGCTCGACGGTGGACCAAGGCAGACCGCGAATCGAGGCCGTCCGGCACGATGGCGGCATGGAAGAGGTCCGCCTCGTCCCTGCGCCTCTGGAGGATCTCGTCGAAGTCCTCGAAGCCGGGCTTATCGGTTTCGGGCCGGAGCCTGAGTCGGATCCGGGCGGTTTCTCCTGCAGGGATCGTCAGCGCCCGAACGAATGCCGCCTTCGTCCCGGTTTGGTCCGGATTCACCGCTGAGGTCTCATCTTCGACGAGACGGCGGTGGAAGGCGTCTTTGACGAACGGACTGCGGTTGGGAACGTCCCACAGCCGCTCGTGGTTGGTCTCGTTCTCGGTGAACCAGACGTCGTCTGCCCCATCGATCTCGAGGAGGCGGGACCCGAGGACGGGGTGGTCGGCGATTATGGCGTTGGCCGTGGCGGCGGGGGAGAGTGACGGGCGACCGGGCACGTCACCCCTCGGACCGTCGGGGTAGCCCCACGACCACGTGTTCCGGAACCAGACGGTCGGTAGGACGTGGCAGGTGGCGGGCGCGTTCCCGGTGTTGGTCACCGAGATCTGCCAGAGAACATCCTCGGGGTCACCTTTCGCATACGTGACGACGACGTCGAAGGCGCCCTTCTCTTCGAAGACCCCGGTGTCGGCCAGTTCGAACTCGCTATCGGTCGGTCCTCGGCGGGCGTTCTCGGCGACGAGACGCGCGTAGGGAAACTCCGCCTGGGGGTACCGGTATAGGAACTCCATGAGGCTGTGGGTCGGCGTGGCGTCGAGGTGGTGGTACACCTCCTTGACATCCTCGCCGTGGTTCCCCTCCGGTCCCGACAAACCGAAGAGGCGCTCTTTCAAGATCGGATCGCGACCGTTCCATAGGGCCACACTCAGGCACAGATACTGGCGATGATCGGACAACCCGGCCAGCCCGTCCTCGTTCCATCGATAGGCCCGGCTGCGAGCGTGGTCGTGAGGAAAGAACTCCCATGCGGACCCGCCGGCGCTGTAGTCCTCTCGTACCGTTCCCCAGGCGCGATCGGCCAGATAGGGGCCCCATCGCCGCCATGCCACCCCGTCGCCTTCGGCCAGGCGCGCATGCTCTGGCGTCAACCGGCTGCTCATCTCGAGGTGACCCCGTGCCAGGCGCGGAGCACCTCTGCCACGCTCCAGGCCTGCGCCACCGTTCCTCCCGGGGTGTGGGGCGGATCGCCGTCGCACACCTCCGAAATCGAACCGATCCCGGCCTCGGCGAGATGGAGCGGGATCGCGTCGAGAAACGAGAGGGCCGTCTCGGCATCGCCGTACACCCGATGGTGTGCAGTGACGAAGGGGCCCAGCAGCCACGGCCAGACGGTCCCCTGGTGGTAGGCACCGTCCCGTTCGAGCGGGCCTCCCCGGTAGCGGCCCCGGTACCCCGGCTCGGTAGGCCCGAGCGTTCGCAGCCCGGTGGGCGTGTAGAGGTTTCGGGCGCACACGTCGACCACCGCCCGCATCTGGTCGGGTTCCAGCGCCGAGTGACCAAGTGACACCGCCAGCAGCTGGTTGGGCCGAAGCCGGGGATCGTTGCCGTCGGGCCCGTCGATCACGTCGAAGCAGAATCCGAGCTCGTCGTTCCAGAAGCGTTTGAACGACGACTCGACTCGACTCGCAGCCTCGCCGAAGCGGGAGGCCTCCTCGCCGAGCAGTTCGGCGAGGGACTCGATGACCCTCAGACAGTGGTACCAGAGGGCGTTGACTTCGATCGGTTTGCCCATCCGAGGCGTCACCACCCAGTCGCCGACCTTGGCGTCCATCCAGGTGAGTTGGATCCCCGGGTCGGAGGCCGCCAGCAGCCCGTCCTGGAGGTCCACCCCGATCCCGTGGCGGGTCCCGTTCAGGTGGTTGTCCACGATGTCGACGAGGACGGGCCAGAGGCGTCGCACCAGATCGTGGTCCCCGGTGAGCCCGGCGTACTCGCCGACGGCAGCCACGAACCACAGCGTGGCGTCGACCGTGTTGTACTCGGGCGTCTCACCCCGATCGGGGAAGCGGTTCGGGATGAGCCCATCGACCACGAATCCAGCGAAGGTGGAGAGGACGGCGGCCGCATCCTGGAAGCGGCCGGCGGTCAACAACAGTCCCGGGAGAGCGATCATGGTGTCACGACCCCAATCCTCGAACCATGGATATCCGGCGATCACCGTGGCGCCCTCACGGCCATCGCCCGATCGTTCCACAACGAACTGATCGGCGGCAAGGGTGAGACGGCGGATCCAGTCCGGCGATCGGTCGTGCCCGCCGAGCAGGGCGGCGTCTCTGCGCCGGCGCCGCTCGAGTGCGTCCTCGTGGATCTCCCCGCCTTCTACGCCGAGGCGGATCGTGACCGAGTAGCCCGGTTGGAGGCTCACATCGACGGTCGCCGCCAGCAGCGAATCGGTTGTGGCATCGAGCCCGCGATCTTCCTCGGCCTCGAGGAACTCGGCCTCGTACCAGACGTGCCGGGGCTCGACACTGCCCGAGGAAGACGAGATGAAGATCGGGTCGGCGTCATCGAACGCTGCCACCGCCACTCCGGCTCCGCCGGAGGTCGAGCGGACGCCCATCTCCCAACCTCCCCGTGTCGTCTGGTGGAATGGCCGGTGCTCCACGAAGACATCCACCACGAGCCGGATCGGCTCGTCGCCTCGATCGTGGTCGAATCGCACGTAGGACGTGTGCTCGCCGTGCTCCATCCACACTCTCTTCGTGAGACGGTTGGCACCAAGGGCGAACGTCCACTCGGGGATCGAGCCGTCGAGTCGGAACCGCTCGAGCCGCTCGAACCCCGCAGGATCGACCGGCTGGGTGCTGTCACGCCATCGGGACGAGAAGAGCGGGATTTGGTGGCCTGCGATCGTGGCTGTCTCGGCAATGCCGGCGACGAGCACCACACGGTCGACCGGTGGTCGTCGGGCGGCGACCAGGAGGCCGTGGTACCGGCGGGTCCGCACACCTGCCACGGTCCCGGAGGCGAAGGAGCCCCGTCCGTTGGTCACGAGCCACTCGCTGGAGAAGTCTGCGATCCCGCCACGACCGAGCTCGATCGGAGCAGTGGAGCGGGCGGCGTCGGCCACAACTGTGAGATCCAGATCGGGTGGGCGTCGGGTACGGGGCACGAGATGGTCAACCGTGGTCAGCGTCGACTCGTCCTCAAGTGTCACCTTCCTGACAGATGGCGGAGGCGCGGCGGTCCCCGTTGTTCGACTGTGACACTCTCGGGGCGGAGCAACCGTGAGCGAACCCCCGGCGAGGACCTGGGGCTGCTCTCCGACTGTCACTCGGCGCCACTCGTCAGTCGCTCGGGATCGGTGGAATGGTGGTGTATGCCGTGACTCGACAGCCCCTCGGTCTTCGGCCGCCTGCTCGAGGATTCCGCCGGCCACTTCTCACTCCGACCTGCCGAGGGCGCCGCTTCATCCCAACACTAGACGAGGCTCGTTGACGATCATCACCCAGATCGAAGGGCCGGACGGACGCGCTCGCCATGGCGGAGGGAGCGCGAGGCCACTATCTCGGCAAGGAAACGTGCTCTGCATCTCAGAGCGTGAGCGTTGATATCCGTGGCGAGCAGGTGCGGATAAGAAGGGAGCCGACGTCGACTCCGGTGGGATCGCGCCTGGGGGTGCAATCGCTCGGGAATGATGTGGTGTTCGAGTCGGTTGGTGGCGTTGTGTGGCGAGTTCAGTGCAGCGCCCGCAGACCGATGCCTCCGAGCACGAGTAGGAACACACCTGCCATCAGGAGCCGAACGTCGGGGCGTCGGCGAGTGGCGACGAGTCCGACGGCACCGGTCAGAAGAACGGCCACGAGCTGGATGATCACGGTCCGATCGTCGGAGGGAAGGAAGAACTCGAGCATGAGATGGATCAGTTCGAGAAACGGCCAGCGTCCTGATGCTATTCCCGGGTCGGTCGTCGCGGTACGCCCCCGTTTTGTGGCCGACGGGTCGTGGGGGGAGGCGCTCCGGGCAAGCCTCGCCGCACCGTTGGTGTCACTGGCGACTGCTTCTCTCACCGCGTCAGCCCGGACCGACTCACCCGAAGACCTTCACCGGCGGGAGCGAATGTTCGCGCGGTGGGCCGAATGGCTGGGACAGTTGCGAGTCGATGTGGACGGCGCCGGGCGGATCGACCCGCACGATCGGTACGTGGTCGTGGCGCTGCACGAGGGCCTCGCAGACGTCCTCGGGTTGCTGCGCTTGCCGCTGGGGTTGCGTTTCGCCGCCCGCGACGAGTTGTTCGACTGGCCGGGAGTAGGCAGGTATCTGTCTGCTGCCAGGCACGTACAGGTCGATACGACGCCGACGCGACATTCGACGCTTCGTCTCTTGAATCAGGTTTCGGAGGTGTTTGAGAGCGGGGACAGCCTGGTCGTGTTCGCTCAGGGATCGATCCTTGGTGTCGAGGTGGCGTTTCAGCCGGGTGCGATGATCTTGGCGCGCCGGTTCCAGCGCCCGTTGCTGCCGGTGGTGCTCACCGGTTCGCACCGGGTGTGGGAGCATCCGTATGGGTCGACCTTGCGGTTCGGTCAAAAGATCTCGGTGACAGTGCTCGATCCGATTCCTCCGGTGGAAATGTCGGCGGCTTCGTTCCGGGCGTTGGAACGGGAGATGAAACGGGTGGCACTCGGCGAGGCGATGGCCCCGGTGAGGAGGTACCGCCCGGAGAGGGATGGATGGTGGGACGGCTACCCCTTTGAGATCGACCCCGACTTCGCCGACGTCAAGACGCTGGTGGACGCCCATCGGAACGCACCGGAGTGTCGAATCGACACAGATTGAAGCCATCGAACTACGGGCAGGTTGTACGGGCAGAGACGCCGACGAGACCGAGGACTGCGACATGGCCCGCGTACCGATCCACGACCTGACTTCTGCGCCGGAGGCGAGCCGCGCCGCCCTCGCGCGACAGACCCAACGCATCGGTCGCACCCTCAACATCTTCGGGGCGATGGCGAACGCTCCAGCGTTGATCGGGATGTACGACGCGGTGGAGAGTCTGCTGGCATCGGAGTCGTCGCTCGGTGAGCCGGCCCGGCAGGCGATTCATCTCACCGTCGCCGCCGTCAATGCGTGCGACTACTGCCAGGCGGCCTATTCGGGTGCAGCTCGGGCTCAGGGCTTCACTCTCGAGCAGACCATCGAGATCCGTCAGGGCTTCGTCTCTGGCCGTGATGATTTGACGGCGTTACTCACGGTGGCCCGGGCGGTGGCTGATGGTCGCGGCCACGTCGATCAGGGGACCTGGGATGCCGCACGCGCGGCGGGCTGGGGTGACCAACAGATCCTGGAGATCTACGCCGAGGTCATCCGGACGCTGCTCACCAACTACTTCAACCACCTGGTGGACACCGATCTCGATCTCAATCCGGCCCCTCCCGTGGAGCGGTGACCTCCTGCAACGTCCGTTCTGTCGGTGTACCGACAGTCCTGGCAGTACCGCCGGGTGGCGGCCGGTTGCAGGTGACATGAACGTCGGCGACCGCCGACCGATAAAGGAGTCTTCATGACCTTCGGAGTGCTACCAGCATTTGTGATGACGGTCGACCACGGTCAGGTGGCGCCTGCCGCTGCCGGCGTGTTCGGCTCCAAGAGGGGTGGGATGACCCCGGTGGGGATGATCGCCGGACACGGCTTCGTCGTGGCGGGGGTGTACTCGTGGCGTTCTTGAACCGCCTCGGCTCTGGCGGTGGCGATCGGCGCAGAGCGGTCGCCGGTTCGACCACCCTCGCCGAGTCCGCCGAGACCGTCAGGCTCGAGGGCAACCACTATTTCCCACCGGACTCGGTCGACTGGACCAGGCTCGAACGGAGCAGACAAACGAGCGTATGCCCATGGAAGGGTGTCGCCACCTACTACGACGTGGTCGACGGCGACCGACGGTTCTCGGCGGCGGCGTGGGTTTATGAGGATCCGAGTAGCGCCGCCAACCAGATCAAGGGTCATGTGGCGTTTTGGCGAGGGGTCGAGGTCCGGTCGGGCACCGAGTGAACCCTCGAGCGCGCGACTGTGGCGGCACTCCACCGTAAACATGGGGGTCGCGGTCCGCCGACCGGGAGGCGGTGTCGGAGTTGGCGGGAGGAGAACCCAGTGATGCCGGCGGGACCTCGCCGAGTTGGTCACGACCGATGACGTCAAGGCCGGTGCATCCCACCATCGAAACCCGTGGGCTCGGCCCCGCCATCCGGCGGGGCCGAGTGTCGGGCCGGCAGCGTTACCAACCAGGGCGCATCTGCCACCAGAGTGGCAGCAGTGCCGTCTGATCGGGTCAGACCGGGTGGTAGGGGGTCGTCAGACGGCGACGGAGCTCACCCAGGTCGGTCGGCGACGGCGGGCGGGTCTGGTCGAACCAGTGGTGAAGGGCCTGCCGGCAGGATATTCCGATGGACTGGTTGCGGATGATCTCCATACAGATGGCGGCGATGTCGAGATCCGTCGGGCTGCCATCGGCCCAGGCCCGGGCGATGAGCGGGAGCACGTCGGCCAGCCGCTCGTCGTTGAGCGATTCTTCGAGTTCGACAGTGGTCATTGGGTTACCTCCTGGTCGGGACAACCCCGCGGGTTGCATGTTTCGTTCCGGAGTGTCGGCTCGCCGACGGTCATGGCGGGCGCCGGAGACATCCAGCCAGTGATCTCAGACGGGAAAGTCCGGGCCTCTGTTCGCCCGCCGGGCGCCGAAACCGTCGGAGGCGAGCGCGATGACGGCACGACGTCGCCCAAGTGTTCCCTCATCGCACGAAACAGTCGGGCGAAGGTCGGATGTCAGACAATGTGGGCATGGACAGCCGGCTGGGGAGGTTCTCCCGCCCATGCTCGACGTCCATCTCCGCGATCGCACCCGAGCGGATCAGGTCAACTTCGACGAGCTTCGGGCCGCGGTGGTCGAGCCCGCAGTGTCGGGGTACAGCGTGGGGCTCGAGATCGAGGCCTTCCCAATGGGCCTCTCGGGGGATCGGCTGAGCATCGGCGACGTTGCTGCCCGGTTGGGGTGGCCGCAAGAGTCGTCGGGGGATCCGCACATCACTGTGGGCACCGCCGGCGTCGGATTCGAACCGGGCGGCCAGATCGAGGTATCCACACCCCCCTCGGCGTCGATCTCGGAGTCGATCGACGCTCAGATCCGGGCATGGGAAGCGGTGAGCGATCTGGTGTCCTCCAGGCTGGTCTTCGTCGGGCTTGACCTGTGGAATCGCGCAGAGCGGGTCCCGCTGCAGTTGGCTGCACCGCGTTACCCCGCAATGGGCCGCTATTTCGCCTCCCGCTCCCGGTGGGGGCAGGTGATGATGAAACATACTGCCTCGGTACAGATCAACCTGGACGGCGGCGGAACACAGCTGGCAGGTCGAGTCGCCGTCGCCCAGGCGCTGGCACCGTTCATCACGGCCTCGTTCTCGGCCAGTCCCGGCCCGACGGCACACTCAGACCGGGCTCGTGTGTGGCAGCGGCTCGACCCGACCCGCACCGGCTTCCTCGACCTGAGCGACGGGGTCGCCTGCGCCATGTGGTCGAAAGCGATGCGGGCCGACGTCCTGGTCGTACGACGCCCCGACGGATGGCACCCAGGGCGACCGGGATTCTCCTATGCCAATTGGCTCGAACGCGGCCACTCCGTGTGGGGGCAGCCGGAGTCCGACGATCTCCGCTACCACCTCACGACGCTGTTCCCGGAAGTGCGTCCCCGTCACGGCACCCTGGAAATCCGCAGTCCGGACTCCTTGCCCTTGCGCTGGCTGCCGGCTCTGGTGGTGCTTGTTGCCGCCGCCGTGTACGACGACGCAGCGGGACCGGAGATCGGTGAGCTGGTGAGCCGCCATCCGCTCCCGAGGCTGTGGTGGCGGGCCGCGGTCGACGGGCTCGACGACACGACGATCGCGTCGGTTGCCCGGCAAGTGTGGCTTAGGGCGCTCGAGGCTGCCAGGGCGATGACTCCGGCCATCGACACCCCGCACCTCGACACTGCCGAGGCCTTCGTCGAGCGGTTCGTGCTGACCTCTTTGGCACCGGCCGCTGAGCTGCGAGCCTCGCTCGCCCGCGGCGCCGTGCACGGATTGGACTGGGCGAGCTTCAACCCCTCAACGAACGGAGAACCATGACCGTCAATACCCTCGACGCTCGCCGCGGGCTCCTCGAGCGCCGCCTGGACGAGATTCGCGAGCGGACGCTCCGCTTGATCGATCCCCTCGACGAGGATGCCCTCGAACGACAGCACCAAACGATCATGAGCCCCCTCATCTGGGATGTGGGTCATGTCGGCAACTTCGAAGAGCTGTGGCTGCTGCGAATCCTCGATGACAGAATCCCACACGACGAACGCCTCGACCACGTGTACAACCCGTTCGAAAACCCTCGATGGTGTCGGGGCGATCTCGACCTTCTTCATCGCCGGGAGGCCCTGGAGTATCTCGCCGACGTGCGGGGTGAGGCGCTGGCCGTCCTTCGTCGCCGTCCGTTCGATCCCGACGACCGACTGGTGCGGGACGGGTACGTCTTCGACATGGTCGTCCAGCACGAGGCCCAGCATCAAGAGACGATGCTCCAGGCGCTCGACCTCCGACCCGATCTCGCTCCCTATCCACGGTTACAGAGGCAGCGTCGGCGGACTCGCCAGGTCGACGACGACGCCACTGTGATCGTCCCTGCCGGTCCCTTCGTGATGGGCACCGACGACCGTGCCAGCGCCTACGACAACGAACGTCCTGCCCACAGGGTCGACGTTCCCGGGTTCCGGATCGACCGGTTCCCGGTGACGGTACGCCGCTTCGCCGGGTTCGTGGCCGCCGGCGGTTATCGGGCCGCCGAATGGTGGTCGCCGGAGGGCCGCGCCTGGCTCGACGAGACCGGGCACACGGCACCGCAGGGTTGGCTCCCGTCGGTGGACGATGGGTGGCTGGTCCGGCGTTTCGGTCACGTCCTTCCCCTCGACCCGCTCGAGCCAGTTCAGCACGTGTCGTTCTACGAGGCCGAGGCATTCGTCCGGTGGGCCGGCGGCAGACTCCCGACGGAACAGGAGTGGGAAAAGGCCGCCGTGTTCGACCCTGCCACGGGAACCAGTCGCCGCTATCCGTGGGGCAACCAGCCGCCGCAACCACACCACGCCAACCTCGACCACCGAGCCTGGGGCCCGATGCCGGTAGGCAGCTTCCCGGCAGGCCGGTCGCCGCTCGGGGTCGAGCAGATGGTCGGAGACACCTACGAGTGGACTTCGTCGCACTTCCTGCCGTATCCGGGATATGCCACGTTCCCGTACCCGGAATACTCGGAGGTGTTCTTTGGCACCGACTACCGGGTGCTGCGGGGTGCCTCCTGGGCAACATCACCCCTGGTGGCGCGGGCGAGCTTCCGCAACTGGGACTACCCGATCCGGCGGCAGATCTTCGCCGGGTTCCGTGTCGCCTGGGATTCGAAGGATGTCCGCTGATGTGCCGGTTCGCCGCCTATACCGGGACTAGCCGGCCGCTGTCGTCGCTCCTCTACGACCCGCCTCACTCGTTGGAACACCAGGCATACGCTCCTCAACACCTCCGCCGCGGTCACGTCAACGTCGACGGGACGGGCGTGGCGTGGTGGCCGGAGGGCGCCATCGAGCCATTGCGGTTCATCAGCGAGCGTCCCCCGTGGTCGGATCCCAACCTCCCACATCTGAGCCGGCGGCTCGAGGCAACGACCGCCATCGCCGCTGTCAGATCTGCGACACCCGGCGTCGGGTTCGGCCCCGGTCACGTTCAGCCATTCCTGGCCGACGACGTCGCCTTCACCCACAACGGATGGGTGCAAGACTGGCGAGGCGGGGTCGGTCGCGACATCGTCGAGCGCCTACCCGACGATCTCCACGCCCAACTCGACACCTCCAACGACTCCAAGGCCATCTTCCTCCACGTCGTCGCCTTGCTTCGGTCTGGAGCCGACCCGGGGGAGGCCCTGGTGGGAGCGGCCCGGTTGGTGGCCGACCTGGCGGCCAAGCGTGATGTCGGGGCGGCCCTTACGATGTGTCTCGCCGGTCGCAACCGCCTGGTAGCGATTAGAACGTCGGTTGCGACCGACCAGAACACGTTGTTCTGGTCGGCGGGCAGCCTTGGCCGATGCATCGCCTCCGAGCCGCTCGATCCGTCCGACTCGTGGGTCGCCGTGGCGGAAGACCACATCGTCGAGGCTCGTCCGGGCGCCACCTCCTGCGCCCCGCTCTCCGAGGTGTTCTGATGCGTTCTGCCACCGCAGCCCCGGTCACCATCCGCCGGCTGTCACCGCCGAGTGACTGGCGCGCGCGGCTGGTGAGCGATGTTCGAACCGGGATGCTCTCTCGACCCAGACGTATCCCCTCGAAGTACTTCTACGATGATGTTGGCTCCGAGTTGTTCGACCGCATCACGCGGCTTCCGGAGTACTACCTCACCCGAACCGAGACCTTCATCCTGGCCGACAGCGCCGGAGACATCATGCGGCAGGCAGCACCCGACGAGCTGATCGAGCTCGGGGCGGGCTCGGCCGAGAAGACCCGGCTGTTGCTCGACGCCATGCTCGACGAGGCCTCCGGTCGCCGCTATGTGCCAATCGACATCAGCCAATCCGCATTGGAAGAAGCGGTGCGGTCACTGTGCGAGGACTACCCGGACATGGCCATCGACGGCCTCGTAGGTGATTACGACACCGACCTGGCGCGGGCGCCGAGGAGGGGAAGGAGACTGATCTCATTCCTCGGTTCCACCATCGGCAACATGGTGCGACACGAGCGAGTGGCCTTCCTACGAGGAATTGCCGGCACCATGGCGGACGACGACCGTTTCCTGCTCGGCATCGACCTTGTCAAGGACCCGGCAACCATGGTCGCCGCCTACGACGATGTCGCCGGAATCACCGCCGCCTTCACGCGCAACATCCTCGCCGTGGTCAACCGGGAGCTCGGTGGGGACTTTCCTGTCGAGTCGTTCATCCATCGGCCACTGTGGAACCCGGCCGAGTCGCGGATGGAGGCATGGCTGGAGACACCGCAGCCGATCAGCATCGTCGTCGGTGCCATCGACTTGACGGTCGATCTGGCGGCCGGAGAACGAATCCACACCGAGGTGTCCTCCAAGTTCACCGCGGGCATGGTCCGCGACGAGCTGTCGGCGGCGGGCCTGGTCGTGGCGGACTGGTACACCGATGCACGAGCCTGGTACGCGGTCGTGCTCGCCCGCCGCGCATGAACTTCGGGGCGTCGATCGTGGGATGCCGTCAGGTGGTGGGGCGCCCGAGATGATCTCGGTCGGTCGATCAGGGGTCGTCGGGATCGCCCCGTCGCAAGGGGCCGACGGGCCGTCCGGCGGCGCAGCTCTGCCGGCTGACGCCGTCTCCGAAGTCTCGCCGGTGTCTGTCGTGACAGCCGGGGTGACACGTATCAGACGACGTGGTCGGGCCGGCGTGTGTTGAAGTCGGTGGGTCGACGGCGGCGCCACCGCAGGCGGCCGACCCGAGCACGACCGCGGCAGCCAATATGGACCGTCCCATGAGCGGGCCCGACTCCGAGTGATCTCCTTCGCTTCGGCCAACATCGGGCCTCCGAGCTCTTGCCTCAGCTGAGCCGCTCGGCCGCGACCGCACCGACCGCGGCGCGGTCGACCACTTCGATCCTTCGGTAGCCGGTCTCGACCGCTCCGAGCTCCTTCATTCGGGCGAGCGATTCGTTGACGGTCTGGCGGCTGGCGCCGAGCAGCGTGGCAATGGCTGCTTGTGACAACCCCACAGTGCCGGTGTCCTGGCTTTCCTCGAGGAGGAGGTCGGCCACCTGGGCCAGCACGGTCTTTCGCATCAGGTGGAGAACGCGGCGCTGGGTTTCCTCCAACTGGCGGAGACCCGCCACCAGCCAGCGCATGCACACCGCCGGATGGTGGGCGAGCTCGGGGATGAGGCGGTCCCGGTCGAGGCGGTAGGCCTTGACCCGGCCGACGGCTTGGGCAGAGGAGATGTAGGTGCCTTGGCCGAACATGGCGATGTCGCCGAGCACCGACCCGGCCCCCACCCGAGCCACCACCCGTCGTTTGCCGTCGGCGGTTCGATAGAGGTCGATCTCTCCTGCCTGGACGAGATATGCGCTGGAGGCCTCCTCGCCTTCCTTGAACAGATGGGTCCCGGGGTACTTGGAGATGGGTTCACTCACCTGGGTGAGCATCTCGACATCGTCGAGGGTGAAGGGGAGGTAGTCGGGCCGTCCGAACGACCGGGCGATCCATGCCAGATGTTGCTGGTCGGCGACTGTCACGGACCGTGTACTCGGGGCGACGAGGTTCTTCTCGTTCATCGCTGCAACCTCCGACATCCCGCGTGATGGGAGGCCGGCCCGGTGGCGTAGGGGTCGCCTGCGTCGAGCAGCCTCCGATGCTCGAGGCTTGCTCCGTCGAAGGTGGTGCCGTGCCAATCGGGGTCGGACCGGTCGATCGAGGCACAGATCGTCATATAAAGACACCGCTTAGGGTGGGCGACGTCACCGGGCGACATGCCGTCGGGGATCGGTGTGAGGATGGTCGAACTGGCGTCGTTCGTGTCGGTGGCGCACCACCGAGGGTCGAGATCGGCGGGCCGGGAGGGTGCGAGGGCTCTCGCGGCTTGGATGTCCTGCAACAGGCGTCGTGCCTCTCGGCGGGGATTGCGGCGGCTGGTCATGAGGTCTCCTAGGAGGGTCGATGCCCCCACACAGTCAGCAGAGTGCCAGTCACCTGTGAGGGGAGACGTCCCTCGGGACGTCTCCCCTCGGTCGGGCTCGCTGCCCTGGGTTGAGGACGGGACGTGGGAATCAGCTCCCGGCGATGGACCGAGGGAGTTCCCGGAGGCGGATCGCTTGAAATCGCAGCACGTCGGTGATGGTGGCGAGGCCGAGCGCGATGGCGACCAAATAGGTGGCCACCCCGAGACGGCGGATCGCTTCGAGAGCGATGGCCGTCGTCGCGGCGTCAGCAACGGTGATGGTGCCGGCGGCGGTGCCTGCCGCGGTGACCAGGTGGACGATGACTGCGATGAGGATCGCCATCATCGCCATCATCATCAACCCGATGAAGGCTTTGGCGGTGGTCGGCATCTTCAGGGTGTGAACCTCGACGCCAAGCGTCTCCTGCACTCGTCCGCCGCCATCACGGAACACACCGAGGATGCGGGCGATCGCAAAGCTGATGGCCGCGAACACCGCTGCGAATCCGATGAACATGAACCCGGTTACGAGATGGCCCTGGGCCGCCAGGGTGGTCTCAGCCCCTCCCGTGGCGACGCCGTTCGCCCTGATGCCGGCGGTGATGATCCCAGCAGCGAATCCCATCAAGGCCATGAGCCACATCGGGGCCCACAACTTTCGGCCGAGCCGCTGAGGGAGGTTGAAGCCGGGGTTCTTGGTCGAGACCTCGAAGTCGAGGTCATGGGTTGTTGTGGTCATGACAGGTTTCCTTTCGCCGGTCATTTGCCGGTCTTGATGATCTCGATGATTCGGTCGAACTGGAAGCGCAGGACGTTGCCGATCGTCACCAGTGCGAGCGTGATACCGGCGAGAATCAGGGCCAACCCCAGCTCCCGAAGTGGGCCGAGGAAAGCGAGCCAGGCGGCAGTGTTCACCCCGCCGGCGGCCACCACCAGGTACCCGACGAACTGGGCGACCGAGGTCATCAGTCCAAGCATCATGAATGCTACGAACAGCTTGGCGGTGTTCGGCATCTTGAGGGTCTTGACGGCAACGCCCAAGCCCTGCTGCACCTCGCCACCACCCGTGCGGATCGACCACAGGATCGTGCCGAGCAGGAAAGAGACGCCGGCGAGCAGCATCCCTTCGCCGAGGAACTGGAGTCCTTGGGTCCAGGCCGAAGCGGTCAGGCTCCCGGTGTCGGCCCAGGTGAGCGAGGTCAGGAATCCGATGGCGACTGCCATGATCCCCATCGCCAACATCGGTCTCCACATCGACTTGGCCATCCGGTGGATCGCCAGTTCAGAAGGGGCCTGCGACGACACGGTCGCCTTCCCATACGGGGTGGCTATGGTCCCTGACTCAACTGGCTTCGCCGGATCAAGCACAGCCAGTCGGGGAAGCGCCTCCTTGATGGCGTCGACCCTGAGCCACAGCTTGATGATGATCCCCCACAGGATCACCCCAATTGCCAGCTTGATCGTGCCGAACCCGAGAGTTGTGAGTCCAAACGACCAAGGGAGCGTCGCCTCACGGCCTGCGACGTCGCCTGTGACCACGAGGTTGGCGACGAAGGCGACGGCGGTGAGAACCAGGCCGACGACGGCGATCGCAAGTCCGATCGTTCGAGGTCGAGACGGTGCCCGATAGTCGTCCATGGCCGACGGGCGGACACGGGGATGGATGATGGTGGCCATTGTGGTTACCTCCTGAATAGATGGCCGAACTACCACCTGCAACCCGCCCTCCACCGCGCCCACTCCAGATGTGTCGGCCAGCCGACACACATCAACCGTCGGACCGACAGGTCTGCGCCGTCCGGATCCGCCGGCCACCACGACCGCTCTGACGAAGTTGCCGCTCCAGGCCAGGACCCACCCGGCCGAGTTCGAGCAGAATCCCTCTGACATCATGGCGACACAGATGCGCCATCAAAGCATCGGCGGGGTAGACGGCTGGCTCCGGCTCGCCCTGTCGGGGGGTGCTCGCCAACTGGCTGGGGGGAATGGCCGCCTTCGCCGCCCATAGGCCGCACCATCGTCGGCAAGTACATTCCCGTGTCCCTGGCCGTGACGCTGTTCGTTGCGGCCAGTGCATTCACGAACGGCGCTGACGCGGTCCTCTGGGGGAGCGATGCCGAATGGTCAGGTATCGGACAGTCAGCCATGGTAGGCCGCCAGGATTCTGTTGGAGGCGACGTACACGTTCGCCCCCCAACTCCGGAGCCTGCACATGATCACGAAGCATTTCTTCAAATCGAAGGACGAGGTCGACGTCGTGTTTGATATCGCCTTCCCAACCGACGCCGACCAGGTCGCGGTGGTACTCGGCGCCAACGGGTGGGAACCGCAACCGATGCGTAGGACCGCCGACGGTTGGAGACTCAAGCTCCGCTTGACCGCCGGCGCCGTCTATCAGTTCCGCTACCTGACTTCGGATGGAGTTTGGATGAACGACGCTTCCGCGGATGGCCATGTTGACAACGGGTTCGGTAGCGAGAACTCCGTCATCGACGCAACGAAGCACTGAATCGTGAGCTCGCTGATCACATCAGACAACGCACGCACCGAGGTCGGCGTCCACACCGAGTTCACGGGGGTCCGCTCTCTCAAGGGTGACGAGGAAGCGCCGTAAATGCCATCCGTTGCTGGCCGCCGTCGCCGTAGAGAACGCCGGCTCGGGTCACCCGGGAACGCGCATGGCGCTCGCACCGCTCGCCTACCGGCTCTACACCCGCTGGCTTCGGCACGACCCCACCTGGTTCGACCGAGACCGAGTGGTGCTCTCGATCATGCATGCCTCCACCCCGCTGTACGCCACGCTGCACCTGGCCGGATACGACGTCACCCTCGACGACCTCCGGTCCTTTTGTCGGTTGGGCTCGCGGACTCCCGGGCATCCCGAGCGGGGGAGTCGATCCCGGAGATCACTCACACCCCCGAATCCGTCGTTCCGAAGTCTCGGGGGCGCTCCGAGAAGATGGTGCGGGGCCTCTCCTGGAGTCGACCGTCGACATAGATGTCGACCTTCTCGTCGTAGAAGCTGACCAAGCCGCCGATGCCGGCACTCTCCAGGAGAGGGGCTCGATAGCTCCATGCGCAATCCTCGAGAACCCCCTGTGCGGTGACGATCGACCAGTACTCGGCCGTGCCTTTGTAGGGGCAGTGGGTCACCGTCGGGCGTGGGGTGAGCAGGTCCATTCGGATGTCGGGCTTCGGCAGGTAGTACCTGACCGGGAGGCCGGTCTCGAAAAGGAGGGTCGGATGGTGGGAGTTGGCCACCTCGACGTCGCCCACCACGACCTGGATGTGCCTCGAGCTCCGGAGCACGTCGACTCGCGTGTATGGATCGCGAGCGTGGACAAAGACCTCCTCGTCCTCCTCGAACCAGGCGTCCAGGGCATCCCAGCGAAACGCAACCAGATCCCTGAGGTCGGAGATCGGCGACTCCGGATACCGGCAGGCGGCGCTTCGAGCCGTCCGAAGGACACCGTTGAGGTCGAGGATCTCGGCGGTACCGCGGCTCGGCGATCGCTCGGTGTCACCGCTCGCCGACAACCGTTCCATACGCACGTCGGCGGTTGGGAAGTAGTACGTCGGGTAGTAGGGCTTCTCCCAGACCAGCTTGACGCGGGTGCTGTCGGCGATGGTTTCGCCATCGAAGTACGCCCTTACCCGTTTCGATCCGTCTTCGATTCGAACTCGTCCCCGGCTCATAGTCGCTCCCTCTTGCTGGCTGTACACACTGTCGAGACCCGCGCCCCACCAGCAGCTCTGCAGGTCCACCAATGACCGACGGGAGCCACGTTTCTGCGATGACGACATGCCTGCAGCCCTTCCCGAACATCGTGGATCACGTGAATCGGACCTGGTACTCGTCGCGGTATGTCTCCAGTAGCCGAAGCCAGACTTCACTCAGAGTCGGGAAGGAAGGCACTGCATGCCAGAGCCTGTCGAGGGTGACCTCACCGACAATGGCGATGGTGGCTGCGTGGAGCAACTCGCCGGCGCGGGGTCCGACAAAGGTGGCGCCGACGATCACTCGGCGAGTGGCATCGACGACGAGCTGAACAATACCTCTGTGGCCTTTGCCGAGCACCGACGCTGCGGCCACATGGCCGATGTCGTACTGGACGACGTGGACCTCGATGCCTTCCTCTCGGGCTTGTCTCTCGGTGAGCCCGACCGCCGCAATCTCGGGGCTGGTGAACACCACTCGGGGCGTGGCTTTGGTGTCGCCCCAAGCCGCGGTGTCAACCCCGTTGATGTGGGCGCCCGCGATCCGGGCCTGATATTTCCCGGTGTGGGTGAGCAAAGATCGTCCGTTGACGTCGCCAACCGCATACAGCCAACCACCGTCGACACCGGTGGCAAGGAGGTGGTCATCGACGGTGATGAACCGTCCGGGTTCCAACCCGATCGTCTCCAGGCCGATGTCGTCGGTGTTCGGACGCCGACCGGTTGCCACAAGCACCTCGTCGGCTTCGATCGTGGTCGTGGAGCCATCGCCCAGCCGAACCGATGCCCGCACCGGGCCATCGGTGCCGTCACGGTCGATGCGCTGCGTCGCCGCCCCGACGTGGACGGTGATGCCCATCCTCTCGAATGCCGAGGCGAGTTCGTGTCCGGCGAACGGTTCCTCACGGGAGAGGAGGTGGTCGAACAGTTCGACGATGGTGACCTCCTCCGACCCGAGCCATTTCCAGGCCTGCGCCATTTCGGCGCCGATGGCGCCTCCACCGATCACCAGCAGGCGTCGAGGGGCCTGTTTGGCGGTGGTGATGTCGCGGTTGTCCCAGGTGGTGATATCGGCGAGGCCCGGGATGGGGGGAGACACCGACGAGCTACCGGTGGCGACCAAGACTGCCTTGGTGGCGACGAAACGTTGGAACGTGCCGTCGCGGGTGGTGACGTCGACTGTCCGTTCGCCCACAAGGCGGCCGTGCCCACGGATCAACTCAACTCCGACCGACTCGAGCCATGACACCTGGCCGGTGTCGTCCCAATTGGACGTGAAGGCGTCGCGTCGATGGAGAGCCTCCTCGATGTCGATGTCGCCGGTGACGGCACTCCGAGCGCCTGGAACCCGGCTCAACTCCTCTAGGGCTTCACCGGGCCGGAGTAGCGCCTTCGAGGGCATGCAGCCCCAGTAGGAGCATTCGCCCCCGACGAGCTCGCGCTCGATGATTGCGACGCGGAGACCATCGCGAGCGGCAATATCGGCTGCGTTCTCGCCGGCGGGCCCGGCGCCGAGCACGAGGACGTCATACGTGGTGGATGTCATTGGTTCTCCTTCGACTTGCTGTGATGGTCAACGCCGAACGTCGTCGGGTCCACGACTCAGTGTCGGCCATCCGACACAGTTCGAAGGAGAAGGCAGGCTAAGACCAGACCGGCCACGCCACCCGCCACGGCAGCGAGAAGCGACTCTGCCAGGGCACCGCCGGCAGGCAGGAGCGACGGGCCCTCGAGATGCCCGTTGATGGCGAGCGCCGTCGTGATCGCCATGGCAAGAACAACTCCTGCGGCGGCGTGTCTCGGGCGTGCCGACGGTGCCCCGATCGCAGGAGCCGCCGCCACGATGGCCGGCGCCAGATGGAATGTGGTCCCGGGCGTAAGCGCGGCCAAGACGATCCACACGAGGGAGAAGCCGGCGGCGGGGAGGAACGCGCGTGGTTGCATGCCGGAGCCAACCTGCGACGGCCACCGATGTTGCCTGGAAGGTCGGCTTCCCGTCACAAGGCTTGGACTGTCGGACCTCCGACCGTCCGTTTCGGGCCAACCGCTTGACCTTGGCCGTCGACACGTCGATAGAACGTCTGTGTCGGTAGAACTTGGCCTCGACGGTGTGGTGCGACGCGTGCACGCGACGGTCGGCGTATCTGCGGTGCTCGCGGTGGCGCTGGCCGCGCCGATGCTGGCCTCGCGGGCGTGGCCGACAGCAATCATGTTTCTCCTGCTCATCGCAGGCTCTCGAACGCAGGTCCCGATGGAGGCGCTACTGGGTTCAGACCTCGTGCTGTCTGTCGGCTTGTGGTGGTTGTATGGTCCTGTGTCGGGTGCCTCGTTCGTGGCCTATGCGGTGGTTTCGGTAGCCCCGCTGGTGGTGGCAGCGTCGAGCGCACGTGTTCTCCTGGCTGGGGCGGTAGCCGTCACCGCGTCGGAGGTTGCCCTTCATCTGGTCGCGGATCAGCGCGCCTTACCGCTCTTTCACCCGCCGGACCCGATTCCCCAAGCCGAGTTCTTCGTTGGCGTCGGAGTCCAGGCGTCCCTGCTTCTGGGTGTGGGAGTGCTGATGTTGCAGTTGGCGAAGTCACTCCGCGCCGGAAAGGAAGCACTCGCGGCGGATCTCGCTCGCCAGCTCGAGCTCCATGACCTCAAGGATCGCTTCCTCGCCACGGTCAGCCACGAGCTGCGGACGCCGCTCACCGCCATCCGTGGATTCATCGGTGTCCTCACCGACGAAAGCCCAGGCGAGCCTCAGCGGGGCGAGTACCTGGCGGTGGTGGCCGAGCAGACCGAACAGATGCATCACCTCGTCGAGGATGTCATCGCCTTCAATCGTTTGGAGGCCGGCCAGCTGACGATCAAGCACGAGCCGGTCCGTTTTCGGGCGGCAGTCGAGTCTGTGTTGCGCGGCTTCGGAGATCGCGCTCGTGTCGTGGAGCTCGACATCGGAGCCGATCTCGTGGTGATGGCAGACCCGATGAGGCTTGCCCAGGTGCTTCGCAACCTGCTCGACAACGCATTCAAGTACGGTCGCGCTCCTGTCTGGATCTCTGCGGAGGACGCCGACGGGTGGCTCACGTGGCGCCTGTTCGATCACGGTCCGGGACTGGCGGCTGATGAGGTCGACCAGGCGTTTGAGCCGTACAGCCGGTTCGTGTCGAATGACACGATGTCCCAACCGGGCATCGGGTTGGGGTTGACCATCGTGCGGGAGCTCGTCGACGCTCACGGCGGCAGCGTCCGATACACGCGTGAGAGAGGCTTCGAAGTGCGGCTTCCTGGTGCTGTGTTTCGACGGATCCAAGAGTCGTAACCCCGACTCTTCCGGCGTGAGTCCACCGACCAGGGTTGTTTATCTCTGTGACCGGGTCGCAACTGAGGAGTTTCCCAAAAAGATGAAGCATCGGCTTGCCCTGTTCACGATCGCCGTGTTTGTCATCGCGGTTGCGGTCGTTGGGATTCAACAACGCAGCGTTTCGGGCGAGGACGGCGGCAATGCGGGTGGCGTTGACCTACCTCTGACGTACCTCGACGGCACGACGGGCGACCTCGGCGACTTTCGCGGTCGACCCGTGGTGCTGAACTTCTGGGCGTCATGGTGTCCGGCTTGTGTCGCTGAGCTGCCGGATTTCGCCGAGGTCCACCGGGAGCTCGGGCACGAAGTGGTCTTCATAGGAATCAATATGCAGGAGGTCGATCGTCTGGCTGCTGAGGCGCTAATCGCCGACGCGGGAGTGGCGTATCTGCTGGCCGATGATCCCGATGGGGCAATCTTCCAACAGTTCGGTGGCATCGCCATGCCGACGTCGGTGTTCATCACCGAGGACGGAGTGGTCGCCGAAGTGTACGGAGGCGCAATCTTCGCCGACGACCTCACTACCAAGATCCGACAGCTTTTCGGGTTGTGAGGGCGGTTCCCGACACGAGGTCTGAGGCGACCCCCAGGAAAGCTCTCGGACTAATCGCCGGAGCTCAGTTGATGGCAATGTCGCTCTGGTTCGCTTCCTCGGCGGTCTCGGACTCCCTGGTCGATGCCTGGGACTTCGACGGGCGCCACCTCGCATGGTTGACACTCTCGGTGCAACTCGGGTTCGTGGTGGGTGCTGGCCTATCGGCCATCACCAACCTCGGCGATCGCGTCCGAACACGAAAGCTGTTTGTGTGGTCCGCTGTGACCGGCGCACTCCTAAACGGTGGCCTTCTCCTGTTGGGTCGGGGTGGGGGGCCTCAGTGTCGCCATCGGCCTCCGATTCCTCGTGGGTGTTGCCCTGGCCGGCGTGTATCCGAGCGGGATGAAGGCAGTGGCCGGATGGTTCCGGGAAGGGCGAGGCGCTGCGCTGGGCGTACTCATCGGTGCTCTGACCGTTGGCAGCGCGCTTCCACATCTGGGACGGGGGCTTGGGCTCGGATGGCAGGCGGTGATCGCTTCGGCGTCTGCCGCCGCTCTCGTCGCAGCCGTTATCATGCATAGGGTGGGTGACGGGCCGTTCGACACTCAGACAGCGCCCTTCTCCTGGTCTCACATTTCGAGCCTGGTCCGCCACGACGGGTTCCGCTTGGCAACCGTCGGATATGTCGGGCATATGTGGGAGCTCTACGCCATGTGGACCTGGGTGGCCGCCTACCTACTAGCTGCTGGTCACGACGCCCCTGGGGTCGTGTTCGTCGTGATCGCCTCAGGGGCAGTCGGTTCCTTGCTGGCGGGCAGCATCGCCGATCGACACGGACGCACGATCGCCGCCGGCGGATCCCTCATCATCTCCGGGTCCATGATCTTGGCCACCCCTGCGGTGTTCCACGCACCCCTGGTCATCATGCTTCCGGTCGTGGTCGTGTGGGGGATGAGCGTTGTGGCCGACTCCGCCCAATTCTCGGCCGTGGTCACCGAGGTCGTCGGCGAACAAGTGTGGGGACGGCGCTCGCCCTGCAGACATCGATCGGGTTTCTCATCACGCTTGTGACCATCTGGCTGGTGCCGTTGGCGGCGGCCGCGGCCTCATGGCGGTGGGCGTTCCTGGTTCTTCTTCCCGGACCGGTTGTCGGCGTGATTGCAATGAGAAGGCTCCGGCGTAGCCGCTGGGCGGCCTTGCTCGCCGGCGGTCGGGGTTGACCAGTCAGGAAGTTGCCCCTCCCAGCGCGACGAGTGCCTGTCGGTAGGCGTCGTCGAAAATGCCGACGGCTGTGGTGTGGTCCAAGTCGAAAGCGAGTGGTGGGCGATCGGCCTGGACGGTGATCGTGCACCCGAGGTTGCGGCACAGGGAAGGGAGGTACTCGCGGGCCGACACGCCGGCCATCATCACGGAACTGGCCAGAGAGATCGGGCCCCGGATAGTGCGATGAGGGTGGACATCGTCGGCAGGCTTCAAGCGGAATCCGATCGTCGGAATGGCCGTATCGGCCAGCTGGATCGGAAACCGGGCAGCCAGCGCTCCGTCGGCAAGGAGAACCTGTTCACCCGTCGATCGGTTGCGGAGACGCACCGGCTCGAAGAAGAAGGGGACGGCCGAGGATGCTCGGATGGCACGGGCTACCGGAAACCGGTCCGGTTGGATACCGAATGCGGGCAGATCGTCGGGTAGAACAACCCCTTTGCCGTGGCTGAGGTCGGTCGCCACCACTCTCAGGGCTCCGTCCGGAAGATCTCCGAAGGTCCTGATCCCGCGTCTTGCCAGAAGCCGGAATGTCTCCGATTCGAGACGACCGCCCTTGGCCATCCCGAGCGCAGTCACCAGCGCGACGTGAGGTCCCAGGAACGGAAGACGGGCGATCAACCGCCGATCCCGCAGTCGAGGCCAGGGCATCAGGCGAACGACCTCGCGCAGTGCCGATGATCCGTACCCCGCTGCGACCAGTGACGCCACCAACGCACCGGCGGAGGTGCCCACCGCCGACGTGATCCGGTATCCGGTGTCCATGGCGGCTGCGGCGGCGCCAGCGAGTGCGATTCCCTTCACACCACCCCCTTCGAACACACCGGTCACATCTGCCATACGGGTGACAACCCTGCCGACCATCCGTCCATCACCACATGGTCGGCGACCCGACCAAACGGAAATAGCCAGGCCCGGTGGGGGTTCTAGGTATGCATGACACCGATCCTTCTGGCTGCTCTGGCCGCGGGCATGGTGTCCACCGTCAACCCGTGCGGATTCGCCATGCTGCCCGCCTACCTGGGGTATTTCCTGCGTGAGTCAGACGATCGGCGGGCGGTCCGAACCGGGACAGTCGCCGTGTCCGTGGCCGGCGGTTTTCTCACTGTGTTCACCCTGGCGGGTCTGCTGGTCGGCCTGGGGGTACGGGCGATCGTCACCGCGCTCCCGTGGCTCGCGCTAGTGGTCGGCGTTGGGCTTGTGATCGTCGGACTGGCGCAGGTACTCGGGAAGCGACTGGTGCCGTACCTGCGAGGACCTTCGCGGGTCACGAAGCGCGACACGCCGATCGGCATGTTCCTGTTTGGAGTTTCGTACGCGGTCGCATCCCTGTCCTGCACGCTCCCGATCTTTCTCAGCCTTGTCTCCGGCGCCATTGCCTCCGGCTCTCCTCTCCAGGCGATTGGAAGCTTTGTCGCCTACGGAGCGGGTATGGCGCTCGTTGTCGTCGGGCTCACGGTCGCGGTGGCAGGGGGAAGGAGCGCGATCATCGGGAAGATCCGTCCCCTCGCCGCTCGGCTCGACCGCCTCTCCGGCTGGATCATGACCGTCGCCGGCTCGTTCATCATCTGGTATTGGGCCACGGTGCTGGTGTCCGGATCGTCGACACTCGGCCAGACCGGGATCGTCCGGACGATCGATACGTGGTCGAGCGCCATCACACGCCTGGTCGGCGAGCGACCTCTGGTTGTCGCTGCAACGGTCGGGACGCTCGTGCTGGTCCGATCAGGCGTCCGCTCGCGTCGTGACTCCTCTCAGCCGGCCGACGCCGACACCTCCGACTGAATTACAATCAGCGGCCGAATGGGCCGCCTCGGACGGCGTCCGAGACGATCTGCGCCGCGAACGGGGGCCGTCCCACCAATCGAATGAGGCCTTCTCGTTGTGTCGGAAATCGCGCAGGAGAGGCGGGTGGGGGAGCGGTCGGTGGAGGACTTCATCATGGCCGCACGGCCGATGCGTTCGAGGACCGTTAGCCCTGGATCCGCCCCCGGAACTGGCGGAGATAGTCGCTCGAGGCGGATTCCCTGTTCGGCCGGCGCCGGCCCCGTCCGCCTTCGTTGTCGGGGAGGCTCGAGCCGCTCGGGCGAACGCGCCTTTGTCCGTCTAGGTGTCCGTCAGACAACCGAAAACGACCATGAAGGAGGCCAGGCGACAATAGGCGAAATCCGTTGATTCACCTGGGGATTCCGTAGATTCGCCCGTCGTTCCAAGGCCCCTGTTCTGCATTCACACGACAAAGGTCGCAGGTCGGTCCCTGCAGCTTTGCTTTCCGATTGTCCTCATCGCTTTTGTGCGGTGAGGGTGTCGATGCCCCGAGCTCGCACGTCAAGTCATATGTGCGGTGTCGTGCGACCTCCCCTCGAGGGAGCCCAGTCGCTTACCCGTGAGGTCGATGATCTCACGTCCTGCGAACGACATCGCGAAGCCGGTGATCAGATAGATTCCAGTCAATGGGCTGACTAGTTCGAATGGCTCGGTTAGATCAGGGAACCACCGCCGATCGTCACCCCAGTAACTGACGGCAACTTGGGTGCCCTCGTCGGTGTAACGGACCCTTATTGGTCCAGTGTCGCCAACGATGGGGGGAAGGCCCTCGTTTCGCTCGGCAAGACCCAGGATTGACCACAGTACGTGCTGAACAAGCCGGTTGTATGCCCGTATCGACAGCGCTACCTCTTGGACCTTGAGCGGCTCGTTTGCGTATGTGGATGTGATGAGTTCTCGACAGCGGTTCTCAACCGCCACCAGCATCTCGCCGGTGGAATGCGGTTGGAATTGCTTGAGAGTCTCAGAGCGGCGAAGACGAAGGCGAGCGGCCAGCGAGGGATCAGAGGCGATAGCTTCGGCGGACTCTCGCGCGGCGAGGAATGCGGGGGTGGCTTTGGCTTCGGACCACACCAATCGGAGTGCCGCACGACTGAGAGGGTCCTTTAAGCCGACTGGGCCCAGTAGGTCGCCGAGCTGGGAGACCCTTGTGTTTCTGATGTATCCGTGACCGAGAGGATCTGGTAGATCATCTTCGTCCACGATCAGTGTGCGAATCTGAGCAGGTATTGGACTCCAGCACTTCGCAGTGATGCGTTGTATCGCCAAACGCGCTTGTGATGCCCACCCCAGGTACTCGCTGTCCTCTACCGTGAACAAGTCGCCTTTGCCGGCCGCCTTCAAGGTGGCGGCGGCGGTTAGGGCGCGTTGTATAGGAGGTCCTTGGTTCAGCTCGAGGGCGGTGATCCAAGACCAGCCGGTTCCGTGAGCCTTTCGTCGGTTGGCTCGGAATGTCTGCATGGTGGTTCCGAAGTCGGATTGCCGGAGTGCTTCGCCTGCAGACGCGACGGCCTCTTCGAGAAGTGTTTTCACCAGGTCCACCCTGCGACCAGCCGTGGCTGATGCCATGTTGTAACAGTGAGCGGAGTCCCGAGAGCGTGCTCGACTTGTGAGAGGAGCTTTCGGTACTCACGTGGCCTGAGGTCAGCGACGAGGTAGTCAGAGATGTCGTCGTACCACTGCTCTCCATCGCCGGCTGCGACTCTTACATCCGCGCTGTCCTGCCCCCAGATAACTCGAATCCGGGCAGTGTTCCCGTGCCGGAACAATTCGATAAGGGGCATGCCGCTCGGCTCGTAGAAGTAGGGCGAGCGGTGAATGCCGCACTCCTCTATGACTTCGCTTCTGTATCGCCTGAGGGTGAGCATCGCGTCCACTATGTCCTGGTCGCGCGTCGTTGTGCCGTCGAGGAAGCGTCGCACGACCGTATGGTCTGCCCGTTCGTAGGGATCCCCCGATGGTCTAAGGCCTGCCAACTTCTCCTTGAAACGCAGCACTATCTCGGCCGCGGCAACGCTTTCGGGGGTCATGTCATCGAACGGGTTCTTCGTCCAAACGACCAGGCGATCGGATGCAGCCCTGACAGCGTTGGACCATTGCTCGTACTCAGCTTCGCTGATCACGGAGATCTCGAAGGATGGGCTGGGGGATATCGCAAGCCAAACACCATCGGTCGCCACATGAATCTGCTCAGGCTCAGTGTCTTCCGGCATGCCGGGCCCGATCAGGTGCCGAAGGGCCGAAAGAGCCTTTTGATAGCGGGCAGCATCAGATTCGAGGTACGCGCGACTCTCCCGTGTTTCAAGCAGGCGTAGCGCTCGGGCTACAAGGAAGACATCGCTCGCGGCCAGAACTTCGACCATCTCGGAAGGAAACTGATCGGCCGCCAATGCAGCCACGTATGGAAGAAGCTCCGGATCAGTTATTACTGCCGATGGCGACAAGTCGCGACGTCTGACAAGCTCCTCCCCGGCAAGCACCACGGCAAGAAGAGAATGCGCAAACTGAACTGTGCCACCGTTGGTGACAATGAGGCCCGATGCCGTGACGTCCTCCAGGTATTCGACTGCAGCGACCTGACCAAAAGTGTCTTGGATGTAGTCGTGTCTGGCCCAAACGCTGAGCGCGTCAAGTGCTTCTGGCAAAGCAACACGATCTGACGGCCGTGCCGTCAGCGCCAAGAGAGCCGCAGCGCGTCGCGTACGAACCTGTTTGATGGACTCCGTTGGCTCAGACTGGACGATCCGCGATGAGATGAGCGCCTGAAGAATTGCAAGAGGCGACCTCGGTGACAACCCCGCCTTCAGCAGCGCCCCAAGCCAAAACGGTCGTCTGACAAGGTCAACGAGTTCCGTTTTTAGATCTCGGCGCGGTTGAACTTGCTCGTAGCCGTGCGCCTTGAGGGCATCTGTGAGCTGTCCCTCAGAAATTGCGGCCATCGACGCCTCGGTGAAGGTCGGAAGCACCGAGCGATCCAAGTACCTAGCTGCCAGCAGATAGGAGCAGCGCGGATAGCGGTCTGCGTAACCCCTGACGAGGGCAAGCAAGCGCTTGCGTGACTCTGCGCTCAGCTCGTCGTAGCCGTCGACTCCGATCAGGAGCCGACCTTCCCGCGAGTACTGGTTGATCAGGTCTATTCCGGGATAGAATCGGACGCTATCGAAGGCGGATTCCAGAAGCTCCTCAATGGACCGAGTGCCCTCATGGGCCGTCAGATACAAGGGCAGTTTGTGAGAGGCCTGCGTCAGGCGGAACAGGGTCACCAGAATGCCATGGCTCTTTCCCGCGCCCCCCTCCCCAATCACCAATACCCTGCCAAAGCGTTCAAGACATTCGTCGAGGAGCAAGCCCTCGCTCTCTCCGTCGTTCAACTTCACGCGAGGTAAGAACTCCAGGGCTAGGTTGAGCAGGGCAGCGCTCCTGGACACGCTTTCGAGAAGAGCCGCGCGCAAACCCTGTTGGACTAGGCCGCCACTCTCCACGGCATGTCTGATGGCCGCAACGACGAATTCGATCAGCTCATCTGGGTGCCCCGCACGAACAAAGGTATGCCGTTGTCCCAAGGCGGCGCGGAAGTCGGCGGTGGCCCCTTCATCGGGGCCGATGAAGAAGGGGAGCACTTTCTCAGGATTGTCTCGAACGGCATCCTCGTACTCGGCCTGAGTGGCAGGCGACGCCTGATCCGCGACTATCACAACGTAGAGATCGCAGGTCCGCGCGTAAGCCAGATATTGCTCATCCGGTGTCGCCCCAGAAGCCGCCCGGTGGTACTCGAACAGCCAAGAGTCAACGATGTCCAACTGGTCGAGCTGTCTCTTAACCTCCGAACGGATGTCTGCAAGCTCGGTAATGGTCGAAGACAGAAAGACTAGTGGACGGGTTCTGAGGAGCATGGGTTACGTCTCTCCGGCTGGGACAGTCGGAGAGACCAGGGTAGGGATCCGAACGTGCATGGTTCCGGCTTCGTCCAGAACCTCCTGGCCATTCGCATGATGGGCCGGGATCCGACAGGAACAGATGTGAGCGATGGGCGCGCGGCGCGGCCAGCGAGATACTCCCGCCCAAAGGGTAGGAGTGCACTGATGGCGGGACAGGCCTGTCAATCGCGCGTCCATCGCGCGAGAGGGTGGGATAGGACGGGTCAGAACGCGAAATGACACGAAGCGAAAATGGGGTCTGACCAGGCATTTCGCGCGTTCCTCCTGGTCACGCTTTTGGGTGCTCTCGGGCTCATAACCCGAAGGTCGCGGGTTCAAATCCCGCCCCCGCTACTACCGGAAAACCCAGGCAGTGCCTGGGTTTTCTGCTTTTCTGGGCTCCCCGGGATCGGACGCTGTGAGCCTTCATACGGCGTCCATACCGCGAGCCAACAAGTTTGTAGGGTTTCGGGACCCTGTTCCCGTCGTCCCATCGAGGTATCCGACGGGCATCGACTACGGTCAGGACGTCGACGTCGCTTGGTCTCTGGCTCGTCGTCAAGGGCTTCCGTCCCGATGCCGTGGCCCGTCTCAACGCCATGTCGAATCAGAAAGCTGGCCACCCTGGAGGCCCTTGTCCACCTGGCCGGTGTCCGATAGTGCCTAACGGCCGTGGCCATCTTCGTCGGTTCAGGGTGGTCTTGGTCCGCCAGCGTGCTGGGTGTTGCGATGTCGTTCCAGCCCGTCGAGGATGAGATCGAGGCCGAACTCGAACTCGGTGTCGAAACTGTACGAAAAGGTGAGGGCGTGTTCGTACATGGCGACGAGATGGGGATACTCGTTCATCGCGGTCTGATCGAGAGTGGATGCCGCCGTGTCGGTCATCTCCTCGGAGGTGCTGAAGGGCAGGCTGACTTCTTGGATGACCTGTCCGTACACGTAGGAGTCGAGCAGCGAGAAGGCGTGGGCAGCGTTCTCCATGGAGAAGCCTGCCGAACGCAGGTTGCCGATGATGGCGTCCATGTAGCGACGGGTGGTGGGCCCCGTGGATACGCCGGCTTCCATCAGCCCGATCGCCCAGGAGTGGCGGCTGAGAACCTTCCGGGCGGAGATCGCCCGCCGCCTCATCGCCTCCTTCCATTGGGCTCCCTCAGCGGGGATCTCAATTTCGCCGATGACGTGCTCGACCATGCCGTCGAGGATCGCCTCCTTGTTGGCAATGTGTTTGTAGAGCGACATGGCCTCGAAGCCGAGTTCGGCGCCCAAGCGGCGCATCGTCAGGGCACCGAGACCCTCTCGATCGGCCAGGTCAACTGCTGCCTGCAGGACTCGCTCCTTGCTCAGGGGAGGGCGTGGAGTGTTGCTTTCAGATGTCACGACTTGACAAGCATACTAAGTAATCGTAGGGTTACAAAGTAAACCAACCTAGGAGAAACATCATGAGCAATGATCGAAGCGCCGACACCCAGAATCGGTGGGGGCTGGAAGACAGGCCGGTGCCTGTCCGTCTGAAGCTGTCGGCACTTTGGGCGACGGTGATGTTCCTATACGTGTACGTGGACATCTTCAATTTCTATAAGCCGGGAACAATCGACGGCATCCTGGTGGGGCGGGTGTGGGAGTTCGACATCACACAGGGCTGGGCGCTCGGGGCTCTGGTGCTCATGACGATCCCGGCTCTGATGGTGTTTCTTTCTCTGGCGCTCACCGCCGGCTCGGCCCGCTGGACCAACATCGTGGTCGGTTCCCTGTACATCCCCGTTTCCCTCTTCAACACACTCGACGAGACGTGGTCCTACTACTTCGTCGGCGCCGCGGTCGAATCCGCGCTCCTGGCGCTGGTCGTTTGGTACGCATGGAGCTGGCCACGTGTGGCGGAGCTCCGGACACCAGCCACACAAGCGCGCGTCACAAGCAACTCATAACCCAAAGGTCGCGGGTTCAAATCCCGCCCACACTACGAACGAGGGCCCTGGTCAGAGCGATTTCTGACCGGGGCCTTGTCTTCTGCCGATTGTATTCCTGGTCCACCGGAGCTTCCGGATGATGGTCTTTGATCAGCTGAGAGTCCGGGTCCCGGCAAGCTCGTCTTCAGTCTGCCGCTTTCTTGACGAGGGCGCCGATCCTCGTTTCGGTTGCAGCGTCCACTGTTGTCGAGTCTTGTCGACGACGCGGGACGATTCTCGCCGGATGGAGCAGTTGTCTTGACGGTGGACAACGGCAACATTCTGGTTGTCGGCCTTGACGGCGCGATCATCCATGTTTTGACCGGCGACGGAATCCTCTTCGGCGCCGTATGGTCACCTGACGGTGAGTGGATCGCGTTCTCGCAAACAATCTCAGTATTTCGCGCCGACATCTACACCAGTCGCCCGGATGGCAGCGACCGGCTACAAGTCACCGACACACCAGACAACGAGATCGTCGTCGAGTGGGGCCCGGACCCAGATTGAGCCGAGAGGGTCCGGTAGGAGCTGACTCATCGTCGGAGTCGCTTCGGGTACTACCCAGGAAGGATGCTTGCCCTCTCGATCGTCGAGTTCGTGGCGGCCGCCGGCCGAATGCTGCTGTTTTGGGTTGCGATGGCTGGTCAAACAACACGAAACGACGCGAACCGGAAGTGGCCGGCGAGCGGGCGTTTCCGGCATTGCGCAGGTAGCTGGATACCCGTCGCCGGAACCCGCCTTGTTCTTCGCATCGCCCGCGGCCTTGACGAGTACGCTCTCGCCTCGCGTCGACCTATTGGCGGACGCTTTAGCCAGGAGGTCGTGATGCCAAGAGAGGTCGAGCCATTTGTTGTTCCGAGGGGCGAAGGCCGGTCGATTCGCGGTCCGGCAGGAGGTCCCACAATTGTGGCCGCGGATACCCTCTCCACCGGCGGATCGTTCACATTCCTCGAGAACGTCATCGGCCCCAAACAAGGTCCGCCGAGGCACGTCCATAGGCGTGAGGACGAGATGTGGTACGTCCTCGATGGCCATTTCCGATTTGTCGCCGGCGATCGGGTTTTCGACGCGCCGGAAGGCGCATTTGTCTTTGTGCCTAGAGGCACCGAGCACTGCTTCCAGAACCTAGAGGATCGGCCGTCGAGAATCCTCGTCATGTTCACACCTTCGGGTATGGAGCGGTTTTTCGAGGAGCATGCCCTTCTCCCGGCAGGACCTGTCGATCCTGAGGCCTATAGAGAGATAGCCGAACGCAACTGGATGGAGGTGGTTGGTCCTCCGCTCTCCGAATCGCACCCGATTGGAGAAACCGGAGTCTCTCACTGACTCCGTGTGGTTGGTTGGCTTTCGGCCGGCCGGGAGCGTCGAGGTTTCTTTTCGTGCCCTGCCGGATCGTGTACTCCACCGCTCCTACAGGAATGAAACTAAGGAGCTCCGAGATGCAACGGCCTTTGTAATGATTTCGTTACGGTCTGACGTCACAGTCAAAGAGCGGAATCAAACCTGATCGTCGGGAACTGGGTGAGGAACAGATGAGTTTGTGGTGGCGGTCGACCGCTATCGGGATCGTTGTGGTCTCCAATGCCGTCGCCCTGGGAATCTCGCTGTGGTCAGGGTTCGGAGGCGAGGATGCAATATCCCTATTGGTGGGGGTCATCTTTGTAATGGTCGCCGGTCTTCTTGTGCTGCGTGTTCCGGAGAACCGTGTGTCGTGGGTTCTTTTGGTGGTGGCGTGGGCTATCGCTCTGATGGGATTCGGGGACGTGGTATCTGGCATTGCCATCTTCGTTCTTCTCCTCCCCGGACTGGGGGTTTTTCTCCCGCTCTGGTTTCCGACTGGGCGAAGGCCGTCACCCGGATGGAGGTGGGTGGAGGGGTTGGCAGTATTCGGGATTTCTGGGTTTTTTATAGGCACTTTGCTGCTGATTACATCCGGAGTTGATGTGACTGCTGACGTCGGATGCGATTCGGTTGGCGGCTGTATTTCGGTGGCCGGGTTGCTTGCTTTGCTGGTTTCGATTCCTGCATCCCTTGCGTCTCTGAGTTTTCGGTGGCGTCGCGCCCAGGTCGTCGAACGGCAGCAATTGAAGTGGTTCATCTTTGCCTTCACTATCTTTGGGGTCGGCGCCTGGGCCGCGTTCGGAGGTTTCCAATACTCGGTGGTCGCCAATGTCGTATTCCCGGTTGGTGTGGCGCTGGTTCCGCTATCGCTGGTGATGGCAATTACCAGATACCGCCTCTTCGAGATCGATCGGATCATCTCCCGCACGGTGGGATACGGACTCTTGGTCGGCCTTTTAGGCGCGGTCTACGCAGCAGGTGCTGTGTGGCTGCCTTCCCGGTTGACTGGCGATTCCCCGGTGTTCGTTGCTGGTTCGACATTGACGGTGGCAGCGTTGTTCAATCCGTTACGGCGTCGCGTGTTGCGGTCCATCGACCGACGCTTCTACAGGTTCCGCTTCGACGCCGAACGAGTGATCGAAGATTTCTCAGCCCGACTACGCGATCAAACCGATCTGACAACCGTGACTGCAGACTTGGTGGCTGTAGTCACCAAAACACTCCAAACGTCCTCGATCGAGGTCTGGATCGAAGCCTACGGAGCGTCTGGGACCACTCGATAACGGGCAGGGAGTATGGGTCGGTGCGCTGTTCGTATCCGAGGGCTGTCGTACTCGGCTTGAGCGTGCGGTTTCTTTGTTTCCGGGTCGGTCTGGCTCGCGAACCGGGCTGAGGCCCGTGGGTTTTCTTTGATGGATGAGCGGCGCAGCCCAGCTGGTGCTCGGGAGTTGTTCCGGGGAGAAGTGCCCGGCCGGTGACCTTCAGGCTTCCTTGTTCGCGTTGAGGATCGCGGCAGTGATCGCAACGAGTTTGTGGATTCCATCTTCGTTGAGATGTGAGAACAGGTGATGTTCGAGATCGTCGAGATGTCGGTCCTGGGCGGCCTTGAACACCGCGACGCCGGCGTCGGTGACACCGACGGTGACTGCCCTGTTGTCGTCGCGGTCGGTGCTGCGGATGACAAGGCCGTCGGCTTCCAGCTGAGCGACGAGCGGCCGGGCGGCGGAGGATTGATGGCCTTCTCGTCACGCTCGAGCGGTGACGATGTGTGCTGGAGCGTCGAACACCATCCCGCCGTCCACGCTCACGAACTCTCCCAGCGATTCTTCGGCTTCGGTCAAGATCAGCTCGATCAGGTCGTCTTGGAGGTGCACTCCCATCACGGGCAGCCACCTCCGCAGATCCGCCTCGACCATCGCTCGTACTCTGGGAAACCGGGCTGTGCCGTGCTGGGTGTCGATTGACACCGTCGATGCCCTCGCTTGAACGAACAAGCTTTGCAGCTCGGAGGGATCGCCCAGCACAAAGGGCGCCAGAAGCGCGTCGGCGGCGGCCGGACCGGCCAGCCGATTCAACAGGTCGACTGAGATCGGATAGGCCTCCGAGCGTTCCAGCAAATCCCACACCGCAACCGCAATTCGGCCTCCTGGTGTGACGCAGCGGAGCATCTCGAGGATCGCCTGCACGCGGTCGGGAAAAAACACCAGTCCGAATTGGCTGACCACGGCATCGAACGCGCCGTTGGCGAAAGGAAGGTTCCCGGCGTCGCCCAAAGTCCAGGTGACTCCTGGCTCGATACTCTTGGCTACGGCCAGCATGCCGGCGCCGATGTCGAGCCCTGTCACCGAACCCGTCGCACCAACTCGACCGTTCGCCTCACGGGCAACCACGCCGGTGCCGCACGCCACGTCGATTACACGGTTCCCGGCCGTGACGCCGGCGGCGTCGAGCAGTGGTACGGCCCATCTGGTGAAATAGCGCATTGACGTGCAAGTCCTCGTATGCCCAGGCTGCTTCCACGGCAGGTTCCAGTTCGTCTGGCACGGCGCTTCCCCTCACCTCGAACAAGCGTCCCGAGCCTAGCTTGGAGCCCAATTCTCCCGCCGGGCCGAGGTTGCCAGTCCTCTCGCAGAAATTCATTGGAAGTGGATGATTAGCTCGGTCCCCAAAAGGCAATGCCTGGGTCTCTGCTTTGGAAGGGTGGGTACATAGAAGCCGCCACGACAGTCTCCCTATGTGGCCTGTTTAGGACGGACAAATGGTGCGGGTGTTAGGGTCAGCCGTAGGCCCACATGACTCAGACTCGATGGGTGCACCCGAACCACCGAGGTAAATGGCATGTATTTCAGGCAGAAGACGCGCTGGGCAACGATTGGGCTGATGCTGGCATTAGGCCTCGCAGCGTGCGGAGGTTCGAGTTCGGACGCCACTGTCGGTACGAGCGGAAGCAACGAAACGACCGAACCCGCCGTAACAAGTGGAACGAGCGCAACGACCGCGTCGACCGCGTCGGCCGGGAACTCCGATGTCGGGCCGCTGAATACCGCGGTGGTCACAATCGGGGACGAAACCTACGAGTTCACCGGTGTGCAGTGCTCGATCTTCACGGAGAAATACATCCAGGCCGGAAACTTCGGGGCTGATCCGGAGGTCTCGATCGTCCTTCCCCCAGAAGGGTGGGAGTCACAAGGGGATACGTTCGGCCCGCCGTCTGTCAGAGTCAAGATCGGCGACGATTTCTCCGGCCAATTCTGGGTGGCCGGAGAAGACGGCTCGCCGGCGATCAATCCCATCCCGGACGGTGCAAGCACCATCGACAGCTACACGGTCTCGGACGGGCGTCCGGTCAAAGCCACGGGTACGGCGACATTTATCGACTTGACCGCTCACAACAACGGCCAGGCCGCACCATCGATCAGCGGATCATTCGAGGTCAACTGCCCCTAGGCGCTGGCCCACCGTTCTCGGATTGCTCATGTCGGGCTAGCGATCAGCTTCTCGAACACGCCAGGCGGCTCGGCCTGCCCTCATGCCCAGCTCGAACGAGTTCCCACGGCCGGCTTGGAGGACATGTCCGGTAGTGAAAGCGGCGAGTGAATGCGGATCAAGCCTCGCCTCTCCTGACTGGCAAAGAACTCCGACGACAAACTGAATCGTCGGTCCGTTGACACGACACGGATCAGAATTAGGCCGACGCCTCGCCGGTCGAGGCAGAGCATTGGGCGTGGCCACAGAAGCACTTCTGTTCTCCCGCGCCGCCACTGATCGCCATGCGGCAAGTGGGACCACAGTGATCGAGATTGTCCTGGACCTCACAATCGCAAGGGCTGTGGGCGCAGATCTTGGTTGCGGCGGGCGTAGCGCCTCCGCCGGTGGTCCAGGATGGAGGGTCACTTGCCGGAAACGACTCCAATCCTGCCTCGTGGACAACGTCATACGGTTCGTTGCCTTGGTTGTCCTTGGTCATCGTCCACCTCTCAGCCGTTGAACACGAAGGGCTTACCCGGTTGCCCTCTATTCAATCATGAGCCAGGTTTTGCAGTTTCGGGTTGTGTGTTCGTTGGGCTCGCTCGCCAGGACTGCCCCTTCTCGATTCCAAGGGCAACCTTGGTGTCGTCGACTTCGATTCGAATCCCGCGTCTCGGCGCGAGGTTTACACCGCGACGATCTCGGGTATTCAGTGTCTGCTGTCAACCAGAAGGAGGAAAGACATGCAACGCACTGACTACAGCGAAAGGCTCCGCGCCGAAGGCGCCTGGGACCGCTTCAAGGGCAAGGCCCGAGAGGCGTGGGGCGATCTCACAGACCAGGAGATGGAACAGGCTCGGGGAAACTGGGAGCAGTTCGTGGGCTTCGTCAAGCAGAAGACCGGCGAGAGCGTCGAGAGCGTCGAGCGCAAGGTCGAGGAGTGGACGTCCTGAAAAGGACCCCACTGACCTAAACAGGGGAGGGAACAGCCCGGTGAAGGGCTGTTCCCTCTCTCGCGTCTGCGCTGCACCGCTCCGTCGCTCCCGATGGGTTATGGGACCCATCAACCCAACTCCAGCTCAGGGGCAGGCTCGAGTCACCGAGGTGATCTCGGATTGCTCGATAGCCTCTCGCACGCGATCCTCGGTTCCGGTGGGTTTCGCCATACCATCCGGTGATGGCAGCTAGGTGGGTCGTCGTCGGCGTTCTGGGTTTGATCGGCGGCTTCATGATCTTTGACGGCGCCAGAGCACTCACGTTCGGTGACTATGTCACTCCCTCCTCGGGCCGCTACGCAGGTCAGCTAGGACCCTGGTCTGGGGTGGTCCAGGGGCTGGGGATAGACTCGCGTTCTTCGTTGATGAAGGTGGCATTCGTTGTGATCGGAGCAGTCCATCTACTCGGTGCCGGTGCGGTAGCGGTTTCAGCCTCTCCTGCGGCCGTTTGGTTGGCGGGTGTGGCTGCCCTTTCGGGGCTCTGGTATTTGCCTTTTGGCACCTTGGGCGATGCGATTGTTCTGCTCATTCTGGCCCTCACTCCGTCTTTGAAACCTTGGGCGTGAAACGCCGATCGATGCAGCATCGTCAAGTGTTCGGTTCTTGGGACGAGGGGGCCGGGGTCGATGCGGTGTCGTGAAAAGGTCGAGCTTCCTCTGTGGGTGGGTTGAGGACTCACTCGTGGAGCGGAAGGTTGAATTCGGTGGGCGGGACCAACACCCAGGCGGCCGTCGATGCATCTTCGCCGACCAGTTACAGCCCACTTGCATGGTCCGGATCCAGCTTGGCCCTCGCGAATTGGACTGCCGAACGAGACCCGAGTGTGGGAGACTGCCGGGTCTCAGCCAAGAGTTCGTAATGATGACGTTGCGACCACCGACAAAGATCGCTCACAACTGAGCAAGGAGAGAACGTCGCAGCTGTTGTCGTCAGTCCCACCGGCTAGGACAATCGCGTTCCGCGATGAAGTCGATCACGGCGAGACGGGTTTTGCCGCCGTCGCCAAGAGTCTGTTCGGCGTGGGCGGCGTGATTCGGCGGATGACGACGTTCGGCTTGATGGCGGCGATCGTCCCGCTTCCCCCCAGTGGTGGGACAGACGTCGTCATCGGCGGGTCCACTCTGCCAAAAGCCGCGGTCCGGTTTCGACGGTCACAATGACGGCGCCTTCAAGGTCCACATATTCGAAACTCCTCGGCACGGCCGCTTGGATCTGGTTGGCGACCGTGACCGTGCTGGGGTCGATCGGGGCGGTAGAGCTCTATCGTGACCCTTCACTGGTCAGCATTCCTGAGTTTTCGGCTCTGTACCTCCCGCTCGGACTCAGCCATGCAGTGATGATCAGTGCATTCCTCACGATCCCGTTGGGGCTGGGGGTCGGCGCCGGCGCGGTGATCCTTCTGACCAGGCGGGAGGACCGTGGCGCAGCCGTTCTCGCGTCGTTCCTGGCGGCGATATTCTTTTTCTCTTCAGGCACAGCGTCCGGGTTGCCTTCGGACTGGTTGAGGAACTTCTCAACCTCGATCGCAGTGGTGGTTCTCGCTACGTTCTTAGTCGTTTTTCCCACCGGGACTTTTGTGCCGCGGTGGTCCATCGCGGCCCCGGTGATGGCGATCCTCATCTCTCTGGCCACACCAGAACTGGCTGCCACGAGCCGTTCCCTTCTGAGCGGGCCGTTGACGGATCGACCACTCGCCTTCGCGGCTGTTTCATGGGCAGCAACGATCGCGGTCGCAACTGCTGCTCAAACGCTGAGATATCGGCGAACCTCGACCCGCTCCGAAAGAGACCAGGTCCGCTGGGTGATGTTCGGCCTGTCAGCACTGCTGGTTCCGCCGACACTGTTGTTGGTTGGCCTGACCTGGTGGAGCCCGGAACCGATCCTCATCGGACTACTTGTCGCTGTCAGTGCCCTGGCAACGCTCGCATTCCCGGCCTTTGTCTCGATCGCTGTGTTCCGCCACCACTTGTACGACATCGATCGGATCGTTTCGCGCACCGTGACGTACGCCCTTGTCGGCGTCGTAGTTGCGATGGTCTACACGCTGCCGGTCGTGGTGCTGCCGGCCATGATCGGTATCAACAATGATCTGGTCGTTGCTGGAGCCACGCTGATAGCGGCGGCCGTGTTCAATCCTGTCAGACGCCGGATCCAGCGCACCGTGGATCGTCGCTTCAACCGAGCGCGTTATGACGCTGAGAGAGAGGTGGCCGGGTTCGCCGACCAGTTGGCCGAAGAGATGGATCTGGAGACCGTCGCTCACGAGTTGAGCGTGGTCGTCGGACGCACCGTTGCCCCGGCCTCGATCCACGTTTGGATTCGGGAAAATTCCTGAGAATCAGCTGAACGGACAGGGCTCTACAGCTGCGTCGCCCGCAGCGACTCACTTCACCTCGGCCCGGTTCCACCACACGACGGTCAGCCATGCCACGACCAACGTCGTCACCGGCACCAGCAATAGTTGGGCAACGTCGATGTCGGCTACCTCGGTCGTCCCGGCGATCGCGTAGAGACCCGGGGCTGCGTAGGGGAACCATCCTCCTGTCCCGAACAACACGGCGAATTGGGTGATCACGGTCAGCAAGATCAGTGCTCCGATGGCAGGGAGGTAACCGCGCCCGACACTCGCCACAAGGCCGATAGTCAGCGAGATCATCGACATGAGGAACCCGGCGACAAGCAGCCGTCCCAGCCATCCGGCCAGGTCGACGCCTGAGAGCGATCCGACACCACTCGCCAAACCGAGCAGAATCGACGATGCGAGTGTCAGCACAGTGAGCGCCAGACCCCAACCGGCCAAAACCACATACTTGGCGGCGGCAATAGAGCCGCGGGACAACGGCAGAGCGAACAGCGAAGGAAATGTACGGTCGGAGAACTCACGGCCGAACGCCCACGCCACGACTACGCCGGGTCCAATGAACATGGCAACCGGCATCACCTGCGCCAGCAGCCCCAGGTACGCGCCCCAACCCTCGCCGACGACCATCGCCTGCGCTTTGAGCGCCACCGCCCCGGCACCGCCGGCATTTGCCACCGCTACAAAACCGAGACACAACAGCGGCACCAACACCATGATCAGTGATGTGGTGGCCAACAGGACTGTCGAGCGGCGAGCCTTCAGCATCTCCACCGTCAGTGCCCTCCTCATGTCAGTCCCCGCTCTCGATCATCCCGGAACACCTGGTCGAAGAAGTGCTGCTCGAGGTCGGTACCGTTGGGATCGAGGTCTCCGATGATCCTGCCCCGGTGCATCACTGTGATTCGGTGGGCCACTCGTGCGAGCTGATCGAGGTGATGGCTCGAAACCATCACTGCTGCGCCTCGCTCGGTGGCCGACCGCAGGAGGTATCTGATGAACAGGACCCCAGCGGGGTCGAGCGAGTTGGTGGGTTCGTCCAACACCATGATCGACGGCTGATGCAGCAAGGCGGCGGCGAGGCCGAGCCGTTGACGGTTCCCGAGCGACAGTGTCCGCGCCCGCTTTTTTTTCCACTGGCTGAGCCCGAACCCGTCGATGGCCCTGGCGACCTCGGCGGCGTCGTCGAGCCCATGTAGGAGGGCGGCGGCGGTGAGATTCTCGATGACGGTCAATTCTGGGTAGGCGAACGGCGACTCGATCAGAGCTCCCACGCGTCGCCACACGTCGGGTCCGGCCGATCGGGCGGCCACCCCGTCGATCAGCGCTTCGCCCGAGGTCGGTTGGACCATCCCGAGCAGTGCCCTCATCAGTGTCGTCTTGCCAGCGCCGTTGAGCCCGACGATGGCGTGGATTTCTCCCGACCTCACTTCTAGGTCGACTCCGTCGACTGCCCGCTCGTCGCCGTAGTCGCGGACGAGGTCCTTCGTCTCCAGCGGCTCAGCCACTGGATATCCCGAGTCGAGCTGGCGCCGAGAGGTCGCCCGCGGCGTCGGACTGGCCGGCGCCCGAATGTCGTACGTCGGTCATCGTCGAACCGAGGAATTCTCGGCGACACCGGTCGGTGGGCAGGAAGGACAATGGTCGGTCGCTGGTTGGTATCGGGCATCGATCAAGATGGAGCCTTCGTCGGCAGTTGCCAGACGCGGTCAGGTGGGAGGGAAAGAACGCCCGACAATCGTGTTCACCGTACTGGCCTGGCCGAGTGATCGCCGACAAACCGATAACTCTTGCTTGGCAAAGTGCCGGAACGCTCCGCCGCAACCCGTGGGTCTGCCTCGGTTCGGACCGTCGAGATAAAATACGGTCATGGCATCGAGGTGGGTTATCGTCGGTGTTCTCTCGGTCATCGGCGGTTTTATGACCTTCGATGGGCCAGAGCGCTCAGGCTCGGTGACTATCTCACTCCCTCGGCCGGTCGTTACGCAGGTCAACTCGGACCACGGTCTGGAGTGATCCAAAGATTGCGGCTCGATCCCCGTTCGCGGTTGATGAAGCTGAATTTCGTAGTGATTGGATCAGCCCATCTACTCGGTGCGGGGGCCGTGGCGGTTTCGGCATCTCCGACGGCGTTTTGGTTGGCAGGCGCGGCTGCCCTTATCGGGCTCTGGTATTTGCCCTTCGGGACCTTGGGCGATGCCGGGGTACTGCTTTTATTGGCTATCTCCCCGTCGCTGCGACCTTGGGCGTGACGCGTCTCGCTGCATCGATTGGCTGGGAAGATCGAAGGAGGGGGGCTGTCGCAGCATCCGCCATCACTCGACCTGATCTCGAATCTTGACGGTCGCTAGGCTCCGAAGGGATGCAAGATTCTGCGCAGACCGGGTTCCTGGTGGTCGCCGACATCACCGGTTACAGCGCTTATCTTTCGCACACCGAGTTGGAGCACGCCGCGGACGTTCTGAGGACCCTGCTCGACCTGCTCATCGATCACGCAAAGGCTCCGCTGGTGATGTCGGGCCTCGAAGGCGATGCCGTCTTGAGTTACAGCGTCGACTCCCTGCGTTTCGAAGGCCAGGCGTTTGTCGAGCTGATCGAGCAGACGTATGTGGCCTTCAAGAGGGCCATCGAACTCATGGTGATGAATACGTCCTGCGAGTGCAACGCGTGCGCAAATATCAACGCTCTCGACCTCAAGTTCCTCGTCCATCATGGCCGGTTCGTTCTCCAGCAAATGGCAGGAGGAGTGGAGCTGGTGGGAGCCGACGTCAATCTCGTCCACCGGCTCATGAAGAACTCGATCGTCGCCAAAACCGGCATAAGGGCGTACACGTTCTTCACCGCGAGTGCCGTGGACCAGCTCGCAATCGATGGCATTACGGCCGACCTCACGCCCTACGATGAGGTTTTTCCGGACGTCGGTGTCGTCCGTGGATGGGTTTCTGATATGAGCCCGGTGTGGGAGGCCAACAAGAATCTCTCTGCCATCGAGATCGACGAGAAGCGGGCGATCAGCTTCGTCGAAGAATACCCACTCCCCCCACCGCAAGTTTGGGGCTACCTGACCAATCCTGATCACCGCGCGGTTTTCAGTTTTGCCAAACGCCAAGTCACAACGATGCGCCGCAACGGTCGAGTTGGACCGGGCACGGTTTACGAGTGCTTCCACATGGACAACTCCGTCTCTACCAACACGGTCCTCGAATGGCAGCCTTTCTCTCGGATCGTCACGGAGAACACGGCCCTCAAGCGAAGCCGTTTTTTGTCGGTCTTTGACATCCAACCGATCGAGACCGGAGCGCGGGTGACCCTCAAATACACCCCGCTTCAGGGCTCGGTGATCGAACGGATCATCGGCGTACCCATCTTCTTCTTCAAAATCAAAGGCCAGATCGAAGAAGGCATGGCCAATCTCCGCAAACTCATGGAGGGGGACATCGTCGCGGGGTTGGTGGAGAGCGTCGAGCGTCGGACGGTGGACGAGGAGAGCCGAGAGGTAGCGATCGCCGCTGCCCTTTCCGAGCCGAACAGCTGAGCCCTCCTTCGATCAGCCGACGGCGCGGCGACGGGACGAAGCTCAGCTTCGACGTGGTCAAGGCGGTATTTCCGTGAGTCCCGGCCGCCAGAACCGGTGACCGCGACTCCCGACTGAAGGCGAAGAGGACAAAATTGTCGTGGTCATGACCATCCCGGTGGACATACAACAATTGGAATGATCGAACGCGAATCTTCGAACATAACGGCGGTGAGTGTGCGACAGCCGAGTCGCTCTCAGGATCGTACAGCCGAAACCGAGGCGGACTTCCGCAAGTCGTTCGAGGCGCACGTTGACGCTGTCAATCGGTATTGCCGGCGACGGGCCCGACCAGACGACGCGGCGGACGCGGTTTCCGAGGTGTTCCTCATTCTGTGGCGTCGGTGGCCCGAGTTGGGCTCCTCGGTCAACCTCCCTTGGCTGTATGGGACGGCCCGCAAGGTGCTCGCCAACCAGCGGAGGTCGATTCGGCGCCGCCTCCGGCTCACCGAAAAGCTGTTCCAGCAGCCGATCACCGTTGGCCATGAGTCTGTTGCCGGCGAAGAGGTGCTCAAGGCTCTAGATCGGCTGTCCGTCTCCGACCGAGAGGTGATCCGACTTTCTCTATGGGAGGACCTCTCCCCGACCGAGATCGGCCAGGTCGTCGGTTGTTCGCCCAACGCCGCCTCGATGCGACTCCACCGAGCGCTCGACCGTTTATCACAACGCCTTTCGTCCCAGGAGCCATCAGCATGAACCGTTCAGAACTCGAGACGCTTGTCCGCCAAGCGGACCCCGCCGCCGGCCGTGTCGCCGATTCGCGGCTGCGGTCGAAGATTCTCGCCGCCACCTCAGAAGCCGCCGCTCGTCCAACTCCGGTCCGGCGGCGCCGTGGGCCACTAGTCGCTGTGGCCGCTTTTGCCGTCGTCATCGGTGCCGTTTTTGTGCCTGGTTTGCTGTTGAACCGCCCTACTCCGACGTCTCCTGCCGTCTCGATCGAGGGGGCCACCTTCCTCACCCGTTATGGGGAAGGCTTTGGGGGCATCCGCGGCGTGGCCGTGGACGGCGATCGCGTCTGGGCGATGAGCCCAGGTGAAAAAACGCTCTACGAAATCCCCTTGGATGGGAGTGAAATCATCGGCTACGACATCGGCTTCTACGCCGAGGGGGTCCGTCTTCTCGATGGAGTGATCTGGTTGGAAGGATGGGATCCCAACCAGATCATCCGCTTGGTGCCTGGCAAGGGCCTGTTCGGGAGGGACGAAATCACCCAGATCCCGCTTCCCGGCACCATGCGCAACTTCGGAATCATCGTCGGCCATGAATTGTGGAATTCGGCCGGAGGTGACCTCGTTCGCATTTCATCTGAGGGCACGATCATCGATGTGCGAGAGGGAGCCGAAATCGGCGCCTTGGCGACCGCGTTCGGATGGGTCTGGGCAGCAGGTCAGGACGGATCGCTACAAAAACTCGATCCGGGAACCGGTGCAGTGGTGGAGCGGTTCGAGATCGCCGACGTTCGGGTCGACGGAATCATCGAGGGTCCAACCTCGCTGTGGGTCACGGATAGCGAATCGAGGTCTGCGGTATCTGTCCTACCAACCACTGCCCAGGTCCTGGCGAAAGTGGAGATTGGCGACAGGCCACGGTCCCTGACAATGGTGGGCGCCCACCTGTGGGTTTCCACCTTCGAATCGACCCTGGTCGAAATCGACGCCACCACCGGCGAGCACTTACGCACCGTGGCGATGCGAGCCGCTCCCGGTTTCTTGTTCACAGTGGGCGACCAGCTTGGAGTCTCGCTCTTCCGTTCGGCCCAGATCGCGCTCATCGATACCAGCAGGCCGATGCTCGAGATGCCGACCGGCCCGATCAAAGATCAGGTGGTCGAACTCGAATCCGGTCGATCCGTCCGCTTGCGCTGTCTCGGTTCCGGCACCCCAACCATTCTGCTCGAAGCCGATATGGGTGAGGGGGTCGAATCCTGGGCAACGGTGCAGGCTCTTCTTGGTATGCGCAATCGGGTGTGCTCGTCGGAGAGGTCGGGTTTGTGGTCGGCAGACGAATATGCACCGGCCGGCTCGTCCTCTGATGCCGCCGCCGACCTTCACGAGGCCATCGGCGCAGCCGGTGAAGTGGGGCCTTTCATGCTCGTCGGCAACGGCGTCGGGAGCTTCGTGAGCCGAGAATTCGCGGCCAAGTTCTCAAACGAGGTCGTGGGCATGGTCCTTGTCGACCCCCAACCCGACGACTTTCTCGAGCTCTTTCTCGGGATCGGTCCGGAGGATGCCGTGCGAATTGCAGGTGCCGGGTTTTTGGAGGGCAATGAGAACACCAGGCTCCGCACGACAATCGGAAACCCGGGTGGAGTTCCAGCCACGATCATCGCCAGAGGCGGCGATAGCCCATTCGCCTGGGTTGCTGACCCAGCAATACTCAAAGAACTCGAAGCCGGGTGGCTCGAAGGACAGAAATCCATGGCCAAGTTGCTGGGCGCCGGCACCACGACCGCCACCGATATCCAGCACGTTTTGTACGACGCACCCCAACTGATCGTCGATGAGGTGCAAGAACTCATCAGGTAAGCGGCAATTTCGCACGGCTCTTGGCCGTGTGGGCGGCTTAATGACCTTCGATTCGGCGAAAGCGTTCGGGGCCGGTGATTGTTCAAGTAGTCGGCACCGTCTCAACCGGCGGTGGGAGAGAAGCGCATTTCTCGGCGCTGTCATGAACACATATCAGCCCATTCCGACGCTTTTCTGTGGGTTCACGTGCCCCACGACTCGGCCACTTGAAGGCTCGGCGCGCGTACGGCCGGTCGTTGAAGATCTCCGCCCGAGGGATCCGGTCGGCAACCCACCACCATGGGCGCATCGAATCTCGAAAGGTGGCCGGGAGTGGATCCTCATCGTCGAGCAATGCTCTGCCGGCCGCGGACAGGTGGAGGGTGGGTGTGACGGCAACGGCTTCGGCGAGAATCCACCGGAGCGCGGTCTTTCCCGAGCCGATGTCGGAGTGGTATCCGCAAAACCAGATCTCTTTGATGTCTTGCTCGAGGACCCATCTGAGATCGTCGCCCTCGAGTTTGCTGATGGGTCCCCCTTCCTTTTCATCGATGTCGAGCCGACCCCAAGTCGTTTCGGCGAACCATGCTCTATGTTCATGAATCGCGAGTGCGTGGCGCACCTTGTCCACGATCGGATTGTGTCGAAGATGCGGCAGCCGTACCGGCCACAGGCCGCCGTAGGCTTTCACGGTGTCGAAAAGTCCGAGGAAGTGGACCCTGATCGCTCGGTGTTTGGCGCGGATTGCCATGATCTCCGCCGTCTGGCGCGGATCCGGATCCAACAGCCGATATAGCTTCCAGCAGCGACGGAGCCGCTCCTGAAGTTGGGTTGAGTCACCGCTCGGGAGTCCGAACCGATGGAGCATGCCGGCAACGGCCCTCACCGTGAAAGCTCCGCGGCTGAACCCGAAGAGCATCACCGTGTCGCCCGGTGCGTAGACTTTGGCGAGCTGGGTGAGGATGTCCAGCACCTTCTTTTCGAGCCCGGTTCCTATCAACTGGCCGCCGACTCTCGTCCCCACGGCCCACTTTGGTGGCGAGTCCAGGAATGAGAGTCCCGTAGACCGTTTCAGAAACTCGGGGTTGATTGTCTTCTAGACCGAGCCGACGCCCTGGCCATCGAAGACGAGCTGATGCTCCGGTTCATCGAGGAGCAATTGATGCACCAAGTGCGACACGTTGGTGGAGTGGTCTTCGTCAGGCATTCCGAACGTGTTGGCGGTCCCGTCTGAGCAGATTGCGATGATCTTTGACATCGCTCACCCCCCGCTGAAGACCTTGATCAGAACCCTCAATCCACCATACGCTTCAGAGGCCACGCTGGCGCGTGGTTCTTTGAGGACGGCCTCCAGCGGGCCGAAGTAGCACAAAACGGCCGGCACCCAACCCAATACACCGAAGCGAAAGCAGGCACATGGCAACCAACTCCCGCATCAAACCCGTCGAACGAGCCACCAAGATCACATGGTCAGACTGGGTTGACTTCATGGATTCGATCGGCGCCAAAAACCTCGGCCACCATGACATTGCTTTGAAGGTCTACGAGAAACTCGACGGCACCATCGAAAGCGTCGGATGGTGGGCCCAGGCCGTAACAGTGGCTTATGAGCAGTACATCGGACGCCGGATACCGGGGCAACGTCCTGACGGAACGTTCCAGACCAGCGTCAGTCGAGCGACGGGGCTCCCCATGGCCGAACTGATGGATCGCTGGGTCGACTTCGCTGCCAGTCATCAGCGGATTCGCGAAGTGATCAGCGGCGACCTCAAAGTCAGCGGAACCGGCAAACGCATCACATGGCGCACCAAAGCCGTCGACGGCTCGGCAATTGTGGTCACCAGCGAACCCAAGTCGAACGGGACGGCCTCCGTCACCGCAACCCAGATGGGACTTCAAACCCTCGATCTCAACGAGCAGGCGAAGGCAGGCTGGCTCACCATCTTGGAAGAGTTCCTGTCAACCCTCGAGTAGGACGCAGCCCATCGTCGGCCGCCGTGGGTCGCGGGCGAGCGTTTGTGTCAGATGGGTGGCTTGCTCTGGCGACCCCCAACGATCCTCCTCGAAGCCACGAGGTATCCGAATCTGTCCCGCAGATATCCTCCCCCCACGCGAAGGGGATTTTGCTATCACCACAAAAACAGCCCCGAGGAAACGTATTGGCCGGCGTGGTCCAACTGCCCATCTTCCGATCTCGGCCTTTCGTAATCCCCGAGCGCGAGGCCAAACGCGGTCGATAGATCCGGCCTGGATCTCGGGGTTAACCGAGTTGTGGGCAGGTCGGGCGGTACTCGCCAAAACCGGCCAGATATGTGATCCATTCGGATTCGGTCAGGTTCCTCCCGGCGAAGGTGCAGGCCGCGGCAAGAAGGTGGTCGGGGTCGATGTCCCAGATCACCACCCCCTCCCTCTGGTTGACGGCAATGGCCAAGCCGTCGGGCCGGAGGTGACCAGGACCGATCTGTGGCGAGAACGTGGTGATCGCATCACCGATTCTTCTCCGGGTGGCCACGTCGTAAACCGAGACCGTTTGATCGTTGGACCCAGCCAACAGCACCTTTCCGTCCTGGCTGAACTGGAGGGTGTTCACTTCGCCCCTGGCGCCGGCGAAGACACCCAGCGGTTCGAGCGTCTCGAGGTCATACTCGGTGATCTCCCCGCCCCTGGCGCCAACCAGTACACCGTCAAGACTCACGCTCGTCCACCGGGGTCCACGAATGCTCCCCTCCAAAGCGATCCCGGTCCTTCCGTCGAATACCCTGGTAATCGCCTCGCCGTCAACCACGGTGGTGATGACAACGCGTTCTCCATCTTGAGTTGCAGAGACCGCCCACGGCATTCCACTGATGGGGAAAGTCGGTTCGACCCGTTGCAGCGTGTCTGGGTCAACCGTCCACACCTCACGGCCGGGAAAGGTGACATACATGCGAGTGCCACCGGCCGCGGTGAACAGGTTCTCGACCCCGTGCGGGACGTCAAGAGCCGGCACCTCCCTCGCGGTGGCGGAGTCGAAAAACACGATCCGATCATCGTTGAGTGAGTATCCGGCGAGGGCGCGGGGACCGACCCAGCCAACTCCTCCCAGAGCCGGGGCCAGCCTTCCAATCTCCAGGTCGCCGACCGGATCCCAGACCGAGAAATCTTGGAATTCATCCCAGTCGGCCTGCGCGGCGGTCTTCTCGGCTACGAGCAGCCTTTTCCCGGCGACGTCATATCCGTCGTAGACGACATGGCCTCCGGCTACGAGGCTGTTGACCAAACCCGAGCCGTCGAAACGCCACCTTGACACTGTGGCGGAGCCGGCACCGAAGACAACCAATTCTCGGCCGTCGCCACTCACCGACATCGCCCCAACGCTCCCCTGCTGCGGATCGATTTCCACCCCGGACCGCGCCCCGGTCTCGAGCGACCGCGGTTCGACGACACCAAAAAGATTGCCGCAGTAAATGAGCTCGCGAGGCAAGTTCACCGCGAACCACGGACACGGCTCGACATCTCGTCCGTCCCGCAGATCGACCGTCCACAGCACCGACCCGTCGTACAGGTTGAAGGCGACCAGACCCGCCGTTCCCGCCCCCACCAACCGACCGTCGCTGGTTGCCACCAGATGATTGTTGGAGGACAAGGCCGGCGCTGCCCACGTGGCGATGACTGTTGCGTCGTCAGGATCCACCACCCGGATCGGGCCCTCCATCGAACCGACATACAGAAGTCCGTCGGGGCCGAAGGCGACTCCCGCCACATCCCACACGAAATCGAGCGACTCGGGACGGCCAAGGCCGGGCACAACCCCGATGAGCTCGCCATCGGCTACGCGATAGAGAGCCAACGCCCCGACCGTTCCGCCCGTCACCGCCACCAGCGAGGCGTCATCGTTGATGGCGACCTGTCCAACGCCGAACGGCGGCAGAGCCTCCATCAATCTGTTGCCGGTTGTGAGGTGATACACACGGATCACCGAGCATTCGGTGTCGAGCCCACTACAAGGCCTGCCCGTGTCCTGTGAGGCGTACTGGACGAAGTGGCCCCCGTCGCCGCTCACCCGAAGCCGCGAACGTTTGACGAGGTCGTCTGACTCGTCGAAGGGTGCCGACAGGCTGCCCGAAGCCATGTCGAGCAGTCGCAGGGACCCGCCGTTAAGCGCCACGATGGCCTGGTCGGTGCCGGAGACAACCGCCCCCGACAGGAAATCGGCATCGTCGAGGTACTGATATCCAAGGAAGCCGGGCGAGGCGTTGAAGGTGCTGAGCAGGGCCGACCACGCTCGCTCGTCAGGGCTGCGTCGATACGCCTCCACCGCCAGCAACGCGGCCACGGTTCGATCGCTCTCCCGCAAGGAGATAGATTGGTTGACCAGTGCCTCGAGGCGAGCATTGTCACGGCTCGTTGATGCCAGGCCCGCGCCGACCAGGGCCGCCACCAACAACAACCCGGCCGCCACCAATAAGGCGCGCAGCCTCCGGTTGTGTTGCTGCTCGCGCAGAACTCGATCTGCCAACTGCTCGTCTTCCGCCGAACGCAACCGGCGGGAGGCCTCGAGAAAATCACGCTCAGTCGAGTTGAGATCGGGGTCGGTCTGGTTGTGCCATTCCAGGGCTGTGTCGAGACGGGCGCCGCGGAAGAGTTCACTTTCGGGGCGCCCCAGCGACTCCCAATCGTCGGCGCGGGTCACCAGATGTCGCATGATCCTCTGGCCTTCGGCGTCATCTTCGAGCCAGGATTGGAGGCGGGGCCAGGCGCGGGCCAGAGCTTCGTGGGCCAATTCAAAGGAGTCTTCCTCGGCAGTGACCAAGCGGGACCGCACCAGCAGCGCCACCACTCGGTCACGATCGGGATCGCCGACGACGCTGCGGGCAGGCACCCGACAGCGCACCGGCGGGCCATCGAGGGATGGGGTCACCATCCGCAGCATCAGCGACCGCAGGACTGCCCTCTGCTCAGACAGAAGGCTGTCATACAGGCGGTCGGCCGAATAGGCCACCGCGCCCCGGATGCCGCCGCTGGACCGGTATCCCTCAACCGTGAGCACCTGGCCATCCCGCCGACGCCAGGTCTCCGCCAGGGCGTGCGAGAGGAGGGGTAATGAGCCAGGCTCGCCTTCGGTGTCGCGCTCCAGCAAGTCGACCAGTCCCTGTTCGAGCCTGAGCCCTACCCTCGCGGCCGGCAACTCGATCGCCTCTCGCAGCGCCGACCCGGACAACGGGGATACCAGGTGGAGGCCTTGTTCGGCGAGTCGAGTCAACGAGGGCGACACCGCCAATCCGCCTAGATAATCACTGCGAATCACGAGAACAACCGGAGCCGTTCGCTCGGCGTAGGCGGCGATCCCATCGCAGAAGGCCACAACCTCTTGTTCGGGCACGTCGAGCGCCCAGATTTCCTCGAACTGGTCAATCACCAAAACCGGATCAGGTCCCGCCGCGGAGAGAGCGCCCGCCAAGGCCTCTTCGGGGGTCCGCCCCGGCGAGAAGATCACCACGGACCGACCCCGCTCGCGTAGCGCTGCCGCCACTCCGGCCCGGGCCAACGACGACTTTCCCGAACCGGAGGGTCCGGCCACCACCAAAACCGGTGACGCCCTCAGCCGATCCAGACACTGAGCCGTTTCTGTTGCTCTCCCAAAGAAGCCGTCAACGTCGCCAACGTCGTAGGAGGCCAGGCCCTTGTAGGGGCACTCATCGGTGAATGCCGCCGGCTCCGGGATCGCCGCCAACTGCTTGTCTTGGTTGAGGATTGCGTCTTCGAGGGCGATCAGGTCGGGACCAGGGTCGATTCCCAGTTCTTCTCTGAGAGTCGTTCGAGCGGCGCTCAGGGCTCGAAGGGCGTCGGCCTGGCGCCCACTCCGGTACTGGGCAACGGCCAGAGTCTGCCACCGCTTCTCTCGTAGCGGCTCTTCGGCGACCAGCGCCCTGGCTTCGACCGCCACCGCCCGATGGTCACCAGACGCGAGCCGGGCTTCCATCCACTCCTCCTGCGTACACCGCCTCAGCTCATGCAACCGATCGGATTCGATCCGGCCCGGCCCCCAACCATCGAGATCCTCGAAGGGTGTGCCTCGCCACAGGGCCAGGGCTCGGGCGTAGGAAGCAGCAGCTCGATCCGCTTCGCCGGCGGCAAAGAAGCCGCGGCCCCGAGCGATCTGCTGTTCGAATCGCCCGATGTCGAGATCGGCGTCATCGATGCGGAGCCGGTAGCCGCCCGCCAACGTCTCGATCGATTCGGGACCCAGCACCTTGCGCAGTCGCGAAACGCAAATCTGCACCTGCTTCTGCCAGGAAGCCGGCAACTCCTCACCCCAGATGGCCTCGGCCAGGACGTCGGTCGACACCGCCTGGGTACGGCGGATGGCCAGCACGTCTAGTGCTACCCGGTCTCTCGGCTCGAGTACCTGGCTGCCGTCGATCAGAACGGGTCCCAATAGGTCGATCGCCATCAGCGGATTATCTGGAGACCCGCTCGCCCTGTCAATGGAAGGGATACCGAAGGGATACCGAGCACCAACCGGACGAATACCTGCGTGCGTTACAGCTGGCCTCAACCCGGGATCAATCGTCCCAAAACAGGAGGCAACGATGAAACTGCAAATCAAGACCGGAGCCGGAATTGCGGGGATCTTCCTCGTTCTGGCTGCATGCGGATCGGCCGGGGCCGATCAGCCGGCAAGCACTTCTGCCCCCACCACCGCCGCTTCACCGGCCGCCACTCAGGCCGCTCCGGCACCCGACTCCACCCCAGAAGCCGTGTGGTCATGGGATGGAGCCACTGGGGGAACCGGGGCGGTCGAATTCCTTGGCGCCCATGAGCTCGCCGTAGGAGCAGCCGCATTTGACGGCTACACCGGCCACGGCATCACGGCAACGCCGGGACCGCTCGACACCACGAAGAGCTTCTCGGTAGCGGCTTGGGTCAATTATGCGGACACGGAGTTAATCGCCGCCGCCGCCAGCCAGCTGGGAGTCCAAACCGGGATCTTCCAGTTGGGTGTAGGCGAAGACAATTGGTGGTTCATGATGAAGACCGAAGACCGGACCGGGCTGGAGTACAGCGTCAGCGCCCAGGGAGCACCAGCCACGCCATCCACCAGCTGGACTCATCTCGTTGGGGTGTACGACGACGCCGATGGCGTTCTTCGCCTATTCGTCGACGGTGCGCTGGCCGCTGAAGCCGAGTTCAATGCCCCTCTTCCGGCCCCAGGACCTCTTGCCATTGGGCGGGCCCAGTTCGATGGCCTCCCCGGCAACTTCTGGCCCGGCGCCATCGCCTCGGTCGCCGCATATCAGAACGCGCTCAATGCCGACCATATCGCCCAGATCTACGGCGCCACCAAGCCGGCATCACCAGCACCCCCGATGGCCGCACCCGACCCGAGCACCTATGCCGACGGGCTGCTGACAGGAACGTGGGACTTCACCCTCGACGGCGAAGGCGCCGAGTTCATTCTCGAAAACTTCGCCGGCCTGGTCGACGGCGCCGATGAGGTGGCGGTGAGGCTCGGCTTCGACGAGCACGAGTACTGGCAGGGGTTCGTCTTCGACGGCGAACTGTTCCTACTAGATGGTTCGCCCGAAGGCGACGTCGGCACGATCTTCATCGACGGCGAAGTGTTGGTCCTCTCCTCTTCCGCACAGATGGAAGGCGTGTTCCTGTGGAGCTTGGAGGGCGACTCGCTCACACTGACCATGGTCGCCGAGTGCAATCTGGCAACTCAGGAACCCACCTGCACCGAGATCCGGGAGGAGATGGATCCAATCACGCTGCTGGTGTGGGAACACAGCTACTCCAAAACCAGCGACGACCCCAGCTACTAACCCAGGGCGACCACCAGGGGGCACTCGGCCACAGCCGGGTGCCCCTCGATCGGCCAAAGTTGGCTGGCCTTGCCCATGCCACAGGCTTTGTACAGTGAGTTGCCTGAGCTGGCCCTTCAGCCGGCGGTTGCGCTGGCCCTTGAGCGGCGTCAGTCTTGGTGGTCGATCTCGAACCAGACTTCTACGTCACCGTTTCCGACGATGCCCCACCGATCGGTGATCGCCTCGACGATCTTCAGCCCTCGGCCTTCTGGTTGATCCGCCGCCGCAACCAGTCGGTCGAACGACCCACCCACCTGGGCAACGGCAACCCGAATCGAGTTCACTTTTCGTTCCACTCGCACCGTCGCCTTTTTTGACGTGGCATAGCGGACGACGTTCGTGACCAATTCACTGGTGGCGAGCAGGATGTCGTCGATTCGGTCGTGATCAGACAGCGACTCGTTTATCAACGCGCGCACCTTTGCAGGCGCAAGCACGTCGACGTCCAAGGGGACGTTCAGGACACTTTCTGACGAGGAAACCATGGTTTTCGAAAACGCTCCGAAGGGTCAGCCTACCTGCCGATCCGACATTCTCAGGGTTTGATGGAAGCTGTCGATCGCACGTGGACGCCGCGCAAGGAGGCTCATCCGATGTACTCGTGAAGGCGATCGAGGGCGCGCTGCAAAAGGCGGGACACGTGCATCTGAGAGACGCCGACGACCTCTGCGATCTCGCCTTGCGACATCTCCTCATAAAACCGGAGGACAACGATCTGACGTTCCCGGTCGGGGAGCGCTTCGAGGGCGGGCCCAAGGCTCTGCCAATGCTCGCTCAGCTCGAGCAGGGGGTCGAGACCGCCGATCGAATCCGCCAAGGGCCTGCTGTCGTCCGTCGCCGGCGTATCGAGCGACGACGCCGTATAGGCCAGCGTTGCCCCCATCGCTTCGACCACATCTTCGACCGACCAGCCCAAGTCTGCCGCGATATCGGCCGGGGTAGGGTTCCTGGCGAGTGTTTGGGTCAGCTGATGGCCGGCTCTGGCGACCTCCAACGACCGCTCTTGAAGACCTCGCGGTATCCGGATCGACCATGCACGGTCGCGCAGATATCTCTTGAGCTCACCGGAAACGGTTCGAGCCGCGTAGGGCTCGAACGACCCAACTTCGGGGTCGTAGCGATCGAGGGCCCTGAACATCCCGAGCATCGCGGTTTGCTCCAGATCGGCATCGGCCACCCCTTTGCCCCGGAAGCGTCGAGCCATCGAGGAGGCGAGGTGAGCGTATCGACGCATGACCTCTTCGCGGGCATCGGCGTCCGTCCCAACTCGCCTGAGCAGTTCATCGATGTCGGCCGCCCGGAGAGACACATCGCCGGAGCCAACGCTCCGCACCTCGAACCAGAGTTCCGAGCCATCGGGCCCGTCCTCGGCGGCCCAACGTCGGGAGAGGCCGTCGAACACCCGTTTTCTCAAATCGTCGAGAGCGATTGGCGCTTTATCGGTCGAGCCGATGGAGACTCTGAGAGAAGCCAGACCCTGATCCAATGTGAGCTCAATGGCACTCGGCACCCTCTGGCGCAGCGATTCGGTGACCAGGGCAGTCACTCCTTCTGAGACCAAGATCTCCAATTGAGCCTGTCGGATGGGATCGAGCCGAACGCGATCGGCCAGCCACTGGCGTGCCAGAGATGGCGCGGCGGCGTCGGTCTTGAGCTGGAAGGAAGCCGTCATCGGCTCGGGATGACGATCGGGATCACCCAGCGCTCGGCTTCTATGAAAGCTCGGGCCGCAAGCGTCGATTCTGCCAAGGCTCGAATTTCGGCGGGGACGGTGACAGCTGGATGGTCAAATCGCACTACGAGTTCTTGTGCGCCTTGGGCTGTCTCGAGTTCGATGGTCATCATCGCGACTTCGTGCTGGAGTAGGACGGTGGCCATGTCGGATACGACCAGGCGAACCGCTTCGACGGTTGTTTCTGACGCTTCCAGGGTCCGGGCGCACGCGACCGCAAACGCTCTGGCGACTGCGACGTTTTGTGGTGTGACCGGTAGCCGGAGCCGAGGAGCGCCGCCGCTCACTTCTCGGGAAGTTCTTCGATGGAATCCAACACCAGAAGGTTGTCCACGACGCCGGCAACTTCGAGTAGTCGCAGCACCGGACCCGACCCCACCACCACGGCCAGGTCGCCTGGATCTTTCAGCTTCCTCTGGGCGGTAATCAAGGTTCTCAGGCCCGTCGAATCCATAAAAGTGACTCCGCATAAGTCCAAGGCGATCCGGTCAGCTCCATCGGCCAGGGCGCGGTCGATGGACTGGTCGAGTGCGGGCGCGGATGAAATATCGATTTCACCGGTCGCAGCGATCAGCCTCCAGCCACGTTCGGCACCAACGTCCGTTACGTCGAGCAGCATGTTCTCCTCCAGTTCCGAGATCCTATCATTCCCACCATGAGCATTTTGAGCGTCGAAATTCCCGCGGATCCTCGATGGTTGCACACCGCCTGCTCTGTCGTCCTTACGGGAGTAGGGGTGTCCGACAGCCAGCCAACCGACTTCGATGCGTTCGCTCTCGCCGTGGGAGAGGCGCTGCTCGAGCTCTCCACCACGCCGGGTGTCACCACGATCTCGGCGACGATCGACTCAGGGGCGGGTGCGGCTGGAGTCAGGCTCGTCGGCAAAGGAGATGCGATCGCGATCGAGGGTCCTCCGTCTCCTCTACTCGAGGTGATCCTCGGGGCCGGAGCCAGCGGATACACCATCAAACGGAGCGATTCTGAGTACACAGTCACGCTTCCGTTGGGAACCCGCTCACCGTGAACCACACGGTGACGCCAGAGGCAAACCGCCGGACTCCCCAGGACTCGCTCAACCTCTCGACCAGCGCCAATCCGTAACCTCCGGTGTCGCGGTCGACATCGGCTTCCTGGAACTGACCCTCTCCGGTAACTTCGACATGCAGGAGTGGGGGACTGAGAAAGGCCGTGACCTCTATCCGGTCGGCGGCATCTTTCGGAGCATGGATCAAGGCGTTGGTAACCACCTCGGTGCCGAGAAGCTGCACTACCTCGGTTGCCTCGCATCGGGGGGCAATGTCGCCAATCAAAGTCCTCAATATCGCGGGTGTGAACTTGCTGCGAGGGAGCTGCACCGTGAAGCCTTTGTCTTCTGCCGATGTGCCTCGAACATCGCCCCGCCCATGACGGCTGTCTCGCGGAGGTGTGGCACCCTGCATCATTCCGTCAGTCGTAGCGGCTCTGGCCCGGATGCGACAGCCGATCGTTTGATCGGTTTCAAATTGGACACGGTTGATGCACAGCTGAACATGGTTGGTGTTTACCCATCTTCCCGGTGCTTGAAACCTTCGAGAATCAGTTTCTCCCGCGGCGAAGGGGTGGGCTGCCAGGGCCCACCCCTTCGTGCTTGCGTGCGAAGTCGCTAAACGACCGTACGTCGGCCGGTGATCACAGAGACCAAGAACATCACCAGAGCGATGATCAGGAGCCAGCGGAGCGCCTCGACTGCCACGCCGACGCCTCCGAAGATCAGGGCCAGAACAAGTAGAACGATTGCCCAGGTAGACATCAACTCACCTCTCCGTCTCTAAGGGAACGGATTTCGTCGTGTGCTCTCCGAATTGCCGTCGCCTGACGCACGACAACCGATCGCACCTCTTGCGGCAACTCGCCTTCTAGCGCCGAGCCGAACTCCGCCACGGTGTGGTCCTCGCCCGATTCGGCTGCTGCCAGTACTGCATGCCGGTCGTTCGTGGCGAGTGCCCCTTTCAGCGCTATCCAGCCTCGGTGGACTGCACCGGCGATTGAACCCTCCTCGGAAATCGAGTAGCCCTGGCGGGCGGCGAGTGCTCTGAGTTCGGCGGAAAACTGCTCCCGCTCGGCGCCCAGCTCGCGCAGGCGAATCGCCAGGCTCGCATCTGACTCAACCAGATGGTCGGCCGCCTGCTCAAAGCCCAACTTCCCGTCTTCGAGCGTTTCGATGAGGTCCTCGAGGACTCCTTGTGAAATATCGGTGTTCATCTCTCCTCCTTCCGTCGCGGTCTTTTACGCGACAACCAGTTCTTACCCGGCCAGGGTGGGTCCCAAACCTCTTTCTGTCGGAGCACCCGGAGCGAAGAGGTCCAGCTGGGACTCGACTCCGGGTGGTGGCTGAATCGGGCTGCGCGAACAGCCTGTGGTGGGTGTGAGCGCAGGCCCTTTCATGCAAGGGCTCCCGGTTGGCGGATCGTCACGACACCAGGAGGTCGCTTTCCCCTTCAGGATGTCCGATGTTGATGATGCCGCGCAAGGTCGCACCGATCAGCAGGGCAACGGCTACGACGAGTCCGCCGAGTGCGCTCATACCGGCGGCGAGGGCGTAGTAGAAGTAGGCGTAGTAGGTCCGGATCTCCTCGACTTCCCCGATCGGGATCGACACGCTCAGCAAGAGGAGCGTTCCGAGGACGATGGTCACCACACTCAGAGTGGTGATGTATCGGGCGCGGGCGTAGAGCTTTCTGTCGAATTCGATATTCGAGCTGAGACCGAGAGCCAGCAGGGTGAGCAGCAGCGCCAGCACTGTGACCGCGCCGGCGATGACCGTTGAGGCAAGGAAACGGGCGGTGTCGAGGAGCGCCTCGATCAGCCTCAAGGCCTCGAAGGATCCGACCCGGCCGACACCGACGACGGTTCCAAACAGCGCCACCGCCGCGACTGCGCCGCCCGCGAGCGACCCGCGGAGTTCATGTGACCGGGGCTTGGGGCGGGGTGTCTGGTTCTCGAGTGTTGAAGAGGTTTCAATCAATGCTTCGTCTCCTGGTTGGTAATTTGGCGGCAACTCCGAGCGTCCGTGGCCTTCCGCTTTCCGGGCGGACCTCGAGGAGGGATGGTTTCCCGGTTCGGTCTCCCGATTCGGGGCTCCGAGCCCGGTATTGGTTTTGCCGGCGACGTCTATCGCCCGACCGTTTCGTCGCATAGATCGCCTTTTGGCTACTTGGAGACCGCGTCGCGGCCTCGATGCTCTCTACCCGGCTGTCACGTCGGTCAAACCGAGGCTCGGCCCCCTCAGCAAAGAATGTCGTTTGGGACTAGGGACACCGGGGTAAGTGAGTCAGCGAAAGGAGGTACAAGAGATGTCTGATCATTACGTACCAACGCACGAGGTAGTGCACAAGGAAGAGAAAAAATCGGGAGCAGGTGCGCTGGCCGCGGTCATCGTGACGGTCCTGCTGGTGGTCTTCGGGTATTGGGCCGTGAGTTCGATTCTGGCCGACGACGGGACCAACACCGGCGTGACCGTCGAGATCGCCCCGCCCGCATCCACACCCTGAATTTCAACGAAGTAGAGAGAGAAAGAGAGCAATAGCATGGAAATCATCTGGTTTCTGGTCGTCGGACTCGTCGTGGGCGGTCTGGCTCGATTGATGGTGCCGGGACGAGACCCGTTGGGACTCCTCGGCACGATGCTTCTCGGTGTGGTCGGAGCGTTCGTCGGAGGGTTCCTCGTGACTCTGATCGCAACCGGTGAGCTCGCCCTGACTCCTGCCGGTTGGATCGGTTCCGTGGTCGGCGCTGTGATCGTTCTGCTGATAGCGCGGGCCACCCGGAGGTCTGTCGTCGCCTAGATGGCCGACAGCCCAAAAAACGATTGAGGGCCCCCCGGGAGTGGGGGGTCCTCGATCGCGTTCAATCGGCGGTCAGTTTTATCGCCAAAATGGTGGCGTCGTCATCGGCATCCCCGGCCATCGCCATCAAACTATCGACAATGGATCGGGGGACCGGCGCCACCGCATCCAGCGCAGACATCAGTATTCCCAGTGACTCGTCGATGCCTCTGTCTCTGCGTTCGACCACCCCATCGGTATAAAAGACGACGCACTCCTCAGATTCGAGAGTCATTCGCAACCCGGGACCCCCAGGTCTGCTCAAGCCCAGCGGCGGATTGGTGGGGACATCGAGCATCCTCGCACCCGATCCTGCAATCACAATCGGAGGAAGGTGGCCTGCGGAGAAGAACTCGACCGTGCGCGAAGACGGTTCAACCGTCGCACAGAGGACGGTGGCGCAAAGGGCCCCCTGGTCGACATCCGAGACCAAACCGAGCGCGGCGAGCGCATCAGCCGGTTTGCGGCCGTCGATGAGGAGCATCCGAAGGGAGTGACGGAGTTGTGCCATCGTGGCCACGGCTTCGAGCCCACGGCCGACCACGTCTCCAATGATGTACACGTGCGTGCCGGCGCCCAGGTCGACCACGTCGTACCAATCACCGCCGACCCCGCCGACTCCAGATGGCTTGTATGCGGCCTCCGCCGTCACACCGGGCCGCCTCACGTCGACCGGTGGCGCGAGCGCCTTTTGGAGACCCACCGCCACCTTCTCTCGCTCCTCGAACAGAGCGGCTCTGCCGAGTGCGACTGAAACGTGACGGCTGAACGCATCGAACAGGGCGCGATCGTCGTCGGAGAACCGGTGCTGGTTCTGATATACCAAACCGATGGCGCCGGTGAGAACCGTCCCCGTGACTGGCAGGGCACAGAACGCTCCGTCCTCGGCTGTCACCCCTCGGAGACTCGGATACCTGGCCACGAGGTCGGAGAGGCTTTCGCAGAACACCGCGCGACCGGTCCTCAGTGTTTCGGCTAGCGGACCGGGTCTCGCGAGATGGTCGCGGAATCCTTCGAGTGCTTCGGGAGCGTAACCGAAGCTGCCGATGATTTCGGGTCCGGCGTCGCTTGCCCAGACGATCGAGCCGCGGTCGGCGCGGGCGGCGGCGACGGTGAGGCGGGCGGCTGTTTCAGCGACCTCGGCCACCGACCCCGCCGACGTGAGGCTCGTGATCAGTTGCTGAAGCACACCGAGCCGGCGGGCGATCCTCTCTGCGCGATCCTTTTCGGCGACCATCGACTCGAACAGTCTGGCTCCGTCCAGCGCGTGGCCCGCGCGCTGGGCAAACTCCTCGGCGAATGCCAGATCGGACTGATCGAATCTCCTACCTGCGCCGGCCGACACCAGGCTGAGGAGCCCTAGAACATCGCCTCGCGCCATGAGCGGAATCGTCATCGCCGACCGAAGTCCCAACGAGCGAAGAATCTCCAGATGTCTGGCATCCACGGCGGCTTCGACGAGTAAATCGTCGTTGACGTCCTCGACCAGGATCGGTTCTCTCGACTCGAGGACCAATGCTGCGATCCCTTCCGGCTCCGGAGGTGGTGGGTATTCCTCTGCCAGCCGAAGGGCCAGGGCTACGAGGCTCGGATCTCGGTGTGCCACCACGTGATTGCGCAGCCGTCCAGAATCGTCGAGTGTCTGAATCACGCACCAGTCCACGATGTGCTCGGTCAGCAACTCTGCAACCCGCTCGAGCGTCTGATCGACATCGAGCGAACCGGCCAGCATCTTGCCGGCAGCAGCGAGGAATCGGTTGTGCTCGCCGAGCCGCCGCTGCTGGGTGACGTCCGAGACGATCCCCACCACCCTGGCGATGTTCCCTTGATCGTCCGTTATCGGATGGCCGCGAGCTCTCAGCCACCGGATCTCGCCGTTCTGGAGGGTGATCCGGTGCTCGAACTCGTAGTCCTCGAAGTTATCGGCAGCCCGGGTGACGGCGTCCTGAACCGTCGGTTGGTCATCGGGGTGGACGAGCCCGAGGTAGTCCTCATAGGAAGACGGCTGGTACTCGGAATCCCGGCCGAACAGCGGGCCTGTCGCCCTCGACCACGCGATCTTGTTGGTGGCCACATCCCATGCCCAGACCCCCATGCCGGTGCCTTCCAGGGCCTCTTGCAGTTCGACGAAGGACCTCAGCTGATCGGAGTGGGGCACGATGTGCTCATATCCTCATGCTCATACGTGGGGGCACTGCGGCGAGGATACGAGGTGGCGTCGAGGACGTCCAATGGAAGCCTCGCAAAGTGACTAGTCCCCGGCCATCCCCGAATACGTCGATTGTTGGTTGAATCCCGAAGTCGGCGGTCAAGGCAAAGTGCCCGACGCCGTGGCTTTCAGAGTGGGTCGCTTTCGTCGGTCGCCAGCCGGGCGGCCAGCCAGGTCGTGAGTGGCACCGCGGCGACGAGGCCGATTGATCCGACCAAGGTTCGGACGATCTCGACGGCCACCACCTCGGAGTTGGCGACGATCCCGAGCGGCAATTCGGAAAGGGTGAACAGCAACAGCAATGGCATTGCGGCGCCGGCGTAGGCGAGGAGAAGAGTGTTGACGGTTGATGCGATGTGGTCTCGGCCCACCCGCAAACCTCCCGCGAACAGCTCTGCGGCAGATGATGCCGGGTTGGCCCGCCGCAATTCAAAGACGGTGGAAGCCTGGGTGACGGTGATGTCGTCGAGCGCTCCGAGGGTGCCGAGCACGGTTCCGGCCAGCACCAGCCCCCGGATATCCACGCCATCCACGAAGGTGAGGAATAGGGCTTCCTCACTTGCGAACCCTGAGAACCGTGCCATCGCCATGACCACGGCCGAAAGAGCCACGGTGATTGCCAGGGCGGCGAAGGTGCCAATGGCGGCGACGTGGGTCAGGTTTCGCCAGCCATGAGCGAGATAGAGAGCCAGCAGCGCAATCGCAGATCCGCCCACTGACGCCACCAGTACCGGACTCTCGCCGGCAAGGATTGCCGGGGCGATGAACACCACGAGCACCATCACCGATGCAACCAGCCCGCCGAGGGCGGCAAGACCGCGGAGCCGGCCCAAACCCACCACGGCCGCGGCGAACAGGAAGGTCAAGCCCCAGAGCAATGGCCGGCGCTCTCGATCCGCATATTGAAAACTGAACAGGGGGTCGGCGTCGGCGATGACGTTTAACACGACTCGATCGCCAGGCTCGAAATAGGGCGCCGACCCCAACAGCTGGAACTCCTGGGTCGCGACCGTGCCCGCATCCTCACCTTCGAGAATCTGAAAGGTGACTCTGTGGCACTCCAGATCAGGGGCGAAGGAGCAGGAGCCGTCGGTCGCATCGGTAACGATGCTCTTGACCACCTCGGAGGCGAGACCGAGCCCTCCGCGATCGATGTCCGGCTTCGATCGTGGCCACAGGGCGATGAGGCCAACCACGGTCAACACCGCCAGCACGAGGATGGTTGTGACCAACCAGTTGGTCTTGAGTCTGGTGTCCGGTCCCACCAAACGATCGAGATCAGGATGCCTGTCCACCACGAATGTCCTAACTGAAACTGGTGTCATTGTCGCCTCCTGGCCGACCAATTTCGGGGATCAGGTGGCGGATCCGGCGATGGCCCTGCGCCTGCCGGCGAACGTTGGAGAGAATCGGCCCCCGTTCGAGATATGTCCACCACGGGTCGACGTTCGCTGCCTCCCAAGATTGTCACGTCCGGCCATCGAGGCCTTTCCGGTCCCAACTTCGGGTGGAACCCGGTCCCGGTCTGGCTGCCTCCGTCCCGACACTTGACAGAAACTGTCCGGTTCTATACATTACCCCCCTAGGGTATAAGTAGGAGCACCGATGCGAGGATATGAGATAAACAAGGCCGACTATCTGAAGCGGTTGGCCCGGATAGAAGGTCAGGTCCGGGGTCTTCAGCGGATGGTCTCCGAGGACAAGTACTGCATCGACGTTTTGACCCAGGTCAACGCTGTATCCGCAGCACTCAAGGGAGTGGCGGTCGGATTGCTCGACGAACACGTCCGGCATTGCGTGCGCGAAGCCGCCGTCACCGGTGATCAGCGAAGCGCAGACGAAATGATCAACGAGGCGACCAAGGCGATCGAGCGCCTGGTCCGATCCTGAGAGAGCGAAATGAGCACACACAACCGCCAGACCCACGACCGGCACGGGGACCACGAGAGCCACGGCATGTCAACAACAACCGACATGGACACCTCGACGGATCCGCAGCACGGCTTTCAGGGCGAACACGGCGGGCACGACAAGCACGCCGGTCACAGCGTGGCCATGTTCCGCGATCGGTTCTGGCTTTCGTTGGTCCTGACACTGCCTGTTGTCTTCTACAGCGAGATGATCCAGGAGTGGTTCGGCTACTCCGCTCCGACGTTCCCCGGCTCGGACTGGGCTTCCCCGATCCTGGGAACGATCATCTTCTTGTATGGAGGATCGCCCTTTCTGAAGGGTGCGGTCCAAGAGGCGCGCGATCGCCAGCCTGGGATGATGCTCTTGATCGGGATGGCGATCACAGTCGCCCTTCTCGCGTCGGCTGCCACCACGCTCGGCTGGTTCGACCTCGAGTTCTGGTGGGAACTGGCCGCTCTGATCACGATCATGCTCCTTGGCCATTGGATGGAGATGAGAGCCATCGGTCAGGCCAGGGGAGCGCTGGCCGCACTGGCCGAACTCCTCCCGGATGAAGCGGAAAGGGTCACCGATGGTGGCACCGAGACGGTGTCACTGGGCGAACTCTCTCTCGACGACATAGTTCTGGTGCGTCCCGGTGGCCGGATCCCTGCCGACGGAGAGATTGTCTCCGGTGAAGTCGAGGTGGACGAGTCGATGGTGACCGGTGAGTCAAAGCCCGTCGCCAAACAACCCGGCGACCAGGTGGTTGCCGGCACGGTCGCCACCGACAACTCGGTCCGGGTACGGATCATGGCGGTGGGCGAAGACACCGCTCTCGCCGGAATCCAACGGTTAGTCGCCCAGGCCCAGGAGTCGAGTTCCCGGGCCCAGGTGCTCGCCGACCGTGCAGCCGCCCTGCTCTTCTACGTGGCGGTAGGCGCGGCACTGGTCACCGCTATTGCGTGGCTGATCGTCGGCCGGCCTGACCAGGCCGTTGTGAGCACCGTTGCCGTTTTGGTGATCGCCTGTCCGCACGCTCTGGGTTTGGCGATACCTCTGGTCATCGCCATTTCCACCTCGATGGCAGCCCGCAACGGGATCCTGGTCAAGGATCGACTCGCATTGGAGCGGATGCGCAATATCGACGTGGTGCTATTCGACAAAACCGGCACCCTCACCAAGGGAAGCCACAAACTGTCAGGTGTCGGAGCCGCTGCCGGTACCGACGAGGATCGGCTATTGGCGGTGGCCGCTTCGGTAGAAGCCGACTCCGAGCACCCATTGGCTCGCGCCATTGTCACGGCAGCAGCCGAACGCGGCTCGGTACCAACTGCCACCGGCTTCAATTCGATGATCGGCCGCGGTGTCGAGGCGGACGTCGAGGGACACCGGGTGGCAGTTGGTGGGCCGGCACTTCTCTCTGAACGCGGTCTCGACCTACCTCCAGAGGTAGAGGAATCGGCGAACGGGTGGAAGCAAAGAGGGGCCGCCGTCCTATACGTGATCGAAGACGACCGGGTCATCGGTGCTCTCTCGATGGAAGACGAGATCCGACCGGAGTCGAAAGAGGCAGTCGAACAGCTGCACAAGCTCGGCGTCAAGGTGGCGATGATCACCGGCGACGCCCATCAGGTCGCCCACGCGGTAGGGGCCGCGCTCGGCATAGACCAGGTGTTGGCTGAGGTGCTTCCCGAGGACAAACACTCCAAGGTCGCCGAGCTTCAGGCACAAGGCATCCGAGTGGCCATGGTCGGCGACGGTGTCAACGATGCACCGGCCCTCGCCCAAGCCGACGTCGGTATCGCCATCGGAGCGGGAACCGACGTCGCCATCGAATCGGCCGGAATCGTGTTGGCCTCTGACGATCCTCGCGGCGTCGTCGGGATTCGGAGGCTCTCTCATGCCGGGTATCGGAAGATGATCCAGAACCTGGTGTGGGCCACCGGCTACAACGTGCTGGCGATACCGCTTGCCGCCGGAGCATTCGCGTGGGCGGGGTTTGTGCTTGCCCCCGCCGCCGCGGCGGTGTTGATGAGCGCATCAACGGTCATCGTGGCCATCAACGCCCAGTTCCTACGGCGTCTGGAAATCCGTTCGGCATGAAGATTCCGACCCTCATGCTCGCCGCGATGACCATCACAGGGTGCGTCGGTACTTCTGACACCACGATCCGGGCCCAGGACCTGGATCTGGTGGCCACCGGCGAGCAGCTGTATGCCGCAAAATGTGCCGAATGCCATGGTGCCGACCTCAGGGGCACCGACAGGGGACCGTCACTCCTCTCGGAGGTTTACGAGCCTGGCCACCATGGGGACGGATCTTTCCAGTTGGCGGTTCAGGCCGGTTCTCGGGCCCATCATTGGACTTTCGGCGACATGCCACCGATTGAAGGTCTATCCGTCGATGACGTGACGGCCATCGTCGCTTTCGTCCGCGAGCAGCAAGCGATCCACGGTTTCGAACCGTATCCGCCGTGATGCGCGCGGTTGAACCCGACGGTGGTTCAGTCTTTGGGCTCGAGCTCTTCGAACAGGGTTATCTGGAGTCCCGCGGGTGCTTCCAGTCTCGAGTTGAGTGAACCCCACGGCGTCTCGACTGGCGGGGCGACAAGGTCGGCGCCGGCCGTTACCAACTCTGTGGTCGTCGTGGCGGCGTCTGCAACTTCGAAGGCGACCCGGAATTTCCGACTGACCTCGCGGCCGACCTCAAGGTGGTCGATCAGGTGTCTCTGGGCGGAATTGATGATCTCCAGTGTTGCCCGGCCTGCCTGCAGTGCGATAACGCGGGCTTGTCCCTCGCTCTCGACGAAGAACTCCTCTGGCAATCCCAACGCATCTCGATAGAAAGCCACTGCCGCATCGAAATCATCGGCTTCGACCACCAGACGCAGCTGTTTGACCGTCGGTGTCGCTGCTGGATTCGCCACAGGGACCTCCTATTCGGGACTTCGACTGTAGCGCCAGGACTTTGGAGGTTGCGGTCGTCGGGTTCCTGGATCAATCGTCCGGCAGGGCGATCCGAGCCAACGAGTCGAGGAGAAGGTCGAGGCCGAAGTCGAATTCACGGTCGACGCGGTATTCCGACCTCATCGCGTCTTCTCCGATCTCAGAAGGCGTGGCCGGCGTTCTCAATGGAAAAGCCGGCTTCCCGCAGGTTCCCGAGGATCGCGTTCGGATAGCGCAGGGCGCGCGGGCCCCATCGATCCGCCGGCTTCTAGCAACCCGATCGCCCAGGAGTGACGTATGAGGACCTGGCGCGCCGAGATCGCCCGCCGTCTCATTGCCTCGTGCCAGCCGTCGCCGCTGGCTGGAATCTCTGTCTCCCCGACCACGAGTTCGACGATCCCGTCAAGGATCTCGTCTTTGTTGGCGACGTGTTTGTACAACGACTTGCCTCGACGCCGAGCTCAGAGCCCAAACGGCGCATTGTCAGCAGGCCGAGCCCTTCTCTGTCTGCGAGGTTGAGAGCAGCTCCTAGGACACGCTCTCTGGTCAGGGGCGGCCGATATATATGGGAGTGGAGCTATAACGTCCTCGGCAGCCCGCTCGAAGTCGGACTGTTGGCGGCAATCGTCTACTACGCCTGGACCTGGCCAAGGGTGGCGGTCACGGCGCCAAGGCTTTACGCCTGGCTGTTGCGGTGCGCGGTGGGATTTCAAAACCGGGCGATCGGCATGGATTGCGAACCGCCCTCCACGAATCGCACCTCCCCGCTGCGAACTTTCGGCGATTCGCCCCGTATCCGGGGTGTAGAGCCTAAGGATCGGAGCGAGGCATCATCGAAGGGCTTTTTGCTCGAGTCCGTCCAGGATGAGGTCAAGAGAGAACTCGAATTCGGTCTGGTCGTCGCACCAGCCGAGAGTGGCCTCGGGACCGTCATCGTGGGTCACTTCAGAGAGCATTCCAACCAGATAGGGCAGTTGGGCGGCGAGATTGGACAGCAGGGCCGTTGCCTCTTCGTCGGCGGCCGAGTCTTCTGGCGTGAACAGCTCCTGATTGAACCCAAGGGCGCGGCTCCCCAGCGCGTGCATGGCATGGTGCCCGAGATCGTTGGAGACGCCGCCCTCGACCATCACTCCCAGGATGGAGTCAAAGTACCGGACGAGGATCGGCGTCATCTTGGTCCGGGTCTCGATCACCTGCGGCGCCCACGGATGGCGAAGCATCACAGCGCGGGCGGTGAGTATCCAGCTACGAAGAATCGGCTTCCAATCCCGTTCGCCCTTGACCACCGAGAACCCTCCGAGATCCTTCTCGACCTCCTCGAGGAGCGACTCCACAACACCGTCGAGAAGGGCTTCCTTGTTGGCAACGTGGTAGTAGAGCGACATCGCCTCGACGCCCAACTCTTGCGCGAGGTTGCGCATTGTGACTGCCTCGATGCCTTGGGCGTCGGCGAGTTCGATGGCAGACCGCAGCACCCGGGCTCGGCTGAGCGGGATCCGCTGCTCGATTCCGTTCTCTTCGTCGGTGATCATGTTCGATGGCCATTGTAACTTACGTGGTAAGTCTTGACAGACTTACGCTGTATGGTTATCTTACACCGTACGAGAAGTTTTGGCCGAGGATGAGGAGCTGCTGATGGGACCTACGATGAATGCGATTGTTCAAGACCGGTACGGACGACCCGATGTTCTGGAGCACCGCGAGGTTGCGATGCCAACACCGGGGCCCGATCAGGTCTTGATCCGGGTCAAAGCCGCTTCGCTCAACATCTACGACTGGCATATGACCACCGGCACGCCCTACCTGGCACGAGCGGTCGCAGGATTGAGACGACCGAAGCATCCGATTCCCGGTGCCGACGCCGCGGGCGTGGTCGAATCGGTCGGTGCACAAGTGACCAGGTTCAAGCCCGGCGATGAGGTTTTTGGTGATATTGGTTATGGAGCCTTCGCCGAGTACGCCGTCGCGCTCGAGAAGCGTCTCACTCACAAACCGGCCGGCGTGAGCTTCGAGGACGCGGCCGCGTTGTCTCTGGCTGGTCTGACTGCACTGCAGGGTCTTCGCGACGTCGGTGGTTTGAAATCGGGTGAGCGGGTTCTGGTCAACGGCGCATCCGGGGGAGTGGGCACCTACGCCGTCCAGATCGCCAAGGCGCTCGGGGCCGACGTCACCGCGGTCTGCAGCACGGCGAAGGTCGACATGGTTCGCTCGATCGGCGCCGACAAGGTGATCGACTACACCCGAGACGACTTCACCCTGGATCGAAACTACGACCTGTTCTTCGACAATGTGGGCTACCGCCCGTGGTGGCAGACGAGTCGGATCCTCACCCCGACCGGGCGCAATGTGACGACCACCGGCAAAAAACACGCACTCATGGGTCCGTTTCGCAGCCTCATCGGAAGGAAGATCCTGTCGATGCTCGGCGGTCGTTCGATGACGTGGTTCACCGCTCAGGTCAAACACGAGGATCAACAGTTCCTGGTGGGACTCGTCGAGTCCGGCGCCATCAAGCCGGTTATCGAGAACACCTACCCACTCGAGAAGACCCAAGAGGCCTTGAGGTATCTCGGGGAGGGGCACGCTCTTGGCAAACTCGTCATCAACATCTGAAACGGGGCGACCACCTGGCGCCGCTCGCTGAAACTCACCGACTGGCAGTCGTCGGGCTTGCTCCGCAATTCCGGTCGGCTTGTGAGAGTCCAGCATCGTGACGGCTGCCAAGATGGTGGGATGAGCACCCTCCGCACGACACAAGTCGACGTGCCGGAGGGTGTCATCGATCTGGGAGTGGGGCAACCCGATCGGTCGGTGTATCCGGTCGAGATCTTCAAGCGGGCTGCCTCGGTCTGTTTCGGGGACGGAGGACCGGTCGAGCATTTCCAGTACGGGCCTGAGTACGGCGACGGCGCCCATCGGGTTGCTCTGGCCGAGTTCCTTGGTGCCGCCTACGGCTTTCCGGTCGACCCGGAGTTGCTGTTTTCGACCAATGGCAACTCGCAGGCGCTCGACATGGTTTGCACGGTTTTCACCCGGCCCGGAGACGTCGTGCTGGTGGAAGAACCCTCCTACTTCCTGGCCGGTGGGATCTTTACCGATCATGGCCTCGAAACGGTGGGCATACCGGTCGACGATCTGGGTCTGAACCCAGAAGACGTCGATTCGGTGATCGTCCGGTTGAAGAAAGAAGGGCGCCAGGTTCGATTCATCTACACCATCCCGGCATTTCACAACCCTGCAGGTGTGACCATGAGTACGGAGCGTCGTGTCGCTCTCGTGGAGGTGGCTGCGCGGCACGGTGTTTCGGTGGTGGCGGACGAGGTCTACCACCTTTTGCCGTCTGTTTCGCAAGTTTCGATGCCGCCTGCGATGTCCAGGTGGGTCGAGAGTTCTGTGGTTCTCTCGCTCGGAACGTTCTCCAAGATCCTGGCGCCAGGTCTCCGCCTCGGCTGGATCCACTCGGCCACAGACAATGTGAAAGCTCTGGCGGACTCGGGATTGGTGGTGAGCGGGGGTGGCCTCAATCCGATGGCGTCCCGTTTGGCTACAGAGGTGATCACGAATGGAGATCTGGCCTCGAACATCTCGAAGCTGCGTTCGGACTACTCCGATCGGATCCAGGTCATGCAAACGGCCCTCGATGCCTACATGCCCGACGGTGTGCGATGGGCAACCCCCGGAGGTGGCTATTTCTTCTGGCTCGAGCTCCCGAAAGGAGTGGACGGCTCACTGGTTCGCCGCGCTGCCCGCTCTGCCGGCGTCGACTATCGCGATGGCGCTCTGTTCTCCAGCCAGGGTGGCCTACGCAACTACCTGCGTTTGAGTTTCGCCTACTACCGAGCTGACGAGATCACCGAAGGTGTCGCCCGGCTCGGTCGAGTTCTGGACGCCACCTGACCACGGCCGGTGGCGTGTCCAGAAGACCCATGACAAGTTGTCAGGTGGGAGGTTTCCAATCGGGGTCACGGCCGACGAAACCCAACAAGCGGTGTTGCAGGGGCGCTTCCGTGGCAATCGGGATCTCTGCCCCGTAGACCTCGACTCCTGGTCCTAAGGCGCCGGGAGTGCGGTATAGATCCATCAATTCGGGCGGTGTGTCGTTGGCCTCTTTCCACAAGCCCTCGACATCTTCTGGACGGATGCTGTCGTCCTGTCCGGTCGCTTTTGCCAGGTCCCAGCCGTGAATCGGGAGGTCGGAGCTCACGATTCGATCGACCTGTTCCTCGAAAGTCATTCGGCCGCCCCGGGTCTCTGATTCCAGGGTGGAGATGGTCGCGTCTCCTAGGGCATTCTCGATGTCTGCCCTGGCAGTGCGGAATGCGGTGAGGGGGTCGTCGCCCGTCGGCGTCGGCGCCCGTCCGGTTGTCCTCAACACCACATGGTGCATGACCACCACGTGGTCGACAACGTCTGACGCAGTCCACTTTTCACAGGGAGAACGATTGCTCCACTGGTCGGAATTGACCCCCTCGACGAGGGCTTGGAATGCTTCGGCGCGACGTTGGTAACGATCGGAGATCGCGGTCATGGCGACCCGGGAAGTCTCTGCCCGCGGCTACGCCGAGGCCACACCTTCGAGGAGGAGCTCGTCGATTTGTCCGACTGCCGAGCGGAGGCCTTCCTCCACACCCATGGCAATGATCTCCTCCATCGCCTCGAGTGACGGAAACGTGCTCTCCATCGTCATACGGGCACCCCCGACGACTGCGTCATCTTCAACGATTGTCACCTTGGCGGTCATGGCGGGCATTTCGAGGTTGGGAGTCCCGTCTTCGTTGGAGAAGCCATCTTCGAATTCGAGATGACGTGGTGGATCGACCATCAAGACCCGCCACCAACCACCGTGCTTGTCCCCTTCTGGTCCTGTCATGAAATAGCTGACGTGACCCCCGGCCGACAGGTCATGGTCGACAAAGGTTGCCGGATAGGTCGGAGGTCCCCACCAGCGTTCGAGGAGGCGGGGGTTGGCCCACAGTTCCCAAACCCGATCGATGCCTGCGTCGAAAACCGCGGTGAGGGTCATTTTCAGGTTCTCGGGATCCTTGCGGATGTCGGTAACGGTCATGGTTCTTCTCCAGGGTCGGATTCGGAGAGAACCTCCCCGAATCGGTCGATGCGGTCGGTCCACAGATTCTCGAGCTGGCGGAGGAGCCGCTGGGCGGTCCGGACGGTGTCGGTGTTGCTACGCACGAGGTGTTCACGGCCCTGCGTGTGTTTCGTGATGAAGCCGGCCCGCTCCAGAATCGCCACATGCTTCTGAACCGCGGCAAAACTCATCGTGTAACACCGAGCCAGGGCCGACACGGAGTAGTCGCGTCGCATGGTGCGCTTGACGATGTCCCTTCGAGTCGCGTCGGCGAGAGCCTTGAAAAGGAGGGTGGTCTCGTCCTCAGATGCCACAATTCCTACAACCATATAGTTGTACGTTAGCCGCTCTCTTTTGCCCGCGCATTCCGAGTAGGTCTTTTTTGTTTTCAACCGATTCGGGGCGAGCCGGTCGGTTCGGCTCAGAAGAATTGGTCGATCAGTAAGGCGTTGCCGTCGGGGTCGACGAGGGTGATGGAGGCAGGTCCCGAGGTGGACTCGTCGACTTCTGGGTCGATGGGCAGACCCTGGGCCTTGACGTGTTTCTGAATATCCCGCACATCGGTATAGGACTCGATTCGTTCCATCCGGTTGGTGAGTCCTGGATTGAACGTGAGGATGTTTCCCTCGAACATGCCGTGAAACAGCCCGATCGTCGTCTCGCCGTTCTTGAGAATCAGATAGTTGTGGGCGACGTCACCGCCACTGACCTCGAAGCCGAGCTTCTCGTAGAAAGAGCGCGACGAAGCGAGGTCGGTGACCGATAGCGAAACCGAAAACGCACCAAGCTCCAGTCTTCCTGGTAGCGACTGGTCTGCTGAAGGGACCATCGGAAGCTGATCAAATGGGTTTTCTGTGTCGGTCATGGGTTCCTTCCCACCTAGGATTAGGTGACTCATTCCATCAATCCGTCTGTGTTCTTGTCAACCTGGTCGGGTACACCGAGGCCACCGGTCGTTGTTGGTTTGGAACGGATGCCGGACACAAAGTAGTGAGAGCCGGTGCTCGTACTGGGCGACGGCGCGACAAGATCGGAGATGTGTTGTGAAGCGTGCTCCTCTGCTGGTGATGGTCTTGATGCTCGGCGTGCTCGCGGCGGCGCCGGCGCTGGCGGCCGTGGCTCCCTCGTCGCCGTTCGAGGGGAATTGGGTCGGTCAGGACCCTGCCCCGCCTGACGGGGATGGCAGCACCTTGCACCTCGCGATCGAAGGCACGCGAAGGGTGAGAATCGGATATGTCGACGACTTCGGAAGCGTGTGTGTCAACGCCGGGTCGGAAGACACGGTGTTCAACTCGAAGCTGACGGGCACAATTCACGGCGATTCATTGAATGCCAGGTTCCGGAGCGCGAGGTGTGGATCGGTGGTCATTCGGTTCCTCATCGGCGAGTCGTACACGCTGGAATATGACGACCACGGGACCGCAGATTTGTCCGATGACACACTCTGGGATGGCTCCGTCGTGTGGCACCGCGACAATTGACGGATCCCGCGTGAACGACGGTGCCGCCACGGATGGCGGCACGGGTCTGGTCCTGGTGATCCGCGCACCCCGCTGACCGAGTGGAGCGTCTCAACGCCGAATGTTGTCGAACGACCAGGCGTTGGTCAGGACGGGGGAAGGTCGCCGTCGATCAGGACCCAATTGGTCGCCTCGAAACCGTTGAATTTGGTGCTCATTGCGTTCGAATAGGCCCCGGTCATGCCGAACTCGATGTAGTCGCCAACTTCGACATCGCTGGGTAGGTCGAGACGAAGCGGGAGTACGTCCAGCGTGTCGCAGGTGGGACCGGCCACTCCAAAAGATCTGGAATCGAGATTTGTCACCCCGTCGACCCGGAGAAGCCGGTACGGGTAATGCACCATGTCCTTGGAGATGTCGGGTTCCTTCAAGCTCCCGTAGATGCCGTCGTTGAGGAATACGACGTCGTCTTTGATGAGTATCACCTGGGTGAGCAGAGATTGCCCCTCCGCCACCAGGGCGCGCCCCGGTTCGCAGATCAGCTGAGTATTGGTCAGTCCGATCGACTCCGCGGCCTCGGCGATCGCTTCAAAAAAAGCTTTGGGCGATGGGATGGAGAGGTTCGGATAGGGGCTGGGAAAACCTCCACCAACATCGAGGGAACTCACCGTCACCCCGGATAGGTCGAGCACTCGGCCGGCGGCGGTGATCGCTCTGCGATAGGCGTCTGGGTTGAGGCACAGCGACCCGACATTGAATGACAATCCAACGTTCGCCCTCGAGGCGGCTGCGGTGGACAACATCTCGATCGTGCCGGCTTCGTCTGCTCCAAACTTGCTCGACAATTCGTAAACCGAGTCGGGGTCCATCGCCTTCATTCTGATGTGGATCGTGGTCTCTTCGTCGGCGAAACGAAGCAGGCGCGCCAACTCGCTTTCGTGGTCGGCTACGAAGTGTCTGACCCCGTGGTCCTCGAATGCCGATTCCGCCGAACCGATCAGTTTGCTCGGAGCCATGTAGTAACACTCGGCCTCGGGAAGTAAGGCCCGAACGAGGGTTATCTCGGCGAGAGATGCGGTGTCGAAACTGCGGACCCCGGCCTCCCACAGCTCTGACAGTACGACCGGTTCTGGGTTGGCCTTTACCGCGTATAGGACCTTGCCAGGGAACCCATCGACAAACGCTCTAGCGGTCATCCTGAGCACGTCTGGATACAGGCAATGAAACGCCACCGACGGCCTGGTGTGCGTTGCGAAACTGCGGGAGGAGAAGAACCGTTCGATGGTCGACACGCTAGTTGGGTCTGGTGAATGGCCCATTGCGAATCGGCCGGCGACTTGTGTTCTGGTGTAGCGTCAATGGGGTGCCGATCGGTCTCGACCACTCCATTCTCGACGTAAAAGACCTAACCGAGTCTGTGGCGTTTTACAGCAATGTCGTTGGGCTGGAGTCTCGCGGTCGGAGCAGCGGATTCGAGGTGATGCTGATCACGCCTGATCTGGCTCTTGATCTCTCGGAGGAACCGAATCCCACATCGAGGCACCTCGCGTTCTGCATGGATCGAACGACTTTCGAAGCGACATTCACCCGCATCCGAAACAGCGGGACTAGATACGGTGACGGCCCGTCACGGGCGACCAATATGCGTGGGCCCGGACGATCGAGTGGAGTCCACGGGGCCACCGACTCGGTTTATTTCATCGATCCGAACGGTCACATTCTCGAAATCCTCACATACGACCCGGCGGAGTGATCGCGCCGATCGTCATTCGTGATCGAGTCGCATCCGGGTCAGCTCGATGATCAGACGCTCGATCAATTCGTAAGGCATGGTCTGGTTGTACGGAAACCTCAGCGTGTCTTTGGCGGACCGGTAGGGCGAGATCTGATCCTCGAGGTCCCCGGCCAGTGTCGGGATCGGATATAGCCCGATGTGTTTTTTCCACGCCCCCAAGTAAACGATATAGACGCCGTCGACCGAGAACGTAGGCATCTGGTAGCGGATCGTCTCCACCACATCAGGGGCGACAGAAGAAATGATGCGTCGAAAGCGGTTTACCACTTCCTGGACCTCGTCGGGCAAGGAACCCACATAGTCATCAACGGTGTCTGGGCTGTCAGGCATTCGATCGAGCCCGCAGGTTCATCTAGGCGCCCGCCAGCACATCGTCGAGGCGTTCGTACCCTTCACGCACGCCCGTTTCCATACCGGTCGCCACGAACGCGTCCCGGTCCTCGAAGCTGTCGACGAGAGATGTGCCTGTAAGTCTCGTGTGGCCGGCCCCTATCCGCTCGAATCTCATCTTCTCGAGGGCCACGCCATCGGGGACCCCCTCGAAGGTGAACGTTTGGACGATCAGTTGGTTCGGTCGAATCTCGTGGTAGGTGCCGTTGAACCAAGCCTCAAAATCGCCTCCCCGGGCGAGCTTGTATCGGTATGACCCACCGCTGCGGCAATCGAAGTAGTCGATGGACATCGTCGTGTCCCGAGGACCGTTCCATCGCACCAGCAATTCGGGGTCTGTGTGCGCCTGAAAGACCCGCTCGGGCTCCGCCCCAAAGTCTCGGATGATCCTGACCAACGGAACTTTGGGGTCGATGATGATCTCGGTTTCGAACTTGTTGCTCATTCTGGTTCTCTGGGCTCGGTCTGGGCGTCTTGATTCTGGTCTTCGCTGCGGTCACGGAGCAGGTCGTCGAGGCGGGAGTAACGCTCCTCGGCTTGGCGCCGGTATCGCTCGATCCATTTGGTCATCAATTCGAAAACCTCCGCCTCCAGGTGGGCGGGCCGGCGCTGGGCATCTCGGGTTCTGCTGACGAGTCCAGCGCTCTCCAATACCTTGAGATGTTTGGCCACAGCCTGGACGGTCACGTTGTAGGGTTCGGCGAGATCAACGAGGGTTGCGTCACCTTCGGCCAGACGGGCGACGATGTCCCGTCTCGTCGGATCGGCGAGAGCCGAGAAGGCTTGCGACAGTGCGTCTTGGGCCAAGTTGTCCTCCGATCTATTAAACCGATTGGTTGACTAACTCTTCCACGTTCCAACACTGTTGTCAACCGATAGGTTCAATTCGATTCGGAATCCCTGGCGTTGGCCCTGGCGTGATCGAGTATCTGTTTTTGGACGTCCGCAGCGTTGAACCAGGCGTTTTCATACGAAATGAGTCCGTCTCGCAACTCGAAGATGTGGAGCATCCGGACTTTGACCGGTGCGCCGCCACCGGGCATCCCGGCCCACTCGCCGTGGACGTGACCTGTCAGGATCGACTCGTCGACAACAAATCTGCCCTCCTCACCGGTGAACCTCTTCACCGTTTCAAGGACAACATCAGGGATTGCATCGAGGATCGACGAATAGACGGCGCCAACTTCATCCTTGCCGTGGAAAGGGGCATTGGGGTGGGTGACGTCATCCCAGACGATGTCATCGGTATACGTGTCGAGGGTGGCCTGGACGTCGTGTGCATTCTCTGCCGCGAAGTGGGCGTCGATAATGTCCATGGAAGGCCCTCCTTGTCCGGCCGAGGCGGTGTTGTGCTCTCCTGATCGAGCGCAATGATGAGGGTAACGACGGGACCCGCTTGGACACCGCCGGGGCGGGTTTTCCGAAAACTGTCGGCCGGGCGACAATTGAGGGAAGTCGACCGTCTAGATCTGGTTGGTCTGAGGTATACCTGAGAGGAAACCGTGATCGATACCATCCGCCAAATATTCGACTCCATCCGCGACTACCCGGACATCCCCCTGTTACTGGCCCGTCTAGTGGTCGGTTTTAGCTTCGCGGTTGCAGTCAAGAACAAACTGAAAGACGTCCCGGCATTCGCCAAACACAATGGGCTCAGCGTCCCGGTGGCATGGGGGCTGACTTTCGCCGAGGCTGCAGGCGCGATCGGCCTGGTGTTTGGCATCCTCACCCAACTGGCCGCACTGGTGATCATGGGCAGCATGGCCGGCTCGATCAGCTTTCACGTCTTCAAGTGGAAGAGCAAGTATTGGGCTGCCAGTGGTGGATGGGAGTATGACCTCATGATCTTCACCATCGCCTCATTGATCCTGGTGACGGGTGGGGGAGCAATCGCCATCTATCCAGCGCCCTGATCGGTGCTCAGGTCGGTAGGCCGTTTCGACTTGGGGAGTTTGGCGACGATCGTGGTGTAGGAGTCGTCGACTGCCGCCTTGATCTCGTCGTCTGAGATCGAGTTGTTCAGTCTCAGTGTGTTCCATCCAGAGCGCCCGATGTATGCCATGACCGCGGCGTCCTCAGGAAAGCGGAGCAGCCACTCGTCGGCCTCGTCCCGCGACGATCCGCACTTCAAACCAACTGACGCTCCGTCGCCCAGGAACGCAAAGATTTTGTCGCCCACTTTGGTGACGATGTCGCCATCCCATGGTTCGTCTTCCCACGCTCCGGGTTTGGACAGGCAATATTCGAGCAACTGGTCTGGCCTCACAGCGTCCAACTCTATAACAGGAGCCTCGGTGGCTCCCGGTCGGAAGCCAGAACGCCGACCAGCGCAGAAATCTGGTCGTGGGACTGGATTTCATGGGTGACTCCCGTAGAACCATCCCTTTGGTATCGATGCGGGTTGTACCAACAGGTCGCGATCCCGTAGTCAGAACCACCCCTGATGTCGGAGGTGAGACTGTCACCGACCATGAGCGCAGCCCGCTTTTCTGGATGGCCGAGGCGATCGAACGCGACGTCGAATATCGCCTGGCCGGGTTTGGATGCACCGACCTCGGCGGAGATCACGATTGTCTCGAATAGGTCGGCAATCTGGAGCCGATTGATTCTCGTTCGTTGGATCGCACTGATGGCGTTGGTGACGAGGGCAAGCCGCGCCTGTGATGCGAGGTGCTCGAGGACCGGGCGAGTGCCAGGGTAGAGATCGCCGTTGGCACCCAACCTGTCCGCGTAGGTGTCGGCCATCGCCGAAGGGTCGGCTCCGATGCCGACAATCTGTATGAGCTGGTCGAACCGCTCCGTTCTGACCTGATCCGCCGTCAATTCGCCGCTCTCCACCCGGTCCCACAGTTTGCGGTTGATCCGCTGATAGGTGGTGAAATGGGCTGCCGGTTCGGTCAGACCGAACTCGAGCATCGTCTGCTCATAGGCCAGAGCCTCGGACATGTCGGAGTCGAAGAGGGTGTGGTCGAAGTCGAACAGCAGGACCGAATACGGGGCCGTCACGATCAGTCGACGACCTGGTAGATCGAAAGCGCTTTTACCTCCATCCGGTGCCCCAGACGCCAGTTTCAGATCTCGAAATCATGGGGTCCATCCGACTTCCTGCAGCACCCAGCTGTTCCCGTCGGGGTCGGCGAAGTCGGCGAAGGAGGTGTAGTCGCGATGTTCTGGATCTGTCCCCGGCGTCCAGCCGCCGGCTCCCATGTGGCGTACCTCGCTCACCGTAACCCCTCGCCCTACCAGTTCCGAGCGGGCCAGATCGATGTCTGACACGACGAGGTGGATGCCTCGGGTTGAACCGGGTTCGGCATCCGTGATTCCGGTCCCGACGCTGATCGAACAGGCCGATCCGGGCGGGGTCATCTGCACGACTCTGAACTCGTCGCCGGCACGGTGGTCGACGTCGAGTCTGAACCCGGCCTTTTCGGTGTAGAACCTCTTCGCCCGATCCACGTCGGCCACCGGGATCAGGACGAGTCCGAGTTTGTAATCCATGTGCTGCTCCTGGGCCGAGTGTCGGTCCGAACATAGTCTCGACCGAAAGGCCGCAAGCGGCGCGTGTGGTCTCGAACCCTGGGTGGGGGACCTCATGGGTTTTTGTTCAGTGTTCGTTCAGGTCGGTTTCGTAGCTTCTCCTGGGACAGACCGGCCGGTGGCAGCAGGCCCGCGAGGCCCTACCAAGGAGCGACACATGATGAAGCGAATTCTGATAGCGATGGTGGGCGTGACGATCATCGGGTTGACATTGACCGCAGCGATGTCTCGCGAGCCTGCGGTTGAGTTCAAACGTGCGCAAATGAGAGTGGAGATCAACGCCACGGACGGCGATGCCGGCGTCCAGATCGACCTCGATCACGAGCCCTGGCGATCCGTCACCGTACGCAACCCGCAAGGTGAGAAGATCCTCGACGTGGCCAACCGAGGCGTCCTCAAAGATTATGGATTGACCGAGTTGTTCTCCGAGTCGAGCGAGCCCCCGTTCACCGAGTTTCCCCTCGCGGAGTTCTTGAAGCTCTTCCCCGAAGGTGATTACTTGTTCGAGGGAACCACAATCGACGGGCAACGGATGAAGAGCGCCGTGACCTTGACTCACAAATTCCCGAACGGTCCTGTGATCGTCTCGCCTAGCGACGACTCCACGGTCCGGCCGCGGAATCTCGTTGTGGGCTGGGAGCCGGTGACAACATCGGGAGGTGTCGATGTTGTGGCCTATCAGGTGCTCGTCATTTCGGAGGAGGACCCGACCAAGGTGTTTTCGGCCCATGTCCCTTCCACGGTTACGAGCGTGAGTGTGCCGGCCGAGTTCTTGGCCGTTTTGGGACCCTACAAGGCAGAGGTTCTTGCGATCGAAGTTGGCGGCAACCAGACCTTGAGCGAGGTCGCCTTCTCGGTTGGTTAGAACCAAACCACCAGAAAACGATGAGCCCGGGGTTCTCTCCTCGGGCTCAGTCGCGTCGACGGGACCGACGAGGTGCCCGATGTAGGAGTTTCAGTATATACTGAAACATATGAAACTAACCGAACAACAAGTCGACTTCGTCGAACGGATGGGTCGGTTTTGGGAAAGCATTTCCGGCACGAGAACCGCAGGACGAATTCTCGGCTGGCTGATGATCTGCGAGCCGGATCACCAGTCCGCCTCCGATTTGACCCTGGCCCTCGACATCAGTGGCGGCTCGGTGTCGACACAGATCCGGCTGCTCGAGCAGCTCGGTCTGGTTGAGCGCGTCACGTTCCGGGGAAATCGCGCGAGCCACTACCGCCTGCCCGATCGCGTCTGGTCTCGGAGAATGGAGCGGGAACTCGACCGGATCATCGAGATGCGCAAGATCACAGAGGCAGCCGCCGGGGTGGTGCCGGCTAACCGACCAGAACGAGTCACCGAGATGGGGCTGATCGCCGACTTCTTCGCCGACGAATGGCCCCAGCTCATGAATCGCCTGACCGACCAGATATCAAAGGACAGAGTATGAGTGACGCAGCCATCACGACACAGGGACTGACGAAACATTACGGCAGCGTCGAGGCGCTGGTCGATCTCGACCTCGATGTGGCAAAGGGTGAGGTGTTTGGTTTCCTCGGACCCAACGGCTCCGGAAAGACCACGACCATCAGGACCATTCTGGACCTGATCCGCCCAACCGCCGGCAGAGCGTGGATTCTGGGCATGGACACCAGGGAGAGGTCGGTCGATTTGCGCAAACACATCGGTTACGTCCCGGGCGACCTCGCCATGTATCCGAATCTGACCGGTCGCGACACCCTGAAATATTTTGCCAACCTCCGGGGAGGGGTCGATTGGGGTTTCGTGGACCAACTCGCCGAGCGGCTCGACGCCGATCTCTCGAAAAAGGTGGGCGATTACAGCACCGGGAATCGTCAGAAGGTTGGTGTGATCCAGGCATTCATGAACCGGCCCGACGTTCTGATCATGGACGAACCGAGCACAGGACTCGACCCTTTGATGCAGCGTGAGTTTCAGGTCATGATGCGCGAAGTCGCCTCAGAAGGCCGCACGGTGTTCCTGTCGAGCCACACTCTTTCTGAGGTGCAACGTGTCGCTGATCGGGTTGGTGTGATCCGCCACGGGCGTCTGGTCGATGTCGAGACCGTCCAGAGTCTGCGGTCGAAAGCGATCCGACGTGTGGAATTCGCATTCGATGGCCCGGTCGAGGCGTCGGTTTTCACGTCCGTGCCAGGGGTTCGCGACGTCGAGGTGCGCAACCACTCCGCCCTCATGTCATTTGACGGGCACATGGACGTTCTTCTCAAAGCCGTGACGGAGCGATATCACATTCTCGACATCAACAGCCAGGAGGCCGATCTCGAGGAGATCTTTCTCACCTACTACCGGGATCCGGACACCGAGTTGGCAGGTGCATGATGCTGGCCAACGTCTTCACCAAAACGAGCAGGGATCGATTTACCGGTTTCATGATCGGCACCGTGGGCGTGGCGCTGATGCTCGTCTTCGGGTTGTACGTCTACCGCGACATCGACATCTCGTTCTACTACGAACTTGGTCCCGAGATCCTGGACCTCATGGGTATACCCCAGGAGGGCGATGTCGCCGGCCTCGGATTTGGTGCGATGTACAACCTGATGGGGGCTTTGACGCTGGCCGGTCTTGCGATATCGATGGGAGCTTCTGCGATCGCCGGCGAAGAGGCGGGCGGAACTTTGGGTCTGCTGCTCGCCAATCCTCGTAGCCGAAGCCAGTTGCTGTTCTCCAAGGCAGGGTCGATGGTGGCTCTGGTCGGGTTGGCCTCCCTGGCGTTGTGGGGGGCTGGTGTGGCCGTGCCGTCAATGCTTCAGATCAATATGACCGGCGTCCATGTCGCCGCTGTCATTCTGTACCTCTTCGTCAACTCTCTGTTCTACGGAATGCTGGCGCTCGCGATCGGGGCCTGGACCGGACGAAGAACCCTCGCGTCCGGAACCGCGGTGGCGGTGATGATGGTGTCCTATCTCGCGGCCGGGATCCTCCCACTGGTTGAGAGCCTGAAGGGTCTCGCTCGAATCTTTCCGTGGTATTACTTCAGTGGCAACCAACCGGTCGTCAACGGAGCCGCCGCGTCCGATATCGCAGTCCTCGGTGGGGCGGCGGCCGGTTTCCTTGTTCTGTCCTACGTGGGTGTGAACCGTCGTGACCTGAGAGGCCAGAGCATCGGCGTCACGACGCTCGACCGGCTGCGAGCGCACCCTCTGACGAAGAGGGCGATGGAGAAAATCGCCGGCTCGGCTCGGGTTTCGAGCATCGCCGTCAAGTCGGCCTCCGACCACCAGGGTTTGCTTGTGATCACCGCGGCGATCATGTTCTACATGGGTCTGATGATCGGACCGATCTATGGATTGATCCCGGACTCCTTCACCGAGTTCGTCAAAGACTTCCCTGACGCCATGTTGGCGATGATCGGGTCTGCCGACATGTCCACGCCCGCCGGTTTCTTCCAAGCGGAGATCTTTTCCTTGGTAGGCCCAATCACATTTGTCGTGTTGACGGCTCTCCTCGGTTCCCGGGCGCTGGCGGGGGAGGAGGAAGACCGGACGATGGATCTCCTGCTCACCAATCCGGTCAGCCGCACCAGAGTTCTGATCGAAAAGGCCCTCGCCATGGTGGCGTACGCCGTTCTGTTGGGACTTGTCACATTTGTTGGCACCTGGGCGGGAGTCGCCGTCGGGGGCGTGGACCTCTCGGTCACGAATATCGCAGCCACGACCGTGCTGCTCACGCTGCTCGGCTTGGTGCTGGGCGGAGTGGCGCTATTGGTCGGCGCCGCCACCGGACGTTCGCGGGTGGCCGCTTACAGCGCCACCGGGACAACCGTGGTGGCGTATTTCATGTTTGCGTTTCTTCCGCTATCAGAGAGTTTTGCCTCGTTGGCGCGATGGTCACCCTTTCACTACTACCTGGGCAGTGACCCGTTGGTGAACGGGATGAACTGGGGTCACGCATCGGTCCTGCTGATGATGTTCGTAATCCTGGTCGGAGTGGCGATTCCGCTCTTCGGACGACGCGATCTTCGCTGAGCGCAACCTCTAGCAATGTGCCGCCGGGAACGCGGACGTTTCTCTCGGCCATCGTGCTCCTGGCGTAGGTAGGCTTCCGGACGACCCCTGGGAGGTTGCTGTGAGCACCGTATGGCGCTGGGCAGATCGCTTGCTGGTCGTCCACCCCATTATTTGGGGACTGCTGGTGGGGGCGGCGATCTGGTTCGTGACCAGATCTCTCGGTGACGCGTCCGGTGGCTGTGTCGGCTGCTGGATCGACTCGGTCGGCGGTTCGGACGAGGCTGCCGCGATCGGGGCCGCGGGCGCTTCGATCGGAGGCAAAGTCGTCAAGGATGCCATCGACAAAAAGGTCGGTGGACCAATCACATCGCTGAAAGACATGTACGACATTGCTTCTCAGGACACACCGGAGAAACAAGCAGAAAAGGCGTTTGAGGTCTACAAGAACACCATCATGACCGACAATGCTCCTCCCGACAGCCCAGGAGGACAGCTCAACGCGGCGATGGACCGGTTCCTCGACTTCGCCACCGGCAAGATCGATCTCGATGATTGAGTCGGTGGGTTCTTCGAGTCCCGTGCGTCGTATTCTCGACAAGGGCCCGGTCTCGTTGGTCTTGTGGGCAGTTGGTCTTGCTGCGTGGATCTATTTGGTGATTGCCACAAGTGGTCGGCTTCTCCAGGTGACTGTGTGGTCCGTTCCTTTCTTCCTGATGTTGGTAGGGCTTTCGCTTCCCTGGCGAACGGTTTCCTGGCGCACAGCAGCCGGCTTTTTCCTCCTTGGAATGGGCCCGGTGTTTGTGCTGGTTGCTCTGTCGCAGGTAGCGCTCTCTCCGCTCGATGGCTGGGTCCGTGGGGTGCTGGGGGGGCTCGGCGTGAACTACATCCGTCGTGACATTTGGGCACCGCTGACCGAGGAGTTTTTCAAGATCATGCCTTTGCTGGTCTTGGTCCGCTGGCGAGGGAGTGGTTTCAAGGATCTGGCGGGGCCGCTCGACTATGCAGTTGTGGCCGGGGCCACCGGCGTCGGGATGGGCTTTGCAGAAGACATCTTGGTGATGATCGGTGGCGGGCTTGCGGGTCCACCGAGTGGCGCTTTCGGCCTCGGTCTGGGACGTTTTTATCAGGCCATGGTGGGGGCGGAGTCGTCTGGCTTTTTGCTCTCCGGGCGCTCGAAGTTCGCCGACGTCGGGAGTTTTCTGTTCCCGGAGATGCAGGAGTTCTACGGTGTCATATGGATTGGACACGGGGCTTTGGCCATGGGTATCGGTATTGCCTGCGGGCTCGCCGTCTGGCAGGTTCGGCGCTCGGGCAAGCGGATCTTCTACCTGATCCCTGTCGGGGTCTATGCCTGGGCAGTGTTCGAACACATGATGACGAACTGGTATGGCGGGGGAGGTTGCGGCCGCGATTCGTCTCCGTTGTGCCTGCTCGCTTCGTTAGATTTCCGAGGCAGGTTGTTCCCGCTCGCGGTGATTCTGGGCTGGGCTTTTGCGATCTATCTGTCTCGCAACGCGATCAAAGAACACCGGGTCGCCGACCCGCTGCTGGCTCGCAAGCCGAGCTGGTCCGGTCGTGTCGATGGTCCGCTCTGGCGGCGTTTTTTCGGTCGGATCCGCGATCAATTCGAAGTCCGGCGATGGCGGCGGAGAACGGCATTCGGCGCATTCCATCTGGAGAACTCAGGCCGGCTCCGCCCTGGCCAAGACTGGGCGGTTCTCGCCAGTCGCACCAGAACCCTCATCTTGTACCAGCGGCTGGCCGGGGAGCCGACGGTGGTACCGGCGTCGGTCGAGGCCGCGCTGGAGGCGCTGGTACCGCTGGACTGAGCCTCTGTCGGGCCGGCACACCCCGGTGGCCGTTCAAGGAGCAATCTCGTCGGGACCGGTAGGGTTGGTACCTGGAATTGAAGTGAGGGAGGATGGATGAACGAAACTTTGAGACCGGTCGAGCGCAGAGTTCTGGCGATGGCGGGCCAAGGCCACGATTCCGGCGAGATCGCCCGGCGACTGAAGTGTTCTCCTGGTCATGTCGAACGAATGATGGCCTGGACCAAGCTACCGAGGAACGGCTCACCCGCCAGGACGTTCCCGCGACCGCTCGAACGGCGAGTGTTGGCGCTGCGAGCAGAGGGAGTGGACTATGAGGAGATCGGGTCTCGCTTCAACAAGAGCCCTGGGTTCATCCGACGAGTTGATGGTCTTGCTCATTATCAGATGGCGCTGGCTTTGCTGACCGAACCTGATTCGAACAACCTTGCAAGGAGTGCTGTCACGTGAAAACCACAAAGTTGATGGTCTGGATCGATCAGGATCTGTGCACCGGGGACGGGATATGTGAAGAGATCGCTCCGGATGTTTTTGTGGGGCGAGACGATGGTTTGTGGGTGGTCAAAGAGGAAGCTTCTCATTTCGAGAAGTCGATCGTGTTCGATGCGTTGGAAGGCGACGGCCACGGGCCGGAGGGGGCACGAGGCGTGGCCCGCGTGCCCGACGCTCAGATCGACGTCGTGATCGAGGCAGCCGAGGAGTGTCCGGGTGAGTGCATCATGATCGAGCCCTACAACCCGGCGGCGATGAGCGAGCGAGGCGCCTAGCCGCCCTGTCTCAAAGCAGGGCTGCGGCCTCGACCCGGCAGACGCCAACCGGTCGCAATGCGGCCTCAGGGCCTTCATCGAACAAGATTGCCCAGTGCCTCGTTTCGTCGCTAACGACTTGTGCATGAAAGTTGCGGAACTCTATCGGGATTTCAGGCCGTGGTCCGCGAGGCTCCAGACGGCCGAAAGCCTCTATCAGTTCCATGCTCTCGCCCGAGCCTCGATCCATGATCTGGTTGATAACTGCGTCGATCTGGCCCTGAGGCACAACCTGCATTTCGTCACCGAGTACGAGATAAAAGCCTCGGTCCGATATGAGAGGAGCGATCGGCCGGTCCTGGGAGATGTCCTCGGCCACCGATTGGGCCATAACCCTCATCTCATTGCGTCGGTCGTCGGTATTCGAGGCCGAAGTGAGATAACGAGCCTCAACCCACGCGTCTCCGTTCGGGGTGGCGATTTCAATCCATAATGTCCCGTTCATCATTACCGAGTTTCCAGTGCCAGAGATACCGGTCGTGCCGGGCTCGAGGGTGTGGATCGCGCCATAGTGATGGTCCGGTCCGGACAAAGCGGGCAACCTGTCGTGGGGTCCGACCAAAACAACCGCCCAGGTCGTCTTCCGCTCGGAGGGCAGCGCTACTGGACGGATTGCCATCAGAAACGGACGTCTTAGCGTCAGCAACAACGTGACTAGAGAGACCAGGACGAACAGAATCAGCGGAGTCCTGACAGCCCATGTCGCGGCAAGAATCTCGGAGCCGATGAGGCCGAAGAATGAGATGCCGAAGAAGACCCGTTCCTCATCGCCGATCGATCCCGACCCGCCCGATCCGCCTTGGTCGACCGATGAACCAATGTCGAGGATTCTGACCGATACCGTCTCGCCGTCGATGACGACCTCGATCACGATCAACCCCGCCCCGACTGCTCCGTGCTCGTCGGTGACGTATAGCCGGATCGTGTCTTTGCCTTGAAAGCCATCCTCAGGGACGTAGACGATCGAACCATCTTCGATGGTGGCGGTCCCGTGACCGGGTTGGGTTATCCGGATAGTGAAGCTGTCGCCCTCCATGTCGACGATCTCTGGAATCGGGATTTCGATCCAGTCGCCGGAGGACACGGTCGTGGAGTCGGATCCCGCCTCGATCCTCGGTGCATCATTCACCGGGGCGACGCTGAATGTCACTGTTGCGGTTGCGCTTCCACCGCGACCGTCGCTGATTCGGTAGGTGGCGCTGTCTGTGCCATTCCAGTCCGGGTCGGGTACGAACCAGAGGCCACCGGCCGTGTCGATGGTCCCATTCGATGGCAGGGTCAGCCATATCAGTGTGAGTGGATCCCCGTCCAAGTCGAAGTCGTTGGCCAGAGGCGCAAAGGCAACTTTTTGGTCTTCCAACCCTGAAACCTGGTCGTCAATGGCGCGTGGTGGCCTGTTGATCGGTGGCACCGGTGCCACCTGGGGGCCCGCCAAGATGGTCACGTTGATCGATGCGGTCGATCGGAGACCTCCGCTGTCGGTGACGGTCACAGTGAATCCGATGGTCATACCCGCATGAGCGCCGAGGCCCGACGCCACCGTCAGGCGACCGGTTGCGTCGATCTGGAACAGGCCCGTCCCGGAAAGCGAGAAGGTGATGGGGTTTTGGTCGGGGTCGCCGGCTGCGATCACACCCAGCAACTGTCCGATCTGGGCGGCGGAGGCGATGGTGAACGCCTGTCCGGTCACGACCGGCGGAGAGTTGACCGCGGAGATCGTGACGGTGACAGGGGCAGAAGCGCTGGAGCCTGACGAATCGGTGACTGTGGCCGTAGCTCGCAAGACCTCACCTCGGTTGACTTGTCCGACAAGGGTGACGGTGCCGGTTCCGGCGTTGATGGATAGGCGCGGGTCTCCGCTGAGGCCAAACGTCACCGGACCATCGGGATCTGATGCCGAAACAGTTCCCAGCACCGTCCCACTGGTTGTCGTTTCCGGGACCGTGACTGTGAATGGCTGAATCACCGGAGGGTTGTTGGTGGGAACGACAATGGCAGCGACCACGTTCATGGAAGCGGTGGCGGTGTCGCTGAGCGAACCGTCGGTGATGGTGTACGTGAAGGTGTCCGGCCCCGCGAATCCGGGATTGGGTGTATACGTGACCGTGGTGCCGTTGGTCGTCACACCGCCATTGGCTCCCTGGGTCACCGACTGAATGGTCAGCGGGTCGCCGTTGGGGTCAGAGTCGTTGGATAAAACGGCAATCGTTCTGGCGAGGCCTTGACCCGTCGATGCATTGTCGTCGACTGCAACGGGGGCAGAGTTGCCCGATGCCGCAACCACAGCCAGTGAAAACTCAGAAGTCGCCCCAAAGGTGCCCGCTCCCAGGTCCATAGTGGCAGTTGCGGTGATGGTGTCGCCGGGGTTGCCTGACATGATCGCGACCAGCCCCGAGCCGGCGGTTGCCGTCACGCCAGACAGGAACGAACCGCCTTCTCCGTGTCCGCTCGGGTCTGCGGCGGCCGAAGAAAAGAACTCAACCCGGTAGTTTCCGGGCGGAACGTCGAGATCAAAGGTCGCCGTCATCGTCCCGCCCCAGGCAAATGCCGAGGTGATGGCAGGGAAGTTGAGCAGGTCATTGGCGCCGGAGTCGGCGTCACCGGGGTCATTGGTGTTGACTCCGTTGATGCCGAGGTCGATGCCAAGGCCTCCGTTCGAGTAGATCGAGTTACCGAGGATCGAGTTGCCCGATGCCGTCGTTGCTTCGAGATGGATACCGTCGCCGATATTGAAGGCGATCACGTTCCGATCGCTCGGTGACAGGCCGCCGATTCGAGTGCCAGACACCAGGTCGTGGATCCGGATTCCGGGTCCTCCGTTTGGCATTGCCGTGACCCCGTCGGGAGCGACACCGATCGAGTTGCCAACAACGACGGTGTTGTGGCTGGCCAGGCGGATGAGGAGGCCGGCGTTCCTGCTGCTGACGACCACGTTCGAGTCGACGACGTTGCCGGTTGAATCGCTCGTGATGAGGATGCCGACGTCATTGTTTCCGCGGGCCGTCCCGGCGGCATCGAGTCCGACCCAGTTCCCGACGAGCGTGTTGTTGTCGCCGTATCCGCTGACTCCTGCGATTTCGAGGCCGTCGTCGGGGAAACTGTGGACGATGAAGCCGGCGATCGTGCTGTTGCTCGTGTGCAAGAGGAGGCCTGCAGTTGAACCGATTGCGCCGATGCCGTCGAGTTGGATGACCGGGTTCCCGGAGTAGCCGGGTTGCGTGGTGGCGTCGACGTCTACCGGTTCCGTCATGGCGGCATACCCGGAAGCCGGAGTAAAGGTCCAGATTCCACCGACGTGGCCGGGGTCGCTCGTCGGAATGTCGAAGTGGATCGTGTCGGTGCCGGGCCAGGCGTTTGCCTCTTGGATCGCGGCGCGGAGGGTGCACTGTCCGGTGATCGCGGTTTCACACAGTCCGTCCCCGCGGTTGGCGTCTCCGCTGTCGGAGGTCGAGTTGACGATCAGCGCATCCTCGACCTCGATTCGAATGTCATCGAGTCTGAGGGCGCCTGCCCCAGAAGTTGTCGTCGCGAATCGAATCTGGGTGGTAGCCGACCGAAAAGTCGAAATATCGATCGACTCGGTTCCATATACGTCGGCCGTCGAGTAGGTGCGCAAGGTCGTCCAACCAAGGCCACCGTTGTCGGAAAGCTGCAGTTCCACGACGCCTGCTGTGATCTCGTTGTGGAATTGGTACGAGAGGGTGGTGGCTCCGGCCGCCTGGAGGTCGGCCTGGCGAGCCACCGATTGCCCGGAGTTATCTGGAATCACCACAAGGGCAAAGGTGTTGGCGGTTGGGTTCATGGCGTGGGCTTCGACGACGATGCTGCCGGTGGATGGGCTTCCATCGTCCCCGGTTTCGGTCCATGGGTTGACGGTCCAGTCGACGGTCCCGTCGCTGCCGGTGTATGAACTCGATGAAAACACGTCGAGATATGGTGTGGTCGGGGCGGCCCATGCCCTTTGTTCGAAGCCGATGGGGGCGACACTGAGCGCGATCGTCATTGCGAGACCGAGGTAGAAGCAACGACTGGGGCGCCGCTGGATCGTGGGAACCAGCGCTCCGGTCATGTTGCGTTGCTGATGGCGAGCGGATGTTCGGCCGTGCCGCCTTGACGCGTCGGGGCAAGGGGAATGTTGACTGCGAAGATCGTCTCTCCCAAGACTCGGCGGTATTCAACGCTGCCACCCATTCCCTCGATCAATGACTTCACGATCGAGAGGCCGAGACCCACGCCGCCGACAACGGCCTGCTGGAACGTGAGTGAATGGATATAACGCTGGAAGATGCGATCCTCGAGGTCCTTGGGAATGCCTGGCCCGTTGTCAACCACCAGCCACTGATAGTTGTCGCCCACCACCCATCCTCGAAGCTCCAGACGACCGCCTCCATACTTGACTCCGTTCGAAAGGAGGTTGCGGAGGACCTGGCGGAGACGGAGACGGTCGACCCACAACTCGGCGTCCGCGACGTCGATCACGATTTCGTGGCCGTTCTGCACGAACGGAGTGGTTACGGCCTCCGCTTCTTCGACTGCCGCAACGACCCTTGGCTCGAACCGGAGCTGGCCGGCCGCGAGGCGAGAAGTTGTGAGCAGGTCTTCGACCATTCTGGCGAGGTCGCTCGCCTCGCTATTGATCAACCCCAGCATTTCGCGGCTGTCTTCTGACAGAGTCCCGTCTTCCTCCAACATCTGACCCAAACCGATGATCGCCGTGAGCGGGGTTCGGAGTTCGTGAGAGGTGTTGGCGACGAACTCATCACGCGCCTTGCCCAGTTCCTGTTCGGCCTGAAGTCTGAGCTCGAGTTCTCGCGAGCGCAACTGTCTTGCCACGAGCTCTCGATATATCAAGACCAGGGCGAGCGGGACGACCAGGGCAACGGCGAATCTGGAAATGTCGCCGAGGCGGGCGCTGAGGGAGTCGGTGGCAAGAATCCGATCGAGGACCACGGAGCGGCGTTCTTCGATCTCTTGGGCAGCCACGTTGAAAGCAGTCACCAACCCTTCCTCGGCAATGGTCTGGCCGGCGGGATCATTGGCATTCACCAATCCCACGACCTTCTCTGCGAGGTCGATGAACTCGCGAGTTGCCCCAAGATCTTCCGAAGGAATGTCGGCGAGGTATCGCCTCAGCGACTGGATGACTTCCGTGGTCGACGCCGTCGCCTGGGCCGTGGAGTCTCCGATGTCCAAACCGAGGTTGCGTTCGAGCGAATCGAAATGAACCGCATTGGCGCTTCCCGACCTTACGACCGTGATGAGGCGGAGGGCTTCTCCGTATCCGTGGAGTTCCTTGCTGTCTCCCGAAATCCTGGCGGTGGCGGTGGTGATGGCAAAAACCGCGGCGGAGATCGCAAGAAGGGTCATGCCGACCAGGGTCGTGATGAGCCAGGCTCGTTGCTGTTTCGAATTACTCAACGTATCCGCCGTTTCACTGTCGGCCGGCCTGCCCGCCGTTCTTATCGGCACCGAGGGGGCAAAGGTCAAGTGATGGTGGTGACTATTGGTGACGGTCTACGAAGTAGCTAGTCCGAAGACAGTGTAGTGACAGTGTATATACATAAATCAGGGTTCAGCAGTGCAAATAGGCTGGATTTCGGGCCCTCAACCGAGTTTGAACCAGAATTGCGTCACCGTCGACATGAGCGCTTCGGCGTCATATCGAGATCATGACCACCAACAGCCATGCGCTGGCGTTTTCAATCATGCCAACTAGAGGGCCTGGGTCCGATCCGAATCCATGGTCTTCGAGGCCCCCTGTACGGGTGTGATGTCGTCGCAATCGTCGAGGTGTCAGTCACCAAACCCCTTGATCCAGTCCTGAGCGAGGGACTCGCGCACCTTGGCACTACCGAATCCCGGCAACCAGAGCCATAGACAGAATCTCGGGAGGGGCGGAACCTTTCGACGTCGGTTCGCATCTCATCTGAAGAACTACATTGTCGAACAGGATGAGGTTTGGTAATGACTAGGCGGCTTGCTCTGCTCGCTTTGGCACTGATGGTTGCCGCGTGTGGACCCGGATCGATTGCGACAACCCAGCCCCAGCCTCCCTCCTCCTCGGTTCCGGCTCCGGGATCGACCACAACTGTCGACCCCCCCGGCGTCGGCGTCCCCACTCTGACGGTTTGGGGTAGCTCGCAGCGGCTCACTCGCACCGGGGCCGTTCGTATTTCTGGCACAGTGAGCGAGCCGGCGGTGATATCGATATCCGACGGCGCCGTGCTCACGGACTCCGACCAGTGGTGGGCCGATCTCGAGCTCGAACCAGGTGCACACGAGGTCGTGATCGCTGCCGAAGATGTCGACGGAAATCAAGTCGAGGCCACAGTCGATGTTGTCGTCGACCCGAGCCTGGAAGAAGTTCTCGCCTATATCGGTGACTTTGACGGTGAAAAGCTGATGGCGGACGTCGTCGAGTGGTTCACCGGCGACGAGGCAACGGCCGCGGCACGAGAAGATGGTGTCATCGGAGAGGGAGAGACCGTCCCCAACGACTTCTACATCCGCAATTCGGATCCATCCCTCGTATCGATCGAAGTGGCGCCGACTGCTCCCGTCGTCCTCCAAACCTGTTTCATCGACGGACCTTGCGTTGTCGAGACACCGGTTGACCTCGACCAATGGGCGCGCCTCCTGGCGGAGGACGCACCCGGAGGTCTTGCGGAAAACTGGCAGTGGTATGGCGGCGGAGCCCTGCCCTACTGGCTCGTCTTGAGTGATGGAGTTGTAGTCCAGGTGACGGAGCAATACCTGCCCTGATCGGTTTTTGTCACTCGCCGATGAGGCGCAGCGTCTCGATGGCCGCGTCGCGAGTCACTCGCGAGATGGCGTATCCCGAGTGGACAACGACGTAATCGCCGACCTCGACTTCCGGCAACATCACCAAACTCACCAACACGGTTCGATCAGGCGAAAATCTGACCGTGGCCAACGCGTTCTCTGGATCGGCATCGAGCACTTCGCCGGGGATGGCAACACACATCATCGGGTCCCTGATTCGAGATCCGATATCACCGACTCAACCGCCCGCTTGACCGGATTCGTAATTGCGACGCCCCACTCGAAGGTGCCGGCTTCGATGGCGATGATCGTCAGTTTGCCGGGCAGTCTGCCGAGCCGGCGTGCGATTTCTACGGTTTCTGACACGCCGAACCCGTGTGTCGATGAGGGTGTGTTGGCTGGGAGCGGATCGACCAGCGCATTCAACCGGACAACTGTTCCCGGCGGTCGCCCCGATTTCATGGCGTCAACCACCACAACGTCGTCACTGAGTTCGAACAACTCGAGGAGGTCAGAACAGTCTCGCCTGTCGAGCGCACCCTGGGAGTCGAGTCCTCGTGCCACCATGACCCCGGCTCCGTCGTCACCCCGGTCCACGTTGCCAATCCCGACCACCAGGCGCGACGCTTTCACAACCTCTCCACGGACAGGTCTAGGAAGTGGGTGGCACATGAGATGCAGGGGTCGTAGTTGCGGATTGCCTGCTCCAACTGCCATTTCAAATCGGCGTCGCTCAGTTGGGTCCTTCCGGGGACGTACGCCCTCAGGTCCTCTTCGATGCTGAGTTGATTCTGGGAGGTGGGTGGAACTATTTGGGCTTTTCTGATCAGGCCTGCGTCGTCGATTTCGTAGCGGTGGTACAAGAGTCCGCGAGGCGCCTCGGATACTCCGTGACCGACGCTCGCCCGTGGGCGTACCTCAACGGATGGTTGGTCAGGCCGGCTGTAGCTCTCGATGATGGCCACGGCCTCTTCGAAGGCAAAGACCAGCTCAACCGCCCTCACCACAATGCTCTTGTAGGGATTGGTGCAGGTAGCGCCGAGTCCTGCTTGTTCCGCTGCCTCTTTGGCTCTTGGGGTCAGCTGTGAGGAGTTGAGGCTGTAGCGCGCCATCGGCCCGACGTGATAAGAACCGCGTTGCTTGATTCGGGCATGGAGCGCATTCGACCATTCAACGTGCTCCTCCTCGAACGTCTCTGGCCATTCCTCGGCGGAGATGTCCATGCCGAAATTCGAGATGATTCGGCCCTGGTGGATCGCGTACTCGTCGCGATGGTGCAGGGCCACGTACTCGTATTGGCGCTCGAATTTGGGAAATGGGAAGCCTGCGACCCAGTTGACCGTCTGAACCGCGGCCTCGAGACCCCAGCGCAGGTCGTCGAGAAGAGCCCCGAGTTCTGTCCTGGTGGGGACTCTAAAGAAGCCGCCCACTTTGACGTTGACTGGGTGGATCTCCCTGCCCCCCAGGACCGTCATGAGGTGGTTGCCGATCTTCTTCAGGCGTAGACCGTCGGCGATCTGTTGGGGAAAATCCTCGGCCATGGCGATGCCGCTCTCGTAGCCAAGGAAGTCAGGGGCGTGGAGAAAGTAGATGTGGAGTCCATGACTCTCGATCCACTCGCCGCAGTACAGAAGCCGACGCAGGCGTTGCAGGGCAGGCGGTATCTCGACACCGGCGGCGGCCTCCATCGCGTTGCACGAACTCGTCTGATAGGCGACGGGGCAGATTCCACAAATACGAGCGGTGATGTCTGGCGCTTCGGTTGAATGGCGGCCTTCTAGCAGAGCTTCGAAGAATCTAGGGGGCTCGAAGATCTTGAATCGGAGGTCAACCACCTCGTCGTCCTTGAGTTTGAGATACATCGCTCCTTCGCCTTCGACGCGGGCGAGATAGTCGACAGCCAGCTCTCTTTCATTGTGCATAACGTTCGCTGGCCTCTCTGAACTCGGGGGCGTAGGCGTTGAATGTGCGCAAACTCCTCACCAGGTCGGGGACCGGAACTCCGAGATCGCCCCACCAGTCGGCGAGGGCGGTCACGTTGGGGGACTCGGCCGGTCCAAAACATCCGTAACAACCGCGGTCGTACGCCGGGCAGATTGCTCCACACCCGGCCTGGGTGACAGGGCCGAGACATGGGATCCCTTCCCTCACCATCACGCACGGGGTACCTCGCGCCTTGCATTCCATGCAAACGCTGTCGGTAGCGATCGCCGGTCGACGTTCTTGGAGAAAAGCGAGCAGGACTTCTATCAGCTGAGCCTTGGAAATCGGGCAGCCCCTCAGTTCGAAGTCCACTACGACGTGATCCGAGATCGGGGTCGAAGTATCGAGGGTGCTGATGTATGCCGGCTCCGCATAAACGATGGAGGTGAACTCGCTCACATCTGCCCAGTTGCGGAGAGCCTGGATGCCCCCTGCCGTTGCGCAGGCGCCGATGGTGACAAGGTGTTTGGACTGGACTCGGATGTCCTGGATCCTTTCCGCGTCGTGAGGGGTTGTGATCGAGCCTTCGACTAGAGAAAGGTCATACGGACCAGCAAGCTCTGCTCTGGTGGCTTCGGGGAAATAGGCGATTTCGACCGCTCCGGCAATGGCCAGGAGTTCGTCTTCGCAGTCGAGCAGGCTGAGCTGGCAGCCGTCACACGATGCAAACTTCCAAACGGCGAGCTTTGGTTTGTTCGTCATATTTCGTCCACGGTCAAACGGTTGCCAAAAGCGGAGAACGAGCCGATCGGGCCGCTCTTGCATATGAAGTCAGAACCGTATTGACAGTGACCGCAGAAGCCGACACCACATTTCATGTTGCGTTCGATACTCATGAAGATCCGATCGGGAGCCACACCGACATCCCGCATTTCGCGGGCAACCACCCGCATCATCACTTCCGGTCCGCACACGAAGGCCGTCGTCAGTGGTGGATCGAATCCGACTCGAGGGAGGAGTCTGGTCACGACCCCGACGTCCCCCCACCAATCAGACGGAGCCCGGTCCACGGTCACTTCGACCTCGATCTCGGAAGACGCCTCCCATCCGAGCAAATCGTCCTTGTAGAGGATATCGGCCGGGGTCCGAGCGCCGTACAGGAGCGAAAGGTTCCGAATCTCGGAGCGACGAGCCAGGGCTTCGATGATTGCAGGACGGAGCGGGGCGAGGCCAATACCTCCGGCAACGATGACCAGGTCGCGTCCCACCGCCTCATCCAGCGGCCAGCCGGTTCCATATGGTCCGCGGATTCCGACAACGTCGGGGGGTTGGAGGCCGCAGATCGCGTTGGTTACTGCCCCGACCGCACGTACCGTTTGCACGAGAGTGCGAGGGACGCGGGGATTCCCGCTTATCGAGATCGGGACTTCACCCACCCCGAAAACGTACATCATCATGAACTGGCCTGGTTCGAACCGGGTGGGCGCCCCGTTCATCGCTTCCAACACGAGTGTGACCGTGTCGGATGTTTCTTTCGAGACGGAGATCACCCTGAACGGGATCGGGAGCATGGCTTCGATGGGTGCCAGAGGTGCCAGGGCGGTCATTCGTCGCCGCCCGGGTAGATATCGAGGAGGCGCATCCGGGTGGCATGAAGCCTGCGCACGGCTTCGGCGGCCACCGCTTGGTACATATGGAGAGCCAGATCGGCGTCTGAGGCGCACCTATTCCGAAGTGATTCTGCATCGAACGCGAGAAGGGTTGTGTGTGTCAGTGAGCGCGCACGCCAACTCCACCTATGTGGTGGAAAGAGCCAGCTCAATCCGAGCATGTCGCCGGAGCCGAGGGTTTCGATGAGCGCGGGCGGGCCGGTATGGAGAGATATCTCCAGACCTACCTTCCCAGAAGCCACCAGGTAGAACGTGTCTGCCGGGCCGTCCTCTTCGAAGATCAAGGATCCCGGTTCGAATGTCGTTTCTCGTCCTACCGCCTCCATGAACGAAGCGCTTGATGGTGGGAGCCCGCGGAGGATCGGTGAGTTACGTTTGAGTTCTTGAACGGTCATGCCAGAAGCTCCTCGCCTATTGCGGCCACCTCTTCTCTGATATCGATGCCGACAGGGCACCACGTGATGCATCGCCCGCAACCGACACATCCCGACGTACCGAATTGGTCGTGCCAGGTGGCGAGCTTGTGGGTCATCCACTGCCGATAGCGCGAAAGGGATGATGAACGCACTGCGTGGCCATGGAGGCCAGAGAAGTCCAGGCTGAAACATGAGTCCCACTTGCGGGTTCGGATTGCTTCTCCATCCAGCGTCACGGCGTCGGTGGTGGTGGTGCAGAAGCACGTCGGGCAGGCCATTGTGCAATTTCCACAAGTGAGGCACCGTTGCGCGACTTCGGCCCAACGCGGATGATCGGGTTGGTTGACCAAGAGGTCGCGGATGCCTGAAGTAGACATCGCCCGTCCCATCATTTTTTCGGCTTTGGTGACTGCGAGATCGGCGTTGGTCTTGTCTTCGGGCTGGGGGACCCGACCGTCGAGCCTGGTCAATAGTTCAATCCCCGCCAGGCTTCCAGATTCGATCAGATATTCGACGCGATCGCCATCGATGATCTCCGTCACGACCAGGTCAAATCCAGACATGCAACGAGGACCAGTGCCCATCGATGCGCAAAAACAGTTTGCTCCGGCAACGCCACAATTGACCGCCACGATGAGCAGGTCGTTTCGGCGTGCCGAGTACGTGCGGTCGACCGTTCGAGAGCCGAGAAATACTTCGTCCTGGATCGCAATGGCCGCCAGTTCGCACGCCCTGACACCGATGAAAGCCATGCGATGGGTTTCCGGGTCACTCTGGGAGAACTGGAGTGTGCCGTCCCGTCGTCGGATTCTGACCAGCTCGACGGCGGGCGGGTGGAGGAACCGTTTCCAGCTGGTTGGACCGACGTTGTATGAAAAGCGGGAGGAGTCCCCGGTCTTCTCCAAGCGGTAGGAGCCCGGTCCCTGGACGTCGGTCCAGCCGAGAGGAAGGTCTGACCCCGAATCGATTCGGGCGAGGACGATGGCGTTGTCGGTGAGGCTGGGCCCGATCACCGAGTAGCCGTCGTCCTTGAGAGTTCGGATCAGGTCGTCTAAGCCCTTCGCGGATACGACTAGAGCCGTCATGATCTCGACGCTACGAGAGACCAGGTCGGTTGATTAGGGCCTAACGACTCTCCACACCCGAGCGTCTCTGATGTGGAATGTGGCCATGGCAACCAATAGATCGTCGCGGCGGACGGGGTTGATTTGGGCGTCGCTCACCGCTGTCATCAGCGGTGTTGCGGTGTTCTTCAACGGCTACGGAGTTCGGGCATGGGCCGAGGTCGCCGATGCCACCACTTATACGACCGTCAAGAATGTCGTCGCAGCGCTCGCGATTGTCATCATTGGTCTGCTTTCGAAAAAACCTCGATCAGAGGTGGCGCACAAGGGCGTGCCGACCGGGTGCGACAAGCTGATGCTGCTCCTGATAGCCGTGGTCGGCGGGGCTGTTCCGTTTGTGCTCTTCTTCGAAGGCCTTGCTCAGGCGACAGCGACTCAGGCTGCCTTCATCCACAAGTCGTTGGTGATCTGGGTTGCGATTCTTGCCTCGGTGTTTCTGCGCGAGAAGCTGGGGCCCGTTCAGTTGGTTGCAATCGGATTGCTGATTGGTGGTCAGATCGCGATGGTCGGTGACTTGGGGGCCATTGCCTGGGCGAGAGGCGAGTGGATGATTCTTGCTGCCACCCTGATGTGGTCGGTTGAAGTGGTTGTTGCCAAGAGGGTCCTGACCAGAGTGCCTGCCCGAACCGTTGCGGCGGCTCGAATGATCGGAGGTTCGGTGCTCCTCATCGGATATGTCATCGTCCGCGGCGTCGCAGTAGACGTCGCCGCGCTTAGAGCAGAAGATTGGGGATGGGTTCTCATCGCCGCCGGATTCCTTGCTGCATATGTCATGACCTGGTTGATGGCGCTCTCGCTGGCACCGGCGGTCGATGTCACCGCTGTGCTTGTTGCCGGCGCGGTCATTACGGCGGCGCTGCAGACCGCGGTTCGCGGTGCGGCCCTGCCGAACCCCGTGGGGCTGGTCTTGCTGATCATTGGTGTCTTTTTGGTGGCGGTCCCCTGGGTATGGCGGACACCTCGACGGCTCCCTCGATGATTTCGGGCGCCGAGCTTTTCTGCCGTTACGCCTATCCACCCAATCTCCTGGGCTACTGCGGCCCCGATGACCACAAGTTGGTGGCGGCGGTGGCCACCGGTGGGGAGATCGATCATGCCGAGATCACTCGGCTCGCAACCCGATTCGAAGGGGCATGGCCATATCTGGAGTTGATCGGGCGGGAACTAGGCCGGCCGCCGCTGAACAGGTCCGTGGTCGAGACCTATTGGATCGGGTCACCGGTCATCGGCCAGGTCGACACTCACAACTGGGGAACATCGGTTGCCGATCGCTTCAGGAAGCGGTCAGGCGGCGGGTGGGCACACGCTTCGAATGCTGTGTCGGCAGGAGGTAGTCCCAGCCATGCTTTTCACGTGTTCTGTGTGTACCCATGGGTGGGGCTGCTTCGGGGTGGTCGAGTCGGGCCTGCGCTGGAGGTTCTCGACCGCTGCCGAATCAGCTCGGGAGTTGTAGAGGCGGTCTTACCGGGGTCGGCACTGGTGCGGCGTTCGCCGCTGGAGTGGCAAAACGGCGAGCTGGTCGCCGGCACCTCGAAGGTCGAGGACTTCTACGTCCATGCAGGGACGCGCTTGGATCGAGGAGACATCGTGTCGCTTCATTGGAGGTTCGTCTGCGATCGTCTTGACCGACGCAGGATGGACTACCTCGAACGAGTCAATGATTTTCACATGGCGGTCGCCAACTCGGAGTTGCGTGTAGCGCGATTGGAGCCGGCAGGCTGAACGACGGGCTACGGCTACCGCACCCACCGTTGTACGGTTGGAGCGTGTCGAAGCCCAGAACTCTCGTAACCGGGGCCACCGGATATATCGGCGGCCGCCTGGTGGCGCGATTGGTCGAGATGGGTCACCAGGTTCGATGTCTCACCCGCGACGCCTCCAAGCTCGAACTCGACCCCTGGCGTGAACTGGTCGAGGTTGTCGAAGGCGACGTACTACAACCGGAAACGCTGACTGCGGCTCTCGACGGCTGTGACTTCGCCTACTACCTGGTCCACTCGATGGGCCAGGCCGACGATTTCGGTGATACGGATCGGACCGCTGCGATGAATTTCCAGACGGCAGCGGATGTTTCAGGGCTCAAGCGCTTGATCTACCTGGGCGGGTTGGGCCGGGAACAGGATGGCGATCTGTCAAAACACCTCGAGTCCCGCCAGGAAGTAGGTCGTCTTCTGGCTGCGGGCACGACGCCAGTGACAGAGCTGCGTGCGGCAGTGATCATCGGCTCAGGGTCGGTCAGTTTCGAGATGCTCAGGTATTTGACCGAGGTACTGCCGGTGATGACGACCCCGCGCTGGGTACGGACCCGATGCCAGCCGATCGCGATTCGCGATGTCCTGGAGATCCTCACGGCCGTGCTTGATGACGAAGGCGGAAGTCGAATTCGGGAGATCGGCGGTCCCGAGATCCTGACCTATGAACAGATGATGCAGATCTATGCAGAAGAGGCGGGCTTACGGCGGCGGCTGATCATCCCGGTACCGGTGCTCAGCCCGGGTCTGTCGTCCCGGTGGGTCGGATTGGTCACACCACTTCCCAGCGGCGTAGCCCGACCTCTCGTCGACAGTCTTCGCAACGAGGTGATCGTGCACGACACATCAGCCATGGTTCTCTTCAAGCAACCACCAATTTCTTACCGTGAGGCGGTTCATCTGGCTCTGGAGAATACGCGAACTGGCATGGTTGAAACCCGATGGAGCGATGCCGCAACCAGCCCTGCTCATCCGCTACCGAGCGACCCGGCCTGGGCGGGAGGAGCGAGATTCGAGGATCGCCAGGTGGTCGAGGTGGCTGCCGCGGCCGCCGATGTCTATATGGCCTTCGCTCGAATCGGTGGGGCCGTTGGTTACTACGCCTACGACTGGGCCTGGCGTCTTCGCGGCTTTTTGGACAGTCTGGTCGGCGGTGTCGGTCTGCGGCGGGGGAGGAGGCATCCGCAGGATCTGCGACCGGGAGAGGCGCTCGATTTCTGGCGGGTCAGGCGAGTTGAGCCAGGAAAAAGCCTGCTGCTCCAAGCCGAGATGAAGCTGCCCGGTGAGGCATGGCTGGAATGGAGGCTGGAGCCAAGTGGTGACAAAACTCGCCTTGTGCAAACCGCGACCTTCGTGCCACGCGGTTTGCCTGGCCGGTTGTATTGGTATTCCTTGGCACCGTTTCACACCCTCATCTTCGGAACCATGGCGCGTCGCATCGCCGAACAGGGTGAAAGAACTGCCGCTGAATTGGTCGCCTAGGTAACCGGGTTCATCGCAACCGGGTTCACCGATCCGTTCGCGTCAACCAGACCCTATGGTTCGTCCACTCCGCACCGCACAACGAACGCCGTATACCGAAACTGCCCACTTTTATGTCGGCGGCAATCGGTACGCTTGCTAGGCCCGCATTGGAACTGCCAGGTTCCGAGTCCGTTCCAAACATGCAATAGAACCTGCGTCCAGAAACTTGTATTCAAAGCCAATCAAAAAGGGAGACGAGCTGTTGGGGAATATCATCGAAGCGACCGGTTTGGTCAAGCGTTACAAAGACGTGACCGCGTTGGCCGGCCTGGATCTCGCGGTTGAGGAGGGGACCGTTCTCGGGTTGCTCGGGCCGAACGGTGCCGGAAAAACGACAGCGGTGTCGATCCTTGCGACCTTGCTGGAACCGGACGAAGGCCAGGCAGTCATTGCCGGCATAGACCTCAAAACCGATCCCAAGGGGGTTCGGCGCAAGATAGGTCTGTCGGGCCAGTTCGCGGCAGTCGACGAATATCTGACAGGTTTTGAGAACCTCGACATGATCGGTCGCCTCTATCACCTGGGGCGGGGTCCGGCGAGGGTTCGTGCGCGAGAGTTGCTCGACCGGTTTGACCTGACCGATGCCGCCGACCGCCCGGTCAAGACCTACTCGGGAGGCATGCGGAGGCGTCTCGACCTGGCCGGCGCCCTGATCGCCGAGCCTCCGGTCCTTTTCATGGACGAACCGACGTCCGGTCTCGACCCTCGCAGCCGAACCGACCTGTGGACCGTGATCAGAGAACTCGTCGGGAGGGGGACGACCCTGCTGCTGACAACCCAGTATCTGGAGGAGGCCGACCAACTCGCCGACGACATAGTGGTCATCGACCACGGGCGCGAGATCGCCCATGGAACGGCCGACCAACTCAAGACCCAGGTCGGTGGGGAGCGGATCGAAGTCACCGTTGCCGATGCCGCCGATGTGCCCCGCGCCCACGAGGTTCTACGGAAGTTTGCGGTCGGTGAGATCCAAACGGATCAGCGAAGCCGTCTGCTGACGGCGCCGATCAGCGGAGGTGCTCCAGTCCTGACCCAGGCGCTGCGCGAACTCGACTCGGCCGGAGTCGGCATCGGCGATGTCGGGCTGAGGCGGCCCACACTCGACGATGTCTTCCTTACGCTCACCGGCCACGTGGCCGAACCCGGGTCTGAGAATGGCGGCACCGACAAGGAAAAGGTGAAGAAATGAATCCGCTGTTCTACGCGCTGTCAGACGGGGCTGTTGTCGCAAAACGAAACCTCATCAAGATCAAGCGGGTTCCAGAGATCCTGGTGTTTGTCCTGCTGTCTCCGATCATGTTCGTGTTGTTGTTCTCATATGTGTTCGGCAGTTCGATCGATGTTGGTGGCGGAGGGTCCTACCGTGAGTTCCTGATTGCAGGGATCCTGGCGCAGACCGTGATCTTCGGCGCCACGTTCACCGGCGCCGGTCTGGCAGAGGACATGCAGAAGGGGATCATCGACCGGTTTCGATCGTTGCCGATGTCCCGCTCGGCGGTCCTGGTCGGGCGGACCACCAGCGACATCGTGTACAACCTTGCGTCGATTGCCATCATGTCCCTCACCGGTCTGGTGGTGGGGTGGCGGATTCGAACCTCGTTTTTGGATGCCATCGCCGGGTTTGCGCTCTTGTTGGTGTTTGCCTACTCCTTCTCGTGGGTGATGGCGTACATCGGCCTGCTGGTGCCAAGCGTCGAGGTGATCAACAACGCGTCGTTCATGGTGATTTTCCCGTTGACGTTCGTGGCCAACACCTTCGTTCCTGCCGAGAACTTGCCCTCGGTGTTGAGGACGTTTGCCGAATGGAACCCTGTTTCCTCGGTGACGCAGGCTGCCAGAGAGTTGTTCGGCAACATCCCGCCCGGCGTTCCAGAGCCCTCCGCCTGGCCGCTGCGCAATCCCGAGATCTATACGTTGATCTGGGCTGCGATCATCATCTCGATTTTTGCCCCGCTGTCGGTGTGGCAGTACAAGCGGGCGGCCAAGCGATAGTCGTTCAGTCGCCAAGAGTGGATCCAGGCGGCGCCGAAACAAACCATTAAGTCGAACACGGGTAGCTAGCTCTTGTCGCCTGTGATGTCCTACCTTGGACCTCGCATGCGTGGAAAGCTGTCAGGTGGGTTTCGTTTTTGGTCGGTTCTCATCTCCGGGGCCGTTCTGATGTCGGCGTGTTCGGCCACACCGGTCGGGGATGCCGCTGCGGTGGATTCAAGCGACTCGGGTCGGCTGGTGGGCGCCCGTGGCTATGAGTTTCCACCGGCGCCTGCGGTGCCGTCGGGTTCACTCGACGCACAAACCTCAGCGGCGGTCGACCGACTGGTCGAGAGCGCCCAGTCCGGTCTCGATTTCGGGCTGCTGGAGGAAGTTGCTGCATCAGGAGATGCTCGCCTCGCCTGGGTGGTCGCCGACCTGATGCGGTTTCTTCAAGGAGGAGAGGGCGGGGATCGGTTGGTTGTGGCGTTCGAGGCACTTACCGGTGTATCGCTGGCCGCGGATCCGACCAGCTTCGAAAGCCCGTGGAGGTCTGTCACGGACCACCTGATTGCGTGGGATCTACCAGCGCCGCCCGGCTACCAGGAGATGAAAGCCGAATTGTTCTTGCTGGTGGAGCCTGGTTGGGCTCCGTTTTTTGCTGACGTCGACTCCGAAATCGACTGGCGGTTGGTGAGCTGGGGTGGTGTCCTCATCGACGACCGGACCCTCGGCGATCCCAATCCCTGTGAGCGCGGGTGCATCCCGGCGCTCGATGACCCGCCCTTGACGGGGGCCGCCGAAGGCGACTGGTACCCCGATGATGCCATCGTTTTTGGTTTGGTGGTCGGGGATGAGGCCGTCGCCCTTCCCCAGAACATGATGGAGGTCCACGAGATGGTCAACATCAGTCTGGGCGGCCGCCGGATCGGGATCCCCTATTGCACCCTTTGTGGCTCCGCCCAGGCCTACTTCCTCGATTCGATCTCGGGATGGCAAGAGCAGGTGGTGTTGAGGACGAGCGGGTTGTTGGCAAGGTCGAACAAGGTGATGTATGACCTCACCACCAAGTCGGTTTTGGACACGTTCACCGGAGTGGCACTGTCGGGGCCGCTCAGAGAAGCGGGTGTGCGTCTCGAACAGACGACCGTGGTCGGAAGTTCTTGGGGCGATTGGAAGAAGGAGCATCCCGCTACTCAGATCATTGCCCAGTCCGGGGGGTTGGGTCGGTCCTACGAGGATGATCCCCTTGGCGGCCGGGACGACAACGGCCCGATCTTTCCCGTCGGTGACGTCGATCTGCGTCTCGATGCCCAGGCACGAGTGGTGGGGGTGATCGACGTTGCAGGTGAAGCCGTCGCATTCCCGCTCGCTGCGGCCCTCGAAGCCGACGCGGCCGGGTCCGAAGTCGTGCTCGGTTCCGTCACTCTGGTCCGGGACGGGGGAGGGTTCAGGGCGATAGGTGATGACGGGGCTGAACTGGCCGCCCACCAGGCATTCTGGTTCGCATGGAGCCAATTCCATCCAGCGACCAAGCTCTGGTCAGGGCCGTAACCGCCTCAGGAGGCCGGCAGCGGATTCTTGATTCGTCCGTACGCGAGGTATCCGAGAACAGCGGCCAACACGATGTTTTGGGCGATCTGCTGTCCCTCGCCGCGACTCGCGTGCCAAGTGACGGCGCCGATCATCACCGCAATCAGTCCCAACGCCGCCAGCACGGTGAGCCGGGGTTGAATCTTGGTCAGCCCCGGAAGGATGAGGCCCAAACCACCGAGAATCTCTGCGGTTCCGCTCACCATGTGCAGCGTGTCGCTCAGGTCATACATCCAGCTCATCGGCCCGGGCAATCCTTCAGGAACTATGAAATGGGTGATTCCGACCAACACGAAATAGATCCCAAACACCCACTGCAATATCCATAGAGTGCGATTGCGTTTTTCCACTTTTCGGTGTTCCTTTCGCCCTTTCTCCTAACCCGGACCATACGGGATCATTCGTCGTCCTGCTGAAGGCGCGCGGTTGGGGGTCGGACTCTAAAGTGGCCGGGATCAAATCCGCGAGGCAATTCGAGCCGATGTGCCCGCATCAGCCGATCGTCGGAAAGCAGGTCAGCGGTGGGTCCATCGGCGACGATGCGGCCGCCATTCATCACCACCGAACGTTCACAAAGTTCGGCTGCGTACGGAAGATCATGGGTGACGAGCAACAGGGTTGTTTCCAATGATTGCAACACATCTGCCAGCTCGCGCCGGCCGGCCGGATCGAGATTGGAGGAAGGCTCGTCGAGGACCAGGATCTCCGGTCTACATGCCAGAACCGTGGCCAGCGCCACCCGACGGCGTTCTCCACCAGAGAGATGATGGGGCGCTCGATCACCGGCTCCTTGCATGCCGACGTCGATCAACGCCTGGCTGACCCGTTCTTCGAGCTGGGCCCCACTAGCTCCGAAATTGGCGGGACCGAACGCGACGTCTTCGTACACGGTTGGCATGAACAACTGATCGTCTGGATCCTGGAATACCAGGCCAACTCGGCGGCGAACCTCGAGCAGGGTTTCGTCGGCCAATTCCAACCCGGCCACCGACACCGACCCGGCGTGACCGGTGAGGATCCCGATCAGGTGCAGCAGGAGGGTGGTCTTTCCCGCCCCGTTGGGGCCGAGCAGAGCCACCCTCTCACCCCGACCGATGACAAGATCGACGCCGGTGAGAACCGAAGTTCCATCGGGGTAACTGAACTCGAGGCCCTTCACCTCGAGCGCGGTCACGAGAGAACCGCCGCAATAGTGATGATCCAGGCGGCAATGGGCACCGAGAGGCCGAGAAGCCAAACGCCGCCAGAACTCGACTCTGGTTGAAGTAACGGCATCGTTCCGTTAAAACCCCTTGCCAGCATGGCCTGATGGACCCGCTCTCCACGCTCGTATGAGCGGATGAACATGGCGCCACCGGCAATGGCGAGGGCCTTGGTCTGTCCCAACCGGCTTGGCGCATACCCGCGGGCGGCCATGGCAGTTCGCAGACGGCGCATCTCGCCTGCGATCAAATCCAGGTATCTGACCATGAAACCTGCAATCGCGACCATTACCCTGGGTACCCCCAATTGTCCCAGTCCTCGGAGCAGGTGGGGGATTTCGGTCGTGCTCACCAGCATGACCGATGCCAGAACCCCGAGCGTGCCCTTGACGATGATGTTCGACGCCGCCCAGAGTCCATCCTGCGAAAGCGACAACCCCGCCACATCGACATCGGGGCCGCCCCCGAGAAACGGGAGGAACACTGCAAACAGGACGAACGGAATCTCGATTCCGACTCGCTTGACCACGTGGAGTAACGGGAGTTCTGCGGTTACGAGGACCACTGCGAGAAGCAATGCGTGGACCGCAAATGCCCAAAGCTGCTCGCGCGGGGTGGCCACGACCGCAACCAAGAAGACCAGTAGTCCTGCCAGTTTGACCCTGGCAGGAAGTTCGTGCACCGGGCTGTGTCCATGGACGACGAGGGTGTGAACGTGAGGTTGGCTCATTGCTGCGGTGCCGGGTGAGCGGGTCTTCGCTTGCGCCTGGCGGCCGAGACCAATATCAAGCCCAAGGCGAACGTCACGACCAACCCGACCATCCCTGAAATTATCGTGCCCATCGTTTCGTCGCTCACTCCGGCGAGGCCGTAGTCGGATAGCGGACCACCAATCGGATTGGCCTTGGCCGCGTCCAAGATGCCGGTGTCGGCTGCCACTCGCTCCAATCCGTCGGGAGCCGAACTCGCCAAAGGTGCAACCAGCACGACGAGGGTGGTTGCGGCGAGGATCCCGGCGGCGACGAAGCCCGAAATCGCCCGGCGGCTTGGACCGTGTTGCATTTCTCGTCGGAGGTCGTAGCTGGCGGTGGCGGTCACCAAGTCGGGGCGGACCGCCAGAACTGCCCCAACCACCGTGGCGGTGATGAGACCCTCTCCGATTCCGATCAGGCCGTGTACGCCGATCATGGCCGTGAATACAACTCCGAGATCAACGCCTCCTTGGCCTCCCAGTCCGTACTCAAAGACGAACCCGAGCGAGGACATGACGACCGAGGCCCATGCCGCAATCATGGTTGCGACCATGACCGAGGCGTTGTGTTTTGGCAAAAAGCGCATCAGTGATCTGAACACGAACCAACCGCTGAGCGCCGTGATCAGCGCCATGTTGAAGACGTTGAGGCCAATCGCAGACAGCCCGCCGTCGGCGAATAAGAGTGCTTGCACAAACACAACTACAGACAAGACCGTGATTCCGAGAGCACGGCCCAAGAGCAGTGCGGCCAGCGCTCCACCGAGAAGGTGACCCGATGTCCCGGCCGCGACTGGAAAGTTGAGCATCTGCAGGGCAAAGATGAATGCAGCTGTCAGCCCCGCCAGGGGGATCTGACGGTCCTTCATGGTACGTGCCCCGGTTTTGAGGGCGGCACCCACACCACCGGCCGCGACAACGACGGCACCGGCGGATGTGGCGCCGTTGATGAATCCGTCGGGGATGTGCACTAGCCCTCCTAGTTGCAAGCTGTTCGCAACTGTAATCTGGTGTCCGCTTATCGGAAATGGAGACATCGCGGATCTCCTACAGGTGTGTTCGGCGCAAGAGAAGATTTGGATGGCGTTTTGGTGCAGTTCCCCCGGCCGACACCCGCCTCGGTATCGTTGGGGTGGGTGACAATGAGCAATTCTGTTCCACGCCGCCTTGCCGACGGGCTGACACTGGCTCGGTTTCCGATCGCGATGACAGTGTTCGTGATGTTCGAGCGGCAGAACCTCGCATGGGCAGGATTGTTCCTCGTCCTGGGATGGTTCACCGATTTCTGGGACGGGCGGTTGGCCAGATTCGCACCCGGCAGCACACGACTCGGGCCCTTCGACGTGGTGGCAGATGTCGTCCTGGCTTCAGGTGTTGGTCTTGGCCTGGTTGAGTCGTTGGGGTCCTCTCTGGCCGTGACCATTGTTGCGAGCGGGGTGTTGGCGGCAGCGCTCCACGGGAACCACTCGCCCGCGATGCTCTTCATCTCGGGTGCTTATGGGGCTGGGATCTGGGTGATCCTTGCAGGCGGCGTGTGGTCTGGGTCGATCGTGATTGGCGGGCTGATCGCGATATTCGTCCTGGACTTCGATCGCCTGGTCCGCGAGCTCATCCCGGCATTTTTCTTCGGGTTGGGTCTAGGGCGCGGACGTGGTCATGACCAACGGCCCCATCGGGTCGCCGGAGGCAACAAATAGGCGTTTTAGCGCGTTCAGCGGAGCCCTGGGCCCCGCTGAACTCATAAAAGCGGTATCAGGGGGGTTCCAATGTGATCTGGTTTGGGGCCTACCCGGAAACACCCGGGAAAGTGCGGCCGGATGACGGCCGGACCATCGAGCATCCAGAAGGGGGATCTCATGGCTACACAGAAGAAGCCGCCTGCGGCAAAGTCCATCAAGAGGCGAGCGAGCCGGAAAAAGGATCAGGCTCATGTAATCGACCTCAACCCTGACGAGCGGGCGATCACCCTTCGGCAGGCTGCATACCTCGCCGACATCACCCGAGTCGAGGGCGAATTGCTCGTGGGAAAAAGGCTGGGCGACCTAGGAGAACTCCTTGAGTGGCGCATCGACCGTTTCTCGTTGTTTTATCGCAAGGTCTGCGGCCGAGTGGTCAAGACCGACGCTGCCACCGGGATCGTGCACGGGGTTCCCGGTGCCACCGTCCACGTGATGGACACCGACTGTTCTTTCCTTGGTTACTTCCCGGTGGAACACCCGAACTGGTGGTGGCTGTGGTTGATCAATTGCAAGGAAGAAGAAATCGCGACCACCGTTACCGACGAGTGCGGGAACTTCTGCGTGTGGATCCCGCGCTGGGACATCGATCGGCTGTTGCGCTGGCGTAAGGAGAGAATCTGTCTGCCCGAGGTCTATCGACCGAATCTGGGAGATCTGGTCGCGGTGCTGGACCGGCCGCCATTTCCTCAGCCGCCAGAACCGCCCTTTGATCGCGAACACCTTGTGCGCGCGGCCGAGGTCATGGGCAGTGGCATCGCAGGGCGGGTCGAGTTATTGGCCGGTGACCGAGCCTTTGGCTCCGTCGACGCGATTGCGCCGCTGCTGGAACTGCCGGCGTTTGGTGCCGGAGAGTTCCCGCCGCCTTTGACCCCGGAGGCAGTGGAGCGTCTAGACGTTCTCCGGTACGAGAAGATTCCTCAGCCGTACGATTCGTTGGCGCTTGGCCCGTTCTTCCGCTGTCACGACATCTTTGTGCCGGAGTGGACGACGATCTTCGACATCCCGGACATCAACTTCAAGGTGACCCAGGATGTCGACGAGGACGACGACGAAGAGACCATCTACGACGAAGGTATCTTCGACGTCCGCTGGAACGCCGGTGACATTCCGAACGTGGTTCTGGAGGCATGGCCGGGGGCGAGGGTCTCTCACATATGCGACGGACCCGACATCCCTTGTGAAACGGTGCCAAGTATTGAAACCGTGGGCTTGATGCCGCTCCAGCCGTCACACCACGATGCGGACGGGTATTCGACCAGGGTCAATCGGCCGCGACCCAGCGGGTTGAGCACCGGGCCACAGGCTCCAGGAGAGAGCGCACAGGCGCCGTACGCGGGAACGCTTCAGCTTCACGGCTGCCATCACATCGCCGGAAAGTCGTTCTACCGATTGGTCTACCGCCATCGGCCAACGCTCACGGGAACGCTGACGTCAGAGGTGCCGTTCACCGCGCTCTCGTGGTGGGCGCCCCGGATCGGGACCGGTCCGGTTCATGTCGTGCCGGACGCCGATGGCTGGTATCCGATCCTCAATGCGCCGGACATGGTGTTTCCGCATTGGCTCTTGAACTGGCCGACCACGAGCTTTCCGCACGGTCAGTATGAAGTGCGGCTGCAAGTGGCGAACGCAGCCAAAGCTGCGATCGTGTCGAGTGCGCCCATCGCATTCGTGGTCGACAACCGGAGTCCCAACGCCGGTTTCACCCAGTTGAGGTGGCGGGTGGGCGGTTCCCCTACGTGGGAGACGCTTCCGGCCGTGTGCCCCGTCATCGACAGACCCACCGGCAGCAAGATCGAGATCGAAGCGAGTTGGTATGCGAACGCCGTCCACTTCCGCAACGCCTTGTTGACGGCCGGCGGTTGTGGCAGCTCGTCGCCGGTGAGGCTGGATGGCCCGCCACCGGCGTCGCCGTCCGATTTCGATCATTGGCACACCGGGGACACCGACAATTCGATCGTCAGGGTTGGGATTTTCGAGATTCCGGCCGGTGCTCTGGCCGGGTGTTACTCGTTGGCCATCGACGCTCATACCAGAGCCTTCAACCCGGCCGGCGACGGCGGAGGACCGGGGACCAATTGGCTCGAGAACTATGCATATTCACACCTCCACCCGAGTGTTTCGGTGTCGGTGGTCGACGTCTGAGTCGAATCAGGCCACGAAGGGGCGGGCTCTGTTCCGCCCCTTTTTGGTGTCTGGAGAGTCAATCGATGTCACCCCCGCCGGCGATGGCTGAAGCGATCGGCGGCGGCGGTCACATGTTGGGTGATCTCTTCCTTCCGCTGCGCTGGAAAACGGTACGACGGGCCGTGAACCGATATGGCGCCGATCACGGTGTCATCGGAAAAAACGGGAGCAGCCATCGAAGTGAGCCCTTCTGCGAACTCTTCGAACGCCCAGTGGTATCCGACCGATCGAGTCCGTTCCAGTCGCTCTCTGATCAAATCCGGCTCGACGACCGAGTTGGTTGTGTAGCGAGCCAGATCCATCTCGAGATAGGCGTTGATCTTCTCGTCGGGCCAATGCGCCATGATCGCAACACCGGCAGAAGCGATATGCATGGGCGCAAGATTGCCGGTGTAGTCCTTGACCTGGACCGCATTGGCTGCTTCCTCCTGGACGGCATGCTGGACATGGTTACCGACCTGAATCGCGAAGCCTGCGGCCTCGGCAACGTGGGCCGAGAGTTCGATCAGGTGGGGGCGAACCGTAACGATCAGCGCAGCAGTCGAATCGTCAGAACGGGCAAGCTCGTCGACACCGCGACCGATCGTGTATGACCCCCACTGGTCCTTGCGGACGGCATCGAGGCGTTCGAGGGTTGCCAGAAGCCTGACAACGGTGGACTTGGCCAGGCCCGTGCTGTCTGCGACGTTGCTCAGGGTCGCCGGACCAAGCGCGACATGGCGCAGGACCTCAAAGGCCCTTTCGATCGAGCGTACCGTTTCCATGGTCTGCAGCGCCTCGGTCTGACTATGCGAGAGAGTGGTCCTCTCGACCCGGCTCAAGTTTCGGCTTGAGCTGCCGTTCCTTCGTCCATCGCCTGAAGACGACGCAACTCGTCCAGCGGGATGTGACAGGACATACGATGGTTGTCCTCTACATAAACGATTGGCGGCTCGGTCACGTCGCACACGCCTTCGATGAAACGGTGACAGCGGGTGTGGAATACACAACCGGACGGCGGGTTGGCGGGACTTGGAATCTCGCCATGGAGTCTGATACGAACCGCGGTGGATCCGTCGACCGAGGGCACGGCCGACAGCAGCGCTTCGGTATAGGGGTGGTGAGGGCCGTTGAATATCTGGTCGGTCGTCCCGACTTCCATAAAACGCCCGAGGTACATCACGGCGATGCGATCCGCCAGGTAGCGGACAACCCCGAGATCGTGGCTGATGAACAGGTAGCTGGTCTTCTCCTGGGTTTGGAGATCCGCGAGGAGGTTGAGAATCGCCGCCTGGACCGACACGTCGAGTGCACTGGTTGGCTCATCACAAACAACTACCCGCGGGTCACCGGCAAAAGCGCGAGCGATCGCAACCCGCTGTTTGAGCCCGCCGGATAGCTGGCGTGGACGCATGTCGAGATGGCGGGGGGTCAGTCGAAGGGCAGCAGCGAGCGTCTCCACCTTCTCGTCGGCGGCCTTCCCCGAAAGGCCGGTGAGCTTGGTCACTGTCCGCTTCAGGATTCTCCGCACGGTCCACATCTTGTTGAGAGCCGAATCCGGATTCTGAAAAACGATCTGCATGGCGCCCATCTCCGCAGCAGACCGTGCCGAAGAGAGTCCGGCGAGGGCTTCGTCGTCGAGGCTTATGGTGCTGCCCTCGTCCGGCGCGTGAATACCCAGGATGGCCTTGGCGAGGGTGCTCTTGCCTGACCCGGACTCGCCCACCAGACCCAGCGTCTCGCCGTTCTCCAGCCGCATGTCGATGCCAACAAGGGCGGGAACCTCGTGACGTTGCTGCTTGAAAGTTTTTGAGACTTGATGGAGTTTGATGACGATGCGTCCATCCAGTGTCCTGTCGGAGTCGTCGGCGGGCGGCTCCGGAATTTCGTCGAGGCGATCGACGTGGTGACAGCGAGTGAAGTGCCCGTCTCTGACATCGACCACCGGCGGCTCTTCGGTCCGGCACAGGTCGTCGGCGATGACACAGCGGTCCACGAACACGCAGGTCGGGAGGGGTGTCCCGATCTGGGGTAGCGTTCCCGGAATGCTGAACAGCGCCCGCTCGGTCTTCCGCACCCCATGGCGTGGCAGGGAACGGAGAAGCCCGACGGTGTAGGGATGTTGCGGGTCTTCGAAGACCTGCACCGCGTTGCCTTCTTCGACGATCTTGCCCGCGTACATCACACCGACTCGGTCGCACATGGTCCGGATGACGCCGAGGTTGTGGGCGATCAGGAGAACGGCCGAGCGATGATCATTGCGAAGCGCCCTGATCAGGTCCAGAACTTCGGCTTCCACCGTCGCGTCGAGACCGGTCGTTGGTTCATCGAGGATGAGCAACTCCGGATCTGAGGCCAAGGCCATCGCGATGACAACTCTCTGTTGCATTCCGCCGGACAACTGATGGGGGTAACGGTCCATGACCCGGTCGGGGTCGGCGATCCGCACCTCGTCGAGTGCCTTGCGGGCGAGTTGGCGGGCCTTTTCTTTGTCGTGGCCGAGCACGGTGAAGCACTCCACCACCTGGCGGCCGATCTTGAGCGTCGGGTTCAGTGCCCCGCTTGGGTCCTGGTAGACCATGGAGGCGTGTTTCGTTCGAAGGGTGCGTATGTCGGAGGTGGACATCTTGGTGACGTCCTCTCCACCGACGTTTATCTGGCCGCCGGTGATGACGCCGTTGGATGGGAGATAACGGACGGCGGCATAGGCGGTGGTGCTCTTCCCGCATCCGGACTCGCCCACCAATCCATACGCCTCTCCCGGAGCGACCGAGAAGTCGACACCCCGAAGCACTGCACGGGGGATTCCGCGTACGTTGTATGCCAGATGGAGGTCCTTGACCTCGAGCGCCGGCTGGATCGGTTCGAAGCTGGGTTGTGCTGTCATGAGGAGACCACCGATTCGATCGAGTCTGCGATGAGATTGGCCGCGATGACCAGGCTGGCAATGGCGAGAGCGGGGAACAACGTCGGCCACCATTGTCCGGCTTGGATGAGGCCGTAGTTGTCGGCGATGGCCAGACCCCAGTCCGGAGCGGGAGGCTGGATACCGGCCCCCAGGAAGGAGAGGGTTGCCACGGTGAAGACCGCATACGCGATACGGACGGTGAGCTCGACGATGATGACGCCGGTGATGTTGGGCAATATCTCTCTGAACATGATGAAGGTGGCGCCTTCGCCGCGCAGCCTCGCCGACTCGACATAGTCGAGTCGACTCTCGGTGATAACCGCGGTTCGAATCGTTCTGGTCACCACCGGTGTGAAAAGCACGGCGATGGTTCCAATCACAACCGGCCTCGAGTTCCCCACCGCCACGACCACGAGAAGAGCCAGCAGGACGGCCGGCAACGACAGGATGGCTTCGATGAAACGGCCGATGATCTCGTCGACGGCACCGCGGAAGTAGCCCGTGACCAGCCCGAGAACGGTGCCGGTGATGATCGCCAGAACTGCCGCAAGCGGTGCAAGCACCAGGACGTCTCGAGCGCCTGCCATGACCCGAGATAAAACGTCACGCCCAAGCACATCAGTCCCAAACCAGTGAGCGGCGTTGGGTCGCTGGCTCGAAACGTCGAAGTCACTCAGGGGGTGATAAGGCGTGATGGCAGAACCAAAGACGGCGCAGACCACCCAGAAGAGCAGGATCACTGAACCGATGATGAAGCTGGGCCGTCGCAGCAGCAACCTGAGTCTTTCACGGCGAGCCTGCTTTTTCTCCGAGCGCATATCGATCACTTCAGGTTGAGCCGCTCCACTTTCCGGAGGCGTTTCGATTGTCATGTACCGGCCCCCTGACGTGAGCGTGGGTTCATCCAGGAAACGGTCAGGTCGGCGAGCAACGTGAAGACCATGTAGACGAGGGCGATCAGGATCACTCCCGCCGTCAAAATGGGGTAATCCTTGTCTCCGGCGGCCACGAAGATGCGGCGTCCGAGGCCGGGATAGTTGAAAACAATTTCGAGAGCAACCAGACCTCCGAACAGATAACCCACTGCCACCCCGATCACCGTCACAGTTTCCTGGAGCGCGTTGCGCAGGACATGACGCCGAACAACTTGGCGCGGAGCCAATCCCTTCATATAGGCGGTTCTGGTGTAGTCGCTGGCAAACGCCTTGATGGCGCCGTTACGAGTGATGCGGGCGATATAGCCGAAGTAGACAACGGCAAGTGCTATCCCCGGCAGCAGGAGGTGTTCGAGCTCGACCAAAAAACTGGAACCAGATGGGGCCAAGGCCAATGCAGGGAGCCAGCCCAATTCGACCCCGATCAGGTATTGGAGCACGGCCGCCGAGACGAATTCGGGGATGGAGGCACTTGCCAGACCCATGGTCACGACGGCGCGATCGGCAAAGGTGTCCTTTCGTCTGGCGGCGTATATGCCGGCGGCGATGCTGATCGGGATCGTGAGAATGAGTGCGAGGATGACGAGCTTGGCCGAACGCCACAGATCTGGGAAAAGGATCTCCCTCACAGGCTTGTTGAAGGTGAAAGAAGTGCCGAAGTCGAAGGTGGCGGTGTTCTTCAGAACGCGCCAGTATTGGGTGGCGAGAGGGTCGTTCGACCCGATCCGCGCGGCGATGATGTCGACTTGTTCTTGTTGTGCGAATGGTCCCGCAATCCGGCGGGCGGGATCCCCGGGAAGCACGTTGAGGATGAAGAACACCGCGGTGATTATCAAGATCAACGTGATCACGGCGAGACCCAACCGGCGTGCGATAAACCTCCCCATTATTGGGTTCCCTCCATTCGCATCTGTCTCCTTGGGTTGTGGTGTCGGTTGGCGGGAGCGCCCTGAGACGCCCCCGCCCTCCAACAATCATCCAACCTTTGAGGCCTTGCCCAGGTACGGGTGGCCAAGTGCCGACACCTGGATTCCGGTGAAGTCCTTGCTGTGGGCCGACAAGTAGTTGTAGAAATACGCCAACCCGACCGGAACCTCGTCCGTGAGGAGACGCTGGATCTTGCCCAGTGCCGTGGTTTTGGCCGACACATCGGCGGCGGCCGAGTATTCATCGACCAGGCCGTCGAATTCGGAACTCGCATATTGCGACGAGTTCCATATGGCATTGCTGGTGAGAGCATTGTTGAAATAGACGTCGGGGGTAGGCCGATGCCCGTAGTCGACGATGCCCAACTCTGTCGCACCAGAGCACGGCGGACTTGCTGGTTCTCCCGGGCACCATGCATTTCCGTAGAAGGTGTCGAGGCTTTCACCGGCCAGGGTGAGATTGATCCCCGCTTCTGCCGCTCCGGCCTGAATCAGCTGTGCCAGCTGCGGGATCTCCTGGAAGTCCGCATGGTTGAGCGTCGCCGAGAATCCGTCGGGCAGCCCGGCGTCCGCCAGCAACTGCTTCGCCATCTCGATGTCGCGAGGGCGCTGTTCTTGGGAGGCGTCGAAGCCCTCAAAGAATGGTGCAACGACGTGATCGTTGGCGACCACTGCCTTGCCCTTGTAGAGCACCTCGACCATCTTGGGCCGGTCGAAGGTGTACGCCAGGGCCTGGCGGACGCGCTTGTCGGTGAACTGCCCCTGATCGACCCGCATCCAGATTTCGCGGTGGTTGGCGGTTGGCGTCTCGAGGACAACGAAGTTGGAATCGTTGAGTAATGCATCGCCGCCGATCACTTGGAACTGGATCACACCGTCCACGGCGCCCGAGACGGCAGCGCTGATGTTGGTGGCCAGGTCGTCGAAGAACTGGAACTCCACGGTGTCGAGGCTGGGATTGCCGCCCCACCAGTCTGGGTTCTTCTCGTAGGTGGCACCAGTTGATGCGTCGAAGTCGACGAGTTTGAACGGACCGGTTCCGTTCTTCACCGCGTCGAGGGTGGTGCCGATCTCGTAGTTCACCGGTGTGATCGGCGTCTGCGCGTTGTAAAGCGAGAGAAGGGCGGGAAGGTTTCCGTTGGGCTTGTTCAGCTGAACGACGGCGACCGCCGGGTCGCTCGCATCGACTGCCCCTGCTGCCAGGAATCCGCCGGCCGTTAGGCCTCCGATGTTGCCTTCGGCGATGCGATCCATCGTGGCCGCCACATCGGCGGAGGTGAAGTCGCTGCCGTCGTGCCACTTGACCCCCTGGCGGAGGTTGAAGGTCCAGATGGTGGCGTCGTCGTTGGCCGACCAACTTTCGGCGAGGCCGGGGGCGAGCCCACCGTCGTCGGCGAGGGCGAGAAGGTACTCGAATGACATCGCAATGAGGCCGTAGGTGCCGAGGTCCTGCATCAGAATCGGGTCGAGGGCGCTTGCCGGTGTCTGGGTGCCCATCCTGAACAAACCACCGGCCTGCGGGGTGCCGCCGCCCTGGGTGGTTGCGACCCCACCGGCAGTTGTGGTTGTGGCGGTGTCGCCGCCGCAGGCGGCGATGACGGCAGACATCGAGGTCATTCCGAGACCGAGGATTGTTCCGCGGCGGATGAAATCGCGGCGGGAGATCTTGTTCGCTGCGTAGTGATCAATCAGATCGACTTCGAGTGGCGTAGAGTTCCGCCGAACTCGGTCGAGTAGGTTCCAGTTCATGCTCACCTCTCCGTGGGTTCAGGCGCGAACACGTCGCGCCTCGGTCAGTTGAATCCTGGCACGGTTTCCCGGGGAATGCACCGAAGGCCGGTTTTGATGTCCGCCGATTGCCCGCGCCCTGACTCAACGATTCCACCATACAGAACAGTTCCACCTCGTGGCACGCGGAATCGGGTTTTTCTTCTTGAGGGTGTGCACGGCATCCGTCGCCCACGGACAGCCCTGAAACTGGTGCGATCGACTCAGACCCCTCCGGCGCGACGTTTATACTCGCTGCCCCATGAGGGCCCCGTTCGAATGTGAATGTTCCCAGTCCGGCTTCGGTCTGGTCGGCGCCGGAGAAGACCGTTGACGGCCCTGGCGCGCACTGCCCGTTTACGGGTCACTCCATATACGAGCAGGGTCGAGGCGGCCGGCGTGAAGGCATATTCGGTGTACAACCACATGTTATTGCCTGGCAGCTTTCGGGGTCTCGAGAATGATTACTGGCACCTACGGTCCTCCGTGCAGATCTGGGATGTCAGCTGTCAGCGCCAAATCGAGATCAGCGGGGTGGAAGCCGATCAACTTGCTCAACTGCTCACAGTCAGGGATATCCGCAACGTTGCCGTCGGCCGGTGCGTTTACGCCCCGGTTGTGGACTTTGACGGTGGATTGATCAACGACCCCGTTGTTATACATGCCGGTCCCGACCGGTGGTGGTTCTCCCTCGCCGATTCCGACCTCGGACTTTGGGCCGAAGGCCTGGCGCGGGGTTATGGCATGGAGGTTCGGGTCGCCGAGTTGGATGTCTGGCCTCTTGCGATCCAAGGACCCAAATCAGAGGACGTGATGTCTCTCGTGTTTGGTGAGGCCGTCCGATCAATCCGGTTCTTCCAATTCGAGCGGCTCGAGTTCGAGGGTCGATCCATGATCGTGGCGCGTTCCGGTTGGTCGGCTCAAGGCGGTTTTGAGGTCTACGTGGACGATGCCGACGTCGGCGTTGCGTTGTACGACGCCTTGATGGAAGCGGGGGGAGCTTTCGACATCGGACCGGGCGGACCCAATCTCATCGAGCGGATCGAGGCAGGATTGTTGTCCTACGGCGGCGACATGACCCGAGACAACAACCCGCTCGAATGCGGTCTGGATCAATATTGCTCCTTGTCCTCCGACATGGAGGCGATCGGACTGTCGGCGCTGAGGGCTCACTCAGAGCGGCCATTGGCTCGTCGGATCCGAGGGTTGACCATCGAGGGACCGCCACTTGAACCTCTGGTTGCGAGATGGCCGCTCCGCGGTGATCAGGGTCCGATCGGTGCGGTGACTTCAGCTGCATGGTCGCCTCGCCTGAAGAAGAACATCGCTCTGGCGATGGTGGACACGGGAGCACCGGATCTGGTCGAGGTCGAAACCCCGAGCGGGTCCAGAAGCGCAGAAGTGGGTGCGCCCCGGTTCCCTTGACGGACCTCGACCTAGACCGAGGGAGGGGCGCGCCGTTCATATCGGACACCTTTCAACCGCCAGCGGTCGCCACGATCTCCTGCAACGGTGAGTTCACGACGTCGTCGGCGGTTCGGTTGAAAACGTCGGCCACGCGAGAACAAAAATCTGTCAAAACCGTGCAGAGTTGGATACCGCCTTCTATCCGATCGCGGCCGGTTACAAGAACGTCGACCGTGGGGGGTCCCACCGGGCTGTCGATCGATCCGGTTTGGTCGACCGAACAGCCGCCAGGAGCGATCCTCCGACGAAACACAAAAGTGCCGGAAAGGCAGTGCTGCTCCTCGAGGCCAGAGCACAGGGCGACTTGCGGGGCGAGATTACCCCGCGCGTTGGTGGGTCTCGGCCACGAGCGGAAGCCGGAGTCGGAATACGCTCCAGCCGTGGTGGTAGTCATAGGCGAGGGAGCCGCCCATGGCCCGCGCCAGTGAGCTCGAAACATAAAGTCCCAGCCCAAACCCGTCCGGGCTGGAACGCTGTCCGACCTGGAAGTAGGGCGAGAACAGACGGTGGCGTTGCGCCTTTGGAATTCCGGCACCGTCATCTCTGACGTCGAGACAACCCCACCCCTCCTGAGCGTAGATGTGGACTTCGATTCTGGGACCGCCGTACTTTCTGGCATTGGAGACGAGGTTGCGGACGATCTGCCTTGTTCGCGTCCTGTCGCCGGCAACGGTGGTGGCATCGCCGATCACCTCGATCGATCTGGTTCGTCGGCTCATTCCCCTGACCACCTGGTCGGCGTCCGTCATCAGGTTGAGGTGGTCGTTCCCTATCCGAAGTTCACCCATCTCGTGCCGGGTGGCAACCAGCAGGTCTTCGACGATGTCGGCCGCCTCGCGTGCTTGTTCTGTGAGGATCGCCAGATACTCGTCGACGTCGGCCGAGATCCCGCCGATCTCCGGTTCCAACTGGTCGGCGAAGCCGAGCACAGCAGTCAAGGGAGTCCTTATCTCGTGGCTGACGGTTGCGATGAAGTTGGTCTTCCAGCGCGACTCTTCTGTTGCTCGCCGACTCGCATGGACCGGCTCGGTGATGTCTGACACAGCAAGTGAAATCACGGGGAGGCGGTCGAGTTCGTCGGACCTCGATGCCACCACGCTGAGGACTCGCTCGCCGTCGATTACCGACGCGTGCACCTCGCTCTCGTCGAGGGCAATCTCCACTATCGAAACGATGGTCGGAAACGACTCGAGGACTTGCCGATAGTCCTGTCCCATCGAGATATCCAACGTGGACCAGCCGGCGCTCGAGAGGACCGTTCCCCCTGCGTCGATGACCATCAGAGAGATCTTGCTCATATTCAGCGTCGCCGTGAGGGAGGCGCGAGCCAGATCGCGTTCGATCCTCAAACTTGCCGCCGTCTGACGCAGCAGCCACAGGACACCGATGATGATGACGATGAATACCGACACGATCACCAGGACAACCACCAGGGCAATTGAGACGCGGCTTGCCTCGGCCCGTTGGATCGGCAGCGACAGGTTGAGGGCGAGTCCGATGGTCAGGGCGGTGGCGGTGTGGGCGACAAATCCCTTCGTGACTCTGGGCAAGACGACCCAGGCCACGCAAAATGTTCCGAGCACGGCTGCGGGAACCGACAGGAGAGTGGCGGCAACAGCCGCGGTCAGCGCCGCCGCATAGAGGTCGATCGTGAGCGAGGTCCGTGGACTCATCTTGATGAGGCCAAGGATGCGGCATCCGGTGGTGACAACTTCCACGACTGCTGCCGCGATCGCCAGCCAGAGCCAGTCCGGTCTGAGGCCGAATCGGAAGGCGGCACCGACGCCGACAAGCCATCCGACGAGCCTCATCCAATCATGGGCAACGTGGAATCTGTCGCTTTCGGCGAAATCGGGAAGAGACAGAGAAATCTTCGGTTGGTCGGGTTCCAAGGCTATTACATCGGTCTAAAACGATTCCGACCTGAGCCGGACTCGGGGTCGGCGGTCGGTGCGTCCTTGTGCAAGACGATGACCTCGTCGGCTCCGCTTACGAGAATTTGGGCGGTCGCTTGGCCTTGGCGGCGGCGACCCCTTCTGCTGCGTCCGGCAGGCCCCAACCCATGAATTCGAGGGCGAGCCCTGCATCAAAAGCCGGGTACGCAGAGCGCAACCAGTGGTTGAGGCTGTGTTTGGTCCACCGAATCGCACTCTGGCTGCCCGAAGCCAGCGAACGGGCAACGCTCAGAGCCTCGGCAAGGAGTTCGGTGTCGTCGACGGTCTTCGAAACGAGGCCAATGCGCTCGGCTTCTGCTCCGTCCATCGGGTCGTTGGTCAGGAGGTGATACTTGGCCTTGGCCATTCCAACCAGCAGCGGCCAGATCAACACGGCGTGATCTCCGGCCGCGACTCCGATGCGGACGTGGCCGTCGATGATTTTTGCCGACCGGCCGGCAATTGAGATGTCCGCCAGGAGTGCGGCCGCCAGTCCAGCACCAACCGCGACTCCATTGATCGCACTCACTATCGGTTTCGAGCATTCGACGATATTGCGGACGAGATCGCGGGCTTCGCTCAGGGTTCGTTCTCTGGCGTGCGGCTCGAGGATGATCTCCTCGAGCATCGAGAAGTCGCCACCCGCGCTGAAGAAGGGGCCGTCTGCTCGAAGAAGTGCGACGCGGACTCGATCGTCTCGTTCGACATCGAGCCAGATGTCGGCGAGTTGGCGGTGCCCTTCGGCGTCGACCGTGTTGGCCGGAGGGTTGGACAAGACAATCTCCAGGACGCCATCTGAGTGCAGATCACATCGAAGTTTGTCGTAGCTCGCCCAGTCGAACACCGCTTCACCCTAGTTCCGGAAAGGCGCCAATCCACGGCCCCACCGGTTCCGAACTGCCTGTGACGCAGAAGACGAGAGAGAGGAGTGCGTCATGAACAGAGAAGGAATACTCCTTCGAAGGCGAGGAAAGTCTCGCCGTATGACCGGCCTGCTGGTCGTAGGAGCCGTTGTTGCGGTACTGGGTCCCTTGGGGGCGGCAAGTGCGGCGGATCACCTCGACGCTCCAGGGCTGATGTCACCATCCGAAAGGACGGATCTGGATATCAACGACGTCTATGTGTTCGCCGGGAGTGGCGACACGACGGTCCTCGCGGTGACTGTGTCGCCGCTGGCCGGCGTCGACTCGAGATTCGCCGACCGTCGCGACGGGGTCTACCACTTGCGGGTCGACACCAACGGCGACGCGGTGGCGGACATTGCATATGCCTTCGAGTTCAGCGGAGACAAGGTCAAGGTGCGAAGGGCAGAAGGCGACTCGGCGGACGAGGCGAGAGCACGGGGACGGGTAATAGGTCAGGCGAGGCTCGAGACCATGAGCGAGCTACGGGATGGGACCAAGGTCTTTGCCGGGCTGCGATCCGATCCCTTCTTCTTCGATCTGTCGGGGTTCCTTGGAACGGTCGAAGGCAAAGGCACCGACGGGCTGGGTCAGGAACCGACGGACTTCTTCGTCGACCTGAACACTCTGGCCATCGTCATCGAGGTGCCTGACGCGAAGCTGGCGCCGTCGATTGGTGTTTGGGCATCAACCGAGATGCGCACCCGTGATGGATGGCAGCAGGTCGATCGGATGGGTCGGCCAGCGATCAACACCGTCGTGAACAGTTCTGGTCCGATCGTTGGAGCCTCCAGCGACGCCAAGAATGTGTTCAACGCCTCGGTGCCGGCCAACGATGGCCAGTTCCGTGACGGTGTCATCAGCGCTCTGCTGGCATTCAGCTCGCTCGATGCAGAGGGTCCTTACGCTGTCGAGCAGGCCGGTGCTCTGGCCGACGTTCTGCTCCCGGATGTTCTGGCCTTCGACAAGTCGTCGTCCTTGCCGGCCCCACTCAATGGGCGCCAGCTGACCGACGACGTGATCGACACCGAGCTCCGAATAGTCACCGGTGGCGATCCGCTGGGGTTGTTTGCAGATCGAGACGCCGATGGCGGCGTCAACTCGGACGGAGTTGGCCCCCACGGGGATTACCTGTCGGTCTTCCCCTATCTGGGCGAGCCGCATCATTGACGGCCGATTGGGTGGGGTGGCCTTGGGCCGCCCCACCCAAATCCGGCGGGGAAAGGTACCCAACATGAGACGAACTGTCCGCTGGCTCGTGGTTGGATCGTTGTCGTTGCTGACGGCGTTCGCCGCACAGTCGGTCTTCACCAACAACTCTGCGCCGCTGCCCATGGTCCCCCGGTCGCCCGCCGAGACCCAGCGCTTGATTGAGGTCTTCTCGAACCGGGTGTCGGTTTCGGCGGGTTATCCCGACTTGATGACGCTTGGAACCCTCTACCTGGAGCGAGCCAGAGTGGACGGCGACCTCGCCGACTACGAATCGGCGCGGGCGACCGGCTACCAGTTGCTCGACACCGACCGAGATGACCCTGATGCCTTGATCCTGACGGCTCAATCCGAGCTGGCGCTCCACCAGTTCGAAATGGCGCGAAATCTCGGAATGCAAGCTGTGGCCGCCGAACCAGAAAACGGACCAGCACTGGCGGTGAGTGTCGATGCCCTCCTCGCCCTCGGCGATGTTCAGACGTCTCGCACTTTTCTCGATCGGCTGGAACGACTTGTCACTGGGGACCCCGGTGTTTTGTTGCGCAAGGCCGAATTCCAATGGCTTGTAGGCGACGTCGAGGCGGCAGCCGCTTCGAGTCGTTCAGCACTCGAATTGGCAAAGGAGTTGGTGGCGGACGAGGCAGCTCTCGGCATCTACTTCTCACACGCGGCTCGCATTGCAGGAGCGACGGGTTACCATCTCGATGCCATCGAGATTCTCGAGGACGCACCGCCAATCGCCACCGTGTTGCACCAACGCGCCAGGGCGATGGCCGCGACCGGTGATCTGGTGGGCGCGATCTCCGTCCTGGAGGAAGCGGTTGCGCTACGTCCCGACCCGTCCTTCCTGATGGATCTGGGGCTGGCATACGAGATCGCCGGTGACTACGAAAGAGCTGCCGCCATCGATGCCACCATGGATGCCATCGGCCGGCTCGACTCTGCCGGCGTGTATGACAGGGTGATCTCCCAATGGCTCTCCGATCGTGGTCTCGACCCGGCGAGGGCTCTGGCCCTGGCCGAATCCGATCCGCGCCGGGACCCCGGTTCGTTCGACACCCTGGCGTGGGCATTGTTGAGGGCAGGAAGGGCGGAGGATGCACGCGAGGCGTCGGACGAGGCCCTGGCCTCGGGGTCTGCCGACCCATCCATCTTGCTCCACTCGGCCTTGATCTGGTCGGCACTCGGTGAAGATGAGAAGGCAGGGGCCGCGCTCGCCACTGTCGCTGCGCTCGATCCGCCGTTCCCGCCCAAGGTGGCCCGTGAAGCGCTCGAAGGTTGGGAGGCTGAGGAATGAGGAAGCTCCTGGCTCTTGTCGGGTTCCTGACTGTCATGACGATGGCCGTCCCCGCCCTGGCTCATCCACTGGGTAACTACACGATCAACCACCACGTTGGGTTATCGGCTTCTGACGGTTCCCTGCAGGTGGTCTACGTGTCCGATCTGGCCGAGATTCCGACCGTTCGCGAACTGGCGACGGTTTCGGATGAACCACCAACGGATGAAGAGGTTTCGGCCTACGCGAGGACCTATTGCCGCCGGTCTCAGGAGGCGTTGGAGATACGTCTCGACGACGTACCCGCCGATCTGCTCATGCTCGGGGCAACGGCTCTGGTCAGATCCGGCGAGGCGGGTCTGCCGATCTTGAGGGTCGAGTGTGAATACTCCCTAGAGCTCGATCGGTTTCCGGTCCAGCTATCGGTGAACCAACAGAACCACGCGGGACGGCTGGGATGGAACGAGGTGGTGGTTGACCGGTCGATCGTCACAGACGACCCGGTGACTCGAGTTTCTCCTTCTGAGGTTCTCCGTGCTTATCCGGACGGTGAATTACTCGATTCGCGCAGCGCAGCTTTCTCGATCCGGCGAACGGGTGATCAGTCCACCGTCCAAAACCCAGATGCACTGGCACTCGTCGGCGGTGGGGGCCTTCCCGCCGTGATCGGTGCTGCTTTGGGCGGAGAAAGCGGGGGAGGGGGAATGTGGCCGGCGATGATCGCGGCGCTCGCCTTGGGGGCGATTCACGCGCTTGCGCCCGGCCACGGCAAGACCCTGATGGCTGCCTATTTGATCGGGGAGCGGGGCCGCCCCCGGCATGCCGTGGGATTGGGGCTCGCCACGGCGGTGTCGCACACCACCGGAGTTGCCGTCCTCGGCGCGGTGACACTGGCGGCGTCGGCCACTTTTGCCCCTGAGCGGGTTTACCCGATCCTCAGTGCAATCTCGGGTTTGACCATCACCGGCATCGGGCTTGGTCTCTTGTGGAGAGTGCTGAAGAGCAGGCATGGCCATTCACATGGCCACCCCGACGAACATCCCCATTCCGGCCCACACCAGCATCCCGGGTTCCACGAGCACCACAGAGACCACGACCATCATCCGACCGGTGCCTCGGGAGACCCGGATGTCACAAGTAGCGGACACACAACAACAAGGTCCGTTGGGTGGAAGATGCTCGCTGCGTTGGGCCTCGCCGGCGGCCTGGTTCCATCGGCCAGCGCAGTGGTTCTACTGCTCGGCGCCGTCCACTTCGGAAGGGCTGCGTTCGGAATGTGGTTGGTACTCCTGTTCGGTCTGGGGATGTCCGTCGTGCTTGTGACTTCCGGTCTGGCCGTGCTCTACGCCAAGGGAGCGGCGGATCGGCTGATGTCGGCGAGGGGTTTCGCAAGCAACGCCCTCATGTTTGCGCGGCCTCTGGCCGCTGTCGTCGTGATCGTCGTAGGCACTGTCATGTCGGTAGGTGCTGTGAGCGGCCTCTAGGCCAGTTCGGAATTTGGTGGACATCGGGACGGTTGGCATAGGCTGACACCAGGTTTCAGAAAGGAGCGGCCAGGCAATGTCGCAACCTGTCATTGAGGTTTTCGATCAAGCGTTCCCCTGGAGCGGGCTCGACCCCTTCATCTTCACCGTTCATCACACTGACGAATATCCGGCGGGCAACGGTGAACTCGGACCAGCGGTTTCGCTGAGTGGTCGCAGGCTGGGAATGGACTTCTCGTATCTTGACGGCTGGAGCATGTACCACGGCGACAGGGTTCCCGGATTCCCGGAACATCCACATCGCGGGTTCGAGACGGTGACGGTCGTCCGGCGAGGTTACGTCGACCACTCGGATTCTCTAGGCGCCACGGCTCGGTACGGCGAAGGTGACGTCCAGTGGCTGACCGCCGGTGCCGGCATCGTCCACGCCGAGATGTTCCCGCTGATCGATACCGAGCGCGACAACCCTCTCGAGTTGTTCCAGATCTGGCTCAACCTCCCGCCTGCTTCGAAGATGGTTCCTGCCCATTTCTCGATGTTGTGGTCAGAGGAAATCCCGACGATCGCGGTGGCCCCCGGCGTGTTGGTCGATGTCGTGGCGGGAGAATTGGACGGGGTGATCGGTCCACCGGGACCTCCCGACTCCTGGGCGTCGCACCTCGACGCCGAGTTGTCGATATGGGTGATCGAGATGATGCCCGACTCTGTTTGGGAGATGCCGGCCGGCCGGCCGGGGCTGAATCGGATGCTCCACGTTGCGTCCGGGGCCGAAATCCGGGTGGGTGGGCAAGCGCTCGATGACACCAAAGGTGTACGGCTGAATTCCGATGTTGCGGTCACGATCGAAACCGGAGGCGGGCCGGCGAGTTTCTTGATGCTGCAGGGGCGGCCCATCGGAGCTCCTGTCATCCAGATGGGCCCGTTCGTGATGAACTCTGCCGACGAGATCCAGGCCGCCATCGACGACTATCGATCTACCGGTTTTGGCGGTTGGCCCTGGTCTACGCGGAGTCCGGTCCATCCACCGTCGGCGGGGCGATTTGCCCTTCATGCCGATGGCAGGGTGGAGCATCGGGATCGTATCGACGTTGGCAGACGCCAAGGCTGAGTGGTCAACGGTCCGGGTCTACCGCACTCAGCCGACCGGGTTTTTGTCTGGTGAATTCACAGGTTCGGCCACGAGACCGCCGCCTCTGACAGTCGCTCCGATCGCGATTCCGGCCGAGATCAACACCAGATTCTTGATGATGTACTGGCCCTCCAACGTCGGAACCAAGGGCGCATGTCTCCAAGTGAGTTCGGGGAAGATCACCAATGGGGTGATCGTGCCCGCCATCTGACCGAACAAGAGGAGGAGGACGAGTCTCAACGCCTTCCCGGTCACGAGGCCGAGGCCGATGACCGTCTCCAGAACCGCCAGCATGAGGCGGGCGGTGTCACCTTTGATCAAGCCCAACGTGAGGACTTCAACGGTGTCGGTGGCCAATCGATCGGCAGGGCTCAGCCCAGCGGTGAACTTCAGGACACCAAACCACAGGAACACCAGGCCGATCGATATCCGAAGCAATGCGACGCCGTGCGCCGCCATCCACGCGGTCAACATCCGATCCAAGTGCGCCCACTTCGGCCCAAACGCCCTCCGACCGTCAATGCCTCGATCCGATGTCACGGCCAAAGGCTAAAAACGTTTTGTCGAAATGACGAGTTGTCGTCGCGGGGTGTAGCCCCGCCGGTTCGTGTCCTATCGTGCCTTTTGTGGCAGTTGACATGGCTCACTCGTCGGGTGGCTCTGGCGGTGCCGGACCGAACCCTGGAATCATTATGGGTCTCACCTTCCCTGTTGTCTTCGGCCTGCTGGGGTTGGTAGGTCTTCTTCAGGTTCTGATCGGAGATCTCGCGGCATCGGCGATTGGTGTGGCCATTGGTTTGGTTGTGCTGGTTTTGATGGAGCGGTTCGACATCGGATCCGATCCTGGGTTGCGAAGTTTCCGCAGCGGGTCGGTGGTGGCTGGAGTTCTCGGGGGCCTGGCGTTGGCGAGCGCTGTGACCGCCTTCATCTGGGCGCTCGGCTTCATCCAGTTCTCGGCTCGGTCCGGTACCGATGGAAAGATCGTCGTCGTGATGATTTCGGTTCTGCTTGCTGCGTTGTTCGAGGAGATCTTGTTTCGTTCGATCTGTTTTTTTGGCATCGAACCGGTTGTGGGTTCGTGGCTCACTCTTGCGACCTCGGCCGTCGTGTTCGGGGGCGTCCATGCATTCAACCCCGGCGCCGGTCTTGTTTCTACGGTCGCGATCGTTCTAACCGCCGGACTGCTTCTCGGCGCGGTGTTCCTGTTGACGCGGAGTCTGTGGGTGGTGACTGGTGTTCATTTCGGTTGGAACGCATGCATTGGGTTATTGGGCCTCGGCGTGTCTGGTTCGGCACGAGACGGAGCATTGTTCACCGCAGCGGTCGACGGCCCGTCCCTCTTGACCGGCGGCGCATTTGGCCCTGAGGCATCGGTCGTCACGATTGTGGTGGTCGGCGGTGCCGGTGTCCTTGCCGTGTCGAGGGCGCGTGCCGGAGCCGGTATCACCCCCCCGTTGTGGTCCCGGTGATCGGGGCGGGTTTCAGCCCCGGATCACCTTGGAGACCGTTCCACCGAGCGACACGACGTACAACTCTCCGAATCCATCCGTTCCAAATGACGTGAGCGACCCAACCGAGAACGGCCAGTTCTTGGCGTCGGCAATCCCTCCGGTGTATCGGAAGGAGCGGATGAACCCGCTACAGAAATCACCGTAGAAATAATGGCCTGTCAGCTCGGGGATCGCACTACCGCGGTAAACGTAGCCACCGGTGATCGAACAGCCCTCTGAATGGGTGTACTCCGTCACCGGAAGCACGAGGCCGGCAGAATTGCAGTTACTCGACCCGAAGCACAATGACCCTTCCATGATCGACCAGCCGAGATTTGCTCCTGCTTCGTAGATGGAAATGACATCAACTTCTTCACGAGCGCCCTGCCCTACGTCGGCGATGTAGAAACGATCTCCATCCACCGCGAAGCGCCAAGGATTTCGCACTCCGTATGCCAGAAGGCTGGTCTGGCCGGAGTCGACGTCGATCGCCGTGATGGTCGCCAGAAGGGTTTCTGGCCGTTGACCGTGATTGAAGGTGTCTCCTCCTCCGCCTCCATCGCCAAGGCCAACGTAGAGATCGCCGTCCGGTCCAAACGCGATCATCCCGCCGTTGTGATTGGAGGCGGGTTGGTCGACAAACAGGAGCGGCCGGGCAGAGGTCGCATCGGCGAGCGCGGGATCGCCGGAAACGGCATATTCGACGACCCGGGAGTCGCCATTCTTGTCGGTGTAGGAGACGAAGAAGCGGCCGTTCGAGGCGTACCCGGGGTGGAACGCCATGCCGAGCAGCCCCCCCTCTCCCGCCGTCCCCACCAGGCCAGTGATGTCCAGGAATGGTTGTGCCAGCACCGCACCCTGCTGCAAGATTTTTATCTTCCCCGCCCGTTCGATGACAAACAACCGGCTATCTCCGGCCGGTGTGTCTACAAACATGGGTGAATCGAGCCCGGTGGCGACCGGCTGCAGGGCAAGCGTGAGATTCTGGACAGAGGGGCGCGGGGGAGGTGGGATCAGCTGTAGCGCAAACGCGCGAGCCAAAAACGAAGCCATTTCAGCTCGGCTGACGGCGCCAAGCGGACAATATCGGAGCGGGTTGGTTGCGCAGCCGGTGGTTATTCCCATTTCAAGGAGACGGGCGGCGTAACCGGCGTACCAGGAGTCCGAGGGGACGTCGGTGAATGCGTCTGTGGAATTCGATTCCGACTCGTTCAGCGCCCTGATCAGGAATGCGGCCATCTCGGCCCTGGTCACGAGCCCATTGGGATTGAACTGTCCATTGCCGACGCCGTTGCTGATTCCGAGATTGGCGATTCTCTCCACCGACGCCGAATAGAAGGGCCCAGACGGCACATCGGAAAACAGACCCTGATATGCACCTGTGGTTTCTCCCAGTGCCCTGACCAAAAAGACGGCCATTTCTCCTCGCGTCACCGGAGCCGCCGGACAAAAGCGGTCTCCGACAGGGTCACACCCGGTTGTGATCGAAGCAGCAAAAATCGCCTCGATTGCACCCTCGTGGGGTGATCCGTCATCGTCGATGAATGTGCCGCCAGGACCGAGAGCGGCTCCGGCGGCCAGAGCCGGCACCATCAACATGGCAAGGATTGGAATCCAGCGCTTCAACGTTTCCCCCGAATCTCGATTGAACACAAAACTAGCTCCTCCCACCGATCAATCGGTGCAGCCGTTCGAGGCATGAGCCGCCTGCCGCCACCCACAGAACCCGGAACTTCCGACGCGCGGACGCCAGTTCATCTATGTTTCTTGGAAGGAAACGATCAATGCAAGTGCGGACCATCGACGAGTTGTTGGAGGAGGCGCGGAGTCTCCTGGTCAGAGTCGACCCTTCCCAGCTTGATGCCGCGGTTGCCGCCGGCGCCCTCCTCGTCGACATCCGACCATGGGAACAACGTGCCAGGGACGGCTCGATGCCGGGCGCAATTCAAGTCGACCGCAATGTGCTCGAGTGGAGGCTGACTCCGAGCTGTCCTCATCGGCTCCCGGAGGTGGATGAGGCCAGGACGGTCATCGTGATCTGCAACGAGGGATATAGCTCCAGCCTGGCGGCGGCCGAACTCCAGAGCCTCGGCCTGGCGGGCGCAACCGACCTGATTGGCGGATTCCAGGGCTGGCTCGCATGGAAGGCGCAGTCAGCAGAGGTTTGATTCCAGCAGCGCAGATCGGGCAGGCGGCCGGTTAACGTCGCAAGCGTGACTCGTTGGACCAACTGGGTAGGCAATCAGAGTTTCGAACCCCGCCAGTCGATCAGCGCAGCGACCGAGGAAGACGTTCTGAATGCGGTGCGGCGCGCGTTTGATGAAGGTGTGGGGATTCGCACCGCGGGGACGGGTCATTCGTTCACGCCGATCGTCGCGACCGATGGATACTTGCTCGACACCGAGGCGATGCGAGGTGTGATCGATGTAGACCCGGTCAAGAGACTGGTGAAGGCGCTTCCCAAGACCACCATCGGCGACTTCGGCGAGCCGCTTTGGACACAAGGGCTGGCCCTCGCCAACCAGGGCGACATCGACACCCAGGCCATCGCCGGGGCGATCGCAACCGCCACACACGGTTCCGGAATGAAACATCCGTGTTTTTCTGCAACGCTCGAGGCTGCTCGAATCGTCGACGGTTCTGGCAATCTCGTCGAAGTAACTCGAGAGAACCCTGATGAGCTCGCCGCGCTTCAGACTTCGATTGGCCTACTCGGGATCATGACCGAGGTGACGATCAGGGCGGTCCCCGCCTATAACCTCCATGCACGGACAGACGTCCTCCCCTTCGATCGTGTGATGGAGTCTTTCGAGACGGATGTCGACGAGTACCGGCATTACGGGTTGTTCTGGATGCCGACCGACGAGTCGGCCAAGCTCTACAACCTCAAGGAGGCAGGGGCCGACCATTGCGTTGTCAAACGGTATCGGGAGGTGCCGGCGGACACACCCGCCCACGGGTTGGCCGAAAACGAACGAGTGGGACGGTCCTATCACATCTACCCGATGGTGTACGACCCGAACTTTCACGAGGTCGAGTACTTCCTTCCGATCGGCGAGGCGCGTCCGATCCTCGAAGAAATGCGCAAATTGATGTTGAGATGGCTTCCGCTGAGTATCTACCCGTTGGAGGTGCGAGTGGTGGCGGCGGACAACTCCTGGATGAGTCCCAACTACCAACAGGACAACCTCGTCATCTCGATCTCGGGACAACCAGGAACGGAATACTGGCCGTACCTCCGCGCCTGCGACAGCCTTTTTGCGGAGTTCCGAGGGAGGCCTCACTGGGGCAAGCTCCATTTCATGACGCCGGATCGGGTGGCGCGTTTGTTTCCTCGTTACGACGACTTCGTGGCGATGCGCAGGAAGTTCGATCCAAAAGGGACGTTTCTGAACGATCACACCAGGGAGCTCTTTGCCTGAGTTCAAACAGGCGGCGAGTCGATCCCGGTTAGGTCGGCCACGACGCCGAGGTGTTCCATCATGCCGCTGATCTCGGTGTTGTAGATCGGATTCATGGACACGATCAACTCGACACCGCTTCCGGCAAGGGCGTCAGGTGGCATGACTCGCATTCCCGACCCCGGCAAAAAAGCATGGTGTTTGGATGGATTGATGTCGACGACCGTTGAGATAGGCATGTCCTCGAGGTGGCCGAGACCCGAGAGGAAACCGACCGTTTTGCTGCTGGCTCCCCACAGGGCCACCTTCCGACCGGCGCCGCCAAGACGCTCCAACGCTTCTCTCCACCGGCTGAGAGAATCAGCCGCATTCGTCTGAAACGACCGGCTGAGGTCCACGACCGATCGCGGGTCCAAGTGCGGGCGAGGCGGATGTTGGTGGGTAGCCTCGACCAGCAGGTATTGATCCCCGTAATCGAGCCGCAGATCGGCGATTCCCAGGCCAGAGGACGTGATGAGATTGGAAAGCGAAACATCGGTGAAATAGGAACAGTGCTCGTAATAGACATCCCAGAAGGCACCGTCCGCCAGGATGCGGCGGCTGTCGGGCAGCTCCAAGAAGAGAACAGACCCAGGGGTGTGGCTCGTCGACCGAGCCAGCCATCCCATGAATTCCGCGGTGTTGGCGACATGTTCGAGGGTATGACGGCAAGCGATCAATGGAGCCGTGAGGTGGGTCTTGGACTCATCGAAGTAATCGGTCAAGACCGATAAGCGGGCCGAGTCGACAGGGTCGACCCTCCCGGCGATATAGGCGGGATCGATTCCAACCCCGGTCGCTCCAACGGACGCACAGAACAAAGCGAGCCACTCTGCCTTGCCGCAACCGACTTCGAACACGGATTTTCCGGCGAGCCCATGACTGGAAGCAAGTCTCTCGATAGTGCGGCGGGCGAATTGTTGGAAGGTGGGAGACGCCGCCTGGCTCTCCTCGTACGGCATCGAATAGTCGACGAGGCGAGGATCGAAGGCGTGGTTGTGGATGAACCCACATGCCTGACACACCACAAGGTCGATCGAGCCGGTGGCGAAGTTGCGGGCCGAATCCAGATCGGTGAGAAGGACACAGGAACTCACCGGCACGTTGGATGCGGTGTAGAAACTTTCCAGCTCCGTGCCGCCACAAGACGGGCACGTCACCGCAAGGTCACCGTGCGGCACACGAATGCCTCGGCCGAGGGCGTGTTGCATTGGACACCTCTCAAGGCCATCACTCCTGCAAAAACCGCCCGCCCATACCAGCCACGGTGTTGCTGGCTGGGAAAATGCCCATCGAGATGCGCCAGCTTCGACTCGACCTCGCCTGGATCCAGAGGCACAAAAACGTTGGGAGTGGGTGGATCCGCTTCGTACTTCGGTATCTCGTACTCGAATATCGGTGTTTCGCGATAGAGCTGGTGGGCCATCTCGGCCAGGAAGCGGTGGTCCTGGTGGGCGTCGCCGAGGTTGGGCGCCAAAACCAGGTCGGGCCGAAAACCGTCGGTGGCCGCCCGCAGCTGATCCTTGGCCTCACCCGGCCGGTCATACGGCAGGTGACCGTCACGGTGGTCGAGGCACACCACTTCGGTCGGTTTGCCGCACAGATCGGCGGCGCTCGCCTTGGCCTCCGACCATCTCGTTTCGTCTCCGGTCATCACCACGAAGAGCACATTGGCGCCGTTCCTGGCCAACCTCGCGACAAGGGCCCCGCCGCCGATCTCGACATCGTCGGCGTGTGCGCTCAGGCAAAGCACTCTTTTCGGTGTGGGGTCGATGACAAATGCCACGTCAGTCCCAGAGCACCCAGGGAGCTTTGTCGGATTGGTACAACTCCTCGAGAAACTGCTTCTCTTTGAAGGTGTCCATCGGCGACCAAAAACCTTCGAACCTGTTGGCAGCGAGGTCTCCGGATTGGAGCAGACGTGCGAACGGTTCCGACAGAAGATCCTCACCGGGCTCGATTGCGTCAAAAACCTTCTGATTGAAAACGAAGTACCCGGCATTGAGCCATAGGTCGGCATCGCCGATCGGACCCACGCTGGTGACCCGGTCGGCCCCGTTGAGGGTTATCACGTGATAACTCTGCGGGGGCCTAACGGCCAGGAACGAGGCCGTCGCTCCGGACTCTTTGAAATGGTCGACGTGGGCGTTGAGATCGAGGTCCGTCAGTCCGTCGGCGTAGTTCGCGAGGAAGACCTCGTCCTCACCGATGTGGGCTTTCACCCGGCGCAGACGTTCACCGATCTGGGTGTTGAGACCGGTGTCGACAAAAGTGATGCTCCAGTCGTCGATGTCCGAACTCAGAAGCACCTTGTCCCGTCCGCCGTCGCGGAGAACGAAATCGTTCGACATCTCTTCTTGGTATTCGAGGAAAAAACGCTTGACGGTGTCGGCGCGGTAGCCGAGACAGAGGATGAATTCGGTATGTCCGAAGTGTGCGTAGTACTTCATTACGTGCCAGAGGATTGGGCGGAAACCGATTGGGACCATGGGTTTCGGCACTTCCGAATAGTCGCGGATCCGCAGACCCTGGCCACCGCAGAACAGGACGACCTTCACGGCGCAATCACCTCGACCTCCGGTATCGGGATCACGAATTTTCCGCCCCACTCTTTGATGTAGTCGAGTTGGTTCATGATCTCGGCTTTCAGGTTCCATGGGAGGATCAATACGTAGTCAGGCCTGGTTTGGGCGATGTGCTCTGGCGGGAAGATCGGTATGTGGGTCCCTGGGGTCAGCCTGCCATGTTTGTAGGGGTTGCGGTCGACCGCGTAGTCGACGAAGTCCGTCCTGATCCCACAGAAGTTCAGAAGGGTGTTCCCCTTGCCGGGAGCCCCGTATGCAGCGATGGTGGCCCCTGCCTCTTTCGCCGAGATCAAAAACGCGAGCAACTTCCTCTTGGTCTCTTCGACCTGCGAACCGAAGCCTTCATAGGTGGACAAATCGAACAGACCGAAACGTTCTTCCTCTGCGAGCAACTTCTCGACGGCTGGTGTCAATGCCAATGTGTCGTTCTCCCGGTGCCGTAGGTAAACCCGAAGCGATCCGCCGTGAGTCCACAACTCTTCTACGTCGAACACCGTCAGGCCATGGGCCTCGGCGATGCGGCTCGTTGTCCCGAGCGAGAAGTACGAGAAATGCTCGTGATAGATGGTGTCAAACTGGTTCTCGATCATCAATCGCATCACATGAGGAAACTCGATGGTGACAACCCCGGATGGGGACAACACCAGCTTCAAACCACCTACAAACGAATTGATGTCTGGCACCTGCGCCAAGACATTGTTGGCCGCGATCAAATCGGCTTGTATCCCCTCTGCCAGCAGCCGGTTTGCGGAGTCAACATCGAAGAACTCGACCCTCGTGGGAATGCCTGCCTCGATGGCCGCATCTGCCACGGTTTTGGCCGGCTCGATCCCAAGGCACGGTATTCCCCGCTCGACGAAATTCCTCAGTAGGTAGCCGTCGTTGCTTGCAACCTCTATCACCATCGAGTCGGTGTCCAATTTCCAGCGCTCGATCATGGCGTCCGTATAACTTCTGGCATGGTCCATCCACGCGGTCGAGAACGAAGAAAAGTAGGCGTAGTCGTCGAATATCTCAGCAGGGGACACGAACTCTTCGAGTTGGACCAGAAAACAGGCGCCGCACACGAAGACGTGTAGTGGGTAGAAGGGCTCCATCTGATTTGCCTGCTCGGCGAGAAGGAAGCTCTCGCAAAGCGGACTCATCCCGAGATCGACCATGGTGGTCGTCAGAGGACTGGAGCAGAAGCGGCAGTTGGGCGTCACAGCCACTGCAGGTCTTCGCCGAGCCGGCCGAGGTCGAGGAGGCGTCGAATCTCGGCAAGTCTCGTGAATCGAGTGAAAGCCGCCGTCGTCAAACCTTGTTCACGAAATGCGCCGACGAGTTCGTCGATTCCCTTGCGTACCGTCCATTGGGGAGCGGCAGCGGGGAGGCGGTCGGCCAATTTGGAGAAATCGACTCGATAGCTCCTGTTGTCGCCGGTGGCGTCCGGCGCAACCACTACCTTTGAACCTTCGACCGCTTCACCGACCATGAACGCAAGGTCCCTGATCTGAAAGTTCTCCTTGGTGGATCCGACGTTGAAAGCTTCATCGTGGATAACGGAACGGTCGGCCGCCAGAACGGCACCGACGGAGCGACTCACATCTTGGACATGAACCTGCGGTCGCCATGGAGTTCCGTCCGATTGGAGCACGACCTCGCCGGTCGATACCGCCCACGCGGAGAGATTGTTGACGACAACGTCAAGCCGAAGGCTTGCAGACACGCCATAAACGGTGGCGTTGCGCATGTAGGTCGGCGAAAAATTGTCGTCGGCGAGACGGCGCAGGTCGTCTTCCACCATCGCCTTTGTTTCGCCGTACGGCGTCACCGGCGCCATCGGAGCCGTTTCGTCTACCAATCCGTCCTGGCCGGCTCCATATAGGGAACACGACGATGCGAACACGAAACGGGTGATACCGACCGACTTGGCCGCTTCTGCCAACTTGACGCTGGCACGATGGTTGATCTCGTAGGTGAGGTCGGGTGTGAGATTGCCGAGGGGATCATTGGACAACGCGGCAAGGTGGACTACCGCGTCGAATCCCTCGAGGTCGGCCGGGGAGAGTTCGCGCACATCGCGCCGGTCCGCCGCCGGCGGCTCGGCGCGGAAACCGCACTCTTGATACAACCCGAGGTCCAATCCCTCGACTTCGTGGCCCATTTGGCCGAGGAATGGCACCAAAACCGCCCCGATATAACCGCTGGAACCAGTGACCAAAACCCGCATGTTTGTTGCGCTCCCAAAATTGTTGCCCCTCCGACAATCTAGTGGCCGGCCCCTTGTCTGGGAACGGGGCAATTGGGCACAGAGTCTCGCTCAGCCTCCGGCCTGGCGCCGATCCCGGATCCTGGTCATGCCCACCGTTGCCAGCGCTCCCACAACCAGACCCAAAATGACGCCGATGATCGCCGGTATCGAATTGTTGCCATCAGGCTCCTCGACGGCAAGAGCCACTGTCCCCACGCTGGTCGTCTCCGGCGCAGTGGCGGCCGAGGTCGACGCGGGACTCGTCGTCGAAGGACTGGTTGGTGGCGAAGAGGCGGGGGTGGCCGTTGGTTCGTTCGCTTCCGCGTTGAGGTCGAGGGGTTCACCGGTGTCATCCCAGACGTTTCCTTCGGCTTCCGCCGGTCCATCGAACGCGGCGATGCCGTAATTGAAATCGCGGCCGAATCGATTGTTGATGAAACGGACGTTGCTGGGTAGCCCGTGCCCGGCGTCATCGAGAAAGATGGTGTAGTTCCCCCCGTTGAGCAGGTTCCTTTCGAAAAGGATGTCGTCGACCGGACCGAGATCACTGCCGAGCTGGAGTGCCGCGTTGCCGAAGCCGAGCGGGCCAGTCGAGTCGAGGACCGAATCTCGGATGATGGCTCCGCTGGCTGGTCCGTCGATCTGGATGGCATCGGCGTGTGGTTCGGGGTTCTCGGAATCGAGGTCGTGCACCCACACGTTGAGATACACGTTGTTACTGCTCAGCTTGATGCCGTCTTCGACATGGTGGATGTCGAGGTATCTGCCAACAACGTTCTGGCCGCCGATTCCGCGCTCACCGATGAAATCAGGATGACCGATCTCGACGTGTTCGAAGACGACGGTCGCGCCGCCGTCGACGAAGACCGTCCAAAAAGAGCGGCTGTAGATCCAAACGTTGCGGACGGTCACATTTTGGGCGCCGGAGATGAACAGGCTGCCCCGAATTTCGAGGTCCTCGACCACGGCGTCGTTCTCCGTGATCGTGAGGTCGCCTTCATGCACCACCAGTGCTCCTCGATCTGACAGGCCCGGTTTTCCCTCGCTCGCATTTGCGCCTGGGTTCACGAACAGGGCGAGGAGGGCGACACCAATTAAAAGAAGAATGCGGGGCACGGGGTCATGGTATCGGGCCGTGGAACTTGTTCACCACAGTCGGTTGAGCTGTGCCGGGGTCCGGGTACGCTGTCCGAGCGGCCAGAGGGAGGTTGGGTGCCGACAGACGAAACCCACCGGCGGCGCCTTACCGTGACGGTGGTTCTCTACAACAGTGAGCAGCTGCTCGACGACTTCTGTTCCAGTCTGGCCATCGCGACGGCCGGCCTCGACCAGGTCGAGTTGGTGGCGGCCGACAACGCATCGTCTGACCGCAGTATCGAGACGATCCGGCGGTTGTGGCCTGGATGCACCGTGGTGGAGATGGGGGAGAATCGCGGATATTCGGCCGGAATCAACGCCGCGGTGGCAGCTGCAAAGCCTTCTGATGCGATTCTGGTGCTCAACGATGACATCCGCATGGGCCCCGGCTCGGTGACCGCGCTTCTCGATGCGCTCGATCCCCCGACCGTCTCGATTGCCGTTCCGCGCCTCGTCGATGGCAACGGCGACCTACTCAAATCCCTCAAGCGCGAACCCCATCCTCTCCGGACGCTAGGCGAAGCATTCCTCGGCGGAGACCGCTCAGGCAGGTACTCGATGCTGGGAGAGGTGGTTCAGGACGGCGCTTCGTACCACCGGCGATCCGAGGCCGTGTGGGCGAGCGGATGTGCCTGGCTCATCTCGCGTGAGTGCTGGGACACGGTTGGCGAATGGGACGAAAGCTTCTTCCTCTACGCAGAAGAGACCGACTACGCCCTTCGGTCGCGAGATGCCGGCCACCGGTTGTGGCTGATCCCCGATGCAGAGGCCGTCCATCTCGTCGGGCCATCCCACGAGAACCCACGACTGTGGTCGATGTCCGTGTGGAATCGTTATCGACTCGTGCGACGCCGTCACGGGAGGCTGCGGGCGGGGCTCTTTTGGCTGGCGCTAGTGGTGAATGAGTCGATCAGGGCGTTGATGGGAAGGCGGATTCATCGTGCGGGATTGGCGGCACTTCTGTTTCGCTCCAAAAGACCAATCGAGGTGCGATGAGGATTCTCCTGATCGTGGTGGCCGTGCTGGTTGCGCTTCCAGGGGCAGTAGTCGCGGTGCATCTGACGGTGATCAGTCTCGCGTCTCTTTTCTTCCGGCAGGCGAGAGCCGACGGGCAGCTGGTCCGGTTCCTGGTCGTCATCCCTGCTCACAACGAGGAGCGTGTCATCGGAGCGACATTGGAGTCGGTGCTGTCACGGGCGAGACCCACAGATACCGTCCTTGTTATCGCCGATCGGTGCGTCGATGGAACGGCTCGATTGGCCAAGGAAGCCGGCGCCCTCGTGCTGGAACGGGGCGAGCCGGATTCTCCCGGTCGGGCGGCTGCGATCGGTGACGGGATCACCTGGGCGGGCGAACGCGAGTGGGACGCCGTAGTGACCATCGATGCAGACTCGGTGATTGGCGTTGGGTTCTTTGAGGCTCTGGAGTCCGCCCTCGCCACCGGCGCCGATTTGGTGCAGGCGAGGTCAGAACACATAAGGGAACCAGGGATGCTGGCGCGGATATCGGAAGCGGCGTTCGCCATGCAAGGCGTCACATTGCCACGGGGTCGAGACCGGCTGGGGCTCGGCACCAGGTTGCGTGGATCCGGCATGACGATGCGGCGCCATGTCGCCCTGTCTCGAAGCTTTTCGACCGAGGGAGTCTCGGAGGACCTGTTCTATAGCCTCGATCTGACCCTGGAAGGGGTGAAGGCTCGGCATGTCGACACTGCTCGCCTGTGGTCATTGAGCGCCCCGACCTGGTCGGCAGGTGCGGGGCAGAGGGTGAGATGGGAGACCGGCCGGATGGCGGCGGCCAAGGAGTATTCGTTGCGTCTCTTGCGACATCGCACTCCTGCTTCTGTCGAGGCGGCGCTGCATTTGTTGACTCCACCGTATGCGGTGGCGGTGTTCCTGCTCTCCGCCGGCGTTCTCATCGGAGGAGTGTTGGGCGAGATGTGGATGTCGGCAGGGTGTCTGGGGTTGATCGCGGCCCTTGCCGGCGACCTCGCAATCGGATTGATTCAGTCGCGTGCTCCGCTCAAGACCTGGTTGGCGCTTCTCTCGGCGCCGGTCTATGTGATCTGGAAAGTCTGGCTACAAGTCGTGGCGATGGCTCGACTCAAGACCGCCGGCACCGCCTATGAACCGACCGAACGCAGATGATCAGTGGCGGCCGGCCTTTACCCAGCTGACGAGATCCGTGGCGTCGGAATACGTCCCGGATCGTACAGCCGCCAGCGCTGCCAGCAGGTAAACACCGCCCGCCCCGGCGACAATGCCGGCCAGTCCCCAGGCGCCCACGTCAGAACCGGGTACGCCGGCAAAGATGTAGAAGGCCCCTGCGGTCACGGCACTGTTCAACATCGGCCAAATGAGCGGCTCGAACATTTCGCGCCTTGCGGTTTCGAGGTAGCGGGCGGCCCTGATCAGTGTGATGACGTCGACAACGATCGAGGAAGCAATCGTGGCGATTGCGGCCCCCACGAGGCCGTACTCTGCGATCAAGGGGTAGAGCAGAGACGCCATGAGTGCGAGCCTTATGAGCTCCAGTCGAGTGGTGATGCCTGGTGACCCGGATCCTTCGAACATGATCGTTGCGACCGACGAAACCGCCCGAGCTGCTCCCGCAACCGCCAGGACTTGGAGGGCCGGGACCATCGGTAGCCATTGGGGGCCGAGCAGGATCCGAGTGAGGTCGGCGCCAACCATCACAAACAGCACTGCTGCCGGAAACGAGATGAACCCAATCAGGTGGATCGCACTTCGCAGGCTCTGGGTGAGTTTTTCACGCTCCTCCTGGATCCGGGCGAACGCCGGAAACACCACGAGGTTGATGGCCATCGCAACCTCGGTCAACATCGACTGCGAGATCACGTACGCCATCCGATATAGACCGAGATCTGTTTCTCCCATCATCCTTCCGACGAGGATGTCGTCGAGTTCCGACGTCAGGAACCACAGGATGATGGACCCGAAGATCCATCGACCGTATTTGTACATCTCCGCGGCCTTGACCCGGTCGAGCTCGAGGCGAAGCGGGCGCCGCGCCAGCCAGAAAGAACCGGCAACCCTCGCCACCTTGCCCACGGCACTGCCGATCACGAGCGCCCAGACATTCCCCAGAACGAAGGCAAATGTGATAGCGGCGACGACGTCGGCGCCACGCTCCACGACTTCCAGCTGGAAGATCTTGCGGAAGTCGAGTTCCCGATCGAACTCGGCGATGGCGACATTGGTGAGCCCGGCGATCGCAACCGAAGCAGCCAACACCCGGATGATCGCAACAACGTCGGGAGTGTCGAAGAACGACGCAACAAAAGGGGCGCCAAAGAAGAGGGCGGCGCCGAGGAGGCCGCTCCTGGCGATTTCAACTGTCCACGCCGTGTTGTAGTACGAGGTGACATCTTCCTTTTTCTGGACCAGTGCCTGGTGAAAACCGGTCCGCGAAAAAGTGTCTACAAGCGAAAGCGTGATGATCGCGATGCCCATCAGACCGAAGTCGGCAGGCGAGAGGAGCTTCGCCAGGACGACCGTTCGCACGAGCTGGAGTACCCGGGATGCTCCTCGCATCCCAAAGGACCACATCCCTGCTTTCAGCGTCCGGTTTTTGACACCTCTTGGAGGCGTCCCGGCGTTCTGGGAGTCGTCGGGAGCGTCGCCGGTCACTCTTCCGACGCTCGAGCCTCACGAGCAATCTTGGCGGAATTCGACCGCAGGATCGCCTGTGTCAGGTCGGTTGGGCCCATTCCTTCGAGGATCGCGAGATTGGGTATGACGCAGTGGCCGCCGATCACACCGGGAAAAAACTTCACCCGGGGAAAGAAGGCGATTTCTTCGTAGAAGCCTGCAACTTCGTCGTAGCTGAGTCCGAGGGCGTCGCAGTACCGCTCAACTTGTTGTGCCCAAGAAATGAGTAACCCGAAGTAGGTGGTCTCCGTGAGTTTCGCCAACTCGGTCGTCTCCGATGAGGAGGTTTCGAGGACCTTGAAGCCCGCCTGCCTCAAATGTTCTGCAGCCGCGCCGGTGGAAGCCGGATCAACGCCACCGACGTGTTTGGTGTAGTGCTCGAGATCTTCGACCATCTTCGTGTGTTTGCCGCGGACCGGGCTGTGAGCGGCCGGCGTTCCGGTCGATTCGTGGATTCTCCGTGTTGTACCCACCGAGACTGTCGAGTCGATGATGATCAGGCCCGGTTGCAAGCCCCGTGCATAGTGCAGGACCTGTCCCTCGAAGTCGTCGATCTCGAACGGTAGGCAGACGTGCATGACGTCGACAGGGGCCAACGTTTCCAACGGCGGATGTGGGAGGTCGATCTCGACGACGTCGAATGTCCGAGAAAGGATGGTGGCCATTGGCCGCCCGACTTCCCCCAAACCCACAACCGCCACCCTTTTGCGCATTGCTCATCCCTTTTCTGATTGTTTTTCGCCAAGCAAGCCGTTGACGACCGCAAGATATCGGGGTCGTTCCTCTGGCCAGCCGTTTTCTCTGATCCAAGCAAGGGCGTTGTTGCTGATCTCCTTGCGAAGCGCCGCGTTGCCGGCAAGTTCGACGAGGTGATCGGCCAGTTCGCTGACATTGCCTGATTCGACCATCACCGTGTGTCCGTCAGCAAAATAGTGACGCACGGTCGGTATATCGGTGCAGATCGTCGGGATGCCCAACTGCATGTACTCGAGGAGTTTGGTGGGCAGCATGTACTGCGTGAACGGATCGGCGATGACAGTGACAACTCCGAGGTCGGCGACCGCAAGGTCGGGGAGGAGGTCTTCCATGGGTCTCATCCCGTCTTGGAGGTCGACGATGTCCTTCACTCCTATTTCGTCGATGAGTGCTTTGAGGCGCGGCACGTCATCGCCGTCGCCGTAGATGAAAAAGCGAAGACGAGGTGCGCGGGTTCTGGCCGCCGCCATCGCCTGGATCGCCACATCCAAACCATGGCGGGGAGCGAGGGTTCCGTGGTAGGTGAGGATGAAGCTTTCTGGGTTCTCGGTCTTTCCGGCCGCAAAACCCTCTGGGAAGACATGGTGATCCGGCACGTTGAGAATGACGGAAAACTTGTGACGGGGGTTGCCATGGGATACGAGCGCTTCGAGATGGGGTTCGTGGACGGCCAAGGCCCGATCGGCAAAGGCGATGCTCATCTTCTCCACATACTTCACCGTTCGCGGGAGCCAGTGGTCGAGCGGCACCCCGAATTTCGACGCGTACAACTCCGGCATCAGCTCGTGGACGTCGAGAATGATCTTCGCTCCCAATCGCTTGACAGGTAGTGCCGCGAAAACCAGGAAGTCGGGCATCGTGTGAACCTGGACCAGGTCAAAAGGTTTGCGCAAGTGAGACGCGGTGATCGCAATGAGTGCCTTCAAGAAGAACACGGCGTACACGGCGAGGTAGGCCAGGCGGCTGTCGCCGCGATAACGAGGCACGGAAAGCCCGATCACGTGTTTGCCATTTACAACCCGGTGTTTGGGCTTGCCGGCCTCCCGCAGCGCAAAGATCAAGACGTCATGGCCGTCCTCGACCATGGCGCGGGTCTCGCGTCGAACGCGGGGATCCGAGTCGTAGTGGGTTAGGGCGATCACGCCTATGTGGGCCACGGGACACCCTGCTCGTTTGACGAGTTGACAGGTCCAGCCGTCACCGTCCGGTCGGAGGCGCTTCCGGTTGTGACCCTGAGTTGGAGTCCCTCCGATGCGCCTTCAACCTCGAATCGGTCCCCGGTCCAGACGAAGCGAGCGTCGCGCCGCCTGCGGTACCACGCCACTATGTCGCGGGCCGGGCCGGCATAGGTGGTCTTTCTGTCTGCCAGCACCCGCCCGTAAAAGTCACCCCACAGCCGTTCGGGAGCCAGGCTGCGCATGTGCCAGAGCGTTGTGAGAGTCCCCCCATGTTTCGAGACGCTCGAGGAGAGGTCGGTATACCGGTCCCAGGCCGAAGCCTCATCGAGTCCGAGATAGGCGGGGTAGAACAGTGCCGTGTCCTGCATCACCAGCGGTAGCTGCAGCAGCGACGCGGTGGTGAGAGGTTTGAATGCCTGAGCGGTTCCTGATTTGAACCCGACCGTGTCGTTGTATCCCCACGTGGAGTCGTAGTCGAAGCCGGAGGATTCGAGAACAGTCGGGCTGTCTGGCCCATAGAGAAGCCAGTGCATTCGCACCCCGCGCACGTCTGTCCCGCAACATTCGGAAATCCGGTTGCGTTCCTCGAGAGCCGAGTCGGAATCGATCCAGGCATCTATCCCGTGGAGGCCGATCTCGAAACCCTCGGCCGCCAGCTTTTGGAGATGCGGCTGCACCTGTTCTAGTTGATAGCGGGTGGCTCGCCTGCTCGGATCGTCCATCTCGACGTTCCGTCCTGGCCGGTGAGCAAATGGGACAATGAAAAACGTCGACCCGAACTCGCGTTCCAGGTCTGCATACTCGTCGAAACAATTCCACGGATCTCGGTTGAGACCCAGCCACACGAGGGGCAACCCGAGAGCGGCCAAGAGATTGCGGCCCGCTCGACGCCAGGGGATTTTTCCGCGGACGGCATCCATCAACGATCCGATTGTGGCCCGATAGAGAAACCCGAGAACAGAATGGTCCAAGCCATGATCGCGTATGTTGAAAAAGTCGACGTCGTGGGTGAGACATGTCATCGAGTCGTAGCCGTTCGGCACCGGAGGAATCTCGACCACCGGCACCCCAGCGTCCAGCATCCATCCGCGTACGGCATCGATGTGGATCTCGATGGTCGGGAACGCCGCCCTCTCGGATGGTTGCCCGTTCGTCAACAGGTGTTCGATTTCGCCAAACAGGTCATACCCCAACGTGACCACGGTTTGACCGGGCTGCGACGACACGACTGCGGCATCCTCTGCCAGCGGCCCATAAATGGGGACTTTGTTCGCGTCCAGTGTCGCGATCACGCCGCGGCTGTCCGCGATGACAGGCGCGTTCCTGGGATAACGGACGATCAGTCGACAGTCCTCGAGCGCCTGTTCGGTTCCGATCGGTACCAGAGCAACATCGAATCGCCCAGATCCGGCTTCGGTCCGTGGAGTCTTGAAGAGTTCGAAGAACTCATCCACGACGAGGTCTCTGGTCTCGCCAAAGACGGCAATCATGATGTCACCAGCCGAAATATGGGTTTGGGTTGCGTGACTCGCCTCAAGATGAGGGTGCTACGGCCCGCCCCAAGGCCGAGCAGGATCAAACAGGTGGGCAAGAACTGATCGAACGTCCATGCGTCGAAGGTCGAACCGCCCGCAAGCAGGGCGACGCCGGCGATCACGCCGACGAGCGGGAGGATCTGCTCTTCCCTGCGCCCGTGGTGATAACCCCGCCGGCACCAGTTGATCGCAGTCAGGAAGAACACCACCGTCGCCGTCAATCCGACGACACCGCCCTCGATCAGTTGGAGGTTGTAGGCATTGTCGAAAATCTGAACGCCTGGGTCGTGGGTCAGGTAGCCGGCCCCGACCGCGGGTCTCGGCGAGACGAGTTCCGGTAGTCGAGCGAAGCGCTCGAGACGGATCTGTGTGTTCTCGTCTTCGTCGGCTTGAAAAACACTGTTGAGCAAGAGCCGCGGTGTTTCGGGTGAAACGGCGAATGCCGCACCGAGCAGCATGGCGCCGGCAAGTGACATCGGCAGGAGGCGTGGCGCGTATTTGATCATCATGAAGATCATGACCCCTCCACAGGCGACGGCAATCACAAAGCCGGTTCGAGAATTCGCAAGGGGAAGTCCAATCGCATTGATCGCCAGCGCTACTCGGGCCCACCGCTTCTCGCGAGCCGTCTGCGCGTGGATCAACCATGCGAAACACACCAATACCGCAACCGAGATGACAGCTGAGAGAACTATCGGGTGGGGAGCGGTGGTCGCGGCTCTGATCTCTCCCGTGATCCTCTGGAACACCTCGGTCACCTCCGGCCGAAGGCTCCTCGGGTCGAATTCGAGGCCCATTCCCAGCGCCAGATTCTGAAAGAACCCGACCGGCTCTTTTGTGATGAATTCGTACAGGGCGACCAGCGTCTGTCCGGTGGTGAGTGCCACCACCCAGCCGAGCAGTTTTTTACCTGATTGGAGTCGGAACGCGAGTTGAAATGACGCGAGAAAGAGTCCGGAGAACATGAACAGCCGGAAGATCCCCCTCTCGGCTCCATTGGATTCGAAGACGGTGAAAGTCAGCGCCCAAAAGAAGGGTGCGGCGCCGAAAATCACGAACAGCGCAAACGCGGTCAGCCCCAGGGTCCCCATTGGCAGCGGCTTTGGTTCGACAACCATCCACAAAGCCCAGAGTCCGAGCAGAATCGCCAGCAACGCCTCGTATGGGCGCAACGAAAGGCCGATCGGCAGGACGTAGAGATCGGCGATGAGCCTGTTCAGGATCAGATAGGCGACAACAACGGCGTAGACGCTGCGGCCGATTACGCCCAGGGGTTGATCATCGAGTAAACGAGCGTCCATCGAGCTGCCAAGGTTTCAACGACCGAAGGGTCGGGATACGAGACCCCCGGCGTTCACAATCGCACCGCCTTCGGTTTGGGAGGCTCCTGCTCTTGATCTTCGCGGGGTGCATGCGCCGCGTACTCCCGCCGCCAGGTCTCGATGGTGATCGCAAGAGTCAGAATCACGAGCGATCCAACCGCCAGGAAGGCGATGGTGACGATGGGGCCGCGCCGTTCCCCGGTGGGAGCGGCAAGCGGATCAGGTGTCAACAGCAAAACTTTGAGATCCCTGGTGGGTTCCAGTGCCGGACCGGGTAGTGGGGCCCCACGTTGCCACGCCACATCGACCGCGTCCGCAACCACCGACCACGGCAGCGAGTTGGAGGCAACGTCTGCATCGCCTAGTTGTCGGGGCACGATCGATTCGGCGTTGAGCGAGATCGAGAGAACGGGCAGTTCTGTGACGAACTGTGCAAGGTCGGGGATCGTGACTCGAACCGGATCTGAATTGCGGCCCGCCGCGTCCTGGAGACGCAGGACGAGAGACATTTGGCGTGACAAGGTTTCGGAGAAGTCTTTTGTTGTCCCCGCGCTCGAACGCAATTGGTAAGCCAACTCTCCCTGGCCGGTGTCGATGATCATGAACAAGTCTGCAGGCAATGAAGAGGCGCCTGCCGGAGTCTCGACCTTGATTGTGCTGTCAAATGATCCATCCAGCTTTTCGAGAGGGGAAGGTGTTGGAGTTACCGGCAAGTCAGCTGTCACCGGGGTGCGCTTGATCTCGCTGACCAACCATTCGAAGGCGCTCAGCGCTGCGCCCTTGGTTTGCTCCTCGGTCGGTCCGATCAGTTTGACTTCGATCAAAGGAGCCGACTGCGCCACGTTCACGGTGATTAGGTCAGCCAGCTCATAACCATTCTCGAATCCAACCGTGTAGGCGGCTTCGGCGGATTTGAGCATCTCTCCGAACAATGCGGCGCTGGCGCGAAAGTCGCCAGGCCCGAGGTCGGTGACACTGAGTGACTCGACGTTGGGAGCGACCACCGCGATCTGGACGGAGGCCTCGTATTTCGGTCCAAGCCGCCACTGCGGTCTTCCGTCTTTGATCGTGAAGACCATGAGCAAAGTGAGAATCAGGAGCACGGCGAAAGCGCGTTTCAGGAACGGCTTCTGGTTGGCCAGAGCCCTGGAGAATTCATAGATATTCAAGCTGGAACGTCCTGTTCGATTTCGGTGGACCTGACGGGTTCAACCGCCTCGGCAAGCGCGGAAACGCTAGTCAGGAGCACGCTCAACCTGAGCGGGCCCCGTAACCGTGTGATCCCATTGGGTCCTTGCGGCCAACCGCGGTCGTTGTCGTCGATGAGTACCACCCGCTCCGCAGGTATGCCATTTTCCGTCAGCCATTCTCCGACGACCCACTCGTCTGACACCCCGGCGTCGATCACAAGGATGGGATCGTCGAGGGAATCGAGCCATTCACGGGCCGTCGCCAGGTCGGAGGCGGACGCGACGTGAAAGCCGGGACGGAAAATTGTTAGTCCCTGCGTGACCACTCGTTTCAGACTCTCACGCTCAGACACGACCAGAGCATGACGCGCCGTCGGAGTCACCTGGCCCCGCCTCCCAACCAGCGACCGTCCAATGCCCTGACGTCAGGATCCGCGACCGGCACTCTTCCACCGCCACGGCCAAGGCTCACCTGTCCGGCTGCGAGCGCTCTCACGACGGCCAGGCCGGAGCGCCCGTCGGAGCGAGGGGTTTTGCCGGCGATGATGCAGTCGATGAATTGATTGCTCTGTTCACGGAGTGGTTCGTAGTCGTCGAGTTTGGGGATGGTGATGTCTCCGTAGCGATAAGACATCTGGAATTCTCCGAACGAGTCATATTCTGCGGGGGCATCAACACCTTTGTCGTAGATTCGTATCTTTTCCCCGGCCGAGATGTCGTCATAGACGAGCATCCGTTTCGTTCCGACAAACGTCATTTCCCTCACCTTGCGGGGATCGAGCCACGAGACCAAAACTGTGGCAAGGGCTTCAGATTCGAACTCCAGGTTGAGTGTGACGATGTCTTCGACTCCGGCATTCATGTGAGCTTTGCCAGTGGCCGTGACATGAGTGGTATGGCTGTCGAGTACGTAATGAAGGATGGAGAGGTCATGGGGAGCGAGGTCCCACATGACATTGATGTCGCGCTGGTACAGACCGAGGTTGACGCGCATGCTCCTCACATAGAGGATCTCACCCAGAGTGCCTTCACCGATGAGTTGTCTGATTCTTTCTACTGCTGCGGTGTATTCGAAGGTGTGTCCGACCATCAGTGTCAGCCCGTTGGCTTCCGCCAGGGCTATGAGGGCTTCGCCCTCTGGGACCGATGTCACCATCGGCTTTTCGACCAGAACGTGTTTGCCGGCCTCTAGCGCAGCCTTGGCGAGTTCGAAGTGGGTCGTGACCGGTGTCGCAATGACGATCGCATCGACCTTTGGATCGGAGATGATGTCCCGAGCCTCCTCTACCACCGCGACCGATGGAAAAAGTGATGTGACGCGGTGACGGCGCAGTGGGTCGCGGTCGGCCGCCACCCTCATGTCGACTCCTCGCGGCTTCAAGGCCAGCATGTTGCGGATGTGGTTGGGCCCCCAATATCCACACCCGACCACCCCGACTACCAGTTCGTCCGCCGCTTCATCCGCGAGCAGGTTCATCCCCCAGCCTCCATTTTTAGCGTCCCCGATCAAAGACTACCGCCGGGACCGTTTTCAACAAGATGGCAAGATCGCGGCGGAGTGACCACATCTCCATGTACTCGATGTCTAGCCGCACCATGTCGTCGAAAGACAAGCGATTCCGCCCAGACACCTGCCAAAGACCAGTCATGCCGGGTGGTACGGAGAGGCGTTTCCTATGCCATTCCGTGTAGCGCTGGACTTCGTACTCGATCGGGGGCCTCGGCCCGACGAGACTCATGTCACCTCGAATCACGTTCCAGAGTTGGGGTAGCTCATCGAGTGATGTTGAGCGGATTGCCTTCCCGACCGCAGTGATCCTTGGATCCGTTGTCAGTTTGTAGACGCCCCCTTCCGGCTGTGTCTTGCCGAGAATCCAATCGGCGGTGTAATCGCTGTGTTCTGTGGTCGCAGTAGCGGACCTCATGCTTCGGAACTTCAAGAAGACGAAAGGTTGGCCGTTGAGCCCGATGCGTTCCTGGCGAAACAACACGGGACCGGCCGAAGTGGCTTTGACGGCAAGGGCGATGGCCGCCATCAGCGGAGCCGTGAACACCAGGATGGCGCCCGCGAGGAACACGTCGAGCGCGCGTTTGAGATACCAGTTGTGCCCAACGAGCCGGTTCCCGCGCTGGCCCACTAGAGGTATCCCCTCCATAACATCGAACTGGGACCGATCGGGGAGGATCCCCTCCATCCGGGGAACAAACTTCCAGTCCGCTCCAGCCGCGATGCAAGTGCCGACAAGGTCGAGTATCTCGGCCTCGGTGCTGGAGGGGAGCGCAATGATGACTTCGTCGACCGAATGGTTCTTGACCAGATCGGCCAGGTCGGCTGCGCTGCCGACGACCCGGTCTTCTACATCGACGTTGGAGCCGGTGCCGGTCGATGCGTAGCCAACCAACTGGTAGTACGCCGGATCCCGATCGAGAGCGGCGCCGATGTTTGTCCCACAATCGCCCGTTCCGACGACGAGGACTCTGCGCCCTGCGAAGTGATGGCTGCGCACCGCTCTGATGAGAGTGCGATGGACCCGCTCCGTCGCAACCAGGAAAAAGATCGTGAACGGAATGAAGACCAGGACGGTGCCTCGGGAGTAGCTCTCGGAGCGATAGAAAAACCCTATGGCGAGAAGGACGCCAACGCCGATGGCGACACCGAAGAGCGAGTCGCGCAGCGTCGCAACCCAGCCGCTGCCGGTCCTTGTCGTGGTCGGCCACATGATCATCGGCAGCACCCCGGCCGCGAGCAACGCTGGACCTACATAGACCTTCCACGGGACAGTTGGTTCACTGAGAAGCACCCGGTGGTAAACACCAGTGGCAACCACCGCCGACAGAAAAACTCCTACCGAACGGATGACGCTGAGCTGAACCCGCTCATAGAGTCTCGCTCGCGAGTACATGTGCACCCCCCAGTGCTTCGATGATGTTTTCGGCCACGATTTGGACCTCCGCCACCTCGAGGGTGGGGAACATCGGCAACGAAAAACCGTTGAACGCCCACATCTCGGCGACGGGGAAACTGCCCGGTCCCTCGCCCAGGTCCAAGAAGGGCTTGGTCAAGTGAATGGGCACCGGATAATGCATACCTGTTCCGACGTTCGAGGCGTCCAGTTTCGCCATGATCTGGGCTCTTTGTGGATGCCTGACTACAAACAGGTGGTAAACGTGAGAACGGTCAGACCGCTCGACAGGAAGTTCGAGGGCCGTGTCGGCAAGTAGCCACCGGTAGTCGGCTGCGAGTTTGGCCCTTGCTTCATTCCAACCGTCGAGAAACGGGAGTTTGATCGCAAGTGCGGCAGCTTGCAGGGCGTCGAGCCGACTGTTGTACCCGACCATCACGTGCTCGTATTTCTGGGCTTGGCCGTGGTTGGCCAGCACCCTGATCTTTGCGGCCACATCGGGGTCGTTGGTGGTGACGGCTCCGCCGTCTCCGCACGCACCCAGATTTTTGCCAGGGTAAAACGAAGTCGCTGCGACATGACCGATCGATCCGGTTCGGCGACCCTTGTACCTTGCCCCGAGCGCCTGGGCGTTGTCCTCGACCACTTTCAGGCCGTGTCGGCCGGCCAACTCCATGATCTCGTCCATATCGGCCGGCTGGCCGTAGAGGTGGACCGGGACGATGAACTTGGTCCGAGGGGTGATCGCCCGTTCCACGGCGACAGGATCGATCGTCGCAGTATCGGGATCGACATCGACGAGGACGGGACGTCCTCCGGCGTGAACGATGGCCTCGACCGTGGCGAAAAACGTGTTCGCCGCCGTTATCACTTCGTCTCCCGGCGCGATCCCCAGCCCTTTGAGGGCGAGAGTGATGGCCTCGGTCCCGTTGGCGGCCGAGATCACATAATCAACGCCGACGAACTGAGCCAGTGCGGTCTCGAAGCCGGACACATGGCGCCCCCCGATGAAACCGGCGCTTTCGAGGATTTCTCCCCAGACAGCCAGGATTTCTGCGTGGAGATCGCGATGTTGCGTCTTCAGGTCGAGGAACGGAACCGGATCAGTCGGCTGCTGAGTGATCAGCGGCGATTGTCCTCGAAGATCTATGGTCGTTGTTGCACGACTGGATTTGCCCGCGGTTGTTTCACGGCGCATGGTTCGAAGCCTCCCAGGTATCGCCCACGTTGTATGCCCTGTCGATCAGTTTAGTCCTGGTTCGGACTCTTGGAATGGGGCTATCGATGCTATCTAGAACCGGCGTGTTTCAGCGACTACCTTGCCTGCCGGAGGGAAGGAGCGATGGGTGATCGCCGAAGACGTGGAACTGGGCGAGGGCGTTTCGATTCCCCAGCCTGAACTGGTGAATATATACGGGTGTGTTGTGGGATCCGGCACCAAGATCGGTCCGTTCACCGAGATTCAGCGGGGTGTGACGATCGGGGAGAACTGCAAGATTTCGAGCCACACGTTCATCTGCGGCGGGGTGAAAATCGGTGACGGCGTCTTCGTCGGGCATGGGGTCATGTTCACGAACGACGCCGAGCCGGAAGCAGTGAATGCCGACGGGACCTTGCAGTCGGAATCCGACTGGCAGATGATCTCGACGGTGGTCGAAGATCGAGTCTCGATCGGTTCCAACGCCACAATCATCTGCGGTGTCACCTTGGGTGCCGGTGCCCTGATCGGTGCCGGAGCCGTGGTCACGCGAGACGTCGAACCGGGCGTTGTCGTAGCAGGGGTCCCGGCTCGGGTCATCCGTCGCCGTAACTGAGCCATGACCTCCATCGAATTCGAACCGCTCGTCACCGTTGGAATACCTGTGTTCAATGGCGCACCTGGGATCGAGAGAGCAGTTCGGTCGGTGCTGGCGCAGACTTATCAGAACATCGAGATGCTGGTTCTCGACAACGCCAGTACCGATGACACCGGACGGATCTGCAGGGCGCTGGCTGAGGAGGATCGCCGCGTTCGTTATATCTGCAACGACTCGAACATCGGACAAAACCCGAACTTCCGCAGGGTTTTCGAGTTGTCGAGCGGGTCGCTGTTCCGGTGGATGGGGGCGGACGATTGGCTCGAACCGACGTGCATCGAAGCTTCGGTCGAGCGGATGGTGGCGATGCCCACTGCCGTACTGGTCTCCACTTACCAGCAACATGTGGCAGCCGACGGACGGGTACTGGCCGCCGAACACACCGGGCGCCGTCCGGACCAACCCTCCGCCGTTTCACGGCTCAGAGCCATGCTGTTTCTCTTGAGAGGGAGTTCGTTGTGGATCGATCCCGTCTATAGCCTGATGAGAAGTGAGTCTCTAGGAAGGACCGATTTGATCCGGCCGGAGAGGTTCGGAGATCAAATCCTCGCCTGCGAGGTCTCCTTGCTTGGGCCGTTTGCCCATGTGCCGGCAGTCCTCTCGAATCGTGGGTACGAAGCCCTCCCTCGAGGGCGGGCCGCCCACCGGCAATATTCGGGTGGTTCGGACAAAGGATGGCGTGACCGGTTGGACGGGAACACTCAGCGGGTCCAGATGACGGCCACTCTGTGCCGGCTGATCTGGACAAAACCCGACCTCGCCTGGTGGGAGCGACTGGCGGGCGGCGCGAGTGTCGTCGAGCACTATTTCAGGATCCGGCTCAACTCTGTGATTCGGCGGCTCAGGCGCCTCGCAGGCAAACCACCGCTGTTCGAGTACTAGGTTTAGCGTGAGTGAGGTGCAGTTGAGATTGTTGGAGATCCCCGACGTGATGTTGATCGATTTATCGCCGCACGCCGACGCCAGGGGAATCTTGGTCGAGACCTTTAACCAACGCGAATTCCTGGCTTCCGGGATTGCAGACACTTTTGTCCAGGACAACACCTCTCGATCGTTGAGGCCCGGCACCGTTCGTGGGCTGCACTTTCAGAACCCCCCACACGCCGTCTCCAAACTCATCAGAGTGACAAGGGGTGCCATTCTCGATGTCGCCGTCGATATCAGGGTCGGGTCGCCGACGTTCGGTGCACATGTCGCGGTGGAACTGCGACCCGAACCATGGCAGGCACTTTTTGTGCCCGTCGGATTTGCTCACGGTTTCTGCACTCTCGAACCCGATACGGAAGTCACCTACAAGATGTCGGACTTCTGGCACTCTGACTCGGACTCCGGTCTCCTCTGGTGTGATCCAGAACTGGGGATCGATTGGCCGGTCGGCCTCGAGGAAGCCGTCGTGTCGGACAAGGACAAGGAGCAGCCGGCGCTCGCCGATCTGGAATCGCAGTTCGATTGGATGGGGCGATGAAGGGGATCATCCTTGCGGGTGGCACGGGCTCTCGGTTGTATCCGATCACCAGGGGCGTGAGCAAACAGCTCCTGCCCGTTTATGACAAACCGATGATCTATTACCCGCTATCGGCGCTGATGCTGGCAGGCATCCGCGAGGTCCTTGTGATCACCACACCCGACGATGGGCCCCGTTTTCGAGATGTTCTCGGCGACGGCTCCCAGTGGGGCTTGGTGATCGAATATGCGGTGCAGCGGGAACCGCGGGGACTGGCCGACGCCTTGATCATCGGGCGCGAGTTCGTCGGTTCCGAGTCATTCAGCTTGGTGCTGGGCGACAACATTTTCTTCGGTCATGGCCTCCCGGATCAGCTGCGCCGGGCGGCGTCGATCGAGTCGGGGGCAGTTGTGTTCGCCTATTACGTCCGCGATCCAGAGAGATACGGCGTGATCGAATTCGACGCCGGTGGCAAAGCGATCTCGATCGAGGAAAAACCTGCAAAACCTCGGTCCAACTATGCGGTCACCGGTCTGTATTTCTACGACAACTCTGCGCTGGAGATTGCGGCGAACCTGCAACCAAGCGCCCGAGGGGAACTCGAGATCACCGACGTGAATCGGGCCTATCTGGACCGGGGGGACCTATTCGTCGAACACCTGGGTCGGGGGATGGCATGGATCGACACCGGCACCCACGAATCTCTTCTCCAGGCAGGCGAGTTCATTGCGACCCTCCAGCAGCGCCAGGGCCTCCAGGTGGCGTGTCCGGAGGAGATCGCATGGCGCCAGGGATATATCGACGATGAGGCTCTGGCGGCGCAGGCGGCGAAGTTGCCAAACACCGTTTACGGCGCCTATCTCCTCGAACTGCTCGAACGAGGCTGACGCCAATCGGTCCAGCCTCTCACAACCGATGGAAGCGACTGAGACAGATCCGGGATCGCGGCGATCGCCTCCTCTGCTGGACGTTCGGAAGCCAGAACAGAATATGAGGGTCGGGCCGCCGGGGTCGGGAACTCGTTGCTCGAACACGGGGAGATCCGTTTGGGATCGATCGCCGCCAGCTTGGCAGCTGCTTGGGCGAGCTCGTACCAGGACAGCTCAGTCCGGTTGGTCAAATGGAGTATGCCGCTGACGTCGTTTTGGATGACATTCCAGGCACCGCGTGCGAGGTCGTCGGCGACGGTGGCACAACCTCTCTGGTCATCGACCACTTTCGTCTGGCCTTCGGATGCTCGTTCGAGCACTTTGAACACGAAATTTTCGTGAGTGGCCGAGATGACCCACGAAGTCCTGATGACCAGGGTCCGCTCGTACTCGGTAATGGCGCCTTGTTCGCCCGCCAGCTTGGTGAGGCCGTAGAGGTTGACCGGCTGCGTCAGGTCGGATTCCACATAAGGAGTTGCGCCCTTTCCTGAAAAGACGTAGTCGGTCGAAAAGGTGACAAACCGTGTGTTCAACACTCGGCACACTCTTGCCATCTCGACCACCGCCGTCGCGTTGACGAGGCGCGACATCTCGGGCTCGACTTCTGCCCGGTCGACGGCAGTAAAGCCCGCGCAGTTGATGAGCAACGCCGGCCTGATCCGGCGTAGCGCCGGTTCGATCTGGGCCGGGGTGGAGAGATCGAGTTGTTCTCGGTTGAGGATGATCGCCGGCTCCACCAGCCGCCGAAAGGCGCTGCCGAGCTGGCCGTTGCCGCCAGTGATTGCAACCGTCAAGATACGAGCGGCTTCCACCAGTCGGTGCGGCTCCGATACCAACCGATGGTTTGTTCGAGGCCGGTTCCGAGGTCATGTTGTGGCATCCAGCCCATCGATCGGATCTTGGAAGAGTCGACTGCGTAACGAAAGTCGTGACCGAGGCGGTCGGTTACGTATCGAATCGATGTTTCGTCGCGTCCCAGCGCTCCGATGAGCATCTTCGTCAGGTCGAGATTCGAGAGTTGGGCGTCGCCGCCGATGTTGTAAACGTGTCCGGGTGATCCCTCGTCTACGAGCAGCGAGATCGCGGAACAATGATCTTCGACGAAGAGCCAGTCTCTCTGGTTGCTTCCGTCGCCGTAGACAGGGACGGACTGACCGGCCACGAGGCGCGTGATGAACAGCGGAATCAGCTTCTCTGGGAACTGGTAGGGGCCGTAGTTGTTGGTGCAGCGGGTGACGACGACGGGATAGTCGTACGTTGCGGCATAGCTGAGTGCAAGGAGATCGGCTCCGGCTTTGGAGGCCGAATAGGGCGAGGAGGGCCGCAATCGGTCGGTCTCTTTGGCAAATCCGGTTTCGAGTGAGCCGTAGACCTCGTCCGTGGACACATGAATGAACCTCCGAACACCGGCTCGCCTGGCGGCGTCGAGCAAGACACCGGTGCCGACTACGTTCGTTTCCAAAAAAACGCTGGGTTCTTCGATCGATCGATCAACGTGGCTCTCTGCGGCAAAGTTGACTATCACGTCGTGGCCTTCGGCGAGCGAGGCCATGAGGTCACGATCTCGGATGTCTCCGAGCACGAACTGGTGGCGAGCATCCGACGAGAGTTCATCGACGGTGGTTTTGACGCCGGCGTAGGTCAGGGCGTCGAGATTCGTGACGGTGGCTCCGGGGTCATCCTTGAGCACGGCTCTTATGAAATTGGAACCGATGAAACCGGCCCCGCCTGTAACGAGAAATCTCCTGCCCATGAACTTCCTTCGTCGTTCCGCCTACGGCCAGTCACGTTACCGGCCCCATTGGTTGGGTTACAGGTTGAATGCGCGCACCAGGAAACTCGCCATTTCGGCGCGGGTCACCGCCCCTGCCGGGCAGAACTTGGCCGGCGCAGTACTGCAGCCGAGCGTGATACCCGATTGGGCGAGGTATGTGGTGTAGCCGGCGTACCAAGCAGTGGCGGAAACGTCGGCGAACGGGGTTGGTCCCGGGATGGGAGAACCGCCTGTGGCCCGGGTGAGCAACGCCGCCATCTCGGCTCTGGTGATGAGAGAACCCGGACAGAACTGTGTCGGGCTGCAGCCGTCGGTCAAACCGAGTTCATACAGGCGCTGGACTGATCCCGCATACCAGGCGCCTGCAGGCACATCCGAGAACGATGAGCCAGAACCGGGAGGGGCCCCGAGTGCTCGCACCAAGAAGACGGCCATCTCGGCCCTCGTGACCGGTTGGCCAGGGCAGAAAAGGTTCTGGCCGCATCCATTGGTAATGCCTGCCGCTGCCAGCTTTTCGATGTTGGCTTCGTGCGGGTTGCCGTCGTCATCGGAAAAGACACCGCTGATCGGCACCCCGCTGGAATCGAGGACCCGGCCATCTTCGAGATAGTTGCCCTCCCACACCAGTTGTGAATCGGTCGACAACCATCCGTAGTTGTTGTCGAGCCCGAAGGTGTTGTTGAGGAACTCGACGCCGGTCGGCTTGCCGTATCCGTCGTTTCCATCAAGCACGAACAGCGTGTAATTGCCTCCGTTCAGATAAGAATTCTCGATGACCACGTTTGAGATAGGTCCGAGGTCTGTTTCGATCAACGCGGCGGCGTTGCCCATGCCGAGCGGACCCGTCGAGTCGAGAATCGAGTAGCGAATCGTCGAACCGGAGGAGCCCCCATCTCCCTGAATCGCGTCGGCGTGCGGGCTGGGGCTGTTGGAATCGAGGTCGTGGATCCATACGTGCTCCAAGAGCATGTTGTCGCCGAGTTTTACGCCGTCTTCAACATGGTGGATGTCGAGATAACGGCCAACGATGTTGTCGCCACCAATGCCTCTTTCGCCGACCGATCCGGCGCTTCCAATCTCAGAGTTTTCGATCAGAAGAGAACCGGATTCGACGTAGACGGTCCAGAAACTCGTCGTGTAGACCCAAACGTTGCGCACCGTCACGTTGTTGGCCCGAATCGTCAGGCTGCCGCGAATCTCACGGTTTTCGATCACGGCGCCGTCTGTTTCGACGACGAGATTGCCCTGGTGCACGGTCAAGATGGAGGGGTCGGAGAGTCCGGTTTCTCCAGGCGTCACGATCGCGTCCGCCCGCGCTGGCGGAGCCACCGCAACCCCGGCGGCCATCAGCCCGACCACTAGGCTCATCGCCGCGACAACGCGGCTTGAAGTAACAAAACGTCGACGACCGAACACTGGGGACCTCCTCGCGGGGCGGCGGGCCCCCGATCACTCATAGAGCCATATTGGACGATCGGCGGTTGGGAGTTCTCGCTTTTGCCCTTATCGGGCTGTTCCTGACACCGATCGGGGCTGTCGAAAGAATGGCTCGAGCCAGGTTCAACCGCGGCTCGACACGGTGGTGAAGCTTCCGCTTATGATTCGATCACGTGGGAAGTTGAGCCGGTCGAGGGGTGGCGCCGAGCGCACACCTGTCCAACTTGGAGGAGTGTCATGAAGTCAACGCGTCGCCGGATCCATTTGAACATGGCGATCGTTGCTTCGATGGTGGCAAGCCTGATACCAACTCTGGCGGCGCCGGCAATCGCACTGTCGACCGACATCGTGGTGAGCCAGGTTTATGGCGGTGGAGGCAACTCGGGCGCAACCCTCACCAATGACTACGTCGAGTTGTTCAACCGGGGTACGACGGCTGTCAGCGTGACCGGATGGTCGGTGCAATACGCATCGTCGACCGGGACCACCTGGTCGAAGACCGACCTGTCGGGGACCATCCAGCCTGGTCAGTATTACCTGGTTCAGCAGGCCGCCGGTACCGGCGGGACGACACCCCTTCCGGCCCCTGACGCTGTCGGGACGATTGCGATGAGTGCGACGAACGGAAAGATCGTCCTCGTCAACACCGGCGGCGTGATCGCGTCCGGAACGACCTGTCCATCGGATTCGACTGTGGTCGACATCGTCGGTTACGGATCTGCCAACTGCTCGGAAGGTGCGGCAACTCCTGTCCTGAGCAACACCACCGCCGCCATCCGCCTCAACGGGGGTTGCACGGAGAACGACTCCAACTCCACCGACTTCGCCGTCGACGCTCCCACCCCAAGAAACAGTTCCTCACCCACCGCTCCCTGTGGTGGACCAACCGATCCCAGCGGGGTCGGCTCGGCCTCGCCTGATCTGGTCGAACCCGGCGAGACGACTTTGCTGGCCGTTGACGTGACCCCTGGGACCAATCCGACCAGCACCGGCCTCGCCGTGGTCGCAGATCTCTCCGCCATCGGCGAGTCATCCACGCAGGCATTTTTCGACGACGGCAGCAATGGCGACGTCACCGCCGGCGACAATCGTTTTTCTTTCCTGGCGACCGTGGCGCTCGCCACGGCAGAAGGCGCCAAGTCGTTGCCCGTGGTCATCTCGGACGCACAGTCCCGCTCGGGGGACTCGTCGATCGATCTCACGGTCCAAAGCGTCACCGCCGGGGCGGAGGTGGTCATCAGCGAGGTCTATGGAGGTGGAGGCAACTCCGGCGCAACCCTCACCCACGACTACGTCGAGTTGTACAACCGAAGCTCCAGTCCGGTGGACATCACCGGCTGGTCGGTCCAGTACGCCTCCTCGACCGGGACCACATGGTCCAAGACCGATCTGTCCGGAACGGTTCAGCCAGGGCAGTACTTCCTCATCCAGCAGGCCCAGGGTTCCGGCGGGACCACTCCGCTCCCCACCCCTGACGCCATCGGAACCATCGCGATGAGCGCGACCAACGGGAAGATCGTCCTCATCAACACCAGCATCGTCATTGCCGCCGGGACCTCCTGCCCCTCAGATGCGACAGTGGTCGATATCGTCGGCTATGGATCCGCCAACTGTTTTGAGGGATCGGGTGCAACCGGAACCTTGAGCAACACCACCTCGGCCATCCGCAACGGTGCCGGGTCGGTCGATACCAACAACAACACCGCCGACTTCACTGTCGGTGCGCCCGATCCGCAGAACGGCGGCGCCGGGTTCGATGTAGCTCCGACCGTGGCCTCGACCACGCCGGCCAACGGCGCCGTCAGTGTCGCCGTTGGTGCTTCGGTTTCGGTCGTATTCTCGGAAGCCGTGAATCTGGTCGATCCCTGGTTCTCGATTTCGTGCGATACGAGCGGCGTCCACTCAGCAGTCGTTTCCGGAGGGCCCACATCGTTCACGCTCGACCCCGACACCGACTTTGCGGCGTCGGAGACATGCATGCTGTCTATCTTTTCCTCCGGCGTCACCGACCAGGACGGCAACGATCCTCCCGATTCAATGGAGTCCGACGTAATCGTGACGTTCTCGATCGGCAGCGCCAATCCCTGCGAGGATCACTACACCGCCATCCCGGCGATCCAGGGGAGCGGAGCGACAGCGGCTATCACTGGCGCCGTAACCACACTCGGGGTGGTGGTCGGTGACTACGAAGGCCCGTCGCCAACCCTGCGAGGTTTTTACATCCAGGACCCGGCGGGTGACGGTGATCCAGCCACCTCCGACGCCATTTTCGTTTTCAACGGCGACAACAACAACGTTGCTTTGGGTGAACTGGTCAGAGTCAGTGGGGCCGCGGGAGAATTCGAGGGCCAGACCCAGGTGGGTTCGGTTAGTTCGATTGTTTCATGTGGTTTCGGTTCGGTTATCCCCGTCGACGTCTCACTGCCGGTTCCTGTGGCCGACCACTTCGAGCGTTACGAAGGAATGGTGGTTCGTTTTGCTCAGACCTTGTATGTGACAGAACACTTCCAACTGGGTCGATTTGGCCAGGTTGTGATGTCTTCCGGCGCTCGGCTGTCCCAACCAACCAACGTGACGACGCCGGGCGCGGCGGCTCTGGCGCTGCAGGCGGCCAACAATCTCAATCGGATAATCGTCGATGACGACTCGCAGATTCAGAACCCCGATCCGATCGTTTTTGGCCGATCGGGCAACCCGCTGAGTGCGTCCAACACCCTGCGGGGCGGGGACAGCGCGAGCGGAATCATCGGCGTGATGACCTACACCTGGGCCGGAAACAGCGCCAGCGGTAACGCGTACAGGGTCCGGCCCAACACCGCGCTTGGCGGCGGCATCCCGAACTTTGTTGCCACCAATCCCCGACCGGTTGGACCGGAGACGGTCGGCGGAAGTCTCACGGTGAGCGCACTCAATCTCTTGAACTACTTCAACACCTTTGACGGGTTGCCGGATACCGTCGACAACTGCAACAACGGTGTCGGGGGAGCGTCTACAGACTGCCGTGGCGCCGACACACAAGCGGAATTCGACCGGCAATGGGCCAAAACCGTGGCGGCGATCCTTGCAATCGATCCGGATGTCCTTGGTGTCAACGAGATCGAGAACGATGGTTATGGCCCCACAAGCGCCATCGCTCATCTCGTGGATCAGTTGAACGCGTCGACGGCGCCTGGAACCTATGCTTTCGTCGATTTTGACTCTGCAACAGGACAGATCAACGCCCTCGGTACCGACGCGATCAAAGTTGGTCTGATCTACAAGCCGGCCAGTGTCAGCCCCGTTGGTGCCGCCGCCGCTCTGAACAGCGACGCATTTGTCAACGGTGGTGACAGCGCTCCTCGAAACCGGGCAACCTTTGCTCAGGCACTCGAACAGCCGAACGGGGCAAGGTTCATCGTCAGCGTCAACCATCTCAAGAGCAAGGGAAGCGCCTGCAACCTGCCCGATGCCGGAGACGGGCAAGGCAACTGCAACCAGGTCAGAGTCAATGCATCCAACGAGCTGGCATCTTGGCTGGCGGCTGACCCGACGGGTACCGGTGACCCTGATGTGATGATCCTGGGCGATCTCAACTCATACGCGATGGAGGATCCGCTAACCGCCCTGGGCGCGAACGGATACATCAACCTCATCTCGACCTTCCTTGGCCCTGATGCATATTCCTTCGCGTTCGACGGTCAATGGGGTTATCTGGACCATGCATTGGCATCCGCGTCGCTTCTGGCGCAGGTGAGCGGCGTGACCGAATGGCACATCAATGCCGATGAACCGGGGGTACTCGACTACAACCTCGACTTCAAGAGCGTTGGCCAACAAGCCAGTCTCTATGCGGCTGATCAATATCGGGTCTCGGACCATGATCCCGTCATCGTTGGAGTCGATTTGGCAGGCCCACCGGTCGTCCAGCCTCCGGTGACCGATCCTGAGCCTTCGGTGCTGAACGGCGCCGTTCAAGTTACGGCTTCTTTCACCGATGGAGTCGGGCCGTTCTCATGCGTCGTCGACTTCGGCGACGCCACATTCGTGGCGGGCACCGTCGCCGGCAACGACTGCAACGGCCCTGCTCATGCCTTTGCCGCGATCGGGACGGTGACGGTGACGGTGACGGTCAGCGATAGCGCCGGCTTGAGCGGGCAAGGCAGTTCTCAACACGTCGTCATTTACGACTTCACCGGGTTCTTCGGACCGGTCCAGAACCCGCCGGTATTGAACGTGATGAACGGCGGTTCAACGTCGCAGATCCGATTTGGACTGGGCGGCGACCAAGGATTGGGAGTCTTCGCCTCTGGTTCTCCCCGGTCGCGTCAAGTCAACTGTTCAACCCTGGTGGGGACAGGTTCCTGGGTGGCCGCCCAATCTCCGGGATCATCGGGTTTGATGTATGACGCGCAAACATCCAGTTACCAATGGAATTGGAAAACGGAGAAGCCCTGGCGCGGCACATGCCGGGTGTTCGAGTTGGCACTGATCGATGGGACCGTTCATCTCGCCTATTTCAAGTTCAGCTGAGTTTGGCCTGGTTCGAATCTCTCGGAGCGTGCGGCTCTGAGGGGCCTTGAATGGGGCGGGCACGGAACTTGAACTGTGCCCACCTAAACTGGGCGCCAACCCCGGAGGTCCCACCATGGCAGAACCAGAAAAACTCAAGGAAGCATCGATCGCGCCGGTCGAACAACTCCCCAAAACGGCGGCGGCTCAGGTCGAGACCCCGACGCCTGGTCGCGCCGGTCGCTTTTTCCGGCGGCTCTTCAAGTGGCTATTGATCCTGGCGATCCTCGCCGGACTCGGGTACGGAGCCTACGTTGGCTGGCCGGTGGCGCGGGATCGTTTCATCGCGCCGGTCGAGGCAAACATCGCCGACATGTCGGTCGTTCAGGCGGACCTGGCGGATGCTCGTGATCGGATCGCTGCCCTCGAAGGCGAGATCGCCAAACTTGCCGCTACCCAGGGAGAACTGGCCGCCGCCGATGCGGCGTTGATGGAGACGCTGGACGCGTTTGCTTCTGAGGTCGATGCGAGTTCGACTCGAATCGCCAATCTGGAGGGTCTGACCACGGACCTCGGCATCGGTCTGACCGCGGCGCAATCCGAGACGTTCCGCCAGGCCCAGGTGCTCAAGGCGATGGAACTCCTCGGCAGGGCGCGATTGTTCCTCTACCAGTCCAACTTTGGCCTGGCCCGACAGGACGTGCAGTCGGCCAGAAACATCCTCGCCGATTCGCTCGCCGGTTCGGAGCAGGCGGACATCGAACTGTTGACCGCCACCATCGATCGACTCGACCGGACGCTCTTGGCTCTTCCGAGTTTCCCCGTGCTGGCGGCAGACGAACTCGACATCGCCTGGCAGGCGCTCATCGGCGACATTCCTTTGCCGATCGAGCCGGTTCCGACGGAGGAAGCCCCGGCGGCGACACCTTGATCTCGTCTGGCTGGTTTGTTTTGGTGGCCAGGCTTCAATGATGTCTGGCCCCGTTTCCAGACTCTATGCGGCGTTTCAGCAACTAGATGGCACCGCGATGGGCGAGTGTTATTCCTCGGAGGCAAGGTTCACGGACCCGTTGTTTGAGCTGGTCGGTTCTGAGATCGGTCTGATGTGGAAGATGTTGTGCGAGGGCGCCACCCGCGGCACCTGGAGCCTGAACGTGTCCGAGATCGAAGAAAACGACACGGGCGGCAGTGCCCGCTGGGAAGCAACCTACGCATTCGGTCCGTCCGGCCGGATCGTTCACAACCGGATATCTGCGTCATTTGTCCTCGCAGATGATCTCATCCACGAGCACGAAGACCGGTTCAGTTTGTGGCGTTGGTCTGCCCAAGCTCTTGGACCGATAGGAATCGCGGCAGGGTGGACACCGCCAGTCCGATCTCAGGTGCGGAAGAGGGCGCGTCACCAGCTCGAGCGATACCGGCATCGATTCTGATCGGCCTACTCTTGGTCGCGCCAGTCGCACCATGCGGTGATGGCGGCTTCTAGATCGTTTCTCCCGGCTTCAACGTCTGGCAGATCTGCGAAACGCATGACCCTCGCCGTGGCGCCGGTGCCTTCGAGCTTGGGGTGGTCACCAGGTATCAATGCTCCGCGGTGAAACAGAAGGCTGACCAGGTTTTTGGCTGGGTTGAAACTGACGATGTTGCCTTTGTACGAAAAGGTGGGCGTCTGCCATTTGATCGATTCTTCGATTCTGGTGTCGACGCCGAGGATGATCGACCTGACCAGTTGGAGTGCTTCGGCGAGCGGTGGACTTTTTTTCGTGAACCAATCGTCGACATCGACTGAACTCATCACCAGATGCTGGCACAACTCACGTGTCTGCGAATGATTGCGGTCAATCTCCAAAAAGTGTGAGGGCTCGAATCCATGCCGTTTTTCCACAATCGGCCCCAAGGCGGCGTCCAGCTAGATCGTCTGCACCGATATGGATACCCCCATAGATTCGGGAGAGGCCTGCTTGATCGGCGGCGTCGAAATAGGTCGCCCATTGCAGAGCAACGGTGTGACTCGGTCCCGATTCGAACTCGAGGTCGCCGGGTTGAGAGACGAACTCGGCTATCCCTCCCGGAAAGAAGGCATCGCCCGTGATCGCGGTGAGAACCTCTGCAGCCGCCCTGCTGAATGTCGAGTGTCCAGAGACGTAAGCAGCGAAGGCCGGTGTCACGAATGTGCTCTTTTGGTACGGCAACCAGGCGGCTGCACGTATCCAGCCAACGCCTCCGAGATCGGTTTTTGGGTCCTGCGGCTGGCCGTTCCACGCCCACACGGCGAGCTCGCCCTCCAACCCAGAGAGGTCGTGGTGTTTTTGTCCGGGTGCCGTGGTCGCCGGCGTGATTAGTTCTATCAGGCCAGGGATCAAGGGAAGACCATCCTCGGAATACGAGGGGTCTGACGGGTCGGAGGCTTGGCCCAGTGACGCGAGGAAGCGGATCATCGTGATCGGTCTGCTCGTGTCGTAGTACGCCTTCGCCCCCCACGCCGCGATCGCCGAGTCGTGAAGGGCGCCATTGAGGGCCAAATACAACTTCACGTCCCACTCCAGTCGGTCCAGCGCCGGCCCGGTGCCGCCGATCCGATGTGATTCGAGCTGGTCAGAGACCTCATTGGCAATTGTGTTCCAATGCCCCGGCGGGGTCTCGGACTTGGGACCATCTGCCCAGAATTCTGCCAGCACGCGGGAGAAGTCTCCGCCGTCGACGACATTCGGTGCGTAGCTTTCTCCCGTGACGGGATTGATAGGGTGCCCCCGACCCTGGTTGGAGCCAAGCGGGTTGTTGCCAAATGAGCCCGGCGAGATGTCGATGAGGTCGCCGACCGGTTCGAGGACGGCACCGTGACGGAGAACGTCGACGGCGGCATCGACGAATCCAGAGCCAGAACCTTTCGCGAAGGTAGGCGGCGTCCCAGGGTCTATCGGTAGCCCGTTGGCGGCAGGAGTAAGACCGAACGGCTCTACGTGGCCCCAATGCGACCCGATATAGATCTGCACTGCGCCTGCGATCCGCTGCCCGTTTTGTGTGATCTGTTCGCTCAACGACAGTGGCTGCCAGTGGTTTGGATCAGACACGACTATCCCAGGCTGTGACACCACCAGAGGTTCGTTGACCGCCTTGTACCCAGGGTTGCTGTATTGGCGTAGCTCGTTGGATCCGTCGTCGAGGTTTTCTGTGATCACGGTTCTACCGATCATCGACCCGAGACCAACGGCAGTCGTTGGATCATTACGATTCGGATCCAGCGGGTCGAGACACAGAGAGACGAGGGTCGAGTCGAGGGCGGCCAGGGTTTCGCCTGCTCCTGCGCTGTAGCGGTATCTGAACGAGAGCACCTCGTATGCGGCGAAGCTGATGGCGGTGATTTGGTCGGCGACTCCGTCGATGGAGACGAACTTGGTTTCGACGAACACTGGCTTGGCGCCCTGTTCGAAAGCGGACCACGAATCCCACATTGCTGCCGAAAGGTGAAAGAGGTTGCGGGCGTGCACGGTCGGGCTCGGGAAATCCCTCCGGATGGCATCCAACGCCACCTCGTTCCACACCCGAGCAACCGAGAGGTCGTCGTCGATGACCGGTCGACAGGTCGAGGCTTGCCAATAGCCGATCGACGCAATCAGGAGAGCGATCGCGGTAGTGACCGCGACTCTCGAACGATGGTGCTGGCCAGGTTGCGTCGACGGCATCGGCGCGACTCTACGGTCCGGCGGTGACGACTTCGGCGCTGGTTGGTCGAAATCGAACCGCCGCCTGTCCGACCGTAGGATGGGGCGATGCACCAGGTGCTTGGAACGTGCCACCACGACTGTCCCGACTCATGTGGTTGGGTGGCGGACGTCGATGATGGTGTGGTCGTAAAGCTGAGAGGCAATTCAGACCATCCCTATTCGAAGGGGGAGTTGTGCCCGAAGGTCAATCGGTTTCTCGACCGCGTTTACAGCCCGGAGCGGATCCTCCATCCTCTGATACGAGTGGGTGAAAAAGGGGAGGCACACTTTCGGAAGGCAACATGGGACGAGGCGCTGAAGCTGGTGGCCGACCGGCTCGGTCATACGAAGGCTCGGTACGGTGGCGAGGCGATCTTGCCATGGTGGGATGCCGGGACCCAGGGGCTGATCCAGATGAGCTCTCTGGATCGGCGGTTTTTTGCCAAGCTCGGCTCCTCCCGGCTCACCGGATCGCTCTGCGGTGAGACGGCCGGAGCCGGGGTCGCCGCTACCTACGGAAGTGGGCGCGGGGCAGAACCAACAGATGTGCGCTTCGCCAAACTCGTCATCTTGTGGGCCACCAACACGCGGCTGACGAATCGGCACCTGTGGCCATTCGTCGAAGAAGCCAGAGCCAACGGTGCTCAGGTCATCGTGATAGATCCGATCAGAACAATGACGGCGGAGGCAGCGGACTGGTTCATTCAACCGCTGCCCGGCACCGACATCGCCATGATGCTGGCGATGATGCATGTGTTGATCAGGGACGGTCTGATCGACCAGGAGTACATCGAAAGTTATTCGGAAGGTTTTCCTCGGCTCGCCGAATCGGTTGCGGAGTGGACCCCGGAAAGGGCCGAGGCCGTCTGTGGTGTGTCTGCGGGCGAGATCGAGCGTTTGGCGGGAGCCTACGCGCGAACCAGGCCCGCCTTCATCCGCACGTTGATCGGCGCTGAGCATCACGCCGACGGAGCCATGTTCTTCAGGACGATCGCCTGTCTGCCGGTCCTCACCGGCGCGTGGCGCGAGCGCGGTGGGGGACTGGCCCGAAGTGTCGCAGTGTGGGCCGACGATTCGGTCGACGATTCTGTTTTCGAACCACCCGACTACGGCGGCACTCGCAGGGAAATCAACATGAACGAGTTGGGTCAAGCCTTGACCAGCGATCTCGATCCCCCGGTGAAAACACTGCTCGTGTGGAATGGCAACCCCGTCGTGAGTGTGCCCAACAGCGGTCTGATCCGCTCCGGGCTCGAACGAGAGGATCTTTTCACGGTTGTCAGTGAGCAGTTCGTCACGGATACCGCTCGGTACGCCGATGTTGTATTTCCCGCGACCACCCAACTCGAACAGGAAGACGCAGTGGTTTCCTGGGGGCACATGTATCTCGGCTGGAATCACAAAGCGATCGACCCGCTTGGTGAATCGGTTCCCAACACCGAACTGTGGCGGCGCCTCTCGGCAGCCATGGGGTTTTCTGAGCCGGCGTTGTTCGAGTCAGACGAATCGTTGCTTCGGTCGGCGCTGAGTCGGGTCGATCTCGACGATCTCATGACCAGAGGTTTTGTTCGTCTCGATATACCCGACGAGCTGACCCCCTATCGACATGGAGGGTTCGCCACGGCCAGCGGGAAAGCGTTGTTGTGGAGCGACGACTTGGCCGCCGAAGGGCACGGGGGTCCGCCCGCATACCGGGCGAAAGTCGAGAGCTCATTTCCTCTTCGGCTCCTCACACCAAAACAACATGTTCGTTTCCTGAACACGTCATACACCCACCTCCCCAAACATGGTCCGGCGGAGGGAGGCCCCTTTGTCGAGATAGACGTAGTTGACGCACAAGAGCGGGGGATCGAAGAAGGTGATTTGGTCACCGTCTGGAACGATCGAGGCTCCCTCGACCTCCCGGCGAAGCTCTCGTCACGGTTGCGCCAGGGGGTGGTGGCCATTCCTTTCGGGTGGCAGGCCATCGATCACGGTCTCCAGGGCACGGCCAATACCCTGACCTCGGACGCACCAACCGACTGGGGGGGTGGAGTTGCCTTTTCTGACACCAGGGTCGACTTGACCCTCGCTCCGGGCAAGGCGAGATGACTCCCGAGGAGTTTCGGTCCGCCGGCCACGAGATCATTGACTGGATTGCCGACTTTCGCGGAGGGATCGAACAACTACCCGTGAGGTCGCGGGCCAAACCCGGCGACGTTTCAGCGAGGCTGGCGGCGGAGGCCGGGGCGACGCGAGATCCACTGCGTGATCTCCTGAATGACCTCGACTCGATCATCGTTCCGGCGTCGACGCATCCACAGCACCCTGGCTACCTTGCCTTCTTTCCCGCCAATGTTGCTTTGTCCTCGATGCTGGGCGACTTTGTTTCTACCGGTCTCGGGCAATTGGGTATCACCTGGGAGTCGTCGCCGGCGCTGACCGAACTCGAGGAGGTCGTCTGCGATTGGATGCGCTCGCTCTACAGACTGCCCGCCGGCTGGAAAGGTACGATCCACGACACCGCTTCTACGGCATGCCTTGTGGCGATGTTGGTGGCAAGAGAGCGAGCGAGTTCTGTCGGTCTGGCCCTGGGCGGTCTTCAAGCGGAACCGCGCCCTCTCACGGTTTACGCCTCGACCCAGGCTCACAGTTCTGTGCAAAAGGCGGTTCTTTTGGCCGGCTTCGGAGCGTCCAATCTGCGACACATCGACTGTGACGGGGACTATTCGATGCGTGCGCAATTGCTCGAGGAGGCGATCGTTGCCGATATCGAGGCGGGTTTTCGTCCAGCGGCGGTGGTGGCGACCGTCGGTTCCACCGCAACCACGGCGGTAGACCCGCTGGGTTCGATCGCAGAGATCACACAACGACACGACATGTGGCTCCATGTCGACGCCGCGATGGCAGGATCGGCGATGATGCTCGACGAGTGCCGCTGGATGTTCGAGGGCATCGAGTCGGCCAATTCGATTTCGACCAACCCGCACAAGTGGATGGGAACCGCCCTCGACTGCTCACTGTTTTTCGTGCGTGACCACCGCGAGTTGACCTCGGTCATGTCGACCAATCCGTCCTATCTCCAGAGCCAGGTGGACGGATCTGTCACCCAGTACCGGGATTGGGGGATCCCGCTGGGCCGCCGGTTCAGGGCGTTGAAACTCTGGTTTCAGCTGAGGCTGGACGGGCTGGAGGAGATAGAGTCGAGGTTGCGGCGGGATCTTGCCCACGCCGGCTGGCTGGCGGAGGAGGTGGAGAAGGAGCCCCATTGGCAGGTCCTGGCGCCGGTCACGCTGCAGACCGTCTGCATTCGCCACGAACCGCCTGGCGTCCAGGGAGAGGCTCTCGAAGCCCACACACTGGCGTGGGCAGAAGCGATCAACAGGTCGGGGGAGTTTTTTGTGACTCCGGCAAAACTCGACGGCAGATGGATGGTCAGAGTCTCCTTTGGAGCCTTGACCACGGAGAGGCACCACGTTGTCCGATTTTGGGCGTTGTGCCGCAGTCTCGCTCAGCAGACCTAGCTCAGCCGACCAGAGCGACCCATTTTTCGAGTTTGGCCCTGGTGATGATGGCCTCGTCCAGGTCAGGCGAAAACGCTGCTTTGTCGATGTCGAGGTTCGAGGACACCAACGATCTGGCGATGTGGACCACCGCCGTCGGAGTGAGGCGGTCTGTTTCGACCGGGTGGTGATGGTTCAACACCGTGTCGACTACCGCCCGTGGCAGGCGCCAGAGCGCACAGAGATACCCTCCGATGTCGCTGTGGCCAACTCCGAACAACGCCTTTTCGGCGTCGTCGGTTGGCTCGATCGACAGGTAATCGTCGCGCCAGTTCTGGAATAGGACGATGGCGCCGATGTCGTGGAGGAGACCTCCGAGTTTGGTGCTCTCGAGATCGGTGTGGTTGAAACCTTCCGTTTTGGCGATCGCTCCTGCCAGTGCAGAGACGCCGAGGGCGTCCTGCCACATCGATTCGATCAGTTTTATGTCGAGTGAAGATGCCTGGTTGAAAACCGCCACCGCCAAAACGAGGTGAGTCACCATTTCGATGCCGAGAAGGATCGCGGCGTGGGAGACATCCGAGACCGCCGTGCGAAGCCCATACAGGGCCGAGTTGACGGTCTGGATCACCTTGACCGAGACAGCCGGGTCGGATCGGATTATCTCTCCGATCTCTTTGATCGATGGATCCTTGCCCCGCAGCACTTCCTGGAGCTTGAGATACACGGTAGGAAGAGCCGGCATCCGCAGGGCACCGCTCAGAATCGAGTCGAGCCTCTCACTCGAAATGCGATCGCCGAGGAGGGCCGCGGCCAGAACCGACCGTCTCAACTTCTCTCCGTCCAACGGTCTGTGCAAATAGTGAGTTGTCGGCGCTCCGGCCAATCGGGCGTTGGTGCCGATCGCCAGCCTCCCGATGTGTTTGTGGTGAACGGAGGCGTGCGACAGCGTCTTGGCGGCGTAGCTCGTGGCGTCCCCGATGCCGGCTATCAGACAATCGAAGTCGCCACTGGCCATGGCGGCGACTGCTTCCTCTTCCGATCCCGCCAATGTCACCTCGAAGCCGAGACGTCCCCCGTCAAAGAGAGGGGCGAGTTCTGCCATCGATCGTTGGTCATCGTCTACCAACAGGGCTCTGAAGGTCATCGGTCGACTCCACTGGGTTGATTCGTTGTTCCTTCCGTCGGCATTGACGTGCGTCGGTCAAGCAGGTGTGGTCGAATGGTCGGGTGTTTGAACCGCTATTTCTCAAACCGATCCTCGCGCCAAAGCCGTGGGGAGGGCGCCGACTATCGGCTTACGGCAAACCTGTCCCGACGGACGCGAACATAGGCGAGAGCTGGGACGTGGTGGATCTCGATCCGGCGGCCGCATCGACCGTGGCAAACGCTCAGAGCGTGGTGCAGAGTGGTCGTTTCGACGGTATGACCCTCCACGATCTCGTGGTCGCCTACCCGACCGAGATCCTCGGAGCGGGGAACGAGCGCACCAGGTTTCCTCTTCTGGTCAAGTGGATCGACGCCAGAGAGAACCTTTCGATCCAACTGCATCCGTCTGAGACCGGCGCCCGACCCGAGGCAGGGGTTTTTTCGAAAACCGAATCTTGGTACGTCGTCGAGGCTCTCGACGATGCTCGCCTCTTGATCGACGTCGTGGCTGCGACCGACCACAAGGATGTCGTGGAGGCTCTCGGGTCGCAAAAGATGGTGGGACTGATGCGACAGGTCCTCGCCCGGCGGGGTGGATTCCACCATATCCCAGCCGGGATGCTCCATGCGCTCGGGGCGGGCGTGCTGATTCTCGAGGTTCAGACTCCCAGTGACACCACGTTCCGGGTCTACGACTGGGCCCAAGAATACGGTCGGGAAACCAGGCCGATGCATGTCGACCAAGCTGGTCCCTCGCTGGTTCTACACCATCCTTCTCGTCTCGATCGCGACCCGCTCGAGACCCAGGGATCGAGGCTCCTGGTAGAGACGCAGGCCTATTCGATGACCGAACATCGCGGCATCCCACTGGCGCTCGACGACGGCGTCATGACAATTCTCTGCGTCGTCGCCGGCGAAATGCGTTCTGACAAACAGTTGCTGGTTGCGGGAACAACCCTGCTCGTGCCGGCCGCGGCCAGCAGAGGAATCGAATATTTGTTGGAGGCCGACTCTGTCGTCGTCGAGATCACAGCCAATTCAGGCCGTGGCTGAAATAGCCTTCGACAAAGATTCCGCTGCCAGGTCGATTTCTTCTTCCGAAACCGTGAGTGGGGGCATGAATCGAATTGTGTTTCCACGAGCGCCTGCGCCCATCAAAAGGAGACGCGACTCCTCTCGAGCGTGCCGTATCACCGCAGTACAGCGTTCAGCGTCTGGTTGGCCCTTTTGATCGATGAAATCTGCTCCGACCATCAATCCGGGCCCGCGCACATTGCGCAGACCCGCCGGGTCGCCGGTCATCGACTGCAGGGCCGAGCGCAGTTGGTCGCCCCTGGCTACGACGTTTGCGAGAAAACCTGGCGCCGAGATCACTTCGATCGTCGCCAGCGCGGCCGCACAACCCATCGGATTGCCTCCGTAGGTTCCGCCGTGAGACCCGACCGGCCAGCGATCCATCAGTTCGGCTCTCGCTCCGATCGCCGCCATCGGGAAGCCCGACGCGATCCCTTTGGCCATTGTCATGATGTCGGGGTCGATCTGGTGATGCTCCGAGGCGAACATCTTTCCGGTTCGGCCAAATCCCGATTGAATCTCGTCTACGACGAGTAGCAGATCATGACGGCGGCAGATCTCCTCAACACCCTCCAGGTACGACGGAGGAGCTTGGACATATCCACCTTCGCCCAGGACGGGTTCGATCACGATTGCAGCCGTTTCAGATGGGGCGGTCTGGGTCTTCAGGATCCACTCGAGGCCCAGCAACGAACGTGTGACCGCTGCCTCGACCGACTCGCCGCTCAGGTAATGGTCCGGGAAAGGAGCAACGAACACCCCGGATGGAAGCGGCGCGTGTCCGGCGCGATAAGAAGTCTTTGACGTAGTCATGGCCATGGTCATGGCGGTTCTGCCGTGAAATGATCCTTCCACAACGATGATGTGGGGACGGCCGGTTGCCTGCTTGCTCAGTTTGACGGCTCCCTCGACCGCCTCCGCCCCGGAATTGGTGAAGAAGAATCGCTCGATCGAAGGCGGGGTTATCTGGGACAGACGATCCGCAAGGGGTCTCATCAGGTCGTGGGTGAAGATGTTGGCCTGGGCGTGGATGAACCGGGCAGCCTGTTCCTGGATCGCCGCCACCACGGAAGGATGGCAATGCCCTGTGTTCGTCACTGCGATACCGCAGGTGAAATCGAGGTATCGGTCCCCTTCGACGGTGTAGATCCACGAGCCCTCGCCCCTGGCAACCTCGAGATCGGTCATCTTGAACCATACGTCGGCGAGCGAGCCTGCCATTCGTTCCTCCTGTTGAATGACCAACGATAATGACAAGGAGGTCAGCCGCGACGGGTGATCAGGTAGGTCTCGTCGTTGAACCAGATTTCGCCATGCCGGTCGAGCGCGGCCTTGGTGGCGGCCAGGTATCGGTTCTCGTCAAGTGCGGCGGCGAGTCGGGCCTCGTCGAGTTGGGTCACATAGGCTGCCGCGTTCCAAGCCGCGAGCAGAGTTGAGGTTCCGATGTGTTCTGCCGATTCCGATGGCATTGCATGCAACCGATATCTGAGGACTGAATCGTCGTCGTCCAGGGCGAATACCTGGAGGTCTGGATCGCCCTTCAACTGGGAAACGGCTTCCGCTGCGATGTCGTGACGGGTGGAGGGAAACGGGTCGAACTCCGGCCACAACTCGCGCACTATCTCCTCGGCCGGATCATCGCCTCTGGCGTGCACGCCCAGCAGTCGCCCGCCGGGGGCGAGCGACGCGGCGAGAGGTGCGATGACACTTCTGACTTTGGCCGCAGCAGGCGTGCGTGCTCGATAGGCCTGGGAGGCGATGACCAGGTCGTAACCCGAGATGGGTCGTCCCTCTCCCGGGATGACCTGGTCGACAAGGAACCGCCGGTCTTCTCGAAACAGAACCAGGGCAGTCGGAGTGCGGTAGACGGGGTTACCCGTCGTGGCGGAGGTGTCCACTGCCCAGTCCTGCGCCAGCCCAGGAATGATCTGGCGGATTTGCTCGGCAAACTGGAAACTCGTGCCGCCCTTCAGCGCGACCTGGCGCCACACGATGTCTTCAACGTCGAGCCTGGCATTGGTAAATCGGAGATTGGTTATGACCCAGACCAATTCGGGGTGCTCGATGAATCTCTCAGGCATCCTGGAGAGCGCCTGACGCACGTCCTCGATGCTGATCTCCTTGCCCACGACCAGCCATGGGATGTGGGGAAAGGTTTCGTGCATCTGACGCATGAGGTGGCTGAGGAGTGAGGCGTCGCCCATGCCGGCGTCGTAAACCCTGAAACCCGGTTGGCTTGGATGGAGGCTCGCAAGTTCGCGCCCGATTCTCCTGGCGGCAACGATCTTTTCGTCGGTGGTGGTGACGAACATCATGTAGGCCGCTCGCGTGTCGAAAAAACGTGGATTGGAGTTCATCTCTGTTCGAGGCTATTCGTCATTGTCGAAGGAACGGTTTCAATGTGGTCTCTCCGGCCAGCTGTGTTTCGGGTACCTGCCCAACATGTCTTTTCTGACTTGGTGCCAAGTACCTGTCCAAAAACCTTCGAGGTCGCTTGTGATTTGGACTGGCCTTCCAGCGGGCGATAGCAGCTGAACCTGAACCGGCTCACCGCCAACCAGTGGAGTTGATTTGGTTCCGAAGAGGGCCTGGACCTTCACCGCTATCACCGGCTGCGGCCCGGAATAGTCGACGGGTGCTCGTCTTCCAGAAGCCAGACCGATCTCAATCGGTGCCAACCGGTCGACTTCAACGATTCGAGAGCCAACCAGTTTTCTCAATGCCCGGTCGAGCAGCCGTGAATCGATGTCTGTCATCGACGTGACCTGAGAAAGGTGGGGCGCCAACCACGTTTCCAGATGATCCGATAACCAGGGTCCGCCGAGATCGGGCCAACCAGTCAGCTTTTGCCCGAGAAATCGGACCCGGTCTCGCAGATTGATCGCCGAGTCAGACCATGGCAATCCCTCAACTCCTTCACGTCGAACTCTGGCGATGATGAAATCGGTCAAGGCAGGCGATGCGGCTGGCTTTCCGCTCGAGGTCCTCAGAACGAGCCCTCCGAGTCGATCCTCCGTGACAAGGGTGGTCCGGTCTCCATCCCATCTGAGCTCCGTGCTCGATGTGACCTCGTCTCCAAACAGCGAAACCACCGCGGATGCTTCGATCGCCGCAGCCAGTCGGATCCGGCTGTCCTTTCGCTTTCCGTCGAGATCCACCGCGATCAAGAATTGTTCGGGGGCCAGCGAGTCCGCTGCGTCGCAGAATGCCGTCGGGCCCGATTTGATCTGAAATCGACCAGGGGATCCTCGCCGGATCGCCAGCCGGTCGGGATACGCCATCGCCAGGAGCTCGCCCGAAAAGGCAGGATCGATCGGCTCATCAGAGATCCCCAACCTTCTGATCAGATCCTCGGCTGTGCGGAGGACGCCCCTCACAGACCTCGAATCGGCGGCGGGGTGGCGTCCGATCCCAGTGAGAACGGCGACGCGCAGAGCTATGTCGATCGGGAGTTCGCTCGGGGGGCCTCGCAATGGATCACGGTCCTCGACAATGGCGGAGAGAAAACATGCCAGCCGCCGGTGGTGATCGGCGCCATCCACCATCGCGGCCAGCCGCGGGTGCAACGGTGTCGCGGCCATCCGTCGCCCTCGCTCTGTGATGTGGAGGTCTTGGTCGAGGGCGCCCAAGCGCCGAAGCAACTTCACAGCTTCTGCCAGAGTACGGGCAGGGGGCTGGTCGAGGAATCGCAACGCTTTCGGGTCCGTGACACCCCAGGCCGCCAGCTCGAGAGCGAAACCGGCAAGCTCGACCTGTGCGATCTCTGGCGCTGTTTGAAGAGGTCTTGTCCCGTGTTCCATCTTCGACCAGAGGCGATACGCGATCCCGGGTCCTGTCCTTCCGGCGCGCCCGCTTCGTTGGTCGGCGCTCGCCCGCGAGATCGCAACTGTTGTCAACCTCGTCATTTGGGTCCGTGAGTCGAACTTGGGTGTGCGAGTTTCGCCGGAGTCGACGACGGAAGTCACGCCTTCGACGGTGAGGCTCGACTCAGCGATATCGGTGGAAAGGATTACTTTCTGCTGCGTGCTCGGCCACAGGGCTCGGTCCTGTTCCTCAGGCGAGAGGCTTCCGTGGAGCCGATGGACCTCGGCCGGGATTGTCGCCAACTCTCGTTCCGTCCTCCGGATCTCAGCCATCCCTGGGAGAAAAACCAGCACGTCGCCGGTGTTGTTTTGGATGGCACGGCGGATGACGGCCGCAGTGTGCGTTTCGGCCCTGGCCGAGCGAGACCGAGGAGCCCAGACCGTCTCGACGGGGTGCAGCCTGCCTTCGGCCCGCAGAACCGGTGCGCCACCCAGAAGCGTCGAGACCTTGTCTGCGTCGATCGTCGCCGACATCACGACGATCCTCAGATCTGGGCGTATCGAGTCTCGAACGTCCAAAGCAAGGCCCATCCCCAGGTCTGATTGCAGGTTGCGTTCGTGGAACTCGTCGAATATCAGCGTTCCGATCCCCTCGAGGGACGGATCGCGTTGGAGTCTTCTGGTGAGGATTCCCTCCGTCACGACCTCCACCAGGGTTTCAGAACTCGTCCGTCGTTCGTCGCGCGTGACATACCCGACGCGATGGCCCACCGTCTCGCCGATCAGTGCGGCCATTCGGTTGGCCGCCGCTCGCGCCGCGATCCGGCGTGGCTCGAGCATCAGGAGCTTCGAATCGGCTCTCATGAGGTGGATCGGGACCAGGGTCGTTTTGCCGGTTCCGGGAGGAGCGATCACGACAGCGGAACCGTGCACCTCGAGGGCGGTCGACAGACCGGGGAGAAGGGACTCGACTGGAAGCTTCATCGTTCGCAGACATTAAGGAGGCGTGAGCGTGGCTCGGTTCGTTCACAACCGAGATGCCAGGCGGTACCGTGATGGCGTGCTCGAAGTTTTTCGTGGTCAAATGACACTCACGGACGGCGAAACCGTTCCGGTCGAGCTCGAGGTGAGCTCTGACGTGCTCAGGATCGTCTCAAACGGAGCATCGATCGGCGCTTGGCCGATCCGCTATTGCCGGGTGTCGCCGAGAGCTACCGGAACTTTCGACATCTCGATCGACGGTGAGCTGGTTTCGTTCAACCCGACCGATCGGACCGCCTTCGCCGAAACCGCGGCGGCCCGGTTTGTGTCGTCACCGCTGTCCGATCGCATCGCAGCGGTAAAAACCCTGCCTGTCGGGAACGTCAGTGACCCGCTGCCGGCGGCCCTCGGCGAGCCCGATCCGACTCCACTCAAACTGGAGGGCCGTCGCATGCTGGTTGGCGCCGGCTTGGCGGCGGTTGTGGTGTCGCTGGTGTTCGTCGGAACACAACTGCGCCGTCCCTCCCAGCCGATAGCGGTCCCACAACCCACGATCACTGCCACCACGAGCCTGCCCGTGCCCGTCTGGTTCGAGCTCACTCCGGCCGAGTTCGCGAGTCGCTGGAATCTGAAAGCTGCAGAAATCGACGTCGAGGCAGCGCTTCCGACGTCGGTTCGGGGAGGATTTGATGTCACCATCTCGGAGTGGATCTACATCCAGGGTACTGCCGGGGAAGACGGGACGATGAATTCGGTCGTGATCACAGTCGATCCCACGGGTCCGGTGAGCAGCGATCAGCATGCGATCTTGGTTTGGGGCCTTGCGATGACTGTTGTCGATCCAACCGGGGCTCCCGCGGAACGACGCGCGATTCTCGAAAGGCTCGGTGTCGACCTCGACGACATCCAGCTCGATGGGGTCGACAACGGCCTCGATTGGGGCCGGAACCGCTTCACCATGCAATATCTGCCGGGTTTGTCGTCGGTTTTGTTACGGATTCAACCCGCCGGTTGAGTCCGCTCGCTCGCGATGGACTGGCATGTGCTTGCTGTTGCGAGCGAGCCCAGTTAGGGTTTTTTCATCTCTGACCCCTTATGGCGGGTCAACCTTCGCGATGAATAGAGGATTTTGTGCGCGCGCTTGCGTCCTATCTCGTCGGTGTCTTCACCCTTACTGCCCTGGTTTCCACGGGCAGTGCCTGGCAGTTTCAGGACTCGGGGATGGTTCCGGCGGTTGTATCGGAGAGTCTGCTGGTGGCCTCGGCGGGCGACTGGTTTCGGGTCCCTCGAGAGGAGTCTCCACCGTCGCTCCTCGGCGACTGCCTTCCGCCCGCGGCCGGTTCGACCTGCTTCTCGTGGGACTTGGTTACGCCACCACCGGAGATACTCGGACCATATGACCTGGTTCCGGAAGTGGCGAACGGGGCCGAGGACTGGCGTCCTCTCGTGGCGATGTTCTTCAAGCCAGAACACGTCGATCGGGCGATCAGGATCATTCGTTGTGAATCGCGGGGTAATCCCCTGGCCAAAAACCCGACTTCGACGGCGAGTGGGTTGTTTCAGCACCTGGGCAGTCAGTGGGGACGCCGGGCGGTCAAGGCCGGTTGGGCCGGCGCCGACGTGTTCGACCCTGTGCCAAATGTCGCTGTAGCGTCGTGGCTCGTGTACCAGGGCGGCGGATGGTCACATTGGAACGCCAGCGCTCATTGCTGGTGAATCCGCGGTGAGTCGACGCCCTTCCTGCATACTTTGTTGTACAGCGAACCCTCAAGATGCCGATAGAACCCGCAGGGAACCAGCATGACCAAGCTTCACAACTACCCCGGTCGCATCGAACTCGGTGACGACGAACCGCTCGACGTTGACCTGACCGTCACGTCCGACGAGCTGCGTATTGCCTCCACGCTCGTCGATATTGGTGCGTGGCCGCTGCACCATTGTCTGATTGTTCCACTTGGCGAAGGCCGTTATTCGATTGAAGTCGACGGGGATGTCATCGAGTATTCGCCGACCGACGACGACGTGTTCTCCGCGTTCCTCGACGCAGTAGTGGCGGGTGAGGATCTCGACAGCTTGACGCCGGTCTCGACGGCAACGATGCCGGTCGACGACCTGCTCGAGCCGGACGTTGACGATGGTGACGACGACGATGGCGGAATATATGAGATCGACCCTGGCATCGGTGACGTCGGGCTCGACGAGTCCGAGCAGTCGGTCTGGGTCGCGCCAGGCGATCCAGACGATCCTGAAGTTTCCGACGTTTCGGCCGATCGCGCTGACGAGCTCGAGGTGGAGGACGAACTGACTACTCCCTTCGCACCATCAACGGGCGAGGGCGACGGAGTCGATGAGGTCGGTGGCTCGGGGTCCTTCGACGAATTCGACGAGTCCGAAGCCGACCCGGAGGACGAGCATGGATTTGCCGACTCCACATCAGACGCAGAGGGATTCGCCTTCGCCGATGAAGGCGCGGGATGGCTGGCGAGCGGGGCAGGCGTTGCCGGAACCGGATCGTTGATTTCCCGTATCAACGAAATGAAAGCTCGCAACCGGGTAGACGGCGACCTCGACGACTACGCAGGCGCGGAGCCGGAACCGCAGCCCACATCTGGCGGATTCCTTTCAAGGCTCAGATCGGAGTCTGAACCCGACCTCGAGTCGATCTCCAATGACGTCTCGGAAGAGCAGCCGAATGGAGACACAGAGGCGCTGGCCGCCGCAGTTGAATCGCTGAAACTCCAGCCGTCGGATTACGAAGTGGATGAAGGCGGGACCGTCGCCGATGCGATCCTCGCCTCACAGAGAACCCTCCGATCCTCGTCGAGCAAGAGTTCGGATCTCCCCGATCGGCTAAAAAAAGTTGCGCTGGTCGCCGGTGTCGTCATCCTGCTGGCAGGTTTGGCACTTGGAGCGTTTGTTGTCATCAGGTTCCTCGTTTCGAGCGACCCCAATTCATCTGGCAACCCTGCAGTGTCAACCCTGGCAACAACGGCGGCGACGACTTCCCCGACGACCACGGCTCCTGCGCCGACAACAACCGCCACTCCGCTGATCCCCGTGGGGTTTGCGCTTCCTGCGCCGGAGTTTGTCCAGCGTTGGAACGAAACAGCAGAGCCGATCAACCCGCAGTTGCGCCTCTCCGCTCTGCTTCCAGGGGACTTCGATATACTGCTTACCCAATACATCTCGGTCGCCGGCACTGTGGCCGAGAACGGTGGCGTGTCGGCGATCGAACTCAGAATCGACCCGACTGGGCCTGTCGATCAGGACGTCGTCGGGATCCAGGCGCTCGGCCTGATGATCGCCGCAGTCGATCCGAATCTCACCGGAGCCGAAAGGAAAGCCCTCCTTTCGTCGATGGGTCTGAACGTGGACAACCCAGTCCTGGTTGGAGTCGACGGTGTTGCCGCCAGCAATGGTGTCCAATACTCGCTTATCTACGAGTCGGAGGCCGTATTGCTCCGTTTCAGGGCAACTGGCTGATTGCCACCGTCTCGGGCCGTCCTGCAGCCAGACCGATCGAGTCTCCGCCGACCTCGATCGTCAAGTCTCCGTCCTCGGCTGTGAATGTGGCGTGACCTGCGGTGAGTTCGACCGTCAGGTGAACTCCCCGATGTTGGATTCTCAGCGTCAAACTCTTCCAGTCGTCGGGCAGCCATGGCTTGAATCGAAGCTTCGCACCGGGACCGATTCGCATTCCGCCGAAGCCAGAAACGAGGGCAAGCCAAACCCCTCCTGCGGAAGCCATGTGCACTCCGTCGGCGGCGTTGCCGGCGAGATCGGCCATGTCGATGAAAAGCGCATCCAGGAAATGTTTCAGGGCCTTGTCCGCTCGTCCTACCTCCATCCCCATGATGGCGTGCACGCACGGAGACAGTGAGGAGTCACCCGTCGTGATCGGGTCATAGAAGTCGAAGTTCCTACGTTTGGTTTCCGGATCGAATTCGTCCCAAAGCAGAAAGTTGGCGAGAAGGACATCAGCCTGTTTGAGCACCTGAAAGCGATAGATGACGAGGGGATGAAAATGGAGCAAGAGTGGGTACTTCGACAGTGGGGTGCCTTCGAAGTCCCATCGCTCGCGTTCGAGGAACCGTCCGTCCTGTGGTGTCAGACCCGATGCTCGGTCATGGGGGATCCACATCGATCTGGCTGCTTCCGCCCAGGCGGTCGCCTCTGCAGGGTCGAGGAGGAGGCGGCCGGCCAACTCTTCAAAACCAACCGGATCGTCGTGGCGGGTCTGGTCTAGCAACTCTGCTGCATAACGCAGATTCATCCGCGCCATGGCGTTGGTGTAGGCGTTATCGTCGACGAGAGCTGTGTACTCGTCGGGTCCTGTAACTCCGTGGATGTGGAACGCGCCATCCCGATAGAACCCAAGGTCCTCCCACATTCGCGCCGTCTCAATCGCTATTTCCACACCGAGATCTCGAACCAACTGCTCGTCGCCGGTCACTCTGGAGTAGTGGCGAATCGCATACACGATGTCGGCGTCGATGTGGTATTGGGCAGTCCCTGCCAAAAAATACGCGGACGATTCGTCGCCTGAAATGGTGCGCCACGGGTACAAGGCGCCTTTCTGCGAAAGCTCTGCCGCCCTGCGTCTGGCCTGGGGGAGCGTTGCATGGCGATATCGAATGACCTCGGCCGCCGCCGCCGGATCGGCCGATGCCAGGAAAGGCATGACGTAGATCTCGGTGTCCCAGAAATAGTGACCGTCATAGGCTTGCCCGGTCAGTCCTTTGGCCGGTATCGACCGGCGATCGAGATGCATGGATGCCTGCCGGAGTTGGAACAGGGTCCAGCGAATCGCCCTCTGTATCTGGGGTCCGGCGTCGACTGCGATGTCCGCCGTCTTCCAGAAATGGTCAAGGACCTGGCGGTGCTCGTCAGCGAAGTGTTCGAATGGCTCGCCCGTTAGGACGTCGAGCGAGTCGGAAGCCGCTTGACGTGCCTGCGCCGGATCGGTCGATATCTGGAATACCGCCCATTTGGCGATTACGACCGGCTGGTTCGGGGACAGTTGGATCCCAAGTGCCAACGAACCTTCTGGTGACATCTTCGCGCTGTGCGGCAAGCTGACGGAGTGGTCGACACCAATCGCGAGCGGGAGCATTGATCCGGCTGTCTGCCACGAACGGAGGATCCTGCGCTGGCCGGCTTCTGTCGAGATCGGCAGTAATGCCGGGCGAGATGAAGGCGCCGCTTTGCGCGGATCGGTGTGTTTTGGTGCGCCACGTCGTTGCCGGTCTGTGAGAGTCGATTTGATGTCCACCCTGGCCGGTTTGTTGGTGGTGATCTCGAGCCGCATTCCGAGCGTGTCAGGGCGCGACAGGGAGACCATTCGTTCGCGTCTCACGGTCGTTTCGATGCCGCTGGGCCCGCGATAGTGGCCCTGTTCGATGAGGAGCCCCTGGCGGAAATCGAGTCGCCGCGAGTAGGAGATTGCCTCGGACGGGTAGAGCGCCACGCCGTCGATCGAAATCTCGAATTGGGTGGCGTCGGGCAGGTTGACGATGGTCTGGCCGAGGTCGGCCAGACCGTAGGCGAACTCCGGATGCACGATGGGCCACGATTCGTAGAGGCCGTTCAGAAAGGTGCCGCGGTCCGTTTCCGAAACACATTCCGAGAACTGTCCTCGTACGCCGATGTTCCCGTTCGACAGCGCGAATAGTGTTTCCGTCAGGCGATGGAACTCTGGTGCCCAGGCCGCTTCGATCAGAGCCCATGGGTCGTCTGGGAACAGTTCTGGTGGCAAATCGGTCCGTGTTGCCCCGATCATCCGAGTTCGCCAACCAACTCTTCGAGATCCCCGATGACTCGATCTGCCCCAGCCGCCAGAAGTTGTCCGGCCGGAATATCTCGCGCCACTCCGACAACGAGTCCGAAGTGCCCCGCCGCGCCGGCTTCTACGCCGGCCACCGCATCCTCGACCACCACGGTGTCGGCCGGCACAAGGTTGAGCATCTTGGCCGCCGTGACAAACATCGCAGGATCGGGCTTGCCAGGCAGCTCAAGCTCGGCCGCCACGATCCCGTCGATCACCAGAGACGGGCGTCCCGTCAGACCGGCGCCGGCGAGTACTGCTCCAGCATTCGCACTGGAACTGACCACCCCCCAGGTGGTTCCACGTTCATCGAGTCGCTCGAGCAGATGTGCCGACCCGGCGTAGGGGGCGATGCCGTCCTTCCCGATTATGTCGTTGAAGCGTTGGTTCTTCATGTTGCCGATGGCCTGGATGGTGCCGAAGCCAGGAGGGTCCGAGCCATTTCCCTCTGCGACGACAATATCGCGGGACTGAAGGAAGTTTCTGACGCCGTCGTAACGGCGTCGGCCGTCCACGTGGGCGAGGTAGTCGCTTGGCAGGAACCGGTATCCCGAGCCGATGGCCATGAGAAACGAGTCGAAGGTTTCTTTCCATGCACGGCTGTGGACGTCGGCAGTCGGAGTGAGTACGCCGTCGAGGTCGAAGAGAAAACCAGATGCATGAGCCAGTTCGAGCATGGAACGAGAGTAGGTCGTGCGGAGTCGGGTTTTGAGACGTTCGTAGTTTGCCGGTTTTTGTGGCTGAAGCCATCATCGCAAAGGTGAGGATTTTGATCGTTGAAGATGAGGTCGATCTGGCGGATGCGATCGCCAGGGGTATCCGCCGCAGTGGGCACGGCGTCGATGTTGCCTCGTCGATCGTGGCCGCCGAGCAGAAGCTGGCGGGAGCCGCGTATGACCTGGTCATCTTGGACTGGGGTCTCCCCGACGGTGATGGGGTTGAACTGTGCCGGATGGTCAAGAACGGGATGCTCCCCACCTTTCTCGATTCGCGGCCCAAGGTGCTGATGTTGACTGCCAGGGATGCACTTGCCGATCGGGTAGAAGGACTCGACTCCGGGGCCGATGATTATCTAATCAAACCGTTCGCCTTTGCCGAACTCGAAGCCAGAATCAGAGCGTTGTTGCGCCGGGATTCCGAGGGCGGAGCCCCCGTGATCGACGTGGCGGGCGTGAGCCTCGACCCTGGAAGATTCGTGGCGAGCAGAGATGGACGCCTTCTCGAACTCACGGTCAAAGAGTTCACCGTCCTCGAGTTTTTTCTCAGGAACAGCGATGTGGTGCTGAGCCAGGAAACACTGCTCGAGCACTGCTGGGATGAGATGGCCGATCCGTTCACGAACACCGTTCGCGTGACGGTTTCGAATCTTCGCAAAAAACTCGGCGCTCCGCCCCTGATCAAGACGATCCCGGGCAGGGGATACGTTCTACGGCCTCTTTAACCTGCGGTTTAGCCCGCCATCCCTATTGTGGGACAGCGATGAGGGTCCCCGCCTTTTTCCGGACCGTTCGCTTCCGGTTGGCATTGACATCCTCGGCCATCGTCTTTGGAACAGGGGCGATGGCCCTGGGTGCGATTTACTTGATGGTTCGGTCCTATCTGGTCAGCGAAACGATCACCCGTCTCAGAGTCCAGGGTGAAGCCTTCAGGGTGGGGGACAGGGTTTTCATCGTGCCGAGGCAAGTGACGCCGGAGCAGGTCCAGAGCGTTGAGGCGGCTTATCGCCAACTGGTCCTCAATCGCGTGACCTTGACCACCTTCATCATCCTCGCCGTTTTGTTCGTGTTCAGCCTGGTGATGGGGTGGATGGCGGCGGGCAGGCTGCTTCGGCCAATCGGGGTGATGACCAAACTCGCACGCGACATCGAGGCTCGTGACCTGAGCAGACGGATCGAAGTCGACGATCGCGACGATGAGCTTGGTCTGATGGCCGCCACCTTCAACTCGATGCTCGACCGGCTGGAGCGCTCGTTTTCCCAACAGAAGATCTTCCTTGCGCAGACCTCCCATGACCTGCGGACACCGTTGGCGGTTATGCGCTCGAACCTCGATGTGAGCCTGGCCGATCCGCAGACCTCGGCCGAACAGTGGCGGGAAACGGCAGAGGTGGCGCTTCGTGCCGGTGAACGGATGTCCTCCATGATCGAGTCGCTTCTGACAACCGCCCGGTTCGAATCGGGCGAACTGGAATCCGTCGACATCGATCTCGTGTCGGTCGCCGATCAACTGAGGCGGGAGGCCGGGGCGAGGGCAAATGTGGATGGGTCCGATGAAGGCCCCGTCATGGTCTGCGGGAATCGAGGCTCTTTGTTGCGGGCCGGAGGAAACCTCGTCGAGAACGCTATCGCGGTTTCCGACCGGATAACGATCCAGGCGGGTATGGAAGGGGAGTGGGGTTACCTGGCCGTTGCCGATCGCGGCCGGGGGTTTGATCACGACCTCTTGCTCGCCAGCCCACGCCTTGGTTTGGCAATCGTGAGAAGTATCGCCGAGGCGCATGCCGGGGTTTTGCTCGCCCTCGATCGGGTGGGTGGCGGATCCGTCGTGGCGGTTTTTGTTCCCGGCGCCGACAGCCGGCCCGAGGAGCCGCCAGTTGCCATCAGGCTTGCCGGCATTTAGAGGGGCTTCCTCTTTACCGATTCTTTAACGGAAGTCGTCCATTCTGAGTCGTAGCCAGGTTTGGTACAGCCACACGAGGAGACCATGATGACCGTTGTGACGGAGAAGGAATCGATCGAGCAGGTGACTCCGAGGCGCGCTTCGCGGTGGTCGGCCATGCTTGCGGTTCTGGCCCTTTTTGGTTCCGGTCTCGGAATCGGGTTTCTCTTCTCTGATCCTGGCACACCGCTCGTGACCGTACCCGCCGTCACCGAGGTCACGGTCGCCGCCCAAGAACCGCCGTTGTCCCCAGCACAACCCGAGACCGATCCCCTGGTCCCTGGCGACAGCAGCGAACCGATCGCCGACGTGGCGGAGGCCCTGCTTCCTTCGATAGTGCAGATTCAGACCGGAACGGGTGTCGGGGCCGGTGTTATCTTCAACGCCGATGGCTACATCATGACCGCAGGTCATGTTGTCGAAGGCAACCAATCCGTCGAGGTGAGGCTCTTCGATGGCACGGTTTTGGACGGCGTCGTCGTGGGGTCCGATGCCGTGAACGACATTGCGCTGATCAAGATCGAGTCGAGTGGCCTGATCCCGGCACCGCTCGCTCTCGACGAGCGACCGCGAGTTGGTCAGCTGGCGATCGCCCTCGGGAGCCCTTGGGGGCTCGACTCGACGGTCACCTCTGGCATCGTGAGTGCGGTCGATAGAAGCCTGACGGACTTTGGGGGGACCCCGCGCTCGATGCTCCAGACAGACGCCGCGATCAACCCGGGAAACTCGGGAGGGCCGCTGGTAGACCGGCTCGGGCGGGTCATCGGCATCAACGTTTCGATATTCACCGAATCTGGCGCTTCGGACGGTGTTGGTTTCGCAGTTCCGATCGACCGTGCCTTCCGGGTGGCGGAGGCGATCCGCGAGGGACGGCAGTTCTCCGCGGGGTTCCTCGGGATCCGCGGCGATGACGCCGCGACCGGTTCGGCGCCGGGGGCGGTGATCGTTGAAGTGACCCCGGGTTCCGCCGCTGCTCTTGCCGGTCTCGAGGTTGGTGACCTTCTGACAGCGATCGATGGTCGATCTGTGACCGGGATCCTCGATCTCGCCGCCCAGATTCGAAATCGTGAAGCCGGGGATGAGGTGGTGTTGACGATCATTCGTGACGGAGAGACGATCGAAGTCACGGCCGAGCTGCGCGCCGCCGAGAGCTAGGAGCCCTCTCCCGAGTGGCCGGGAGCCCGGGTCGGTCGACTACGATGAGAAAGCCACCCGGCAAAGGGTGGGTCGTCCGTGTCAGCGAAGTCGGTGTGATCCCGACGCTGTCCCGCAACTGTGAATCCGAATCCGGCGCCGCCGGAGATGGATGAGCCAGGTCGCCTGACTCGACGATTGGCGAACAAACCTCGGGTGAAGGCACGTTCGTCGGCGAAAGGGACCAGCCGACAACCTCCTTCATCCTCCAAGATCTTGGAGGATGCTTTTTATGTCGACCTACCGGTATCGAATAAAGCCGTTCCGACGGCTCGCACTCACTCTCGCTGTTGTCTTGACTGCGACGGCGTGCGGCGTCGGTGGCGGCGAGACCACCCAACCAGCCGAACCGGATCCCGATGTCCCATCATCGGCAGCGATATCAACCGGTTTTCCGATCACAATTTCGGCGTCCAATGGCGACGTGGTGTTGGATGCGATGCCAACAGCCATCGTTTCTCTTTCGCCTACTGCGACAGAGATGTTGTTCGCGATTGGCGCCGGCTCCCAGGTGGTCGCCGTCGACGAGTTCTCCTATTACCCGGAGGAGGCGCCGCTAACCGACTTGTCGGGTTATACGCCCAATATCGAGGCGATTGCCGGCTACGCGCCCGACTTGGTCGTTGTCGCCGATGACATCGACGGTGTGATCGGGTCACTCGAAGGTCTGGGCATCCCTGTTCTGCAACTTCCGGCCGTGGCGAATCTGGATGAGGTTTATACCCAGATAGAGCTGGTTGGGCTGGCGTCGGGGCATAGTGCCGAAGCGACCGCTCTGGCGAGGGCGATGGCGACATCGATCGAGGATCTGGTGGCGGCGACGCCACGGCCCGAGACGCCGCTGACGTTCATGCACGAGGTCGACGCAAATCTCTACACGGCCAGTTCTGCCAGTTTCATCGGCCAGATCTACTCACTGATCGGCCTTGTCAACATCGCCGACGCCGTCGATTCGGTCGAGAGTTTTGGCTTTCCCCAGCTGTCGGAGGAGTACGTGATCCAGGCCGACCCCGACATCATCTTTCTGGCGGATGCCGCCTACGGGGAGTCTGCGGAGACCGTCGCCGCCCGCCCGGGCTGGTCAGAACTCACGGCCGTGAAGAATGGCTTGGTGATCCCAATCGATGCCGATATCTCTTCGCGGTGGGGTCCGAGACTCGTCGACTTTTTCGAGGTCGTATCGGCTGCAGCAGCCCTGGCGGCCGGAAAATCGTGAGGAGCCGGTCGCCCCATCCCGAACGGCTGTCGGCGGCGACGGTCGGCGTCGGCGTAGCGGCGGTGTTGGGAATCGCTTGGCTGGGGGCGGTATTGGGCCCGGCCGACCTCGGCGCGGGCGAGGTAGCCAGGGCGATCCTCGATCGTCTGCCCTGGGTGTCGCTCGATAGTGGGCTCAGCGCCCGCGAAACCGACATTCTGTTTCTGGTTCGGTTGCCCAGGGTGGTGCTCGGACTACTCGTCGGCGCGGCGCTGGCGTTGTGCGGCGCCGCCTATCAAGGCGTGTTTCGGAACCCTTTGGCCGATCCCTATCTACTCGGAGTGGCGGCCGGAGCCGGTCTCGGCGCCACGCTGGCGGTTGTCGGGGGTGGCGGATCCACCGGGCTCGTCCCGGTGGCGGCATTTCTCGGGGGACTCGGGGCGGTCGTGTTGACCTATTTCTTGGGCCGGATGGCGGGGTCGGCTTCGTCCACCACGCTGATACTCGCCGGGGTAGCAGTGGCATCGTTTCTGACCGCGGTCCAGACGTTTGTACAGCAGCGAAACGACGAAACTCTGCGCCAGGTCTACTCGTGGATCCTGGGCCGGCTGTCGACCAACGGGTGGTCTGAGGTATCCGGAGTGCTTCCCTATATCTTGGTGACGAGTGTTGTGATCCTCGCCAACCGGCGCGTTCTCGATGTGCTGGCAGTTGGAGACGCGGAAGCGGCGTCGCTCGGAGTCGACGTTGCCAGAGTCCGCATAATCGTTGTTCTTGCCGCGACGCTCGGAACGGCAGCAGCGGTTGCGGTGAGCGGTCTGATCGGGTTTGTCGGGATAATCGTTCCGCACGCGGTGCGATTGATGTTTGGTTTTGGCAATCGAATAGTGCTCCCGTTGGCCGCGCTGGGTGGCGCCGTGTTCCTGACGGCCGCAGACATCGTGGCCAGGACGGCTTTGTCACCGGCAGAACTGCCGATCGGCGTGGTGACCGCGTTCACCGGCGCGCCATTCTTCGCACTCGTCTTGAGGAACGCAAGGGTCGAATCATGACCATGCTCACCCTCAACGATGTGGGCGTAACCCAGGGCGGAGAGACGCTTGTGGAGTCGGTCGGCTTCAGCGTCGAACCCGGAGCGTGGGTGGGCATCATCGGACCCAACGGCGCCGGAAAAACCACAATCCTTCGAGCGATCGCGGGGCTGATAGAGAGCAGTGGTGACATCTCGGTCGATGGCAAACGAATCAGCCAACTCTCGATCAAAGAACGTGCGCAATGCTTGGCCATGGTGCCGCAACGCCCGGAGCTCCCGGCACAGATGCGCGTCATCGATTATGTGCTGCTTGCCCGCACATCCCATCTTCGGTTCTGGGAGATGGAAGGTGCAGGCGATCTGGTCGCAGCGCAGCGGGCTCTCGCCAGTCTCGGATCGGACGGACTCGCGTCAAGGCGTCTCGGCTCACTTTCCGGAGGCGAGGTGCAGAGAGTGGTACTGGCGCGAGCGCTGGTCCAGGGCGGTCCGCTGTTACTGCTCGACGAACCCACCGCTTCCCTCGATGTTGGGCAAGCTCAAAATGTCATGGCCATGGTTGACACCATGAGACGAACCCGGGGTCTGACCGTCGTCAGCGCGATCCACGATCTGACACTTGCAGCCCAATTCTGCGACCGGCTGGTTCTGGTGGCCGGAGGTAGGGTCTCGGCCATGGGCGAGCCAAGAACCGTCCTGACAGAGTCGTCGATAAGAACTCACTACGGCGCCAGGGTTCGCATTCTTCACGAAGAGAACGGTTCTCTGGTCATCATTCCGTTGCGAGAATTAGAGCATCTGCCGGGTGTCGGATTGGGAGGACTGAGCAATTGACCGAATCTGCCAAACCACCGTCAGACAAGCCGGCGGCCGGGACCACCAGGGCTTCTTCGTTGGTGATCGTCAACACCGGCGACGGCAAAGGGAAGTCGACTGCTGCTTTCGGCACGATGATCCGTGCGCTGGCGCGAGGATGGCGTGTGTGTGTGGTCCAGTTTCTGAAGTCGGGGGAGTGGAAGGTGGGAGAGGAAAAAATCGGCACGGACCTCGGCGCCGATTGGTTTGCGATCGGTGACGGGTTCACATGGGACTCGGCCGACATCGGAGAGTCAGAAGCCATCGCCAAACACGCCTGGGATTTCGCCGCAGATCGTCTCGCGTCCGGTGTGTACGACCTGTTGATCCTCGATGAGATCACTTACCCGATGAATTGGAACTGGATCGACGCGGCCGAGGTGGTCGAGTCGATCAGAAATCGTCCGGACAAGGTCAACGTCATCTGCACCGGCCGGGATGCACCGGAACCGCTCATCGAGATAGCGGACACCGTGACAGAAATGGTCAAGGTCAAGCATGCCTACGACCGCGGGATCATGGCGCGCCGCGGTCTCGACTACTGATGCCGTTCACTCTTCTGATCGGTGGGGCTCGCAGTGGTAAGACCCGTTTGGCCGAACGGCTGGCACAAGCGGCCGGCGGAAGAGTGATCATGATTGCGACGGCAGAGGCTGGTGACGACGAGATGGCGACTCGAATTCGGCGCCACCAGGAGGATCGGCCCGGCGAGTGGGGCCTCGTCGAAGAGTCGCTCGATCTGTGTGGAGCAATCTCGTCCGCTGCCGACACCGACACTCTCGTGATTGATTGTTTGACGCTGTGGGCGGCCAACCGATATGACGACCCCGATTTGGAGGACGATGCCGTGAGGGCTGCCGGAATACTGGCGGTCAGAGCGGGAACCGGGATCGTCATCACCAACGAGGTGGGAAGCGGCATTGTCCCCGACAACGTCATGGCCAGAAACTACCGCGACCGGTTGGGTCGCATCAATGGCGTCTTTGCGGCGAACGCTTCCGTCAGTTATCTGGTGGTTGCCGGCAAGGTGATCAAGCTCGAGACGATGGATGCTTGACGTCCTCGATGCCCTCAAGGGTGCCCCCGGCCCGGACGTGATTGCACGGCAGGCTGTCGCGTTCCGCTCTGCCAACGTATTGCGGCCCAGCGGAGCGCTGGCGAGATTCGACTACGTAGCGGCCTGGCTGGCCTCCTGGCAGCGATCGGATTGTCCCCGCGTCGATCGGCCATATCTGCTGCTGGCAGCAGGCGATCACGGTGTCACCGGTCGAGGAGTCAGCGCCTATCCCCAGGCTGTGACCAGGGCGATGGTCGATGCAATTCGCGCCGGCGTCGCCACCTCTGCCGTGATGGCCCAACTTCTTGGAGTCACCATCCGACTTGTGGACGTCGGGGTCGGGGAACCGACAGGCGATATCGTTGAGGTGCCTGCGATGGATGCATCGAGGTTTCGTCGGGCCTTCGATCGCGGGTGGGAAGAAGTGGACTCGATGGACACGGACCTTCTTCTCGTCGGCGAGATGGGAATCGGCAACACCACGGCGGCGTCGGCACTGTCATACGCTCTCTACGGAGGCAACCCGGAAGACTGGGTCGGGCACGGCAGCGGAATCGATGCCGAGGCCCTGAAGATGAAGCGATCTGTGGTCGATTCAGCGGCTCAACGCGTGAGCGAAATCAAGGACCCCTTCGCACTGGCGGCCCAGCTTGGCGGAACCGAACTGGCCGCACTCGCCGGTGGTGTCGCAAAAGCGCGAGTTGAGGGACTTCCGGTTGTAATCGACGGTTTTGTCGCCACCGCCGCCGTCGCTCCCCTTGCCGTGGCCGTCGAAGGTTCACTGGACCACTGTTTTGCCGGCCACCTTTCTCCTGAGCCCGGCCACCGCCTGCTTGTCGAGAAACTGGGCTTGAAACCCCTTTTCGATATGGAGATGCGCCTGGGTGAAGGGAGTGGCGCCCTGGCGGCATTGCCTTTGATTCAGCTCGCGTGTGCCATGGTGAACGATGTTGCGACCTTCGAGGAATGGGGGCTGCGCTGAAGGGGCTCCGTTTTGCAGTGGCCTTCCTCACGAGGATCCCGACGGGGTCGGTCCCGAGTCAAACAAACGACCTCGCGAAAGCCGTTCCATGGTTCCCGGTGGTGGGGAGCGCGGTAGGCGGGCTGATAGGTGTGGTGTATTGGGCTGCGTCCTCGGCTCTACCCGCTTTGACTGCTGCTGCGCTGGCGGTGGCCGCCGGTCTCCTACTGACAGGGGCCCTCCACGAGGACGGACTGGCAGATCTGTTCGACGGGCTTGGAGCAGGCGGCGACAGGGCACGATCGTTGGAGGCCATGAACGACTCACGCCTCGGAACATACGGCGTGGCCGCGCTGGTGATGGGATTGATGCTGAGGGTGTCGTTGGTAGCGGGTCTGGAGATCGGCGAGGCGGTGCCGGCGCTCATCGGAGTTCACGCCATGAGCCGGGGAGTCGCCGTTTCTGCAATGGGCTTGAAAAGTGCCGGTCAGGGACTCGGTGACTCGTTCCTTTCGGTCGTCACACGAAACCAGATCGGGTCAGGGGTAGTCGCTGCCCTGGGAATTTCGTTCCTGGCATGGCGTGGGGTGGCGGCGCTGATCGGCCCGGCCGCTTTTGTGGCGGGGTGGCTGATCGTCGGAGCGGCGCATCGTCGTCTCGGGGGCATCACCGGCGACGTGCTCGGAGCATCCCAACAAGTCGCCGAACTCGCCGCGCTGTCGATTCTGGTCGCGTTGTGAGCGTCGTCCTTTGGCTGATCCGGCACGGGGAAACGGACTGGAACCGCCAACGACGCCTGCAGGGTTGGTCGGATATCCCCTTGAATGCGACAGGGATGAGCCAGGCCCGCCAACTGGCAACGGAGCTGGGGGGGTCCGCGTTTGGGTCGGTGATCAGTTCCGATCTCGTGAGGGCAGTCGAGACCGCCCGGCTCTCCGGGTTGACCGCCCGACTCGATCCCGCTTGGCGCGAGATGAACTTCGGCAGCCTGGAAGGGGCGTTCTGGCCGGCCCTCGACACACAAACCCAGGCTGCGATGGTTGGTTTCGATTCTTTCGAGCCCCCAGGCGGAGAAACCGCTCAGGTTTTTCGGGACCGAGTATTGCGGGCGGCAGGTGAGTTACCGGACGGCGATCATGCAGTATTCACCCATGGCGGCGTGGTCAGGTTGCTGCAGAGGATGTGCGGTGGAGAAGGATTCCCCTCGCATGGGCAAGTGATAAAGGTGGATTGGCGGGAACGGGTGATCCTTTAGACGAAAGACTCGGAACCGCGAGGAGGCCGTGGTTTGACTTGACCGTCCATTCGGGTAATCGTTGCTGTATATGGATCTCTTCGCAGGCATCGATCTGAGGCTTCTTGCGCCGCTTCTTGCCATCGCCGCGATGTGCCTCGGGGCAGTGGTAGCCGAAATCCGAGACCGCAGCCGGTAGCCCCAGGTGGATCTGCGGTTGCCGGGTCCATATCACCCTGATCGCGTCGCGTTCCGCGAGTTTGTCGAGGCGTACCCAGATCCGTCACCGGTTGACCTGGCGCAAGCCGGGTGGGTGGCTCCGGGCTGGCCGCCGCCGTGGGGTCGCGGGGCCTCATTTGAGGAAGAGATCGCGATCTCCCTGGAGATGGCGGAACTCGGGATCGACTCCAGGGCTCACAATCCGATCGGAATCGGTTGGGCAGGTCCGACGATCCTGGCGGCGGGCACCCCGGAGCAGAAGAATCGTTTCCTCTGGCCGCTGCTCGAAGGCAGGGAGTTCTGGTGTCAGCTCTTTTCAGAACCTTCGAGCGGATCCGATCTGTCTTCGCTCAGTACGTCGGCGCGGCGTGATGGCGACACTTATCGAGTGTCCGGTCAGAAGACATGGAATACTTTTGCCGACATTGCCGATTGGGGGATCCTGCTTGCTCGAACCGGCGGTCCCGGTCACGAAGGTATCAGCTACTTCCTGTGTCCGCTCGATTTGCCGGGGATCACCGTCTTTCCGGTCCGGCAGATGACCGGCGATCTCGGATTCTGTGATGTCTATTTCGATGACGTCGAAATCGCGGCTGATCTCAGGCTCGGTGCGGAGAACGACGGCTGGAGTCTCGCCCTCTTCACGTTGTCCAATGAGCGCTTCTCGCTCTCGCGCGGTGGAGTGCTGTGGGGCCAAGGGCCCCGGACTTCCGACCTCATTCACTTGGTTTCTTCAGAATCCGATCCAGGCTTGGTCGACCGCGTCGTGGGGCTGATGATGGAGGCCGAGGTCATGAGGATGCTGGCGCTCCGCGCCGGGGTCGATCGCGATCAAGGGCGCCATCCCGCTACCGCCATGGCGATCAGGAAGCACCTCGCGGACAGGCACGGGCAGGAGGTCATGAACCTCGCTCAAGATCTTCGTGGTTCTCGTTCGCTCGTCACGAGTGAGCGACGGCCAGGTCGAGATGAGTGGGACTGGGGGTTTGTCTATTCGCGGGCGCTGACCATCGGCGGTGGAACGACAGAGGTCCTGGCCGACATCATTGCAGAACAAATCCTTGGTCTGCCCCGCTCCTGAAACCGGCCATCAGTCAACCGCTTTTCGATACAGCCGAATCGACAGGGGAGCAAACACCGCCAGGATCCCAACGACCCAGATCAAGGCCAGAACCACCTGGCCGCCAACGGTAGGAGCCGCGGCCAGGGCCTGAGGAGTCACGGTGGCGCCTCCGAGCCCGTAGCTCACCTCGGCCAAGGCCTCGCGACCCAGTGTCAGGCCCCTTACTGCGTTTGCGACGACCGTGATGGGTTGGTTGTCAGCAAATGCCCTCAACCAATCGGGCATGGTCGCCGTCGGCGTGAATACCGACGAGGCGAACACCAGGGGAAACAACGGTAAAAAGCTGGCGATTTGCGCGGTTTCTGGATCCTTGACCAACAGACCCATCGAGGCCATGACCCAGGAGAAGGCAAACGCAAAGGTCAGTGCCAGGCCAAATCCTGCGAGCAGCCCGAACCAGTTCGTCCCTGGCCGAAACCCGATGATGGTGCCGACCACCAACATCAGGCCGATCACGAATGCGTTTCTGAGTAGATCGGCGATCGTGCGCCCGGCGAGGACCGCAGAACGCGCCATCGGCAGAGAACGAAATCGATCGATCACGCCGGATTTGAGATCGTCGGTCAGCCCGATCGCAGTCTGGCTCGCACCAAACGTTGCAACCTGGATGAGAAGGCCAGGAAGCAGCCAATTGATATACGTGGCATTCGCGACCGGCGGCAGGGCCAATCCGATCGAGCCACCGAACACGTAGTTGAACAGGAGAAGGAACATCACCGGTTGGATCGTCGCAAATACGAGAAGTTGGGGAAGCCTTGTGTTCTTTTTCACGTTGCGCCTGACCAGGATCGATGCATCCTTGGCGGCCTGGGCGAGGCCAACTCTTGCGCGGGGGATGGTTGTGCCGACAGCAGTCATGCCGAGGTCCTTTCCGGCCGCTTGCGGCGCCCGTTCGTGGGGGCAGGTTCTGATTCGGCCGAATGGCCGGTCAAGGCCATGAAGACGTCGTCGAGAGTGGGTTTGCGAATAGCGATGTCGTCGGCGACCACTTCGATCGAGTCGAGTACGCGCACCACTTCGGTGAGGGTCTGGACGCCACGGATCGCAGGGATTGTGAGTTCGTTTCGCTGAGCGTCGTAAGAAGGGTCGTCGCCGGCGATCGACCTTAGGGCGGAGACGACTCGATCCCTGTCGCCGGCCGAGACCTTGGTTGCCACGACCGCGCCTCCGAGGCGATCCTTGAGTTGATCCCCGGTTCCCTCGGAGATCAATACTCCGCGGTCGATCACGGCGATTCTCTGGGCAAGGCGATCGGCTTCTTCGAGGTATTGCGTCGTGAGCAGGATGGTTGTACCGCCTTCGACGAGGTCTTCAATCAATTCCCACATGTCGACTCGGCTCCTGGGATCGATGCCGGTGGTCGGCTCGTCGTGGAACAGCACTTGGGGCCGGCCGACCATGGACGCGGCCAGATCGAGGCGTCGGCGCATGCCACCCGAATATGTACGGACCTGTCGATCGGCCGCATCTGTCAGATTTATCCGCTCCAGGAGTTCGTCCGTTCGTTTGCGGGTTTCTTGTTTCGAGAGGTTGTAGAGACGCGCCACCATCTCGACGTTCTCCCGACCCGTCAGGTGACCGTCGACGGCTGCAAACTGCCCTGCGAGACCGATCCTGGTTCGGGCGGTGACCGGGTCGGCCACGACATCCACGCCCGCCACGACGGCTCGTCCGGAATCGGGGATGAGCAGGGTGGTGAGGACACGAATCAGCGTTGTTTTACCTGCGCCGTTCGGTCCGAGGAGTCCATAGATTATGCCTTGCTCGAATTCGAGACTGATGTTGTCGAGTGCCTTGACGTGTTCCCAAAGGTCTTGCTCACCGACTCGACCGTGACAATTGGATTTGACATGACTTTCCTCACCTAACGAATTGGATTTTCACCGGCAGAGGTTCGTCGCCCGGCTGAAACACCCAAGATAGTTGGCCATCCAAACTATTGGTAACCCAAACCAATCGCATAGAGTGTCGTTATGCCCCAACAGACCAGAGCCGATCTCGTCGACCTGATGCATCGGGTAGGAGATCGAATGCGGCGTCGGCTGTTCGAGGTCATCGCAGATCACGGACTCAACCCGCCCATGTACTACATGCTTCGGCAAGCTCAGGACACCGCGTCGATGCGTGAGGTCGCCGACCGAATGTGCCTCGATGCCTCGACGGTCACCGGGATCGCCGACAGGCTCGAAGCACGGTCGCTCGTCGAGCGCCGCCAATCCGATGATGACCGGCGGGTGAAAGAACTAACTCTCACCCCGATGGGCGAGTCGGTCTGCCGTCAGATCGAACAGCGTCTTTCTCTAGAGCCGATCTTTCCGGAGTTGAGCGATGGGGACGTCTCCGACCTCGTCAGGATCCTGGGGCGATTGGCGACCGAGTGAACCGCCTCAGCACCCTGCGGCCTGCAGCGACGGCCAGGGGTTGAAGGTCGTTCCATCCCTCGCCATTTCGAAATGGAGGTGGGGGCTTGAACCGAGTGCGCTACCGGTGTCACCGACGTAACCGATGACGTCTCCCGCGGCCACCCTCCCCGCCTGGCCAAAACCATCGAGGTGGCTTCCGATGTAGCGCACTCCGTCGTCCCCGGACAGCCAGACCTGGAGGCCGCCGATTGTGCCTGTCTTGAGCTCGATCTGACCGGAAACGGGAGCCTGGACGGGTGTGCCTCGGGGCGCGAACAGGTCATTTCCGGTGTGGGTTCTGCCGTTTGATCGAGGAAAGCCCCAGTCGTTGAAATACTTCGCGCCGCGGACCGGGCACACCCAGCCGGATCCGGCCGGCACGGTGAGAACCTGCCCAATTCGGATCAGGTCGACGTTTGTGATGCCGTTGGTGGACGCCAGCATCTGTGAACTGAGGCCGTAGCCGGCCGCGATCGCTCCAAGGGTCTCGCCCGGGTTGACGGTGTGGGTCGAGGTTCCCGAGCCCGCAACCGTTGGCGGGGCCGGCGGCGGGTTGCCGCCGATCACCAGAGTGGTGCCGACATAGATCGTCGACGTGTTCGTGATGCCGTTGGCGGCGGCGATCTCTGCCACGGTCGTGTTGTACCGCTGTGCTATCGAACCCAGCGTTTCGCCCGATGCCACCACGTGGCTTCCGGCGGGTGTCGCAGCCGGCGGCCCCGTCGGATTCGTCTGGTCGGCGAGCAAGAGATCCTGTCCGATCCGAAGGAGGTTGGGATTGTTCAACTGATTCAGGCTCGCCAATTGGCGGGCGGTGGTTCCCAGCTTCTGAGCTATCCCCGCCAGGGTGTCGCCTGCCTGCACGGTGTAGCGGCTCTGACCGACCGTGGCTGATCCGACGGAGTCCGGAATCGTCAGCTGTTGGCCGACTCGGATCAGATTGGGATTCGAGAGGTCATTCGCCGCGGCCAATTTTGCGACGGTGGTTCCGTTTTTTGCCGCAATGTCTCCGAGGGTGTCACCCTGTTGGACCGTATATCCCGCGCCCGCCGCAAGGAGGAGGGCGAGTGCGACCGCTGCCAGGCGGGCAGCCTGCTTGGGATCTTGGTTGCGGCGAAATGTTCGCCTTAAGGCCTGGCGCCAGGCATGGATCTCGGAGGCGTACAGGCGACAGATCCATCTGCTCGGATCCGAATGTGCACCCCGACGGTGTCGTGTGCGATCCACGCCTGCTGTGCGCGAAGATTGGATTTCTGGAGCCGGCTGCGCCGGAACGTTTGTCTCTGACCTGGCTGTCGTCTGTGACCTGGCTGACATGGTGGCACCCCTCAGAGTGCCCCTGACTCCATACCGCGTTCAACGACACTAACTGCGACGTTGCCCGATTGAAAGCCTCACCGGTTCCGCACCGTTCCTTGCCCTCAGCTGGCCGCAGGCGGCATCGATATCGCGGCCCCTCGTGTCTCTGATCGTGGCGTTGGCTCCGGCGTCGAGTAACACGCGCTCAAACCTCTTGATGGCGGTGGCAGAAGAAGGACGGTGGTCTGTGAGGGGCGTGGGGTTCATCGCGATCAGGTTGACATGGGCCCGCAGTCGCCTTGCAATTGCAGAAAGTCTCAGGGCCTGGCCCTCGTCGTCATTGATGCCGTCGATCATCGTCCACTCGAGAGACACGCGTCGCCCTTTCTTCTCGAAGTAGTTGGCCGCGGCGGCCTCTACTTCATCGAGCGGGTACCGATCATTGATCGGGACAAGTGAAGACCGCAGCACGTCGTCGGCAGCATGGAGGCTCACTGCCAGATTCACGGGCCACGGCTCGTTTGCGAGCCGCCTCATGCCGGGAACGATTCCGACGGTGGAGACCGTTATCGAACGCGCCGACATCCCCATCACCTCGACCATGATCCTGATGGATTCGCGCACCCTGGCGTAGTTCGCCAGAGGCTCTCCCATTCCCATAAAAACGACGTTGCCGAGATTCCTGGGTACTCCCGGCATTCCCTGGATTCTGAGAAACGCCTTGGCGAACGCAACTTGAGCCACTATCTCGCCGGCGCCCAGATGGCGATCGAAACCGAATTGTCCCGTTGCACAAAACGTACATCCCAGCGCACAGCCGGCCTGGCTCGAAATGCAAAGCGTGGCCCGGCGCGGATAACCCATCAACACCGACTCGATTGCACTGCCGTCAGGTGTCCTGAACAGCCACTTCCGCGTGGTTTCACCGTCTGCGACCTGCTCTGTCTCGACCCGGAACGGCCAGAGTCCGTTCTCGTGCTCATGACGCCAGGAAACAGGCAGGTTCGTCATCTGCTCTACATCGAGCACCGGCGTCTGATAGAGCCAATGTCTGAGTTGATCAACGCGAAACGCGGGTTCCCCTTCGGGAAAGGCCGAAGCAAGGTCTTCGGGTGCCGTGGTGTAGAGCACCGGTCAGCCTCGGGTTGCGGCCTGATCGATCCAGTCTGCCGCCTTGGTCTCGGGTACTCCTGCCGCCGTGGCCACCTTCTCGGTTTGGGCTGCGGCCAGATCCGAGAAGCTGCGAATCCCGTTTTGGGCGAGCCTGGCGGCGAATACAGGGCCGATACCGGTGATTTCGGTGAGATCGTTCGAAGTCGCCGGCTGTGCAACTCGAAATGTGGGAGGGGTTGGCTCTTTGGGGGCGGCGATCGTGATCAGCCGATCCCTCATCGCCCAACCGACCGCGGCGAGACCGCCGAGGAATCCAAGGAGTTTTGCCAGTCGTTTCATGCTCGGATGTTAGCTCCGTCTCTCTGGCCGGAGCCGTCCCTGTCACTAGGCTCCCGCCGATGGAGGTCGACTACACATTCCCAGCGGGACCTGCGTTGGAGGCGGTGCCGGCTGCCCGAGGCGCGGTCCAAATGGGCTTCGACGGGTTCTTCACGGCCGAAACCAGCCACGATCCTTTCCTCGGCCTCGCCCTTGCCGCGAACGAGTGTCCCGACTTGACAATCGGCACCGGTATCGCGGTAGCGTTCCCGCGCTCACCCATGGTGGTCGCCCAGACCGCTTGGGATCTGGCTGAAATGAGCGGGGGAAAATTCATCCTCGGGCTCGGGACCCAGGTCAAGCCTCATATCGTCCGTCGCTTTTCGACGGCTTGGGACGCGCCAATCCCGCGCATGCGCGAATACGTCCACTCCCTGCGGGCAATCTGGCATGCCTTTGAGTCGGGAGATCCTCTCCGATTCGACGGTGACCATTACCGCTTCTCGCTCATGACACCCTTTTTTGCCCCGAGACCGATGCCGCACAGTCACATTCCGGTAGGTTTGGCCGGCGTCGGACCTGGATTGAGCCGGCTCGCCGGCGAAGTAGCCGACGCGTTTTTTGTACATCCGTTTCACACTGTCAAATATCTCGATGAGGTCGTTCTGCGAAACGTCTCTCAGGGCGCCGAGCAACATGGGCGATCGCTCGGCGACATCGCCAGAATCGTCAGCGTTTTTGTCGTCACGGGGCGCGACGAAGCCGAGATCGATGCCATGCGCAAGGCGGTGAAAGGCCAAATCGCGTTCTACGCCTCAACCCCGAGTTATCGAGTCATCCTTGAAACCCACGGCTGGGACTTCGGTGCTGTGTTGAATCAGATGAGCCGGAGGGGACAATGGGCCGAGATGGGATCGGTGATTCCCGACGAGGTGGTAGACGAGGTGGCCATAGTCGCTGAGCCTGACTCGATCGGATCTGCCATTCGATCGCGATACGGTGACCGGATTCAGAGGATTGGTTTCTACAACATCATTGCCGGCGCCGGGCTCAACTCGACCGAGCTGGCGTCGGCGATTGCCGATCTCAAGGCCTTTTGACCAGCGCAGCCGCCGCTGCGGTGTCGACCCTGGGATCGGCGATTCCATGCCAACCTTCCGGTGTCGAGCGAATCACCGCCACCGGACCCCATCCCCCCTCGTAAGCGTTCCGTTGCCTGACTTGGTGGCCCCTCTTCCGGAGTTCGGCGACCACATCGAGATCGAATCGAGATTCGACCTCGATCTTGGAGGCTCTTCCTGATTGCCAGTCTTCTGTAGTCCACCTCGGCATGTCCATCGCCTGAGCGGGCGCAAGGTTCGCATGAAATATCAGGGCGGCCATCTGGGCGATCAGCTGAGGCTGCTGATGACCCCCACGCGTCCCGATGATCGCATCGAATCGACCGTCTCTGGTCCACATGCTGGGCGACAGCGTATGGAGTGGTCGCCTTCCGGATTTGAGCTCGTTGGGATGGCCGGGCCGCAAGTCGAAGCCGGCACCACGGTTGTGGAGGAAAAACCCGGCTGCGGCCAGTCCAGACCCGATCCCGGAGAAGTTTGACTGGATGAGAGCGATCGCACGACCCTCGCCATCGGCGGCACACAGAAAGGCGGTACCCCCTGGAACCGGTCGGACGGCGTTGTGGGGCAGAGCCACCGTCCGATCGATCTTGTCTGCCAACCCCGAGAACGTACCTCGGTTGAAATGGTTACCCCACTCCCGGGGAAGCGTGTCCCGGTCGGACAGGACCTCGTCGCGGCTTGCGGCGTTGATTCGGTAGGCCTCGATCAAGAGGTGGGTGAAGTCGGGATCCAGTGGATCCTCCGGCGGGTCGAGTGATTCAAAAACGGCGAGTGTCGCCAGGCTCAGATAGCCCTGGCTCGATGGTGGAACCGTCCATCCCGTTCTACCCAGGACATGTAGAGCGAGTGGATCGACCCACTCCGGGGTCCAATTCCTGAGGTCGTCGGCGCTCAGGCAACCGCCGGTCGCCGTCGAGATCGCCTCGGCGATGGGACCTTCATAGAACCCACGCCACCCATGGATTCTGACATGGTCGAGGCTGGATTTGAGGGCGGGGCGGGTAACCAAATCACCCGACGCCGGAGGCACTCCTCCGACGAACATTTCATCTCCGTGGGTTTGGGCAAGCAGTTGATCCGACCGGGCTGACAGAGCACGTGCCAACTCGGTGGAGGCGGGAAAGCCGTTGCCGGCGAGATCCGAGGCAGACGTGAGGAGTTGTGCCAACGGCAACGTGCCGAACCTTTCGACCAATGCCTGCCATCCAGCCACACAGCCCGGCACAGTTACTGTGAACGGGTGATGAATCGGGATCCGAACGAGTCCCTCATCTCGCAGCCGGGATGCGTCGGCCCCGGATCCTGCAACGCCCGATGCGTCGAGGCACCTCACCTGCTTGCCGTCCCATATCAGTGCAAACAGGTCTCCGCCAATACCGCACGTCTCGGGGGCCACCGTTGCGAGGGCGGCGTTCGCAGCCACTGCCGCATCTATGGCGTTGCCGCCTTGGTCCAGGATGTCCAGACCGGTTTTGGTCGCGATGTGGTGCGGTGTGACCACCGCCCCCATCTTGCCGAACGCCTCCAGACTCACCTGCGGAGCGCCGGGACCTGACGGTTGACGGCGTCGAGTACGGCCCTGACCACCGCGCGCGCCGGGTCCCCATCCACCAGGGAAGACCCGACCAGCAGCCGCTCTCGTTGCTCAACGACGAGGACGACCTGGGCGATAGCTACATGATGCCGACCAACCATCGGTGTATCGACTGCGGCGATGGCAAAGGCTGCCTCGACTGCGAGCGCCTGCTCGAGCGCCGCGATCGTTGCTTCCGCAATCAGACGAAGTCGCGTCGATGAGGCGGCCGGGCCGACCGCAGTACCGGTGAGCCTGACATCGTGCCATTCGAGATGTGTTGTCATCTTCATCCTCGAACCGTCGATTTCTTCCTCGATGTCGGAAATCACGGCTCGGTCGCCACCGCTGAGTTCTGAGTCTCTGATCTGAACCACTGAGACGATCCGCCGGTCCACTTCGACTCCGTGCCCAGCCAGTGCAACCGACTGGACGTCTCGGACGACTTGTTTGGCGGGCTTGCCTGGCTGGGCGAGAATGTGGACTTCGACGAGATCTTGGCCCTTCAGGACTACACGGACCGCTTCCACACCAGGGATCCGTCGAAGGCTTTCCTCGAGCGCTGTCGATTTCATGCACGCAGAGTAGTCATGTGACCACGGAGAATCGCCTCTTGCCTCCGAACAATTCGCGAACTACATTCCGTCTGCCGGTTTCGTTGATGAATCCGGCGGAATCGGACCTTCGGGCGCTAGATAGGAGGGCCGATTTGGGAGGGTGGAGTTCAACGGGGCCACGGAAAGTGGAAACGGCGGTATAAACCCGGCGTTGGTAACGACGTCTGAACGAAAGCTTTCCCAGACTCGTCTGGGAATGGAGGGAGAGAGCCCGGCGGGTAGTCAACTATCACCACCAGCGGAGCGGAAATCCACCACATCGGTATCGAATGTGGTGAGAATCGCAGAAACCAGGTGATAGACGGAATGAGAACCAGACTGATTCGACTCATTACAACCGTTGGAAGCCTGGCGACGATGATCGTCGCCGCCTCGGCGAACTCTCGGATCGGTTGACAACTTTGCCGGGCAATCTTCCTCACTCGTGACAAGCGTTCACCAAACCCTGACCTACCAGCAGCGCCGAGGGCAGCTGCTCATCGGCTCGATCTATTTCACACTCGGCGTCGGCGTCGTCGGTCTCGTGTTGTGGCGCAAACCCATCCTCGCCCAGGGTTTCGACTGGACCTCGTGCATCTTTTTTGCGATTGCTTTCGCAGTCCTCGAGCTGTGGGCCGTAGAGGTCAACGATCGATGGAACATGAGTTCTGGAGTAATGCCGTTGTTCACGGGCGGTGTGGTCCTCGCCCTTCAATCGGGGAACGCCATGTTGGGAATGGTGATCATCGGCGCCGCCGGATTGATCGGGCCGGACGACATCAAGAAACGACGAGTTTTCCAACCGGTCTCCAACTTCGGGCAGATAACTCTTTCGGCGGCGCTGGCCGGTCTGGTTCTCGACTCGATGCTCGAAGGATTGAATCGATCTCAATTCCAGAACAGCCAGATGTTGCAGATTGCGATCGCCGGCAGCGTTTCGGCTTTTGTCTACACGGTGTTCAACGTCGGACTGGTTCGCATTGCGGTCGGAACGGTTTACGGAACCAGAAATCTGTTGCCCTGGTCGCGGATGTCATCGCTCTTTTTTGCACAGGTAACAATGGGTTTTTTGGGAGGGATGTTGGGGGCACTCCTTCTGGCGAGCACGCCAGAACGAACCGAGTCCGCCGCAGGGTCACCACTTGTGCCTCTGGTGCTCGGTGTATACGTGATCGGGCACCTGGTGTATACGTCCTATTCCCAGTTGAGAAAAGCGCACGAAGACTCACTCCAGGGGTTTGTCAAGACGCTCGAAACCCGCGATCTGTACACAAGGGGGCACACGGAGAGGGTGGCGCACTTTGCCGCCGTGATCGGGGAAGAGCTGCGATTCACCGGGACCCAGATGGAACGGTTGCGATGGTCGGCCCTCATCCACGACATGGGCAAACTCGCGGTCCCGGCCGATCTTCTGAGCAAACAGGGAACGTTGACAGATGACGAATACCGCGACCTCCGCCGGCACTCTCACAACGTCGACGATCTCCTGAGCGAGGTGGACTTTCTGACACCGATGGTGGCGATCACCTCCGGTTGTCATCCGCGCCTGGAGGGTGAGGACTTCGGGCAGAAACACCACTCGCATACCAACCAACCCACCCTCGAACAGTCGGTGCTTGCGGTAGCAGACGCTTTTGACGCCATGACGAGTTCCCGTAGTTATCGCATGTCGATGAGCCAGTCGGCGGCCTTCAACGCACTCGAAGAGAACGATTCCCCGCTTTACAACCCTGACATCATCGAGGCATTGCGCCGCGGCGTGGAAAAAACCGAGCAAGTGTTTGGGCAACCGATCCTGGGTCAGATGCAGCCCCCTGAACTGTCGGAGATCAGACGTGGGTGACAGGTCAGAGGCTGCCCCGTGGGTGTGGGTGCTGGCCGGCATAGCAGCGCCTGGGGTGATCTTCCTGGCCTGGTTGCTTGCGCAACGATCCGAGACCATGAGTTGGCTGATATTCCTGGCCGGCCTGGCCTTTGGGCTTGGCGCCTTGATCATCATCCCGACGCGGAGCGGCGCGATGCGAACGGTGGCGCACGCGGTCGGCACCGCGGTTCCGCTGATTCCGGTGAATGGTGAACAATTGTTCGATCAGATGGCCGCAATCTCGGCCGGGATGGCGGGAATGGGGCTGTCGTGGTTGGTTGCCTCCATTCGCGGGAAGGACCAACGCCGCCTCGTCCCGATGATGTTCCAGTCGTTCTCTGCGTACGTCGTTTATGTGGCCGTGGTCGGATCTCTTCATGACACCGCCCCTTTCCAGGCCGACAATGGTTGGGGCAGAACCCTTCTTTTTGTGGTGGCCATCGCTGCCGCCTTTTTGTTCGAGATGGTCTGGGCTGCAGCGATCGGAATCGGACGGGATCGGGGCGGAGTCCGCTTCCGGGGCCTCACCGCGCTCAAGGACCTCGACTCTTTTCTCGCCATCACCGGCGCCGGAGCCCTATTTGCACTCAGTGTTGATCTGGTTGGTGCTTGGGCGTTCGTGGTGTCATTGCTCCCGTACTCATTCACTCATACAGCTCTGTCGAGGTTTGGTGGAACCCAAACCACCTATGAGCAGACGCTGCGAGCTCTGGCCCAGATACCGGAGGCCGCGGGGCACGCTGTCCAGGGCCATGCACTGGAAGCCGCGGCCTTGGGGCGCCAAGTTGCTCTCGACCTCGGCCTCACCCCGGGTTGGGTGGACCGAGCAGAACACGCGTGTCTGATGCACGAGGTAGGTCTTGTCGCCCTCAACGAATCGGGCATCGTCGAGATGGGTTACTCCAACTATGACATTGCCCGCTGGGGCGCCGAGATCTTGGCGGAGACCAGTTATCTGGGCGGTGTGGCAGCGGACGTTCGCCGCCAATATGACCCATTGCGGATTCCGGGAGGCACCGCCGACCCATCTCTGACGATCAGCGCACGTATCGTCCTCGTCGTCGGGACCTACCTCAGAATGACCGAAGCCGGATCGAGCCCTCTCGAGGCGCTGGCCCATCTTCAGGCTGGAACCGCAGAAACCTTTGACAGCAACGTGGTCGCCGCACTCCGCGAACGTGTCGAGAGAACGCGGGGCCTGCGTCACCCGGTCGGCGTCGTCAGCGGTGACGCGTAGCCGACCCGCCCTGCAGCTTCACGCCTGGCTTGAACCACCGAACGGGTTTTCGCAGTTCTGCCTGGAGGAAAGCCGAGAGACCCACTGCCAGCAGCACATCACCGAGGGAGATCACCTGACCCTGCCCGAACAGTCGCACCGGTATCACGTCGGCCAGAAAGGCAAGATTGGTGTCAGGCCCGAGCGTGACGTGTTTGTAGCCCTCTGAGATGACTGGGTTCGACTCAAAACCTCCGGCCACCACCGCCGCTCCCTCGAGAACCGGCATGCCTCCGTTGACCGAGATGACGGCGAAGTTCATCAACACCCCAAGCCCGGTCAGCCACATCCCTTGCCGCTCGCGATTTGCGTACACGAGGCCAAGCAGCGGCAGATAGGAGACCAAGATGAGGCCGACACCGACCGCTGACGCCGATTCTGGAATGAGTCCTGCAACCAGCTGCAACACAAAGCCGAGGGGCAGGAGCCACCACCATCTCAGTCTGATATCTGCCAGGTTCGCCATTCGACCGCCGCGAAAGACGGCCAATGACAACGCAACGAACATCACAACAATGAGCCATACCATGTGGACCAAGTATCACACGTTCCCGGATTCTTGAGGAGTTGCCGTGGCAACATACGAAGTAATAGGTCCCAGAGCCGTCATCACGATCGATGAACCGGACCGCCACAATCCGATGTCGGTCGAAACGATGGGCGATCTGCTCGAAATGACCTCGAGGGCAATCGACGACCCCTCGGTGAGAGTGCTGGTTTATACGGGGGCCGGAGAGCGAGCCTTTTCTGCCGGTGGGGATCTATCAAAGGGTTTCGTCGATGACCCAATCGGGCTGCACAGAAAGCGCGGGCTTCTGGCGGATCTCTTCCGGGCTATGCGGGGCGGGGGAAAGCCGACTGTTGCTCGGGTGAACGGCCACGCCCTTGCCGGTGGGTTTGGTCTGGCGGTCGCATGCGACATCACAATCTGTGTTTCAGACGCCAAATTGGGAGTCACCGAGATCAATGTCGGGTTGTGGCCGATGATGATCTCTGCGGTTTTGTGCGAAGTCATTCCCAGAAAAGCGGCACTCGAGTTGATGATGACCGGACGCATCATCACACCAGATGAAGCGCTCCGTCTTGGAGCTGTGTCAAGGGTCGTTGACCGGGCCGACCTCGACTCGGTAGTCGACGAGGTAGTGGCCGATCTGGCATCAAAGAGCAGCGCCGCTCTTTCTTTCGGTCGGGACACGTTCTACGGGATAGCCGATCTGGGATTCGACGCGGCGCTGGACCGGTTACAGGCCGGGTTGACGCAGATTGCGAACACCAACGACTCGCGGGAGGGGGTGGCGGCCTTCTTGGAACGTCGGGAGCCTGGCTGGACCGGTACTTGAGGTCGTTGTCTAAGCGAAGTGGGGCGATACGCTGACGAATATGCGTTGGTGGATCAGGGTTTTGGGCTGGACGATGATCTGGTCGGGGGTTTTTGCACTCGGCTACGTCGGGTATCAGATCGGAGGTACCAACCTCCTCAATCGGGGAGCCCAGGAGGAAGCCCGTCAGGACTTCACGGTGGCCCTCGCAGAACGAATCGAGGAACTCCCTCCTCCTGTGACCATTCCCGATCAGGAGGAAGCACCAACACTGATGCCGGAGGACCCTGCGGCGGAAGGCGAACCGAGTGGATTGATCCGGATTCCCAAGCTGGGAGTGGATGAGGTCATTTTTGAGGGCGTCACCCGCGAGATTTTGAAGCTGGGACCTGGTCACATTCCAGGAACGGCATTTCCCGGCCAGCCGGGCAATGCCGTTGTCGCAGGTCACCGCACGACCCATGGAGCACCCTTCTTCTCGATCGACGAGCTCACGGCAGGTGACGAGATCGAGGTCGAAACGGTGGTCGGTGTACACACCTATGTGGTCAGGGAGTCGATCATCGTTGCCCCCACCGACGTTTGGGTTACCGAACCGCGACCGGGAGCGTGGCTGACTTTGACCACCTGCAACCCGATCGGCTCGGCTCGGGAGCGGCTGATCGTTTTTGCCGAGATGGTCGAAGGACCGAACGCCGCCTACGTGGCCGCCGCCGCGGCGTGACTTCAGCTTGTCGTGACGTTTGTCACGAACTCTTCGATTCGCTCGAGATCGGCTCCGCCTTCCAACTGTCCGATGACGGTGCCGGTGTTGTCAATCAGAAAGAGGGCGGGCATGCCAAATCCGACATACAGATCCCGGAGGTGGCCAGTGGCGTCGATCCCTGTGAGGTATTGGAGTTCCAATGACTCGGCAAAGGCGGCTGCAGCCTCAACCTCGTCTCGGACTGCGACCCCCACGACCATGACCTCCGGGTGCGATTGCGCGAAGCGTGACAGTTCTGGCATCTCTTCGCGACAAGGGGCGCACCATGAACCCCACAAGTTCAACAACACACCGCGGCCATCATCTCGAAGGTGTTCCGAGAGGCGCCATTCCCGACCGTCGAAGTTCGTCACCACGATTTCGGGCGCCAGTCGCCCGACCATGGGTCCGCCTTCGACGATCCCCGGTTCAGATTGAAGCCGGCTGAATAGGGCAACCCCGATAGTGACAACAATCAGGAATATGACAGTGAGCCTGCCTGTTCGATTCCTCAATGGCTCGACGGGGGAGCTGACCATCGGAGACAGGTTACGACGATGAGTTTTTTTGGCCGCAAACAAGATGAGCTTCTCGACAGGGGCATCAACCCGGCTCGGGTTCCTCCGGGCCAGTATGTCACCGACCGTTTTCCGGTTCTCCACGCCGGTGTGACACCGCGGGTGGATCTCGCCACCTGGGATTTTGTCATCGATGGTCTCGTCGACGTACCGGTCACGCTGAATTACTCGGAGATGATTTCTTTGGAACCGGCACGGACCGTCGCCGATATCCACTGTGTGACCAAGTGGTCGAAACTGGACACCGAGTGGGAGGGTGCATCGGTGAGGGCGGTTCTGTCGAAGGTCGCCATTTCACGGGACGCCACGCATGCATTGATCAGGGCCGAGCACGGGTTCACCGCCAACCTGCCGATCGAGGACCTGTTGCGCGAGGAGAATCTGCTGACATGGAGGTTCGGAGGTTCCGATCTCGAGCCGGATCACGGTTGGCCCCTGCGACTTGTCGTCCCGCACCTCTATTTCTGGAAATCGGTCAAATGGGTGAGGGGCATTCGTTTCCTCGACCAAGACGAGCCAGGGTTCTGGGAGCGGAACGGCTACCACATGTACGGCGATCCGTTCAAGGAGCAACGTTATTGGGGCGATTGAGCCTCAGCCGGCGAAGATGTGTGCTGTCCAGATCGTTCCGGCGCCGTCGACATAAACGCCAACTCCGAGTGCCGTGAAGGAACCGTTGAGCATGTTGGCGTTGTGACCGGGTGACGCCACGAGTGCGTTGAAGATCTGGTTGACGGTGCCACCGAAACCCACGTTCTCGCCGGCGGTGCTCCACGGACCGAGTAGCGAGCCAATGTTCGAGTGGCTCAACGATCCGCTCGCTGCAATCGTTTTTGCCCAGCTTCTCGCATAGGCGTCGAGGCTGCCGTTGCGTCCGAGGGCTGCCAGTCCGTTCGAACCCCTCCAGTTGTTGATCGACGCCTGGAATTGGCCCTCCATCTGCGATGAGTAGGAGCCGCCCGGTTTGGGCGCCGTGGTTGTTGTGGTGCTCTTCGGCTTGGTTCCGCTGGAGGTGGGGGCTGGAGCGGTTGTCTCACTGGTGGCGGTCGACAGAGTGCTGTCCGTCACCCGGGACTCGAGGACCTCGTAGAGATACTCGTGATCCTGGGTGGTGGTTGTTTCGGCCTCCGCGATAGACACCTCGGCCGTTGCCGGGGCCGGTCGCTTGACACGCTCAGCGGGGTCCGGTGATCCGACCAGCGAGGTACACGCGCCGGTCGAAAGAATTGTCAGGGTAAAAAGAAAAAGGGGCACACGCCGCATGCAGTATTCCCTCCACTCGGTGGTGCCTTGTTAAAACAAGTAGGCCAAAAGGACTATAGACCGGGTGACATCTGAAGCAAGCTCAGCTCACTCGGCGGCCATCTGACGGAGGACGTAATGCAGGATCCCACCGTGCCGAAGGTAGTTGACCTCGATCGGTGTATCGACCCGGCAGCGTGCATGAAACTCCGCCACGGGGCCGTCAGGGCCGGCCGCGATGACACGTATCAACTGGCGCGGCTCGAGTTCATCGGTGACTTCGATCTCGAATACCTCGGTGCCAAGTAGTCCAAGCGAGTCGGCAGATTCTCCTTCGCCGAATTCGAGTGGGAGAACACCCATCATCACGAGGTTCGATCGATGGATCCGTTCGAAGCTCTCGGCGATCACTGCCTTGACCCCAAGTAGGAAGGTCCCCTTGGCTGCCCAATCCCGAGATGATCCCATCCCGTAGTCCTTGCCGGCGATGACGAGCAGCGGCACGCCGAAGCTCTGGTAGTGCATCGAGGCGTCATAGATCGATTTGACCTCGCCGTCCATGAAATCGGTTGTGAACCCACCTTCGGTGTCCGGGGCCAGTTGGTTTCTCACGCGGATGTTGGCGAAGGTTCCACGCGTCATCACCCGGTCGTTGCCCCGGCGTGAACCGTACGAGTTGAACATCGGTGGTTGGACACCCTGTCCGATCAGATACCGGCCGGCAGGCGAATCGACGTTGATCGAACCGGCGGGGGAAATGTGGTCGGTTGTCACAGAGTCCCCGAGCTTGGCCAGAACTCGAGCCCCTCGAATCGGGGAAAGCGGTTCCACGTCTCCGCTCAATCCGGAGAAGAATGGCGGTTCCTGGACGTATGTGGACTTGTCGTCCCATTCGTAGAGGGCACCACCCGAAGTTGTGATCGAACGCCATTCGGCGGCGCCGGAAAACACGTCCTCGTACTTTTCGACGAACTGACTGCGGGACACATGCTGGGTGACGACCTCGTCGATTTCAGCCTGTGATGGCCAGACGTCGCGAAGGTAGATGTTGGTTCCAGGGAACGGCTCCGTCTCAGGATCCCAGTCGACGGTCCCCGCCAGGGCGTAGGCAACCACGAGTGGAGGTGATGCGAGGTAGTTGGCTCTCACATCTGGTGAGATCCGACCCTCGAAGTTTCGATTACCCGACAGGACCGCCGCCGCCACCAGGTTGCTGTCGTGGATTGTGCGGGAGATCTCATCGGGGAGCGGACCCGAGTTTCCGATACAGGTGGTACATCCGTATCCGACGACATAAAACCCGATTGCTTCCAACTCGGGCAGGAGACCCGATGACGTCAGGTACTCGGTAACGACCTGGGAGCCCGGCGCCAACGATGTTTTCACCCAAGGCTTCCGGTCGATTCCCAATCGTCTCGCCTTTTGTGCGACCAGACCGGCGGCCACCATGACGTCTGGGTTTGAGGTGTTCGTGCACGAGGTGATGGCGGCGATGACGATGTCGCCGTCGGTCAGCGAATAGTCGGCTCCGGCTACAGGCCCATCGTTTGGCTTGCCTCCGTCTCGGCCGAAGACGGTCTCGATTTGATCATTCCACGTCGCCTTCATCGCCCTGAGGTCAATTCGGTCTTGAGGACGTTTGGGCCCGGCCAGAGATGGCCTCACCGTCGACATGTCGAGATGGAGGTTTGACGAATAGGTGACCCGTCGCGAGGTATCGAGCCAAAGTCCCTGTGCCCGGTAGTAGGTCTCCACCGTTTCGATGAGCGCCTCGGGGCGTCCTGACAGCTCGAGGTAATCGAGCGTTCTGGTGTCAACCGGAAAGAACCCGATGGTGGCGCCGTACTCGGGGGCCATGTTTGCAATGGTGGCGCGATTGGCTACGGGCATGTCTTTGAGACCGGCTCCATGGAACTCGACGAACTTCCCGACGACGCCGTGATTGCGCAGCATCTCGGTTACGACGAGGACGAGGTCGGTTGCGGTGGATCCCTCTGCCAGTTTGCCTGTCAACTCAAAGCCGACAACCTCCGGCAACAGCATCGAGATCGGCTGGCCCAGCATGGCGGCCTCTGCTTCGATCCCACCAACACCCCAACCAACAACACCAAGGCCGTTGATCATCGTCGTATGGGAGTCCGTGCCGACCAGGCTGTCGGGAAAAAGCCACGACCCGTCATCCCAGACGACCTTCGCCAGGTATTCGAGGTTGACCTGGTGGACGATGCCCGTTGCCGGGGGAACGACGGAGAAGTTCTTGAACGCCTTTTGCCCCCACTTCAGAAACTCGTAACGCTCGCGATTGCGATCGAACTCGAGTCGGCTGTTGATCATCAGGGCGTTGGACGACCCAAACGCGTCCACCTGGACGGAGTGGTCGATCACGAGATCACATGGCACTCCTGGGTTCACCTTGTCGGCATTGCTCGGATCTCCCGTCATTTCGACGATGGCCGAGCGCATGGCGGCGAGATCGACGATCGCGGGAACACCGGTGAAGTCCTGCAAAACAACTCGCCCTGGGATGAATGGAACTTCGTTCTCGCCCACCTTTTTGGCGTCGTAGTGGGCGATGGTCTGGACTTCCGACTCGTGGACGAGGCCGCTCGCCGAATGCCGGATCGCCGTCTCCAACAAGACCTTTATCGAATAGGGAAGGTGGTCGACCTCTCCCGCCGAGGCGAGGGGTGCAATCTTGCGTGTTCCGATGGGCGTGGTGATCTCGGTGAACGGCATGAGCCGAGTCTACCGGTTGGGCGAATCCGACCCCACCCCTCAGCCATCGACGGAGATCGACATGGTCGCCGACAATGTTTCGCCAGGACCAACCACCCGAAGGCCGCGTTCTGGATGGTTGAGGGCGTCAGGAGCGGCGCTCACGGGCTCGAGACAAAAGAAATTGGACCCTTTCGGGCTGTACACATGGAGGAAGTTGAGATCCGAGGACACCGTGATCCGCCCTCCCGGCGAGTCGATCAGGGCTTTGCCGTCCCAGCCCGTGAATGTGTTGTCGGCCACCAAGGCATCAACATCGAACGACCGAAAGCTCTCGCGTTCGTCCCAGCCGTCCGGCAGCACGGCCGCCCCTGTCCACCATCCGTCGACGGTCGCCGTGAACCGGCCGGGTTTTTCGAAGTAAGGGTGAAAACCAAGCCCTGCCGGCATCGGTTCGGAGGACAGATTGGCGAGTTCGAGCCCGATGACGAGCCTTCCGGATTCGACCGTGACCGTCTGGCGAGCGCGGTATCTCCATGGCCATTGTGATGCCGGCCGGGTAATCGTCAGCTCGACGTGGTTGTCGCGGTGGGCTGCGACATCCCAGCGATCCATCCAGCCGTCGCCATGGAGGGGATGTGGTTCATCGGCGAGTTGAGGTGCGATTTCGACCCGTCGCCCTTCGAATTCGAATACCCCGTTCGAGATCCGGTTGCAGTACGGAACGAGGGCGAAGTGAGAGAAGTCCCTGGGGTCTCGAGCCGATTTTCCGCTACGTAACACGTCACGTGTTCCCACCTGGAACGAAAGCAGGGAACCACCTTGTGCGGGTGACACGACGACGCGGGTATCACCGTGAACCAGGACGACGTCGGTCATGTTTGTGGTCAGCGGACCGAGATACTGACAGGCACCACGGTGACGCAGTTGTGTTTGGGATCAGGGTGCAACTCGAGCTCGCATGGCCGGCTCATGCCTTCGAAGAGCCCAGACACCAGGCCCTTGTCGAGCGAACAAACGACCTCTGGGTGATCGTTGGCCGCTTCGCCAAACGGACACGATGACGTGAGCAGACGCCCCGCAACCGGATCCGCCGACATCACGAACCCGAGGCCCGTCATCGCCTTGGCAATGGCCTTGACGGCGGTGCCGTACTCCTCATCATCCGGTGAACCGATTTGATCCGCCAGTTCGCGTCCATATTCACGGCCAACCGACTCGGCTATGGCCGAAACGTTGCCGGCTCCGCTGCGTTCGACGATACGCACGAGAAGATCGACGAGGAGGACGTGGCGCCGCGCGGGAAAATGGAGATCGATTGCTTTACCGCTCGGCGAGTAACACTTGGCCGGACGACCGGCCCCTGGCCCGCTCTTGCCTGCCGGTCGGCGTCTATCGATCTCTAGGTAGCCGTCCAGTGCGAGCTTGTCGAGATGGTGACGGGCGACATTCGGGTGTAGGTCGAACAACTCGGCGATGTCGGCGCTGGTGAGTGGACCGGCCGCCTCTCTCACCGCGATATAGATGGCCCGCCGAGTGGGGTCACCCAATGCGGAAGTTATGTCGCCGATGCTCTCGTCTAACAGCTGTGATGCCGCCGAAATGGGGTTGGACACTCGCCAAAGTATAGTGGCGGCCGCCTTCTAAACACGATCGCTATAGGGGAAATCAACCCGTGTCAGACCTTTCCACAGTCATCGCCTCGATCAAGGATCCCCTGCTGGGCCGTTCCTTGGGTCACCTCGGCATGGTCGGCTCGGTCGACCAGCGTCGAATGGCGTCCGATCGTATCGAGGTGCTGACACCGGTCCCGAACAATCCGGGAGCGAACGAATTGAGGGCTGCCATCGAGACCGCTGTTCCCGGCGCCAAGGTGGAGTTCACGGTCATGTCGGACGCCCAACGTTCAGAGATGATGGGCCGCCTGCGGAGTGAAGCCGGTCCCGGAGTGGGCGAAACCGGTTCCAGGACGCGAGTTATCGCGGTGGCGTCAGGCAAGGGGGGTGTCGGCAAGTCGTCCGTGACCACCAATCTGGCGATAGCGATGACCCGGCTCGGACATTCGGTCGGAGTGATCGACGCCGATATCTGGGGATTTTCGATTCCGAGGATGTTGGGAATTGGTCATCCTCCGGTAGTGATCGATGAGTCGATCATCCCGCCATCCGCGCACGGCGTGAGAGCAATGTCGATGGACTATTTCGTAGGTGACGACCAGGCCGTCATCTGGCGGGGTCCGATGTTGCACAAAGCGATCGAACAATTCTTGAAGGATGTGTGGTGGGACGAGCCCGACTTCCTCTTTGTGGATATGCCGCCAGGCACCGGAGATGTGTCGATTTCTTTGTCGCAGTTTCTTCCTCGAGCACAAGTGCTTCTCGTGACGACACCACAACCGACCGCCCAGCGGGTGGCGCGCCGGGCAGCGCTCATGGCGGAGAAAGTCAACCAGGAGGTCATGGGTGTTGTGGAGAACATGTCGTTCTTCACTGGAGACGATGGCAAGCGATATCACATCTTCGGCGAGGGAGGCGGCCAAGAATTGGCGAGCGCCACCTCGGTGCCGCTCATGGCCCAGATCCCGCTGCTTCCGGCGATGCGGGCCGGCGCCGATGACGGGATTCCCGTGGTCTTGGCGGCGCCAGATAGCGAAGCGGCCAAGGCGTTCGATGAACTGGCGGTTGCGGTCGCTGCCAGAAAACCTCGCGTCAGAAGCCATCCAGAATTGGTGATCCGCTGATCAACGACCACAGGCGATCCCGGCTCGCCGGCATCAAATAGGTGGCAGCGTTCCGCTGAGTCCTCGCACGACCCACAAAGCAAGGGTCAGCACACCGAGAACCACGCCCATTCTGTTGATGGTCGAAGGCCGAAGTGGTGCCAACCTCCCGGTCCTGACCCCAACCCAACGGACCCAGCCCGCAGCCAGCAGCGGCAGGACCACAAAGATGATCGGGTGCATCAGCCATGCCTGGACGATGTCACCCTTCATCAGGGCTGCAGCTGCTCTCGTCCCGCCGCAGAGGGGGCAGGCGTGCCCTGTGCCCAACGCGAACGGACAAGTGGTCGGACCTTGGGTCGCCGGCTTCCAGAGGAGAAAGGCGGCGATCAGCACCGGCAGGAATGCCGGCCAGTCGGTCCGAACTCTTCTCAGGCTGAACATCGGCTCAGAGGAAGGCGAAGACGATTTGCCCGAATACGGCAAGCACTGAGAGGACGATGAAGACGATGCCGGTGATGAACGCCGCCTGTGCCGTTCCGCGATTTGCTGGATCTCGCCGTCCGCCCTCGATCCCCTTCTTTTCGATGTTGGCGATGATCACCCCGGGGATGGCGGTGAAGATCCCACAACAGATGCCAAGAATCGACAGAACCAGCGCCAGCGTCGCCTGGCTTTTCTCCGGGTAGGCACCAGGGATCGGTGCCCCCATCGGGGGTGGCGGAGGTGGCATGGCCGGTGGTGGGGGCGGCGGTGGGGGCGGCATGTCTGTCATTTGAGTTTCCTCCCTTTGGGTCTACGAAATTCGATTCGGCGTTCTCAGGTTGACTCGGCTACGAGGACGGCAAAAACGCCGGCGAAGGCCAAGATCACCACGAGGATGGAAACAACGATCAGCGCCGTTCCGATGATGCCGAGGATCTTCCCGGCCTGGGCGCTTCCTCGGTTGTCGGGCGACCTCAAGCCGGCATCGATGGCTTCGACCTCTTTTTTGCCGAGCCACCACGCGAACGGGCCAGTGAGTGAACAGAGCACGATTGAGATGATTCCCAGGATCAGGGCAAGAACCGCCTGGCTCTGTTCTGGATACATCCCGACGGCTCCGCCCGGGGTAACGGCCGGCGGCGGTGGGGGAGGGGTGGATGAGGTCGGGTCGTCCGGGGTGGTGTCGTCGCCCGGGGAGGTCGGATCGCTCATGATTGGGTGGGTTTCGTCATTGGATTCAACCTAGCGCGTCAAGCAGGGACCCGCACGGAACCAGAGCGGGATGTCCGATCAACGATCTAGATTCTCAGAATGGATTTCGATGTGCTGTTTGTCAATGGGGTCGTGTTTGGCGCCTCAGACGCCGATTCGGTCGGTGTTTCGAATGGAATGATCCGTCATGTGGGAGCCGCCGACCGTCGCAGCGGACAGATCACCGTCGATCTCGGCGGCCGGATGCTGACACCTGGTTTTCAAGACGCTCACGTCCATCCGTTCAGCGGTGGTTTTGTGTCGATCCGGTGCGATACCTCCGATCTACCGGACCGCCGTTCTGCCCTCGACGAGATCGCCCGTTATGCATCGTCGTGTTCTGAGGTGTGGGTTCGCGGCCGCGGTTGGGCGTACGACTGGTTCGAACGCGGTTGTCCGCCAAAGGAGCTGTTGGACGAACTCGTGCCAGATCACCCGGCCTACCTGGTGGTGCGAGACGGCCATTCGGCGTGGGTCAACTCGCGTGCGATCGATCTGGCAGGCATCGCTGCCGGCACCCCGGATCCGATTGATGGCCGCATCGAACGTCTCCCGGACGGAACTCCTCAAGGAACGCTCCATGAAGGGGCGATGGATCTCGTGTTGGGTCTTTTTCAGGATGAGACCCATGAAGAGCTCGATCAGGCCTTGTTGGCAGGTCAGAGCCGGATGTTGTCTCATGGCATCACTGCCTGGCAGGACGCGTGGGTGACGCAGGCAACTCATGACTCATACCTGCGTCTTGCCGACAGCGGGGCGCTGCTGGGCACCGTACGTGGGGCGCTCGCGTGGGACAGAAGCCGCGGCTTGGAGCAGCTATCCGACTTGAAGCGCCTCGCCGGAGAGAGCCGGGAGCGTTACCGACCTGGCTCGGTGAAGCTGATGCTCGATGGTGTCATCGAGAACTTCACCGCTTCGGTTCTCCACCCGTACAACCACCGTGGAGGTGAGCAGGACGGAGGCTGCGGCATCGACTTCATCGCCAAATCAGATCTACCAGAAATAGTGACCGCCCTGGACGCGGCCGGACTGCAATGTCATTTTCACGCTCTGGGTGATGCCGCGGTCAGATCGGCGCTCGATGCGCTCGAAATAGCGCGTTCGGTAAACGGAGACACCGACCTCCGACATCACATCGCTCATGTCCAGCTCGTAGACCCAGAGGACATCGGCCGCTTTGCCGAACTCGATGTTGTTGCCAACTGTCAGCCCTTGTGGGCATGTAATGAGCCGGCGATCACCGAATTGACGCTGCCTTTCATCGGAGATCGCTCCCGGTATCTCTATCCGTTCGGTTCACTCGAGCGAAGCGGGGTTCGGCTGGCGATGGGCTCCGATTGGCCGGTGTCGACAGACGATGTGATGCATCAGATTTCGGTAGCGGTCACCCGCCGGCCGATTCACGATGCCGACGCCGAACCGTTGCTGGCCGCCGAGGGCGTCTCGGTCGAGTCCGCCCTCGCTGCTTTCACAAGTGGATCGGCCTATGTGAACCATCTCGACGGCTCGAGGGGGAGGGTGGCCGAGGGGATGGTGGCCGACCTCGTGGTCCTGTCGGCGGACCCGTTTGAGGCCACTGACCTCGCCGAGATCCTCGTGGACCTCACGTTGGTCGACGGCAACATCGTGTTTTCACGAGAGACCTGAACGGCCGCCGGCTCATCGCACTCCCCAGTTGTAGCTCTGTTTCTGAAGGCGTAGGTAGGTGAACACCTCGCTCGACTGAACGCCTTCCATTGAACGGATCGCATTGATGGTGGTGAGGAAGTTCTCGGTCGAGGTGGCGACGATCTCGGCGAGAATGTCGAAACGACCGGTGGTTATGACGAGGTAGTCCACTTCCGGGATGTCGGCCATCCTGGCAGCGAGGGTCTCCAGATCGCCAACTACCTGGAATCCGACCATTGCCTGGATCTCGAAACCGAGTTTGGTCGGATCGGTGACCGCCACCACCTGCATCACGCCGTTTTCGATCAGTTGGATGACTCGCTGACGGGCGGCGGCCGGCGAAAGCCCGACGAGCGGTCCTAGATCGGCGTACGAGGTCCTTCCGTCTTCCTGCAGGTGCCGGATTATCGCTTTGTCGATGTCGTCGAGGCTGTTCCTCAGGCCTTGTGGGCGGATCGCTCTCATGCGCCGAGTATCACTTGCCAACTGATGGACCGCAAGCGATACTCGGCCCGGAGAGGCTTGATTGCGATCGAATCGTGTGCGGATACGCGATCGCGAACCAGATTTCGATAGCTGATGTCTCGAGTGATGTTGACGCAGGAAGGAGCCCGAGTGACCACAACCGCCACCGAATCGTCGATCAGGCTTGTGACCGAGGTCCCAGGGCCGAAAAGCCGTGCCATCGTCGAAAGGCGGGATGCCGCCACCGCCGCCGGGACCGCGAAGCTGACGGGGATCTCGATCGAGTCGGCCCACGGTTCGACCGTCACCGACGTTGACGGCAACCGTTTCATCGACCTCGCGGGCGGCATAGGTGTGCTTGCCGTCGGTCACACTCCCCAAAACGTCGTCGAGGCATTGAAGGAGCAGGCCGAGCGTTTGATCCACATGTGCTCGATCGTCGCGACCTATGAGCCGTTGGTCGACCTGGCGGAGCGACTCAACGAGATCACGCCGGGGAGTTTTGCCAAGAAGACGGTTTTCATGAACACCGGGGCCGAGGCGGTCGAAACCGCCGTGAACATCTGCCGGGCCTACACCAAACGGCAAGGCATTGTCGTCTTTGATGGTGCCTACCACGGGCGCACGAGCCTGACGATGGCGATGACGTCGAAGTTCAACCTGTTCAAGCGAGGGTTCGGACCGTTTGCGCCAGAGGTGTACCGGTTTCCATTCCCGAACACTTATAGACGACCGTCCGCGATGACAGCCGATGAATATGTCGCCTGGTCGGTGGAGAATCTCGATCATTGTTTCACGGCGATCGTTGATCCGTCTCACGTCGCCGCGATCGTGATCGAACCGGTACAGGGTGAGGGCGGGTTCGTGCCTGCGCCGGCCCCCTTCCTCAGGCGCCTTCGGGAACTTGCCGATGAGCATGGGATCGTTCTGGTTGCCGATGAGATCCAATCGGGGATGGGTCGAACCGGAAAACTCTGGGCGATCGAACATTCAGAAGTTGTTCCCGACCTCCTGCTCACCGCGAAGTCGTTGGCGGCCGGGATGCCACTTTCGGCTGTCGTCGGTAGGGCCGAGATCATGGACGCTCCACATCCGGGTGGACTCGGCGGCACCTACTCGGCGAATCCGCTTGCGTGTGTCGCCGCGCTCGGTGCTATCGACACCATCAACCGGCCGGAGTTCTTGGCTCGGTCGAAGGCGCTCGGAGAAAAGGTCAAGACCAAGCTTCTTCAGATTCAACAGCGCCATCCTGGGCTGATCGGCGATGTGCGGGGTGTTGGTTCGATGCTCGTTCTCGAATTCGTCAAGGATGTCGAAACCAAGGCTCCCTGGATGGAGGTGACCGCCGCCGTGTGCAATGAGGCATTGCAACGCGGCGTCATTTCGATCAGGGCAGGGCTTTATTCGAATTGTGTCCGCTTCCTGCCGCCGCTCACGATCGGCGACGCCGAGTTGGATGAGGCGTTGGATGTGATCTCTGATGCGATCGATGCGGTTGCCGAAAGGATGAACGGGACAGGATGAGCACCAGCGGCACCATCGAGAGCACTGCTCGGCTGGACTCACTTCTGGTTGGCGGCGAGTGGATACCGGCCGCAGCCGGGGGGACATGGGACCTGATCAACCCGGCGTCGGAGGAGTTGATCCACCCTGTCGCGTACGGAGGGGCGTCCGATGTGACGATGGCCATCGAAGCAGCTTCGGATGCCTTTCCGGCCTGGGCCGCCAAGACGGTGTTCGAACGGGCCGCCATCCTCGAGCGGGCGGCCACCGTCATCGAGGAGCGCGCGGACGAATACGCACGGATCACGACAGAAGAGTCGGGTAAGCCAATTGCCCAATCCAAGGCGGAGTGGATGTCGGCGCCCAACTATCTGAGGTTTGCGGCATCCGAGATCACTCGATTGGGTGGTCGGGTCATCCCGTCCAGAGTGCCAGGACGTCGGATCGACGTGACCTACCAGCCGATCGGTGTGGTCGGCATTATCACGGCTTGGAACTTTCCGATCTATAACGTGAACCGGGCAGCCAGCTCCGCGCTGGCCACCGGTTGCACCGTTGTCATCCGCCCCTCGGAGTACACCCCGAGATCGGCACTTGCATATGGTGCGGCGTTGAAGGACGCTGGCGTGCCTGCGGGGGCCGTCAACGTGGTGAACGGGGATCCTGAGTCTATGGGTCGGTCGATGCTCGCCGACCCCCGTCTTCGCAAGATTCAGTTCACCGGATCTGTGCGGGTTGGCAAGATCCTGATGGATGGCGCTTCGCAAACCGTCACCAAGCTATCGCTCGAGTTGGGCGGCAACGCACCCGCGATCATCTTTCCCGACGTGGAAGATCTCGACAGGGTGGCGGCGTCAGGAGTAACGGCGAAATACCGAAACTGCGGACAGGTCTGCATTGCGCCGCAACGATTCTTCGTGCATTCCTCGATCGCCGAACGATTCGCCGAGTCGGCCGCGGCAGCATCCGAAAAAGAGATATTGGGAGACGGTCTCGACCCTGCGACGACGATCGGCCCGCTGATCAATGCAGTCCAGCGCGATCGGGTCGAGTCGATTGTCGATCGCAGTGTCGATGATGGTGCTGCCATCGCATCGGGTGGAGGCCGCCCGGAGCGAGTCGGTTTTTTCTATCGGCCAACCATCCTCACCGGGATCAGTCAGTCGACGCCTGCGGCCGTCGAAGAGGTTTTTGGACCGGTACTTCCGATTATCCCGTTCGACACGATCGACGAGGTGCTGGAGATGGCGAACTCGGTCGAGTACGGGCTCGCCTCCTTTGTCTGGACAGGGTCGCTCAAAACTGCAATGCGGGTTTCTGATGGTCTGGAGTTCGGAATGGTCGGCGTCAACGACTGGTACCCGGTGACCCCGGAGGCGCCCTTCGGCGGCACCAAACAGTCGGGGTTCGGCAGAGAGTCCGGCAGCGAAGGTTTGCTCGAGTATCTGGAGCCGAAGACCCGTTATCTGGGTGGGCTCTGATGACGGGCCCAATCCGTATTCTCGAGTTGGTCGGGTCTCCGGAAACGATTGGAGCGCATCATGGGTCGAGCTTTCGCTCCGAAATTCAGGGGTACGCCAAAGGTCGAGTAGCCCTGGCCGCTGCCGGGACCCCATTTGGATACTCCGACATCCTGGCGCTGGTCGATGAGACGATCCCCGCCCACCGCGACTATTCGCCCAGCCTCTTCGCCGAGACCGAGGCGCTGGCGGCGGCCGCCGGGTTGACGATCCCCGAGGCCATCGTCGTCTCGGGATATACCGACGTCCTCGACTTGGTGAGGGCTCGCGCGGGCGTCCCCGTCGCAATCGAGGACAACTGCACCGCAGTCATGGTTCCCAGCCGGCTTTCTGTCGATGGCGCACTGTTTGCCCAGACCTGGGACATGAACGCCAGCGCCACGCCGCACGTGATCATGCTCGAACTTGCACCGACCGACCGACCCAAGGCGCTCGTTTTCAGCACGGTGGGATGCGTCGGCCAGATCGGCATGAACGAATATGGCGTATGTGTGGGAATCAACAACCTCAGCGCGTCAGACGGCAGGCCAGGCGTGACCTGGCCATTCGTGGTAAGACAGGCGCTGGAGCAGACATCGGCCAAAGAGGCGCTCGGAGCGGTCCTGAACGCACCACTGGCCGGTGGCCACAACTTCCACATTCTCGATCGCGATGGGATCGGGTTCTCTGTCGAAGCGATGCCGACTTCGAGCCATGTCACCGAACTCGGAGACGGTTACGTCGTCCGCACCAATCACTGCCTCAGCGGGTCGGGAAAGGCGCGTGAGGCTGAACGACCGCTTCCTCTGCAGGAGAACTCCGAGCGTCGGTTGGTTCACGCACTGGAGTACCTGAACACCGCTCAGGCCTCGGTCGAATCTCTGATCGAACTCACGAAAGACGAAAGGTCGATCTGCCGTCATCCAGAGCCTCCCTACGACTACGAAACCTGTGGAGCGATGGTGATGAAGCCGGACTCGGGTGAATTGTGGGCAGCTTGGGGACGGCCATCCGAAACCGAGTACGAGGCTTTTCGGCTGCCTGTCACGGAAGCGGCCTAGGAATGCGATGAACGAACTCGAATATGTCAACCTCACAGCCGAGTTGGCCCCACTCTGCGCCGAGCTCGAGCTCAGGGCGTTCCCACACGCCGACCCCGATGATCTCCTGTCTGCTGAAGACCTCGTTGTTTATGCCGCCACTTTTCCGGAAGGGTTTTTTGTGGCACTCGACGGCGACAGGGTTGCTGGGCAGGCGGGTGGCATATTTCTCGACTTCGACTGGGAACACCCGCAACACACGATTGCCGGAATAACCGGTGAGCACCAGTGCGGAAACCATGACCCGAACGGGGCCTGGTATTACGGTACGGACATGGTGGTCGATCCTGACTACCGGCGGCGGGGAATTGGCTCGGAGCTCTACCGCCTGCGTCAACAGTTGGTCAAAAACCACAACAAACGAGGCATCATCGCGGGCGGGCACATGCCCGGTTTTGCGGATCACAAGCACGAATTGAGCGCTGAAGAGTACGTGGCGAGGGTGGCCGCCCGAGACCTCTACGACTCGACACTTACTTTCCAGATGGACAATGGATTCGAGTTGGCGGGAGTCCTTCCAGGATATCTCGACGACCCTGAGACCGATTCATATTCCGCCCTGATTGTCTGGCACAACCCGGACTTCGGGCCCAACGACGGCGAAGGGACTGCGTAGTATCGATCGGGCTATCCGATGACGGCAACGAGGAGGAACGAGAGATGACAACCATCAGAAGAGTTGGAGGACGACGAACCGGTTCAATGGACGCGATGCTCGCGATCGCCGCTCGCAACGGTGTGAGCCGCCGCGACTTTCTGAAACGAGTCGCGGGAACGGGTGCGTTCATGATCGCCGGTCCTTCCCTGATCGCGGCATGTGGCGGGGACGACTCGGGCTCTGGATCGGGCGGCAGCGGTGAGTTGTTCATCGACAACTGGATCCTCTACATCGACACCACCGAGGACTCTCCCGATGGAACCTCTACCAAGGATGCCTTCGAAGCCGAGACCGGAATCAACGTCACTTATACCGAGGGCGTGAACAGCAACGAAGAATGGTTCGGCAAGTATCAAGCTCAGTTGGCCGCCGGGCAGGCCACGGGCTTCGACATCGTGGTTCTGACCGACTTCATGGCGGCGAGGATGATTCGGCTCGGGTATATCGAGACTATCGACCATGCCAACGTGCCGAACATGGCGAATCTGGCGGACGCCCTGAAGTCGCCGACTTTCGATCCGAATCGGGATTACACCCTTCCGTGGCAGTCCGGCTTCACCGGCATCGGTTATGACATCGACCAGACCGGCAGCGACGTCACCACCCTGGACTTCCTGTTCGACCCCGCGTTCAAGGGCAAGATCGGAGTCCTCGACGGATACATCGACACCGTGGGTTTGATCATGCTCCACGAAGGCAAAGATCCATCCACGGCCTCACTCGACGACATGCTCGCCAGCACCGAAACCTTGGCGAAGCTCGTGAGCGACGGGCAGATCCGCCAGGTCTATGGAAACGAATACATCGACGCCCTCATCAACGGCGATCTCTCCGTCGCCTTTTCGTGGTCGGGTGACATCGTGGCCAACCAGGAAGACAACCCGCAACTGCGCTTCGCCTTCCCGGAGTCGGGGTCGATGATCTGGAACGACAACATGATGATCCCCAAGGGTGCGACCAACAAGGCCAACGCCGAGAAGTGGATGGACTTTTACTACAGGCCGGAAGTGGCGGCGGAACTCGCCTATTGGGTCTGGTATGTGACTCCGGTGGAGGGAGCCCAAGAGGCGATGGCCGACATCGATCCCGAGTTTGTCGACCAACCATTGATCTTCCCCGATGCGGCCACCCTCGCAAACGCCCACATCTACCGGGCACTCGACGAAGCAGAAGAAACCACCTTGAATGAGGCCGTCGCGGCCGCAACCGGGGTATGAGCGCCGACCCTTCCACCGCCGGCGACGACACTCCGGCGGTGGAATTGGTCGAAGTCAAGAAGTCCTTCGGGGAGATGGTCGTTGTCAACGACATGAACCTGGCCATCGAAGAGAATCGGTTTTTTGCGGTTCTCGGCCCATCTGGCTGCGGAAAGACGACGACGCTGCGCATGATCGGCGGGTTCGAGGAGCCCTCGGGTGGAACCATACGGCTCCATGGTGAGGACGTCACGGGTACCAAGCCTTATCAGCGGCCGGTCAACACCGTGTTCCAGTCCTACGCGCTGTTCCCGCACCTGACGATCTTCGAGAACGTCGCCTTCGGGTTGCGGCGTCAGGGTGTGGACAAGCCTGAGCTTGACAAACGTGTCGGCGAGATGTTGGAACTGGTTCAGCTCGGCAATGCCGGAGGCCGCAAACCGAAGCAACTCTCTGGTGGACAACAACAGCGAGTGGCTCTGGCACGAGCGCTGGTAAATCACCCGAGAGTCCTGCTTCTCGACGAGCCGTTGGGAGCGCTCGATCTCAAACTCCGCAAAGAAATGCAGATCGAACTCAAACGGATCCAGCAGGAAGTCGGAATCACTTTCATCCACGTGACCCATGACCAGGAGGAGGCCATGACGATGGCCGACACCATTGCTGTAATGAACAAGGGCACGATCGAGAGAATGGGGGAGCCTGCGGAGATTTATGACGATCCACGGACGCCTTTTGTTGCCTCCTTCTTGGGAGCATCGAACCTGATGGTGGGGAAGGCCTCAGGATCTGATCGCATCGCCCTCGACGACGGCACTTCGCTCGTGGTCGGGAACCATGGGCGTCGCGAAGGCGAAACCGTCCAGCTTGGAGTCAGGCCGGAGAAGATACGTCTGGCGTCGGAGCAATCGGAGTTGACCACACCCAACACCATCGGCGGGAAGGTGACCGACGCCTCGTTCATCGGAGTCAGCACCCACTACCTCATCGACACCGGTCCCGGCGGGGAGATAGCGGTAGTCGTCCAGAATGTCAGTGCAAAGCGGTTTGCACCAGGATCTCAAGTGATTCTCGGATGGCAACCGGAGCACGGGTTCGTGGTAGCCGACGCATGAGCAATCAGGCTGCCTCCGCGGCAGAGCGGCGCCGGCGCCGAGTCCCTTATCTGCTTCTCGCTCCAGGGCTCATCTACCTGGTCATCTTCTATGCCGTGCCGATGAGCCAGCTTGTCGTCACCTCGCTCAAGGAAGGCTCGCTCGAGCGTGGTTACGAGTTCACCGGAAACATCGAGAGTTACGTGGACGTATTTACGACCTATCTGCCACAGCTCCGCAACTCACTCCTCTTTGCCTTTTCGGCGACCGTGATGGGACTGTTGATCGCATTTCCACTGGCTTATGCCATCGCCTTCCATACAGGCCGCTGGAAGAACATGTTTCTCCTGCTGTTGCTCATGCCGTTTCTGGTGCCGTTTCTGCTGCGCACTCTGGCATGGAAGGTGATTCTGGCCGATCAGGGTCTGGTGGTCGGCGGTCTCAAAACGTTGCGCATATTGCCAGAAAGCGGCCGTCTGTTGGAGACGGGATGGGCGATCCTGGCGGGTCTCATCTACAACTATCTCGCCTTCATGACACTACCGATCTACGTCTCATTGGACAAGATCGACCCCGCGCTGCTCGAAGCCGCCAACGACCTTTATGCCAATGCCCGAACCGCGTTCCGTAAGGTCACTCTGCCTCTGGCGATGCCCGGTGTCATTTCCGGCACCTTGTTGACCTTCATCCCGGCAGCGGGGGACTACGTGAACGTCGAACTTCTCGGCAACCCTCAAAAGACGATGATGGGCAACGTGATCCAGTCGAAGTTTCTCGTGGTGATCGACTATCCGGCCGCAGCCGCCATCTCGTTCACGCTCATGGCGTTGATCGTGGCGTTGGTGGCGATCTATGTCCGACGGGTGGGGACAGAGGAGCTGTTGGTATGAACAAGGCTCGCTGGTTCTACCGGATCGTGCTCGGCGTGGGTCTTCTGTATCTCTACATACCGGTCGCGATGGTCATCGCCTTTTCGTTCAATGACCTCACCGGACGCAAGAACGTATCGTGGCAGGGCTTCACACTGAGGCATTGGGCCGATCCCTTCAAAATTCCCAACCTCGCCGATTCGGTTGTCAACTCCCTGACGATCGGGTTTTTGTCGGCGCTGGTTTCGACGGTGTTGGGCACGATGATCGCGTTGGCATTGGTGCGGTATCGCTTCAAGGGCAGGGCATCGGCCAACCTCGCTCTTTTCCTGCCGATGGCGAGTCCTGAAGTCGTCATGGGATCGTCGTTACTCGCTCTCTTCATCGTCCTCGGAGCATCCCGCGGTTATGGAACCGTGCTCATTGCCCACATCCTGTTCAACCTCAGCTACGCGGTGGTGACCGTCCGGGCGAGGATCGTGGGCTTCGACCGCCATCTGGAGGAGGCCGCCATGGATTTGTATGCCAATGAATGGCAGACGTTCCGCCGCGTCACGCTCCCGATGATCATGCCGGGAGTCGCCGCCGCCTTCATGCTCGCGTTCGCCCTCAGCTTCGACGATTTCGTGATCACGAACTTCAACTCTGGATCGCTCCAGACCTTCCCTGTTTTTGTTTGGGGAGCGGCCAAGCGTGGGGTGCCGCCTCAGGTCAACGTGCTCGGGACGATGATTTTTGGGGTTACGGTGTTGGCAATGGTCGTCTACATGGTTCTGTCGGGTCGCAAGATCGCGGCCAAAAAATGAGCGAAGAAGTCTCGATCGACGCCGCGATCGAAGTGGACGACGAACTGGTCGAAGTGATGCAGCGGCTGGTCCCTCAGGTCTCCACATCGAGCCTCCCGCCGACCGCCGAATTCCTGAACTTGATCGTGTCGGATCCGAACGAGGTCTTGTTTCTGGCGCGGGTCAACGGAAAGATCATCGGGGCACTCACGGTTGCATTCATCCGTATACCAACAGGACTCAAGGCGTGGGTCGAGGATGTTGTCGTCGACACCTCGATGCGGGGTCTCGGGATCGGAGAGAAGCTGGTACAGGCCGCGATGGAGGAGGGGACCCGTCGAGGAGTGAAATCGATCGAGCTGACCTCCAATCCCAAGCGTGAGTCCGCCAACCGGCTCTATTTGCGAGTGGGTTTTAATCAGCGAGTGACCAACGTTTATCGCTACAAGCCGTGAAGCGATCTTGGATCGAAGTGCGCGTCGAACAACTCGACGAGCTCATCGATGAACGAGACCCGACACCTTCGCCGGGCAAGGATCTGAACCCATACGTATCCGAATTCGTGATGTCATGGGCTCGCGAGCTGCCATCTGACCACGAGATCGCCATTCGGGTGCACGTCGGCGAGGAAATCGGTCCCAATGCGGCCGCCAAGGCCGAGCAAGCTTTGCAGGCTGCTTTTCAGTGGTCGGTCGGGATGGAAGAGCGCAAGCTCCACGAACTTTTTCGGGAAGGCAGAATCTCGCTGGCGATTGGACTCGTTGCGCTGGCTTTGTCGCTGGTCGGATCCGAAGGAATTGCCGCGGACGAGGGAGTGATGCTGTTCGTGAAAGAGGGATTGGTGGTTGCCGGCTGGGTCGCGATGTGGAAGCCGATGAACATCTACTTCTACGACTGGTGGCCGATCCGTCGGGAGCGGCGCCTCTACGAACGGCTTGCAAAGGCTCCGGTCGAGGTCAAGGTGGAAACCCAGTGAGTCCCGTCGGTCTAGATCGCGGTCGCCACCGCAATCAAACCTGACCCTGCACCAAGAGCCGACGCCGTGACGAGAGGTATCGCTTCGAGGAGATTGCCAATCGGATAATGGTTTCTTCCTGCAAGGTGAAACAAGGATTGCATCCGATGAAGGGCCTGCGCCTTTTGCTGAGGTATGAATGCATGTGCTCTGCGCAACCCGTGAGCGTGCTCTTCCAGTTCGGCGTTTGTCAACGCGAACATTCCGAGCCCGCCGGGGATGAGAGCGGCGCGCTGCGGCCCGAGGCCGGCGCTGAGGATCGCGGCTGGGGCGATTCCGGGAAGGGCGGAGAACACTGCTGTGATGGCCCCCCGACCCCGTTCCTCTGCCAGATCCCAGGTCGCGGATTCCAAGGCGGGATCGGCGCATGCATCGAACAATTCGCTGGGGATTCGGGCACGCCAGAAGGCATCGAGAAACCCGTCGGCCACCGCGCCGCGACTCGCCACCGATTCAGGGTCTTCGGTCCAGAGCCGCAGGCCCTCTGCCACCGCGTGGTCACCCAGCCACCGTGTCTGGAGCAACGCGAGGTATTTTGCCACCTCGTGCGCCGACGCGTCTTAGGCATGGAAGACCAACCAGACACCGGTCAGTTCCATGATCAAAGCCTATCGAACGCGACCCACCGAAACATACGTATCCTGTCGGCAGGATCCGCACGATTTTCAGATTCCGAGCTTTCTTTCGGCGATGCCGTTGAGCATCTCCAAAACCACTCGATTGGCGAGGTAGGCGGTTATCTCCGACTGATCGTAGGCCGGCGCCACTTCCACCACGTCGGCTCCCAATACCGGAAGTTGACGTGAGATCCGTCGCACCGTGTCGAGGAGTTCTCGCGAGGTCAACCCGCCGGGTTCCGGTGTTCCGGTTCCGGGGGCGAAGCCGGGATCGACGACGTCGATATCCACCGAAATGAAAACGCCCTTCGCCCCCCCTTCGAGTGAATATGCGACGGCCTCGTCTACCACCAGGTCCAAACCCCGATCGACAATGTCATTCATCATGTAGGTGCGCATCCGTTGTTGCCGCATCCATTCGATGACTTCTGGCTCCGGCCAATAGCCACGGAGCCCGATTTGCACGAAGCGGTGTCCGGGAACGGCGCCGGACTCGATCAGCCTTCTCATCGGAGTACCGTGACCGTAGAGCTGCCCGTTCTGTCGATCGCCGGTGTCGGCGTGGGCGTCGAAATGAATGAGCGCGACCTCGCCGAAGCCGTGAACCTGGGCAACACCGGTGGCGTTGGAAAAGGTCACCGTATGATCGCCGCCGAGGATGATCGGCACCTTGCCTGCGCCCGCCACCGTCGCCACTGCCTCGGTGATTCGGTCAAGCGAGATCTCGGTTTGGCCAGGTACGACGTAAACGTCACCGACGTCCACCACTCCGAGCAGCCCAAGCGGGTCGATTCCGGTTGGCAGATGGGGCCGGTAGCCGTCCATAGCGCCGTAGTCGGCCTCCCGGATGGCGCGGGGCCCAAACCGGGCTCCCGGCCGGTAGGTCGTTCCCCAGTCGAAGGGGGCGCCCATGATCACCACTTCCGACGGATCGTCTGCCAGCTCGTCGAATCGTCGTGCCGGAACCCCCAGAAACGACTGTCGCGAAGCAAAACTGACATATTCGGCCGACGCGAACGGAATCTGTTTGGCGCGCTCTTCGTAGGGTCGGGAGACGGGAGTCTGGTCCATGACGCCAACACGCTAACCGACGTAGGGCGCCCAGGATTCGATTCCGATGTGCAAGAATCGCCACGTCAAGCACACTGGAGCGATATGAGCGACGCCGAATCGAGCGGTCCCCACGATGACATCCGGATGGCCAAAGCCGTAGCCAGAGGAGTTGTGATCGGATTACCCGTCGCTCTCGTGGGTTTGACCTTGGTCGTATCTTGGATGACGGGTCACGATCTGATCAGCTCGTTTGCCACCGCCGTCCTGCCAGGGACCCTGCTCGGGGTGTTCTTTGGAGGTTTTGTCGGCATGGTCAAAACGATGGGGTGAATTGATCAGCTGTCGGGTTTCAGGCTGAACACGACAGTCTGGAGATCCGTGAATTCGTCGATGCGCTGGCGTCCCCAGCCGGTGTCCGTGCCCGCTGCTCCGCCAAAGGGCTGGAATGTCTCCCAGAAGTCGGTCGAGTCGTTGACGATGACGGTGCCTGACCGGATACGGTCTGCGTACCAGAACGCCTTTGAAAGGTCATTGGTGAACACAGCCGACTGGAGGCCAAGATGGGTGCGGTTGGCGATGCCGATGGCGTCGGCATCATCCTTTGCCACGAGGATCGGCAGCACCGGCCCGAATGACTCTTCCCGGGAAACCAGGGCATCTTCTGGAACTTGGTCCAGAACGGTGAACTCGTAATACAGATCGGTCGGGTAACCGCCGGCGCGACCACCACCGGCCATGAGTTGTGCTCCCCTGGCCTGAGCGTCGCCGACATGTAGATCCATCTTGGCTGCAGTGGGTTCGTTGTTGAGAGGTCCCATGGTTGTGGTGTCATCGAAAGGGTCGCCCAACTTCACGACCTCGGCCGCCTTGAGCGTCGCCTCCAAAAACTCGTCGTGGACGTCCTGCATCACGATGACCCTTTCTGTGGCACAACAGACCTGTCCGGCGTTGTAGTACGTGCCGTAGACGGCTGCAGTAGCCGCGGCCGAGACGTCCGCATCCGAGGTCACGATCACGGGGCCGTTTCCCGACATCTCCATGATGGAACGCTTGAGTCCCATCCGAGACACGATTCGACGGCCGGTAGCGGAGGATCCGGTGAAGCCGATGGCATCGACTCCTGGATGGGTGACCATCATCTCGCCGACTTCTCCGGCGCCAGGTATGACCGATATCGCGCCCTTCGGAACCCCGGCTTCCTCGAAGACCTTTGCCATCTCGAGCAGTGCCCAACATGTGAACTCGGGCGGTTTGACGATGATCGAGTTTCCGGTGGCGAGCCCAGGGCCTACGTATTCCATCGGGATCATGACCGGGAAGTTCCACGGCGTGATTGCAGCCCACACCCCGACGGGGCGTCTGACGGTGAACATGCGGCGATGTCTTTCCGTGGTCGGGATCAGCTCACCTTTGAGTCGCTTCACGTCCTCTGCCGCAATGTGGAAGTAGTCGCCGGACTCGGCGATGTCGTCGATGGCTTCGTTGCGAAATGGCTTGCCTTGTTCGAGAGTCAACAGGCGGGCCACCTCTTCCACCCTGGTCTGCCATAGGTCGTAGATCCGCAAACACAGGTCGGCTCGCTCAAAGGCGGTCCAGTGGCGGAGATCCTCGGTCGCCTCCCGTGCCTTGGCCACCGCCCGGTCGATGTCGTTTTGGGAAGCTTTCGGCACGTTGTAGATGTGCTCGCCATTGACTGGTGAGTGCACCTCGTAGGCTTCCGAACCGGTGCCTTCGGTCCACTCCCCAGCAATGAACAACTTCAAATCCTGTGCCATGACTTCCCTCTCGCCGGAAGATCTCACCGTAGCCAGGTCTAGTGGACCGCCGACCCCCGCGGGTCCTATCATCGCCACAGGAGACAACGTGTCAACGTATGCCACAAGAACCGGGGCGGCGCTTTTTGATCGCAGCCGCAATACCTTTGCAGGCTCCCGGTTTCGTCTGTCGTTGACCAGTCACCTCCCCGCGTACCTCGAGCGCAATCTGACTGCGCTCCGCCATTGGAATCCGCCAGGAGCTTGAGCCTTCGAACAGCCCGTACGGGCGCAGTAACTGTTTTCTGCTCGAAAGGTTTCAACAATGAGTCTGCAAGGTCCAAAAACCGCCGAATGGTTCGAACGGTCAAAACGCGTTTTGGTGAACGGAGTGTCGTCACAGTTTCGATACTGGGGTGACGAAGACACCATCGTGATCGATCGGGGCGAAGGTGGCCACATCTTCGACGCCGACGGGCGCAGGTATATCGATTATCAACTCGGGTTCGGCCCGGTGATCCTGGGTCACGGCGACCCGTACGTATCACAGGCGGTCGCCGACATCGCCTTCCGCGGCAACGTTTATGCGATGACCCAAGAAATCGAGGTGGAAGCAGCAGAAAAGGTCATTTCGGTGCTCGGCTGGGCTCACCAGATGAGGTTCACCAACACCGGCACCGAGGCGACGATGCACGCCATTCGGCTGGCGCGAGGATGGTCGGCGCGGGACCTCGTGCTCAAGTTCGAAGGCGGTTATCACGGCGCGCACGACTATGTCTTGTTCACCACGGCAGGTGCCCCACCCGCCCATCTCGGTTCACGTCTCCGCCCGGTACCCATTCAGGCATCATCCGGCATCCCTGAATCGATCAGAAGTTATGTCCGGACCTTGCCCTTCAACGACGTCGAACTACTCGAGGAGTTTTTTCTCGATCACGGTCGCGAACTGGCCGCCGTGATCGTCGAACCGATGGCGGCGAACTTCCTCGGCGTTCTGCCAGAGCCTGGGTTCCTCGAGAGATTGCGTGAGTTGTGCACCCAGAACGAAACCGTGTTGATCTATGACGAGGTCAAGACGGGCTTCCGCCTCGGTCTCGATGGCGCTGTCGGTGCCTTCGGCGTCACACCCGACGTGGGAACCTATGCCAAGTCCCTCGGCAACGGATTCCCGGTCGCGGCAATCGCCCTGAACGAGGAGCTGACCGAAGCCTGGAGGATGGGAGGGATCGCACAGGCTGGAACCTATTCCGGCAACGCGATCGCTGCCGCCGCCGCCAAGGCGACCATCGAACGACTCGAAGACGGCTCGGTTTTTGCCCAGATCGACAAGATCGGCAGGGCGCTCATGGAAGGTCTCACCAATATTCTCGCCGAGCATGGAGTGGCTGGATCGGTCGTTGGGCATCCGTCTATGTTTTCGATCTTCCTTGGTGAAGGACGACCGACCGAATATCGCGATCTGGCCCATCACGACGCCCGGATATACAACAACACGGTTTTGGCCATGATCGAACGTGGGGTCATGCCGTGTCCGGACGCCAAAGAGACATGGTTCATGTGCGGAGCCCACAGCGAAGAAGACGTCGCCACGACGCTCCAGGTCTTCGAAGAGGCGTTCACCGAGACATTGGCGCGCGCCGGAACGCTCCCCACGTTCGAGGACGAATGAACTATCGATCCCTCAGCCTCTGGCACGACACGTTGCCGGAGGGTTTGCCGGTCCCTCGGTCTCCGCTCGACGGCTCGATCAGGGCCGACGTTGCGATCGTCGGGGCCGGTTACACAGGTCTCTGGGCTTCGTATTACCTCAAGCTTCTCCAACCCGACCTCCGGATCGTTGTCATCGAGGCAGAAATCGCAGGTTTTGGGGCGTCGGGCCGGAATGGGGGATGGGCGTCGGGGGAGTTCGCCTTGAACATGCGAACCGCGACCGGTTCTTACGGCGAGTCTGGAGTTCAGTCGTTGTTTCGTACGGTGTTTGCGTCGATCGACGAGATCGGATCCGTCTGCCGGCGAGAAGGGATCGACTCCGATTTCCACAAGGGTGGAACGGTCACCTTTGCCACCTCACCGGCCCAGGTCGCACGTCTCCAGAAGTTGGTTGGGGCGGAGCGCGATGCCGGTTTCGGCGAGGATGACGTGCGCTGGCTCGACGCCGCCGAAACGGCTCTTGTTGGATCAACCGAACAGGCGCTCGGCTCTGTGTTCACGCCGCACTGCGCTGCGATCCATCCCGGCAAATTGGCCCGTGGTCTGGCCTCGGTGGTGGAGCGGATGGGCGTCGAAATCTACGAGCAGACCGCGGCGACCTCGATCGAGCCGGGGATGGTCGTGACTCGGACTGGTTCAGTGTTGTCTCCGGTGATCCTCACCTGCACCGAGGCGTTTTCGGTCTCATTGCCGGGTCGCAGGAGGGACGTGGCTCCGATCTACTCGTTGATGATCGCGACCGAACCGCTTTCTCAAGAGATCTGGGATGAGATCGGCCTCGCCGACCGGCCAACCTTCAACGACGCGAGGCACCTGGTGATCTACGGGCAGCGCACCGCGGATGGGCGACTGGCGTTTGGAGGGCGCGGGGCCCCGTACCACTTCGGGTCGAAGATAAAGAGAAGTTATGAACAGGATGACGCCACCCACCAGAACATCGCAGAGGTATTGCGCTGGCTGTTCCCACAAATTGGAGGGGCGCAGATAACCCATCGTTGGGGTGGTGCAGTTGCGGTACCGAGGGATTGGAATGCGTCGATCTCCTTCGACCGTGCCAGCGGTTTGGGCAGAGCAGGGGGCTACGTCGGTGCCGGAGTGACAGCGTCCAACCTCGGTGGACGCACGCTGGCCGACCTCGTCCTCAGACGCGAAACCGACCTCGTTCACCTGCCTTGGGTGGGTCATCGATCGCGGAGGTGGGAACCGGAGCCACTCCGTTTTGTGGGAATCAACGCAGGTCGCGCCTTGGCACCGTGGGCCGATCGCCGGGAACTGCGATCGGGAAAACCGTCGCGTGTGCTAGGAGGCGCCCTAAAGCTCCTCACCGGTCACTGACCGTGGCCCCAAAAACCGGTCTCATAAAGAGGACAATGTGACCACCGTCCGTCGTGGGACGCAAGCGGATCTCGACGACCTTTTGGTTCTTGTCGAGGAATATTGCGTTGCCGACGACCACCCATTTGACGAGAGCACGGTACGAAGGGCACTGGGGCCATTGCTGGTCGACGAAACGTATGGTGTGGTGTGGGTGGTCGAACACTCTGGAACCCCGGCCGGTTACGCCGTCGTGACCTGGTCTTGGTCCCTCGAGTCGGGTGGCCGGGACGCGTTGCTCGATGAGATCTACATCGCAGAACCAGGGCGCGGGATCGGCTCGGCCCTCATGAACAAGATTCTCGAGCACTGCCGCGCCCGGGGTCTACCGAGGATTTTTCTGGAAACTGAACAACCGAATGTTGATGCGAGGCGTTTCTACGGACGCCACGGGTTCCGTTCGGAGGACTCGATCTGGATGGTCGCCGACTTGTGAGCAGACGGCTCTAGGGGACTATCACGTAGAGCTTCTTTGTGGTCTCGAGGATGTCCCAGCGTCCAGACCAACCTTTTGGCAGGACCATCACATCGCCTGGACCGATCTCGGTGACGGCACCGCCGGCGTCCGTCATCCTGACTCGACCGCTCAGAATGTGAACGACCTCCGTGTCTGGTCGCTCGACGATCTCCCAACCACCCGGTGTGCACTCCCACAGGCCCACTGCGACGGGCAAACCTTCACCGGCGAACTCCACGATGGAAGTGTTCGGATCGCCGGAGTCGGCCCCGTGGCGGGGGCGGCAGGCTCGAGCGGGGCCGCGATAGATCCAAAGAGTGAGCGCATCGGTGTCATCAAAGCACGATCGGCGCAACCCGGTCGATCGAGGGCCGCTCCGGGTTCATCCGGCTGCTGCCGCGATCGGCTCGCCTTCTGGAAAGAACGTATACACCCTCTCGCCTGAGAACAGTTTGGCCGCCGGATCCCATGGAAAAAAGATGACCACCCGGAACGTGACCGTTTCACCGGTGGGCGCCCAGCCGAGCCACTCTGCGTCATGAGTCCCTGTGACCACCGCTTCCTCGCACACGCCCTGGGGGCCGATGACGATGTGGGTCAGGTTGAATTCGATGTCGGGAAAAGCGCCGAGCAAACCCATATAGAACCTCGTAGCGCCCTCGTGTCCCTCCCATCGATGTCCCGTTTGCACCAGTTCGTAGACGCAGTCGTCGGTAAGCGTCGCCATCAGGCCGGGAATGCTCCTTGAATCCTCTGCCAGAGAATGTGCCTTCCACAATTCACGGATCTGCTCGTACTCGTCGGTTCCACGGGTCAACAGTTCGCGAACGCTCTCTCGCTTCGCTCGCATCTCGTCGAGCAGAGCCTCAGCCACTTCACTCACGATCTTCCTTCCCTCCTGATTTCGCCCAATGCTAGGTCTGGGCGAAAAGGCGACGTCTTCTCACAGCGCGCCGGCGCCGACGAGCACCAGTATGAGCGAACCCGCGAGGACCCTGTAGACGGCGAATGTCCTGAAGGTGTGGGTTCCGATATAGCGCAGAAGCCAACTCGTCGCCATTAGGGCGGTAACGAACGATACGGCGGTCCCCACCGCGATCTCGCCGAGTCTTCCTTCGTTGCTGATTTGTGAGAAGTTGCGGGCGAGGTCATAGACAGTGGCGCCACCGAGGGTGGGTAAAGCGAGATAGAAACTGAATGTGGTGGCGCTTCGCCGGTCAAGTCCGACCAGGAGGCCGCCGACGATGGTGGCGCCAGAACGTGACACGCCAGGAATCAACGCCGTCACCTGGGCGAGGCCGATCTTCAATGCCTGCCCCACCGTCACATGCTCGGGAAGACCCGACTTCTGGCCCCGCTCATCCTGGCTTGTGTGTGGGCGTCTTTCGACCGCCCAGAGGAAAGCCCCACCGAGGATCAACGCGACGCCAACGGTGAGCGGAGAAAAAAGGGTTCTTTTGATCAGATCGCCGAGCAACAAACCGGCGACGACCGCCGGAACAAAGGCGATCGCCAGAATCTTCCAGAAAGTGGCATGGGTTCGGGGGTGAAAGATGCGCTCGAAGAGGTCCGTTCGGTAGTACCAGACGACGGCCAGCACTGCTCCCAGTTGAATGACGATCTCGAAAGTTCCCCCGGAGTCTTCGACTCCAAGCGCCTTCGATGCGACGATCAGATGCCCAGTCGAGGAGATCGGAAGGAATTCGGTTATGCCTTCGACCACACCGAGCACGGCCGCTTTGAGAAGGGCGATCATCGGAGGCGACGATAGATCACCTGTCGATGAAGACCACGATCCGTCCATCTGTCAGGGCAGCGGCCACTTCGGCAGTGTCGTCCGGCGGAATCGCCACCAGGGCTTGGAAGGGATCAAATCCGTTCGATGGGATCATTTCTCGAACCAGACCGGGAACTTCCCTGGTGGCCCGATCCGACACGACCACGAGTGTGAGTTCTGTTCCGGAGGGCAAATTGGTTGCGACCTTGAGGAGAAGGCTCCTCCAGCCGTCCGGAATCGAGCGTCGGGCCGCGCCCATCGAAGCGAGGAGCGGTTCGCCGATGTTGACGGAGCGCGACACAACCATGGGCAGGTCTATCTGTGGGAGGAGCCCGGCCGGAACCAGCTTCATCACTACGTCACCTTCCCCGATTTCGGTCCCGGCGGCCACATCATGAGCAACAAAAGGATGCAGAACCGACGCCCCGGGTTTGATCTGTAGGGCTATCGACACGATCACGATCAGCCATCCGGCGGTCCACCTCAGGTATGGGGGGCGCGAAAGCCAGAACATGGCTTCGAACCTATTGGAAGGGGGGCGGCTTGAGAAGCCGGTTCAGTCGGAGCTGGATTTGCTGGCGGTGCCCGAGCCGGGTTCCGTGCTTTTTGGAGCCGAAGGCCCACTGCTCGAGTTCGAGCTGGTGCCGTCGCTTGAGCTCGAACCTCCGCTCGGTGTAGAAGTGCCGCCCGATGTCGAACCGGAACTGCTCGAGTCCCTCGAGTCGGTCACGTAGAAACCCGATCCCTTGAAAACGATGCCCGACACGTGGAAGACCTTTTCGAGAGTCCCACCGCAGTCTTGATGTCGCTTGAGTGGCTTGGCCGAAAATGACTGGAATACGTCGAATCGTTCCTGACACTTCTTGCATTGATACTCGTACGTCGGCACGAAACAGACTCCGGTGGGTTTCGGGAAGCTCAATGATACGGGAACCGTCCCGGCTACCGCCAACCCAGGTGCCGATACCAGTCCAATGAGCACGGCGGCAGATGGGTAGTCTCGTGCCGGTGCCTATCTGGATTGCCCTCATCGGTTCGTACCTCATCGGATCGCTCGACTTTGCTGTGGTCATCTCCAAGGCGCACGGAGTCGATATCCACGAGGTCGGATCGGGAAACCCAGGTGCCTCGAATGTTTTGCGTACCCTAGGTCGGGGACCGGCGGCGATGGTTTTTCTGGGCGACGCATTGAAGGGAGTCATCGCGGCGGCGATCGGCATGCTGGCGGCCGGTCGAACCGGCATGGATTTTCTGGCTCCGACGGCTTTTGCTGCGGGATTGGTCGCTGTCGTCGGACACTGTTTTCCGATCTACCACCGTTTCAAAGGAGGCAAGGGGGTGGCTACGGGTGCAGGCGTGATTCTCTTCACATTGCCGATCGTGGCCGGGGTCCTGACGCTGGTCTGGGTCATGCTGGCGCGGATGTTCAAGGTCGCCTCGATCGCGTCCTTGGTCGCGGTGTTGCTGGCCGTGCCGCTCGCTCTCTGGCAAGGCGTGCGTGGGTGGTCGCTGGTTGCTCTAAGCGCCATGCTCGGCTTGATCGTGTGGCGGCATACGCCCAATATCAAAAGGATGATCGGTGGGTCTGAACAAAGGGTGCCTACATGAATGTTGAGGTAGCGGTGATTCCGGCGGCCGGCCGAGGGACCCGTATGCGGCCCGCCAGCCGCGTCGTGCCCAAGGCTCTCATAACGGTTGTCGACCGTCCGGCCATCCAATACGGGGTGGAGGAGGCGGCTCGAGCCGGCGCCAACGAAGTGATCCTCGTCGTCGACCTCGACGCCGGCCGGCAGATCGAACAACACTTTTCGATAGAGGGTCCACTCCCGGGACTCGAGCACGTCCGGGTCCGCCTCGCAGTCCAGGAGGAGCCGTTGGGCCTCGGTCACGCCGTGCATGTTGCAGAAGAGATGGTGGCGGGTCGCCCCTTCTTGTGTTTGCTCGCCGACAACATCGTTCGGCCAGGCCAGGATGTGCTCGCCGAAATGGCCAAATTGTCAGCCGGGGTCGAATCGGTGGTTTGTCTCCGGTCACTCACCGATGAATTTCTGGGCCGTTACGGGGTGATCGTCCCCACCGGCTCCGATCCGATCAGAGTTGGCGGCGCCGTCGAGAAGCCGGGCGTCGAACGGGCGCCGTCGCGTCTCGGCCTGATTGGCCGTTACGTCTTCACGGCCGAGGTTTTTGACGCGATTCGTCAGATCGAGCCTGGCGTGGGCGGCGAACTCCAACTGACGGACGCCATCGACTTACTTGGCCGATCAGGGCGCTGTCTCGGTTGGGAGTCTCCCACCGACCTTCTCGATGTTGGAACTCCGCCAGGACTCCTCGAGGCGAGTTTTGTCCTTGGACAGGCCATGTTTGGAACCCTGGCTGAACACGTCGGGCAATGAAGCCGCTCGAGGAGGCCCAAGCCCAGGTTCTGGCGTCCGTAGCGCAACTCCCATCCGGCCCGACTCCGCTCATGGAGGCGCTCGGGCTTGTCCTCGCCGAACCGGTGGTGGCGGGAGAGGACGTTCCGCCCTTCGACAACTCGGCCGTCGACGGCTACGCAGTGGCTTCTGCGGATCTCGGTCAGCCTCCATGTCGTCTTCGAGTGACAGAAGACGTACCGGCCGGCTCGGTCGCCGTCGGTGTGGTGAAAGCCGGTACTGCGATCAAGATCATGACCGGGGCCCCGATCCCGCCCGGCGCAGATGCGGTTGTGCGGGTAGAGGACACTAGATCAGATGGCACAGACGTCATCATCGATGTGACGGTGGAGCCGAGCACGGCGTTGCGTAGATCGGGAGGTGACGTCAAGGAGGGCGAGACGGTGTTTGGCCCCGGCACCCGTCTCGGTCCCCGGCATCTGGGGGTTCTGGCTTCGTTGGGAGTCTCTCATCCATCGGTCGTGCGCAGACCAACAGTCGCCATTTTTTCCACCGGCGACGAGGTCACCGATTTTGCGATAGACAAATTGCGACCCGGCCAGATTCGCGATTCCAATCGACCGCTTCTGGCCGGTCTTCTGAGCACGTTGGGGGTGACAGTGGTCGACGGAGGGATCATCGGTGACGATGCAGGTCAACTGCGCCGCGCCCTGGTGGACTCCGCCGCGACCTGTGACGCGGTCGCCACCAGCGGCGGTGTCTCGATGGGGGATTATGACCTCGTCAAACAAGTCTTGGGTGAGCTGGGGGGCATCGAGCTGTGGCGGGTTGCCATGCAACCTGCGAAGCCGTTCGCGTTCGGCATGATCGACGGAACTCCTCTCTTTGGTCTGCCCGGAAACCCGGTTTCGGTATTCGTTGCGTTTGAGCAATTCCTCCGTCCGGCTCTGCTCAAGATGATGGGTTCTCCGCGTCTGTTCCGACCTCGGGTGAGCGGAAAGCTCGCCGAATCGGTAGACACCGACCCGGAGAAAACCGTCTTCTTGCGGGTGAATGTCGAATTGCGCGGTGACGATTGGATTGCGGCCCTATCCGGCGGACAGTCGTCAAATGTGTTGAGTGCAACAGCCGATGCCGATTGTTTCGCGGTCGTTCCTCGCGGTGTGGGTGCTTTGGAGAAAGGAGCCGAAGTCATCTTGGAGATGTTCGATTGGCCAGAGCAAGGAGGCGTCAATGTCCGATGATTTCTCTCATCTCAACGAGAGCGGCGAGGTGCGAATGGTCGATGTCGGGGCCAAAGCCGTCACCCAGCGAATGGCGACGGCACGAGCGGAAATGATTCTTTCGGCCGAGACCAAACGGCGGCTGTTCGCCAATGACATGCCAAAGGGGGACGCACTCGCAACAGCGCGGATTGCAGCGATCATGGCGGTCAAGCGCACCCCTGATCTGATTCCGCTGTGTCACCCTCTTTCCATCACGGGCGTGGAGGTCGACATTTCCGAATCCGACACAGGCGCAGACATCGAAGTCACGGTTTCGACCAGCGGCCAGACCGGAGTGGAAATGGAGGCGATGACAGGTTGCACGGTGGGAGCGCTTGCCCTCTACGACATGGTCAAGGGATTGGACCGCTCCGCCAGCATCGGTGCGGTACGATTGCTCGCCAAGTCCGGAGGCGCTTCTGGGACTTGGACGAGACAGTCCGACTGAGACCGTGCGATCGAGACCGTGCGATCGAGACCGTGCGGTTGCGAGCAGAAGAGTCTCGGTTGGATGAACGGATGGGCTGTACCGGCAAGGATGTCGCGACTGCAGATTGGGAAGCGGAGTGAACGAGAACGATTGGCATGACCGCAGGTCTCCCTGGATCGATGGTCTCTCCTCGGTCCATCAGCTGGGACGGTGCCGGTTGGCCGCCCAACGCCGGCCCGGGTACAATGTCTGCCAGTCTTCACGGCCCATCCGAACTTCCGCGATGAGCCGAATCGAGGGACACCGAAACGCTCCTGTCGGGGAGAGTTCAGTCGGGCCCTGCAATAGAGCGGAGTCGAGAAATGACTGATCCAACGCCGATCCTGATCGCCCTGCTGGTGATCTGTGCAATCTGGGGGTTTTATTACTTGCCCGAGCTGATGGGGGGACGGCGGAAGGAGGCACCCATTACATCCACCGAACGGTTTGACCAGTGGACCCACGTGATGGCAGATGTTCAGCGGAGAGAACAGTCGGCTACGTCAACGCGCGACAACGTTCGTTCCCGCCGGCGAAGGGCGCTGCTTCTCCTCGCCGGCTTGTCCGTGCTGACTCTCGGCGCGGCCGCCATGTTCTCGAGCCTCAACTGGCTATTGGCGAGCCTGGCCGTCGACGCAGTCCTGGCCTGGTACATCGGGATGTTGCTCCAAATCAAACAGCGTGAGGCCCGTAGGGTTGCCGCCCTCCACTTGGCAGAAACCGCACATTCGGACGAACCACCGGTTCGGATCGTCGCCGGCAACTGAGTTTTTGTCGTGTCCGAGATCGAACCGATCCTGGGGGCGGTTCGCCCCATCCTCGACGATCGATTCTCGGCTCGGGAACGAGGAATCTCGGGCAGTCGGGAGATCATTCGGCTGTCGGCCAATGCCATCAGAGCCCTTCACCGAAGCGAGATCGATTCTGCCGACGAACTGATCGCAAAAGCTTCGGCTCGCCTGGCCGTGATCGCCGGCGAGCTCGCCGATCATCCCGACATTCTACATGCCGGTTTTGTTGCCGACGCAGCCAAAGAATGCGCCGAGGCGCACCTCACGCGCGCCGCCCTCGACGGTTCGACGTTGCCCCTTCCCGCCGACCTCGGGATCGACCCGGTTCCATATCTTCACGGTCTCGGCGAAACCGTGGGGGAGTGCCGGCGGCATCTCCTGGATTCCTTGCGCCGGGGCGAATTACCGGTGGCGGAGCGGATGTTGACCGTGATGGACACGATTGTCGACCTTCTTGCCTCTCTCGACTATCCGGATGGAATGACGTCGGGCCTTCGCAGAACCACCGACGTGGCAAGGGCCTTGGTGGAGCGTTCACGTTCCGACCTCACCGCAACCGTCGTTCAAGAACGATTGCGACGTGATATCGCAGAACGTCTGGCCTGACCAGAGCAAAGCGCGGGGTAGACTGCTCGGCTCCCGGGGGTGTAGCTCAGATGGCAGAGCGCTTCCCTCGCACGGAAGAGGCCAGGGGTTCAATTCCCCTCACCTCCACGCTGGTTGGCCCGGGGTGCACACCGCAGAGCAGTTCCAGAAAAAGGTTCTCTTGAGAAATAAACGCGTTCTAGGCATTGCGGTCGTCGGATTGATACTGATTACACCGGCCTGTACACAGACCGGTTCGACATCGGTTCCGACCGATCCGACCACCGTGTCATCTACAACCGCGGCAGCGCCGCCGACAACAGGCGCACCGGCTGCGATTCTCGATCCGGCGAGCGAGGTGCCTGCGGAGTTGAAAGCCGATCTCGAGGACTTGGTCTTGCGGGCCGAGGAGCTGCGTCAGCTCCCGTTCATCAACCCCCCTTTGGTGAAAGTCGTCAGCGGAGAAGAACTGGAACGACTTGTGCGGGAAGATCTCGCGGAGGAACTCGAGGGCATCGAAATCGACCAGACGGTCTACCAGTTGCTTGGTCTGCTTCCGCCGGAGGTCGACCTTGGACAGCTGTACCTCGATCTATACGGAACCTCGGTCGGCGGGTTCTACGACGGGGACACCGGCGAGCTGGTTGTTCCCGCCTCTCCAGATGGTTTGACAATTCTTCAGCGTTCGACCTTGATTCATGAGCTGACCCATGCCCTTACGGATCAACACTTCCAGATGTGGGACAGCTATCAGGCGCTGCTCGATGACGACCGCTTCGATGAGGCGACGGCAATGTTGGGCGTCATCGAAGGAGATGCCGTCCTGACCGAGGTGCTCTACGCCCAGGGATTGACCAACGACGAGCGCGACCAGTTGTTCCGTGAATCTTTTGATGTCGACGACTCCGTTTTGCGTGCTACTCCGCTCTTCATCCGTGATGCATTGGTGTTCCCGTATTCGGACGGATTCGAGTTCGTTCTTGCCGCGTTTCAAGAAGGTGGACATAGCGGCGTGGACGATCTCTATCTGACGCCCCCGCTGTCTACCGAGGAAATATTCATCCAACCGGAGCGTGAATTTCCAATTGCCCAATCCGGCGAGGTACCCGAAATCGCAGGTTATGAGGTGGATTCGGATGGCACGTGGGGAGCTTTGTCCTGGAAACTGATGTTTGACCAGGTGATCGGAGGATCAGAAGCGGCGGTGCAAGGTTGGGGAGGTGATCGAGGAGTGGTCTATACCGACGGGTCTAACGTGGTTCTCACCATCGTCTTCGATGGCGACACCCCTCAGGATGTCGAAGAGCTGCGGGTCGCCCTCGACGAGTACTTCACCGCCGTCTCAGGTGCGCCAGGGACGAATGAAGGCACCGCCACCGTGTACGGAGAGTCGAGTTATGCCGGGGTTGGGCTGGCGAGCTCTGGTGGTCTGGTTCTCGTGGTCTCAACGGACGCCGTGGTGGGGGCCAAGGTATTCGCCGAGCTTGCAGGTTGAGCAGATAACCCTCCCCGGCGCCGGGTCATTTCGATAAGTTGACCGGCGTGAAGATTGTTCGTCTCGTCGGTGACAAATGGGACTCCGGGGACGTTCTGGTTGCCGACTCGTTCGCCGAGCGACTTCACGGCTTGCGCAACGAATCTGGCTCGGTGTCGATGTTGATCCGGGGGCGCTCGGTACATGGTCGGGGGATGGGCCGCCACCTGTGGGCCGTGGGTCTCGACCGGTCGTCCAGGGTGATCGCAGTGCGCCGGCTGGCCCCGGGAGGAATCGTGTTCATTCCCCGGGCGGCCCACATCCTCGAGATCCCGATTGAGTCCTGCAGGCCGCCGGTCGGCACGAGCCTCTCTATCGTGGCCTCGTGCCGGGAACACTTGTCATCTGCGCCACTCCCATCGGAAACCTCGGAGATGTATCGCCGAGGTTGGCGGAGGCGCTAGCCGGCGTCGACTTGATCTACGCAGAGGACACCCGCCGCACCTCGGTCCTCCTGGCGTCGATCGGGGTCGCCAAACCCATCAAGAGCTATTTTGTCGGCAATGAGGAAGCGAGGGCTCGAGAGTTGGCTCTGCGCCTGGAATCAGGCGAGACAATCGCTTTCGTCACCGACGCCGGAACTCCGGCGGTGGCTGATCCGGGAATGAGCGCCGTCAGGGCCGCCAGATCGGTAGGTGCCTCGATCGGGGTTGTCCCAGGCCCGAGTGCCGTCACGACCGCGGTGGCCTGCTCAGGATTTCCTGCAGACAGATTTGTTTTTGAGGGATTTCTGCCACGAAAAGGGCGCCGGGCAGCAATTGCTGCTCTCGTTGCAGAACAGAGAACGATGGTGATTTTTACGACGCCGCACCGACTACTCAAGGATCTCGCCGAGTTGGGAACAGGTCTCGGGACCGACCGTGCGATTTTCATCGCCAGGGAGCTGACAAAAAAATTCGAGGAGCTCTGGTGGGGGACCATCGCCGAAGCGGTAGAGGTCTGGACGGAGAGAGTGCCAAAGGGGGAATTCACAGTCGTAATCGGAGGGTCGGCCGGGACTTCGAAGGTGGATGTCGACCTGGCGCTGACGACGGCCCGTCAGATGATGAATGAAGGAATGAGTCGGTCGGCGGCGGCTCGCGAGGCAGCGGCGAGTTGTGGAGTGTCGCGTCGCAGCGTTTACGAGAGTCTCGTCTGACAGCTCGGGATCAAACCCCGATCTGCACTCGGCATTGGCTACACAGGCCCTTGCCGCGGAAGGTCTGGACGTGGTCGGTTGCAGCACAGAAGACACACGTGTCTTGCATCTTGCGGAGAACGATGTTGGGTCCATCGATCGATATCGAGAGCTGATCGCCCTCCCTGATGTTGAAGAGACGGCGCGTCTCCGCCGGAATCACGATCCGTCCCAGGTCATCGATCTTTCTCGCAATCCCGGAGTCCATCCAACCTCCAAACGGGTGCGAAGACTACTGGCCGACCGATGAGCGTGTCGTCTGGGTGGGTAGATTGCTTGCACCATGGCCTGGGTCGACACACATTGCCATCTTCAGCTCGACGACCGTGATCCGGCGGTGCTGCTGGCGCGCGCCGGCGCCGTCGACTGGGTCGTGGTTCCAGGCGTCGATCTGAAATCCTCGGAGGCGGCAATATCTCTGGCGCAGCAACGCCCTGGGCAAGTGTTGGCTTCGGCCGGGCTGCATCCCCATGACGCAGGGTCCTGGCCCGCAGATGGCGGGCGTATTGCCGAACTCGTGTCCAGCGTGGCTGCGGTCGGGGAAACGGGTCTCGATTTCTACAGAAACCTGGCTCCGCGGGCGGCGCAGATGTTCGCATTCAAGGCGCAGATCGATCTCGCCCTGGAATTTCGCAAGCCCCTCATCGTCCATTGCCGCGACGCGTTCGCCGATACCCACGAACTGCTGGTCCAGACTGGCGTCGGTCCTCAAACCGTGCTCCATTGTTGGACGGGCGGCCCTCGTTGGACCAGGCGTTTTCTGGAAACCGGTGCGACTTTCAGTTTCGCCGGCCCTGTCGCATTCGAGACCGGTGACACCGTCCGCCGGGGGGCTGCGATCGTCCCACCCGACCGCGCATTGGTCGAGACCGACACTCCTTATCTGGCCCCGCCTCCGTATCGGGCGGAAAAGAATGAACCGGCGTGGGTTGAACTGGTCGGCCAGGCCCTTGCCAGGGTGTGGGGATTGGATCCGCAAGAAGTGGCGCGCCTCACCTCCGCTCGCGCCGCCGATCTTTTCGGCTCGCCATGACCATTCAGACACGATCTCAGGTGGTCGAGTTGTTGAATCGACACGGTCTGGTGCCGCGGAAGGTGTTTGGCCAGCATTTTTTGGCCGACCCGAATCTGATTCGCAAGATGGTTGCCTCCTCCGGCGTCTCAGACACCTCCCAGGTGCTCGAGATCGGTGTTGGTACCGCCACGCTCACGGCGGCGCTCGCGGCCACCGGAGCCAGAGTCGTCGGCTACGAGGTCGACGAACGGTTGGCTCCGATACATGACGAGGTACTTGCAGCGCTTCCGCTGGTCGAAGTCCGCTATCGCGATGTCATGGGCGTCGACCTCGATGCCGAGCTTGGATCCGGACAGTGGACCATGGTGGCAAATCTGCCCTACAACGTCGGTACTCCTTTGGTGCTGGACGTCCTGCGGCACGTGCCACGGATCGACCGGGTTGTGGTGATGGTGCAACTGGAGGTGGCGCAGCGCCTGGCGGCGGCACCCGGTTCCCGGATCTACGGGTTGCCCTCGGTTGTGGCCCAACTCAACGCCGAAATAGGTATTGCGTTCAAAGTGCCGGCACAGGTCTTTGTCCCTCCACCGAAAGTCATGTCTGCGGTCGTCATCGCCGTCCGGAAGCCGTCAAGCCCACACTCGGAGGCAGCGATTGCCATTGCCGCGAGTGCGTTCGGCCAGCGCCGCAAGATGCTGCGGGGTGTCCTCGGCCTGACCCCTGACCAGTTCGAGCGAGCCGGCGTGGTCCCGACCGATCGGGCGGAGGACCTCGCTCCTGAGGCATTTCTGAGACTGGCCGAGGTTGCCGGTGAGTGAGTGGGTGGCACCCGCCAAGCTGAATCTCTCCTTGGAGGTGGCGGGCGCGGACAGCGGAGGGATGCATCCCCTTCGATCTCTGGTTCAGACAATCGAGTGGACAGACACATTGATCTTCGAGGCTTCTGATGTAGATCGCCTCCATGTTGAAGGGGCGGATCTCGGGGACCCAGACGACAATCTGGTTTGGAAAGCCATCGATGCACTGGTCGAGCGCAGGTTGCGTCCGCGATTGGACATACGACTCGTCAAAAGAGTGGCAGTGGCGGCGGGTTTGGGGGGAGGGAGTGCCGACGCTGCAGCAACCCTGATGGCCGTGGCCGATCTGTTGGGAATCGATCTGAGCACTTGCCGCCAGGTTGCCCCAACAATAGGTGCAGACGTCCCGTTGTTTCTCGATGGTGGAACGGCCTGGCTGGAGGGATACGGCCAGATTCTCGATCCCGTCAAGCCGCTCGAGGGTTTTGCGGTGACGGTCGTCGTCCCGCCTTTCTCATTGTCGACAAAAGACGTCTATCGCACTTGGGACAAACTCGAAGGTCCGCGGGGGCCCGTCGTCGAAGGCAGAAAAATGCCGCCGGCCATCCGGCGACTGGGCCCGTTGAGAAATGATCTGACGCCTGCCGCGATCCACATGGTGCCAGAATTGGCGGACTGGCTGGCCGATCTCGCCCGATTGTGGGAGCGCCCTGTGATGATGTCGGGGAGCGGTCCGTCCGCCTTTGGATATTTCTCGGATGAAGATGAGGCCACCTCGGCAGGACGGGTGGCGCCAACCTCCTCGAGGAGTGTTCAGGCTGCCGGGTTGAGGAGAATTGGCGTGGCGGAGGCGTGACCCTTCCGCTCAGACGGTAGGATTTCTGTCGGTCGATGACGACCTATCACCCAAATGGGGGGTGGTGTAACTGGTAGCACAACGGTTTTTGGTGCCGTTAGTACGGGTCCGAGTCCTGTCCCCCCAGCGATGATCTCAGAGACCGTACGGACCCATGTCGCGATCGTGCTCGCCGCGGGCAAGGGAACTCGTATGCGCTCCGACGTCCCGAAGGTGTTGCATCGTGTTGGCGACCAACCCCTGATTCGTTGGGCGCTAGCGGCGGTGGACGCCACCAAACCTGCGAGAACGATGGTGGTGGTCGGTTATGGGACCGATGCGGTTGTCGCGGCACTACCGGCCGGCGTCGAGTGGTGTCGTCAGGACCTCCAACTGGGAACCGGCCACGCAGTCGGGGTGGCAATGACTGCATTGGGCCGGCTGGAGCCAGAGACGCCGGTACTCGTCACGGCAGGCGACATGCCACTCGTTACCGCCGACCTGCTGGAGCGCCTGCTGTACGAACGGGCGTCAACCGGGGCGACGATGGCCATGGTTACCTCGGAAGTCGAATTCACGCGAGGATTTGGCAGGGTGGTCCGCAACCTTGACGGATCGGTAAAGGGTGTGGTCGAAGAGCGAGATGCCGACGCGGAAACTCTCGAACTGAACGAGGTCAATGCCGGGATCTACGTTTTTTTGGCCGGTGCACTGGTGGCAGATCTTGGCCGACTGGGCTCTGACAATTCTCAGGGTGAGCTCTATCTCACAGACGTCGTCGGCATGGCGGTTGCGCGTGGCGACCGGGTGAGTGCAGTTGCTGCCGACGAGTCGGAGGTTATCGGAGTGAATACCGTCGAACAGCTGGCCGAAGCCGACGAATTGATCAGAACTCGACGCTGAGCTCCATTGCCATGATTGCAACCGCGCCGACTAGCGTGTCAGATGTTCGGCCAAGTGCAGGAGAGACTTAGTGGACATCATCAGCCGCAAGCGGCTCATGCTCTTTTCCGGAGGCTGCAACCTGGAACTGGCGGATGAAGTAGCCGATCTCCTCGGAGTGCCGGTGGGAGGGCTGCTCCGTTCCCGATTCGCCAACGACGAGCTCTACTGCCGCCCCACCAGCAGTGTGCGCGGTGCAGATTGTTTCGTGATCCAGAGCCACGCAAAGCCGATCAACGACGCGATCATGGAACAGCTGATCATCATCGATGCGTTGAAGCGGGCTTCCGCTCGTCGGATCACGGCCGTCATGCCTTTTTTTGGGTATAGCCGTCAGGACAAAAAGGTTCTCCCTCGCGAACCAATTACCGCGAGACTGATCGCCGATTTGTTCAGAACCTCTGGCGCCGACCGCTTGGTTTCGGTTGACCTCCACTCCGGTCAGCTTCAGGGCTTCTTTGCCGACCCCTTTGACCATCTGACGGCGCTGCCCATCATCGCCGATTATCTCGGAACCGCGATCGATGGTCCGATCGCCGTGGTGTCTCCGGACGCCGGAGGTGTGAAGAGGGCGGAAAAACTCGCCCGCCGTCTGGATGGTTCGGTGGCATTCGTATACAAACGGCGTGACCCCGACAAGCACAACGAATCAGCCGCGCTGGAGGTGTCTGGTGATGTCGCAGGGCGCCACGCGGTCATCGTCGACGACATGATCGACACGGCCGGGACGGTTTGTAACGCGGCCGAGTTGGTCAAGGCGAATGGTGCGTTGTCGGTGCGGATTGTCGCAACTCACCCTGTGTTGTCAGGTCCGGCGGTGGATCGGTTGAAGAACGCCCCTGTCGAAGAGGTGATCGTCACCAACACCTTGCCCGTGGCCGAGGATGCCCGCCAACTCGACAAACTGGTCGTCCTGTCCATCGGTCCGATCGTGGCCGAGGCGTTGCAGGCGATATTCCTCGACTCAAGTGTCTCCGAGATCTTTCTCGGAGACAACGAGTAGATCTTCATCTTCGATACCCCCAACCACCCGAATGGGTCGGCGAGTTTTGCCATTTCGACCGACTTCGCAGTTTCAGGTGAGGACGAAGGCGAACACCGTGGAAGTCGGCCACCGACCGCATCCTGTCCAGGTTTGCCTCCCAGCGGTCTCGGTCGAGCACCAGCGACGGAGTGGCGAGTTCGGTGAGGTTTCAGCCACGAACCGGCGGAAGGAGGATTACTTCTCCTGGATGAACGATGTCGGGATCGCCCGACGAGATGCGATCTTCGTTGGCCTGGATCACCTCCACCCAGTATGGCGCCACCTCATGGTCGCCCGCCGTCCGGCCCAAAACCTCTTCCATTCTGCGCGACGCAACATCCCACAAGTTGTCGCCGGCCTTGATGACGACCTCGAGGGTGGCATCGGCGACGATGATGATCTCGATGGTCTCTTCCATGGGTGCGATCTCGTATTGCTCTGGCACCGCGACAACCGGTACCTCCTCGATTGGATGGGTGCCGCCGAGTGCGGGTGAAGCAATGGTGATGGCGGCGACCGAGCCGGCGACGGCGGCGTCGATGACTTTGCGCAACGCCGGGAGAGTGAGGATCTGTGTTACCTCGATCATTCGTACTCGCCGAAAGACCTTGGCGATCAGATAGGACGCGGTCGATATTGCGAGCCAATAGGCCACTACCAGCGCCGCCACCCGCACAATTGCAGCCGTGGCATCCTCGAGTGAGGAATTGTCGATCCACTGACCCAGATTCTGCCAATCGATCCGGAGAAACGGTCGGCGGCCGAGGCGATGCAGTCCGACGACGGACAAAATCGGTAAGAGCACGGCAATACTTGCCGCACTCGAGATGCGTGCTCTCCCTCGCATAACCCTCAATGTACGCATCTGCCTCAGCGGAGGGAAGGGGTACGATCCAGCCATATCGCAGAGAAATACGAAAGGTGGCGACCGTGAAAGTGCGCATCGGAGTTGCCGACGCCGACCGGGTGGTTGAGTTGGAAGTGGAGGATGGCGAAGCCTTTGAGACGGAACTCAAAGCCTCGTTCGACGGCGATCAAAAGTTGTTGTGGTTCGAGGACACAAGCGGGCGAAGAGTTGCGATCCCCAAGGACAAGCTTGCGTTCGTCGAATTCGAGCGTTCCCATCGGATGAGCGTCGGTTTCGGCTGATTCCCAAACAGTGAGGGGCCGGTCGCCCGGCCCCTCCTCACAAATCGATTGGTTGTCCCTCGACCTCAGAGGGCCCGACGGCGGCGTTCTGCCAGCCAGCGCTTCCGGAGGCGGCGACGCTCGTCTTCGGCATACCCACCCCAGACTCCGGCTTCCTGATTCGATTCGAGTGCGTATTGGAGGCAGTCCTCTTGGACGTCACACTGAGCGCAAATCTCTTTGGCCGCCTCGATCTGATCGACCGCCGGTCCGGTGGACCCGATCGGGAAGAACAGACTGGGGTCGGAGTCACGGCATGCCGAGAGTTCTCGCCATTCCGTTGTGATAGTGAACAATTGATACCTTCCTTTGCGTCACACGCGTCGAGTCGGCTGCCGGCCGAGTCCTCGCTCTCAGTGTGTGGTGAGACCGGTACTCGAGTGGCCGTCAACCGCCCGATTGTGAAACTTTTCACGAGGTCTTCCGGGTAGAAAACCTCGGGGGTTTGCTTGTTCAATGAACGCTAACCTCAAAAAGCCGTCTTCGCAATGGAAATTTGTGATTTTTCAAGAAAACGTGGTAACCGTGGTCGGCCATCGCGGGTTTCCCCGAAAATTCCCTGATAACACTCTGGCCGGCTTTGCTGCTGCGTTCGAAATCGTCGGGATGGTCGAAACCGACATTCGGCGCAGTCTCGATGGACTGTTGGTGTTGTCTCATGACCCAGAAATCGACGATCGAGTGGTGGCGGAGACGTCGTGGGCGGAAATCTCCGAAATCGACCTGGGTTTCGGCCAGAACCCGATGCTTTTGGACGATGCCCTTTCGGCTCTACCCGGCCACAGTTGGAACTTGGAGGTCAAGAACTTTCCCGGTGAACCTGGTTTTGAAGATCATCTCGACTTGGCCATCGAGACCGCCCGGCGTGCCGGGGGATGGCGATCTCGTCTCGAGTTTTTATTGGCCGAACGTCGATCGGATCAGAGTCGAAATGCCGATGGTGGCCACAGGTCTACTCCTCGAACAAGGCATGAACATCGTTGATGCCTTGGAGCATGCCCGAGAAAAAGGCCACGTTGCGATCATCCCTGAGTGGACCATGATTCTCGAGAACCCTCGGCTGGTGGTTCTCGCCAATACACATGGAATTGGTGTGGCGACCTGGACCGTGAATGATCCCGCGGCGGCAATTCGCTTGGCGGAAGCCGGGGTGTCGGCCATCATCACGGACGACCCCGAATTGATACTGGAGACGCTGTGACAATCCATGAAGAGCTGGTGCTCGAACTCAGAGATGCGATGCGAGCCGCCGACAAACCGCGCCGTGATGTCATACGTCAGATCGAAACAGAGGTGACGATGGTCAGGTCTTCCGCCGGTTTTTCCGGGGAAGTCACCGACGCCACCTACATCGATGTGATGTCGTCATATGCAAAAAAGATGCAGAAGTCGATCGACGAGTACAGGGCACTCGGCGAGCGCGGGACGGCAATGGCGGACAAGCTTGCGTACGAGGTCGAATACCTGGGCCGCTGGCTACCCAAGAAACTGGGTGAGGCGGAAACCAGAGCGCTGGCCGAAGGGGTGATCGCAGAACTGGGGGTTGAGGGCGACGAAAGAGCGTCTGGTCGGGTTGTTGGCCATCTGATGAAAACGCACAAAGACGATCTCGATGGGGGGTTGGCCAACCGGGTTGTTCGTGAGCTGTTGATCGGGTGATCCCCTATCCGCCGATGCTGGCGGTTCAGTGGCCGGCCGCTTTCGATGACCCTGGGTGGTGGTTTGAGGTCAAATGGGATGGCGTTCGGGTCATTGTCGAGTCCGACCCTGGTCGGGTGCGTCTGTGGTCACGCACCGGCAAGGAGATGACAGACTTCTACCCGGAGGCGACCGGGGTCTCATCGGACAAACGGGTTGTGATCGACGGCGAAATAGTTGCTCTCGATGACAACGGTGTGCCTTCGTTCAGCCGGCTCCAGCAACGGATGAATCGGGTGGCCGGGAGGACAGAAGCCGTCGTCGTGAGGTTGGTGGTATTCGACGTACTCGAATTCGACGGCCCTCTGCTGGGGTTGCCAATCGAGGAGCGGTGGAAGCGGCTTGCGGACATCGACCTCGGAAGCGGAATCCGTTCGGATTCGGTGCGCACCGATGGTGTCGCCCTGTTCGAGGCCGCGGCCGCATCTAGCCTCGAAGGCATCGTGGCCAAGCGCGCAGGATCCCTATACCAACCAGGTCGCCGTTCTCACGACTGGCGCAAAATCCCGATTCGCCGGCGGACACAGGCCGTGGTGGGTGGATTCACCATGGGTGAAGGAGATCGGACTGGGGGCTTCGGAGCGCTCCAGCTCGGTCTTTGGGACCATGGCGAGCTCGTCTATGTCGGAGCTGTCGGCACCGGGTTCGACCGAGAGTCACTCAGTCGGATCCGAGAAACGTTGGAACAGATACGCGGATCCGATGTCATCCTCGCCGGCGACTGGCCGCGCGAAACCGTGGTGGTGGAGCCTGTCCTCGTGGCATACGTGGAATTTCTCAACTGGACCACGGCGGGCAGACTCCGCGGTCCGGCTTTTGTCGGCCTTTCATCCGACCCGTCGGAAAACGTCACCTTGGAGTTGGAAGGACCGGGTGACATCGACGCGGAGAACGGATAGCCTGGTTCGATGCGATCGATGTGGAAAGGTGCGGTTTCGTTCGGTTTGGTCACGATTCCGGTTGCACTCTTCAGCGCAACGGAAGACCGGACCCCCAAATTCAAGATGTTGCGTGAGTCGGACGGCAGCCCCATACGCTACAAACGAGTTGCCGAATCTGACGGCAATGAGGTCACCTGGGCCGAGATCGTCAAAGGTTTCGAGGTGGAAAAGGGCAGCTACGTCGTTTTCACCGACGAGGAGTTGTCGGCGGCGACATCCAAGGGGGGAGCCAGGCTCGTCGACGTCGTCCAGTTCGTCGAGGAGTCCGAGATCGATCCCATCGCATACAAGTCCTCGTACTACTTGGCGCCGGAGAAGACCGGCATCAAGGCCTACAAGATCCTCGCCGAGGCGCTCTCTTCCAAGGAGCGGGTCGGCATCGCCAGGGTTGCCCTGCGCGAAAAAGAGCACCTGGCGACCATCAGGGTCAAGGACGGAGTTCTGGTCCTCGAAACCATGTACTGGCCGGACGAGATCAGAGCTGCCGAGTTCGAGGAGTTGGAGACCGAGGTCGAGGTGCGACCGGAAGAAGTGGCGATGGCGGAGATGCTCGTCGACAACATGACGCGGCCATTCGACAAAGCCGAACACGTCGACAAGTCTCGTGAGCGCATTCAGGAACTGGTCGAGATGAAGAAGGAAGGCCAGGAGATCGTCGTCGTGGACACTCCCGAACCGACCAAGGTCATCGATCTGCTCGAGGCGTTGAAGGCATCGGTCGAGGCGGCCAAAGCGCGTAAAGCCGGCTGAACCGGGCCGGGACTCCTCGTCGGCCGGCAGCCAGGGTCAATTCACCGAGACCAAAACATATCGGTTGAAAGATGAACCCGGTTCTTTGGTGGCATCGCGGCGGCGGGTGCGCGGATCGCAGGTAAGCGCTCCCGGCAGGATTCGAACCTGCGCACCCGGCTCCGGAGGCCGGTGCTCTATCCCCTGAGCTACGGGAGCAAGGGCTCCGAGAGTGTAGCCGTCGGCTTCTCCGCCCCTTTCGGGCTCTACTATCGCCCATCCATGAAAGTCGGAGTTGGAATTCTCGGTGGAGGGACGGTCGGCGGCACGCTTGCGCGCAAGCTCATCGAAGACCACGCGGTGATCGCCGCCAAGTCGGGAATCGACCTCGAATTGGTCAAGGTTGCCGTGCGCGATCCGGGGAAACAACGCTCGTTCCCTGCTTCTTTCACCACAACCAACCCGATGGAGGTAATCAACCATCCCGGTGTTCGGCTGGTGGTGGAGCTCATGGGGGGGTTGGACCCGGCGAGGACACTGGTCGAGGCGGCACTGGCGGCAGGGAAACCGGTGGTGACGGCCAACAAAGCCTTGCTGGCGGCGCATGGTCCTGTGTTGATGGCGCTCGCCGCAGAATCGGGGGTTTCGCTGCTGTTCGAGGCAGCAGTTGGCGGTGGAATTCCGCTCATCCGCCCCCTGTCGGAATCACTAGCCGGTGAGCGGATCGACCGTGTCATCGGAATCGTGAACGGCACGACGAATTTCATCCTGTCGGCGATGTCGGCGGAAGGCCGGGCTTACACCGACGTATTGGCAGAAGCGCAACGATTGGGGTTTGCGGAGGCGGATCCGACGGCCGACGTTGGCGGATTCGACGCAGCCGCCAAGGCAACGATTTTGGCCGGCCTCGCTTTCGGGGTGTGGGTTGGGCCGGACCAGGTGTTCCGAGAGGGCATCGAATCGATCGACACCAAAGACATCGCTCTCGCTCGTCAGCTGGGTTTTGCCGTGAAACTCCTCGCCGTGGCGGAGTCCCGCAGCGGGGGAGTGGCGGTCAGGGTTCATCCGTCGCTCGTGCCGCTCGACCATCCTCTCGCCAACGTGCGTGGCGCATACAACGCCGTTTTCATCGAGGGACCGGCGCTTGGTCAACTCTTGTTCACCGGCCCTGGCGCAGGCGGGGACCCCACTGCCACCGCCGTATTGGGTGACGTGATCGACGCAGCCCGTGAGTTGCTCGCCGGGACACAGGTTGTGCCCAGAATCAGATTTGGCGACGGTGCAGTGCTCGATTTCGAGGCAGTTCCGACACAGTGGTACATCAGGATGGAGGTGGCGGACAGCGCCGGGGTCCTTGCCAAGGTGGCCGGTGCATTCGGTGAGGCCGGGGTCTCGATAAAGCAGGTTTGGCAGGAAGGCCGCGGGGATGGTGCAACGCTCATTCTCATCACCCACGAAGCCCCGGAATCTGCTCAACGGTTGGCGGTTGTTACTGCCTCTGGCGTCGACGCCGTCAAACAGGTGGCCGCCACAATCAGGGTCGTCGGCTCGGAACCGTGATGAGGTATCGGTCCACGCGAGGTGAGGCGCCCTCTCTGACCTTTGATGAGGTGCTCGTCCAGGGCCTCGCCCCCGATAGCGGCCTCTATCTCCCGCAACGTTTCCCACCGATCACTCCCCCCGACACCGCCTACGCCGATCTCGCGGTCGAAGTGATCGGCCCCTACGTCGAAGGAAGTGTCATAGAGGGCGATCTCGACTCCATGGCACGTCAGGTGTACGGCACCTTCCGGGACCCCGACGTCGCTCCGCTTCGAGACCTGGGCGAGAACCACTATCTGCTCGAGCTGTTTTGGGGACCAACGCTGTCGTTCAAGGACTACGCGTTACAGATGGTCGGGGCCATGTTCGAGAAGGTATTGCAGGCGAACGGGAGGAGCATGACGGTGCTCGGTGCCACCTCCGGAGACACCGGTTCTGCGGCCATCGAAGCGCTGGCAGGCAGAGACGGCGTCGAGGTGGTGATCCTGTACCCGCTCGGCAGGGTTTCGGAGATCCAGCGCCGTCAGATGACGACTGTCGAATCGAGCAATGTCAGGGCGCTCGCGGTCGAAGGCACCTTTGACGATTGTCAGGCGCTGGTGAAGGCGGCGTTCATGAACCGACATCTGCGATCCGTTCATTCGTTGTCGGCTGTCAACTCGATCAATTGGGCTCGGATCATGGTTCAGGCGGTGTATCACTGGTTCGCGGCCCTGAAGGTCGGCGGTGGGGTGACGATGGGCGTGCCCACCGGAAACTTCGGAAACGTCCTGGCGGCCGAGGTGGCGAGAAGAATGGGCGCCCCGATCGAGCGGATGGTCATCGGCAACAACTCGAATCACGGATTGGACCAATTGATCCGAACCGGACGGCTCGAACTGAGTCCGGTGATTCCAACAGTGGCGCCGGCGATGGATATACAAGTGCCGTCCAACCTCGAGCGATATTTGTACCTTCTGCTCGGTGAGGACGGAATCCGCCTGACGAAAGCCATGGAGGACTTTCGATCGGACGGCGAGATCGTGCTCGAACCCGCGATCCACTCCTCGATGAAGGCCTACCTCGGCTCCCAGTGGCTGACGGACGAGGAGATTCTGGCAGTCATCGCTCGTGCTCACGATCGACACGGTTTGGTGCTCGATCCCCATACGGCCACGGCGTTCGAAGTGTCATCTTCTGGTCCGGTCGTTTCGATTGCCACGGCACATCCCGCGAAATTCGCCGACACGGTTGCTAGTGCACTCGGTTTTGAGCCGGACATGCCGGCCGATCTCGCTGGTCTGGCAGACAAGCCAGAACGGATTGAGGTCATTCCGGCCGAGCTGGGATCTCTCGCCGAGGTCTTGAGCAACCGGTGAGCTTGCTTAGGTGTAGGGAGCGGCTACGATGATGTTTACCGCAGCAACTCCGTCTAGGTGTTCGCCGCGATTCCCCGTTTGACCATCTCCGGGTCCGCCGACAGATTTGTGCCGTGCTGTGACCCGGTCAGGGCTGGAAGGACCACATGACTACGAGAGCCCAACTACAGACAAAATCGGTTGGAGAACTCCGTGAACTGGCGGACTCCGTCGGCGTCGACACCGAGGGCCTGCAAAAGGCAAAGATCATCGCGGCGCTCGTCAGCGCGGGTGCTGCCACCGATGACTCTTCCGAACCAACGGCCGGCATCACCTTGCCCACGGCGAAATCCCGCGAGGAAGCCGATTCAGACGCCGAAGCCTCCGGCGACGATTCGGACGGAGACAATTCGGAACGTCAGGGTTCCGATCGTGATTTCGACAGCAACGGCAACCGGCGTCGCAATCGGCGACGGCGAGGTGGTCAAGGCAGTGGTGGTCAAGGCAGTGGTGGTCATGGCAGTGGCGGTCAAGGCAGTGGCGGCCAGGGTGGTGGCGGCAATCAGAGCGGCGGCCAGCGCAGTGGCGGCCAAGGTCGATCCGAACGCTACGACCAGATTCCCGACGGCGATCTGGAGGTCAGAGAAGGCCTGCTGGACATCCTGCCGGAGGGTTATGGCTTCTTGAGGACGTCTGGATACCTGCCATCCGATCGCGATGTCTACGTCGCCGCCGGTCAGGTGCGCAAGTTTGGTCTTCGCAAAGGTGACCTTGTCTCGGGCCCGATCCGTGCACCAAGATCCCAGGAGAAGTTCCCTGCAATTGTGCGAGTGGACTCTGTCAATGGCATGACGCCGGAAGAGGCAGTGCGGCGCCCCAAATTCGAGGCTCTCACACCCCTGTTTCCTGATCAGCGTCTTCGCCTTGAGATCGAGGGCAAGCCGGAGAGCGTTCTGATTCGCATCGTGGATCTCATCGCCCCCATCGGCAAGGGCCAGCGTGGACTGATCGTGTCGCCTCCGAAGGCGGGTAAAACCACCGTCCTCAAGGACATCGCTCAATCGATCACCGTGAACAACCCAGAGTGTTATCTGATGGTTGTCCTCGTCGATGAGCGGCCAGAAGAGGTGACCGACATGCAGCGTTCGGTCAAGGGCGAGGTCATCTATTCGACCTTCGATCGGCCGGCCGAGGAGCACACACAGGTGTCCGAGCTGGCGATCGAGCGCGCCAAGCGTCTGGTCGAGATGGGCACCGATGTAGTTATTCTTCTCGACTCGATCACGCGCCTGGCGCGAGCACACAACCTGGCAACACCGGCCTCGGGCCGAATCCTGTCCGGTGGTGTCGACAGCCAAGCGCTCTACCCGCCCAAGCGTTTCTTCGGGGCCGCTCGCAACATCGAGGAAGGTGGGTCACTCACCATTTTGGGGACGGCTCTCGTCGAGACGGGTTCAAAGATGGACGAGGTCATCTTCGAGGAGTTCAAGGGCACCGGAAACATGGAGCTTCGCCTCGATCGACGCCTTGCCGACAAGCGGATCTACCCGGCCATGGACATCGAGGCTTCGGGAACACGCAGAGAAGAATTGTTGTTCGACAAACGCGAGTTGGCCCAGGTGTGGAAACTCCGGCGCGTACTGCTTGCCCTAGAGTCTGGGGCTGCGCTCGAGCTTCTCATCGACAAGCTGAAGAACACGAAATCGAATGATGACTTCCTGACAGAGGTCGCCAAGAGCGGCGGCTGAGTCGGGCAACAAGGAAGAGACCATGCGGACAGATATCCATCCCAACTATGGCCAGGTCGAGGTGACCTGTTCGTGCGGGAACACCTTCACGACCCAATCCACGAAGACGGGTGCGATGCACCTCGAGTTGTGTAACGAATGCCACCCATTCTTCACAGGGAAACAGAAGCTGGTGGACACCGGTGGGAGGGTCGAGCGTTTTCAGAAGCGTTACGGCGGCACCGCCGTCAAGTCGAAACGAGCCCAAAAGGCCGAGACCCAGGTCCCAGACCAACCGGCCGAGTGAAGTTCCATCTTGTCGGCTGATCCGCAGAAAAGCGTCGGCGGACAGGCCGTCATCGAAGGTGTGATGATGCGTGCGCCTTCGGCGTGGGCGGTTGCGGTCCGACGCCCTGATGGCGAGATCGAGGCAACTCGGTCAGAACTTCCCCGTCTCTCCTCACGCTCCAAAGCAGCACGGATCCCGTTTGTGAGAGGTGTCATGGTGCTGGGAGAGTCAATGACATTGGGTTTCCGGGCGCTTTCTTGGTCCGTTCAGAAGTCGTTGGGCGAGGACGAAGAACCCGTCACGAGACGCGAGATGAGCATCTCGATCTTGCTGGCGCTGGTGCTTTTTGTCGGTCTCTTCGTTGTGGGCCCTGCCTGGTTGGCTGGATGGCTGGTAGGCGAATCCGAACTCATCTTCGCCGCCGTCGAAGCCGTGGTCCGGTTGGTGGTTTTTGTCGGGTATTTGTGGCTGTTGGGCAGGTCCCAGGAGCTGAAACGGGTCTTCCGTTATCACGGTGCCGAACACATGACGATCCACGCCTATGAGGCTGGAGATCCACTGGACATCGATTCGGTCGAGAAGTACCGGCCGGAGCACCCCCGGTGTGGCACCTCCTTTCTGATGCTGGTGGTCCTCATCGCCATCGTCTTGTTCACCTTCTTGGGTCGTCCCGACTGGCCGCTCTTGATAACGAGCCGAATCGTCGGTATTCCGGTCGTGGCTGGAATCTCATACGAGATCCTCAAATGGTCCGGAGCCCATCGAGGGAGTCTGAGCGGGCGGATTCTGGCCGCGCCTGGTATGTGGCTGCAGCGTCTCACCACGGCGAAGCCGGATCGGTCGATGATCGAGGTTGCGATCGCCAGTTTGATTGCGGCAGTTGACGGCCCCGAAGCACAGCGGTTGGTGGACACCGGTGCACTGCCGCCATCGGCTGTGGCTGCCAGACCGCCCTTGTACTGATGGATTCGAACCTGACGGCCCGATTGGCGGAGGTCGAGCTCGACTTTTCAGAGGTCGAGCACCGGCTCGGTCAGCCCGGCCTAGACCCTTCCGATTATGCCGAGTTGGGCAAACGTCACGCCGAATTGCGGGCAGTGGTCGAGTTGGTGAGGGCCCATCGTTCCGCATCCGCCGAGGCGGGGGAGGCAGAAGACCTCGCACGGTCAGACCCCGATCTGGCTGCGGACCTGATGCAGCACGCCAGAGAGCGGCGAACCGAGGTCGAGAGGATCGAGGGGGAGCTCAAAAAGGTTCTGACTCCACAGGATCCAGACGATCAAAAGGATGTTCTGGTCGAAATCCGCGCCGCCGCCGGCGGAGACGAGGCAGCAATCTGGACGGGTGACCTTTTGCGGATGTACGAACGATGGGCCGACCGGTCCCGATTCAAAGTCGAACCGATCGAGTCGAGCGAGTCGGAGGCTGGTGGTTTCACCAAGGTGACAGTTGCGGTCAAAGGTCGTGGCGCATACTCCCGTTTCAAATACGAAGCCGGTGTCCACCGTGTTCAGAGAGTGCCAAAAACCGAATCCCAAGGGAGAATTCATACTTCTACGGCGACCGTGGCCGTTCTGCCGGAAGCAGAGGATGTAGACGTCGATCTCGACCCCGCGGATGTGAGGGTTGACGTGTTTCGGTCGAGTGGGCCGGGGGGACAGTCGGTCAACACCACCGATTCAGCGGTGAGGCTGACCCACGTTCCGACCGGACTGGTCGTCAGTTGTCAGGACGAGAAGAGCCAGCTTCAAAACAAAGAGAAGGCCTACCGGATCCTCCGAGCGCGGCTGTTTCAACTCGAATCAGATCGACGCCACGCAGAAACCGCCGGCGCTCGACGTTCCCAAGTCGGCACCGGGGATAGATCGGAGAAGATCCGCACCTACAACTACAAGGAAGGGCGGGTTACCGATCACAGGGTCGAATTGACGCTGTATCAGTTGGACTCGATCCTCGACGGCGATCTCGAGGAGTTTGTTTCCGTTCTCACGGAACGAGACGAGGCTGAACGGCTGGCGGAGGGCTGAGGGCTCTCAGACCTTGTCGAAGGGATTGGGAGTTCCCGACATGACTGCTCCGCAATAGGTGCAAGTGGGCCTGCCCGGTTCGACCAGGGCGTCACACTTGGTGCATTTTTGGGGAAACGCCAGCCTCTTACCATCGGCGACGCCGTCGTCCATGTCCATCATGCGGATCCTCTGGATGAGCTGCTCGTCGTTGTATCCGTGTTCTTTCAGGATCGACCACATTGCGTCGACGACCAGGAGCAGACGATCGATTCTCTCGTCGAGTTGGTTGATGTCGTCTCGGAAAGCTCTGGCGTCGACCGCCCCGGCGTTTCGAGCATGGGAGGCGGCTCTTGTCGCCGCCTTCTCACCCATCACGTAGCCAAAAATGAAATCGAGCACGTTTCCCAGGCTAGCGAGGTCGATCCTGCCATCAGATGTGACGCCGCCTAGGGATTCCGGTATTCTGTCGGCGCTCCTTCGACGCACCAAGTGGTGCTCGCACGCATTCGGGGGTGGTGTAATAGGCAACACGACAGGTTCTGGCCCTGTTATTGAGGGTTCAAGTCCTTCCCCCCGAGCGACCCGGACAGTCCGGGAGTTGGCCCTGGATCAGTTGATCCGGATGACGACACGGCCCCGTCGTCTAGTGGCCTAGGACGCCGGCCTCTCAAGCCGGTAACGCCAGTTCGAATCTGGTCGGGGCCGCAATCGGTGAAGGCGCTATCGCAAGGTGGCGCCTTCATCCGTTCTCCGGCGCATTCGGTCTGAAACTGCCCCATTGGCGGGTGCGCTTACACGAGCTGTCGTTGTGGATGGAATCGAGGCGAACAAGCCTTTGGAGCGACTCAAGAGCGAAGCAGCTCTCTCCGCAGTTGGGCAAAGATCACGCCGCCGCCTCCAAAAACGATCACTCCAACAACTCCGAGGGTTAACCATCCGATCGCCACAGACGCTTCGCGAGCACGAGGTGGCGACGCCGTCTCGGCCGCGTTGCCGGCACCCTCGCCGCCCGCGAGCGACTCGTCGACCCTGACCCAGGCCACCATATTGGGGTGGAGCGTGCAAAAGTACTCGAACACTCCTGGTTGATCGAACACACGTGAGTAGGTGTCACCCGGCTCCAACAACTGGGATGTGAACGTCTCGTCTCTGGCCGTGACGGTGTGGGGGGCGACACCGGCATTTGACCAGACCACTCGGGTCCCAGTCGTGATCGACAATGATTGGGGCTGGTAGTCGAGATCAACGATCCGGACCGCTACGTCGGTGGCTTCAGCTTCCACGACCTCCTCGGCCGCTGCAACAGAGGTGGACGGTGCGGTTCCGGAGTCATCGGTGACTGTGACCGTCCCTCGCATCTCAGGGTGCAATGTGCAGATGATCGAGATGATCCCTGGGTTTGTGAACCGTCGTGTGAATCGTCCGCCTGGTTTGATAAGGCCTGAGTCGAACGTACGATCAGTGGCAGTCACGGTGTGGACAGCCGCACCGGTGTTCACGAACTGCAGCGAGTCTCCCGCCTTGACGGTGACGGAAGTGGGCGAAAAGCGAAAATCTCGAAGCTCGACCGCTCCGGATCCGATCGGTGTGGCGGTGGATGGAGGAACAGTCGGCGGGGGAGGCGCGGTCCCGGCGGCGTCCGTCACTGTGACCGTGCCCTTCATCTGTGGGTGCAGAGTGCAGAAGATGTTGAACGTCCCAGGACTGTCGAACCGGCGGCTCCAACTGCTGCCGGCTGCGATGAATCCCGAGTCGAATCGTTGGGCGGCGTCGGTGACCGTGTGAGGCACGATGCCGCTGTTGACGAACCGAATGCTGGATCCCGCCGAGATGGTCTTGGTGGCGGGCGAGAACCCAAAGTCGAATACTTCGACGTCCGACGAAGTTACGGTGATTAGGGGTGTCGGTTGGGTTGTGGCGGGGGGTGGGGCAACGCCGTCGGCGCCAGTGACCGTGATAGTCCCCCGCATATCGGGGTGGATCACACAGATGTAAGGGAAGGTTCCTGGGGCCGAGAAGGTCTTCGTGTACCGGGAGCCGGGAGCCATTATCCCCGAGTCGAACGTCCCACCATCGGCAGTCGCCGTATGGTCTCGATCGTCATCGTTGACGAAATCCACAGTCGACCCGACGCCAACCGAGACGGAGCCAGGGCTGAAAGTCCGTCCCGCCATTCTCACCTCGGCCGCGCCGACAACACCACCGCCGGTGGGCGGTGCCGCACCACCGGCCCCGGAGACGACCACGATCGTGCCGTGATAGGCCGAATTCTCCGGGTTCCGGTCGTCTTCGTAGGTGTAGGTGCCCTCTGATTGGAGAGTCACGGAACCGGTTTCGCCGGGCCCGATGTTCCCAGTGTCGAAATCCTCCGGACCGGAGGTGGAGCGGAAGCGGTGGCGATCACCATCCTGGTTGTTCCATGACACCGCGGTTCCAGGGCTGACCGAGATCGACGCTTGACCGAGTTTGTCGGTCACCGTGATCGTCGTGTCGGCGGCAACCGCAAGCTGGCTGATTGGGAGGGCCACCGCAAGCAGAATGGCGAGTGTCACCCGACTCGGTGAGGCACCCGTCACCCGGCGGCGAGGCGCTATCGCCGGTGTTTGATCTGCGTGTTTCTGAAGGTTCGATGTCTGCGTTGCCATTCCTGACAGCATGCCGACAATCGGTTCAGCGAAACCTCACCGCATCATCAACAAGACATCAAAAACCATCGACCTCCGGCCTGACTCTTTCTCAGCTGCGGCCGTACACCGGGACCATCGCCCCATTCATCACTCCGGCCTCGGGGGAGAGCAAGAACTGTGCAACTGCTGCAATCTCATCGGGGGTGGGCCAGTTGACATAGTCGGCGTATGGGGCAGTGGCCCGGGTGGCCGGTGTGTCGATGACGCTCGGCAGCATCACGGTGACACCGACATTGGTGCCGTCGAGCTCACCGGCGAGACTCTGACCGAGCGACATCACTGCCGCTTTTGCCATGTTGAACGTGGCCTGTCCTGGCGGATTGTCGATGGCAGCCCGGCTCCCGACCAACACGATTCTCCCGAAAGGGGCCTCCTTCAAATGGGGAAGGGCGGCCCTGGTCGCGATGAAGCTGGATTTCAGGTTGAGGTCGAGCATGCGATCGAAGCGCACGTCGTCGGTGTCTTGTACATCGCGGCCGCCGGCCCAGCCACCGATGAGGCTGGCGAGGCCATGTAGCGCACCGAACTGCGAAGCGGCTTCGGCGAGGAACGATTTGACCGCCTCCGAATCTCCGCCGTCAACCCTGCGAAGCATTATCTGCGCTTCGTCCGCACCGACCTCTTCTTCGAACCGGGTTGCCTCGTCGGGGAGCAGATAGGTGACTGCCAACTTGTCGCCCTGGGCGAGAAGGCGCTTGGACAGTGCGGTGCCCAGGCCACCCGTACCACCGGTCAATACGATCGTTTTGTTCACAACCACACCATTTCCCTGGGCGACACTTTGGACAACCGATCGGGCCTGTCCTCGGGCTCCATGCTAAATTACGAAACGTCCACCGGTCGACTTCAGGAAGGTAAGGCTGTGGCCTCGATCACGTTTGACGGAATCGGGAAGGTCTATCCGGGCGGCACTCGAGCAATCTCCGATGTGAACATTCATGTCGAAGACGGAGAGTTTGTCGTCTTGGTTGGTCCCTCCGGGTGTGGGAAATCCACACTATTGCGAATGGTTGCCGGCCTCGAAGAGGTAACCAACGGCGAACTCAAGATTGGTGACCGTGTCGTCAACGACGTGTCACCCAAAGACCGGGACATCGCCATGGTGTTCCAGAACTACGCGCTGTATCCCCACATGTCGGTCTTCGACAACATGGCCTTCGGGCTCAAGCTGCGGAAGATGCCCAAGGATGAGATAACTCGTCGGGTCGAGGGTGCGGCCAAAACGCTCGAGATCACCGAGTATCTGCAGCGCAAGCCAAAAGCGCTGTCTGGCGGCCAGCGGCAAAGAGTGGCCATGGGTCGCGCCATTGTGCGTGAGCCCTCGGCGTTCCTTATGGACGAACCGCTGTCAAACCTCGACGCCAAGCTCAGAGTTCAGATGCGTTCCGAACTCGGTGTTCTTCACGCGCGCCTCGCCACCACGACCCTGTATGTCACTCACGACCAGGTCGAGGCCATGACGATGGGGGATCGTGTCGCGGTCCTACGCAAGATCTCCGGAACCGAGTCGAACCTCCAGCAAATCGACAGTCCCCGGAACCTGTACGACCAGCCAACCAACCTTTTCGTCGCAGGTTTCATTGGCTCCCCGGCCATGAACTTCGTCTACGGGACTGTCGCCGCCGACGGAGACCGGGTTTATGCGGCGTTCGCGGGCACCCGGATCCTGATCGATCCTGCCCGACTCGAAGCAAAGAAGGGTCTTGTCGACTACAAAGGCAAAGAGATCGTGCTCGGGTTCCGACCGGAGAGCTTCGAGATTCAGCAAGCTGCTTCTGGCGACACGTCAGATAGGACGTTGCAGGTCGAGGTCGGTCTCGTAGAGCAGCTCGGCTCGGAGGCATTCCTCCACTTCACCCAGCCGTCCCCACCAGTGGTCACGCCCGAACTGCGCGAACTGATGGAAGATGAAGGGACGGATGTGGAGACACTCGGCAACGAGTCGAAGTTCACCGCTCGAATCAATCCCAACTATGCGCCACGCTCTGGTCAGCAGGCGACGTTGGTGATCGATACTTCGAAGATGCACTTCTTCGACAAGGACACCGGCGAGGTGATCGAGTAGGAGAATAAGGCCCCCGGCAACCGGGGCCTTATTCCTTCCACTCGCCATCGGGATTCGGATTTTTGAATAGGCCACCAAGACAGGGACGCGTAAATTCGTCGCCGAACGGTTCGGGCTTCTACATTCGGTCCATGATCTCCATGAATCAGATCGAAAATGTCGATCCCACGGTCGCGGGCCTCATTCGCGACGATGTTTCCCGCCAGAACAGCCACATCCACCTGATCGCCAGCGAGAACTTCGCCTCGCCGGCCGTGATGGAGGCCTCCGGCTCCGTTTTCACAAACAAATACGCGGAGGGTTATCCCAACAAGCGTTATTACGAAGGCTGTGGAGTTGCAGACCAGATCGAGTCCTTGGCGATCGACCGGGCGAAGGGGCTGTTCGGCGCCGACCACGCAAACGTACAACCCCACAGTGGGGCGCAGGCAAACATGGGCGTATATCTGGCGCTGTTGAAGCCCGGTTCGAAGGTGCTGGGGATGAGGCTCGATCAAGGGGGACACCTGACGCATGGGTCACCGGTCAACTTCTCCGGTCAGTACTACGACTTCATTGCTTATGGTCTCAACCCCGATACCGAGCGCATCGACATGGACGAGGTTCGACGTCTTGCGGTCAAGCACCAGCCTTCGGTTGTCCTCGCGGGTTATTCCGCCTATCCCCGACACCTCGATTATGAGGCATTTCGTTCGATCGCCGATGAGATCGCAGCCGTGTTCATGGTGGACGCAGCTCACTTCATCGGGTTGGTTGCAGGGAAGTCTTTCCCGAACCCGGTTCCCTACGCCGACATAGTCACTGCCACCACCCACAAGGCCCTGCGCGGACCCAGGGGAGGGATGATCCTCTCGAACTCGGAATATGCGGCAACGATCGACAAAGCAGTGTTCCCTGGGGGCCAGGGTGGGCCAATCATGAGTCAGATCGCAGCCAAAGCCGTCTGTTATCTCGAGGCCGCTCAACCTGAGTTCCACGATTACACCGAGCAGGTCCTGAAGAACGCAGCTGCGATGGCTGGCGCCATGCTGGAGGACGGGGTTCGCCTGGTGACCGGCGGTACCGACAACCATCTGTTCTTGATGGATCTCCGGTCGATCGACGAAGACCTGACCGGCAAGGATGCGGCAAGGCTGTTGGATTCGATCGGTGTGACGCTGAACTTCAATTCGATCCCGGACGATCCACGTCCTCCGTACCGGACCTCGGGCTTGAGGATCGGGACCCCGGCGATGACGACTCAGGGTTTCGTCGAAACCGAATCCACCGAGATCGCCCATTTGATCGTGTCGGCGCTCAAAGGCCGAGGGTCAGACGAAACCGTGAAAACGGCGGCCATCCGAATCAGAGAACTTGCAGAATCCCATCCTCCCTACCCGGCCGACTTCGCCGGCCATGTCTGACTCTCTGACAACCCGCCTCTGATCCATTTGGCTGGCCATGCCGATTCGCGGCCGGAACGGGGCCGGTAACCTGGGTCGGCCATGCAATCTGACAACGTCCATCAACATGTGACCGCGGCTGTCCACGAGGGGTGGAACGTGGGTGGCTCGTTTTTCGGCTCCATCATCTCTGGGACGCTTCTGGGATACTTTCTCGACGGCTGGCTTGGCACCGACCCATGGCTGGTTGTCCTGGGCATCGTTCTTGGCGCCTACACGGGGTTTCTACGCGTTTGGCACTATTCCAAACGCATGGAATCCGGGCTCGGTCATTCACGCACCCTTCTCGACGAAGAGGACCTATGACCACCGATAAATTCGTCAAAATCCCTGCCGAGACGCCGGTCGAGACGGTCATTGCCAGGCACACCGTTCGGCGAGCGGTCTATGTGGCCCCGCTGGTGGTAGTTGCCTTCTGGCTCGCTCGCGGATTCGAAGGGGCGTATTCGGCAGCGTTCGGCGTGGGGGTAGTGGTCGGCAACTTTTTGCTCGCCGGCGCACTGCTCACGGTGGCCATCCGCATCTCGTTGGCGCTGTATCAGGCGGTCGCTCTTTTCGGCTTCTTTGTCCGTTTGGGGCTGATCATGGGCACCATGATTTTGATCGCTGAGCTCGTGCCGATCGACCGGATGTCGTTTGGGATCTCGACCATTGTTTCGTATATGGTGCTTCTGGTCCTTGAAGCAGTGGCCGTTTCGCGCGGGAAAGAAAGGGATTTGGATTGGAGCCGTTGACTCTCGCAATCGAAGAGTGCGATTTTGTTAACAACCCCGTGTGCGCTCCGGCGGATGTGGGTGAACTCTTCATTTTCAAGGCTTTTGAAGGGACTCAAATAAACCGCACGGTGATTCTGATGTTCCTCGCAGCGTTCATCGTGGTTGCCCTCCTGTTCTTCGCCTTTCGCAAGCCCAAGCTGATTCCGTCGAAGTTCGGAGCGGCGATCGAATCCCTGGTGAGGTTGGTCCGCGATGACATCGCCATCGGCATTATCGGCCCCGACGGTCTCAAGTACTTCCCCTACCTCCTGTCGATCTTCTTGTTCATCCTCGTAGGCAACCTGTTCGAGATCACGCCGTTGATCAACTTCCCGATCACCTCGCGGATGGCGATCCCCGCCTTTTTGGCGTTGGTCACCTACGTGATCTTCATCATCGCCGGTATCGCCAAGCAGGGGATCGGTTACTTCACCCACTTGCTGTGGCCGCCGGGAGTCCCAATCGCCCTCAAGCCATTGGTGGGCCTGATCGAGGTCGTCAACGTCCTGTTGGTGCGGCCGTTTTCTCAAGCGGTGCGGCTCTTCGCCAATATGGTGGCCGGTCACGTGATGCTGAGCCTCTTGCTGGTCACCGGTTGGGTCTTTACCTCCAACCTGATCACCAACTTCGGCGAAATCGGAGCCAAAGGTATCGCCGGCCCTGCATGGTTCGCGTTCGGGCTTGCCATCTACGTCTTCGAGATGATCGTCGCCGTCGTTCAGGCCTACATCTTCACTCTTTTGTCTGCTGTCTACATCGAGTCTTCGATCGTTGTCGCCCATGACGACGCTCACTGAAATTCCCACGAGGAAGAAAGGAAACAAGAAAGTATGAACACAGTGCTCGCAGTCCTAACTGCTGCGCAGGTGCTCGCACAGGAGGCATCCGGCGGCATCACCGGCAACCTGAGCGTCGTCGGTTACGGCCTTGCTGCGATTGGACCTGGCATCGGTGTCGGTCTCGTCGCCGGGAACGCCGTGCAGGCTATGGCTCGCCAGCCGGAAGCCGCCGGCATGGTGCGGACCACCATGTTCCTCGGAATCGCATTCACCGAGGCGCTGGCCCTAATCGGCTTCGTTCTCTTCTTCCTGGGCTGATCCTCGATGACACTGGCTCAGATAGGACTCCTTGCGGCAGAAGAGGCAGAAAAGAGTGATCCGCTCGACCTTCTGCTTCCTGCCACCAATGAGCTGATCGCCGGGATCATCGCCTTTGTCATTGTCTTCTTCTTCGTCTGGAAGTGGGCCGTCCCCGCTCTCAACCGCACGCTCGAAGCGCGCCAGCAGGCGATCGGTGGCCAATTGGCCGAAGCCGAGAAGACAAAAGCAGAGGCGGAGAGCCTGCACGGCGACTACAAGGCTCAGCTGGCCGAGGCAAAGGCGAAACAGAACGAGATGATCGAAGAGGCACGCGTCGCCGCCGAGGGGTTGAGAGCCGACATCCTGGCCAAGGCTCAGGCCGAGGCCGATCAGATCGTTGGCAAAGCCAGGGAAGAGGCCGCAGGCGAAAAGAGCCGGGTTCTCAGCGAGGCCCGAACCGAGGTGGCGAATCTCTCGATCGATTTGGCCGAGAAGGTTGTGGGCGGAAGCCTCGACCGTGCTGCTCAACTCGGGCTGGTCGACCGCTACTTGGCGGACCTGGAGAAGTAAGTGGCCGACCGCATCGACGGATACGCAGCTGCCCTTTTCGAACTGGCACGTGCCGAGGGTGAACTCTCGAAGGTGGAGCGCGAGTTCTACTCCGTTGCGAAAGCATTCGCATCGTCCACCGAGCTACGTGACACCTTGTCCGATCCACGAATTCCGGGCGACCGCAAGAAGTCGATCCTGGATGATCTCGTGGGTGGACGGGTTTCGGATGTCACCGTGAACATGGTCAACCTGGTGGTGAACCAGGGGAGGGCGTCCGATCTGCCGGCTATCGCAGAGAGACTCGCCGGTCGGGCTGCCTCGGCGGTCGGAGTCGAGATTGCCGAAGTGCGGTCTGCGATCGAGTTGGATGCGGCCACCATCGAGAGATTGACCCAAGCGCTCGCCAGAGTCGTGGGTCGTCCAGTAGAAGTTCGGACCGTGGTAGATCCGTCTGTTCTGGGAGGAATCGTTACCAGAGTCGGAGACACCGTGATCGACGGTTCGGTGAAGCGGAGACTCGAGTCGCTGCGCACCGCCGTGCGTGCAGGCTGAGGAGAGAAATGGCTGAGCTGACCATCACAACACAAGAAATCACCGCGGCCCTCAAGAAGAATCTCGAGGGATGGATCCCCACAACCGAGCGTGACACGGTGGGTTACGTCACGTCGATCGCCGATGGGGTTGCCAGAGTCAAGGGTCTACCCGAGGTCATGGCCTCAGAGCTGCTCGAGTTCCCTGGCGGTTTGATGGGGGTGGCACTCAACATCGACGAAGAGGACCTCGGTGTCGTGCTCATGGGTGAGGCCTCACACATCGAAGAGGGAACCCCCGTGCGTCAGACCGGGAACGTGCTTTCGGTCCCCGTCGGCGACGCACTGCTTGGCAGGGTCGTCGACTCCCTCGGCAACCCGATCGACGGCAAAGGCCCGATCAACACTACCGAGCGTCGGCTGCTCGAGGTTCAGGCGCCATCCGTGGTTCAGCGCCAGCCTGTCACCCAGCCTCTCCAGACCGGGATCAAAGCCATCGACGCCATGACCCCGATCGGCCGGGGACAACGTCAGCTCATCATCGGCGACCGGCAGACCGGCAAGACCGCGATATTGATCGACACGATCATCAACCAGAAGCAGTTTCAGGGGACCGAAAAAGAGGTGAAGTGCATCTACGTCGCCATCGGTCAGAAAGCCTCGACCGTGGCGGAGGTCGTTGACGCTTTGGAGAAGGCAGGGGCGATGGAATACACCGTCGTCGTCAGCGCCCCGGCGTCGGTTCCGGCTGCGCTTCAGATGTATGCCCCGTACGCAGGCTCGGCGATTGGTCAGTTCTGGATGTACCAGGGACAACATGCTCTGGTCATGTACGACGACCTCTCCAAGCAGGCGGTTGCGTACCGTGAAATCTCGCTCTTGCTGCGGCGTCCTCCTGGTCGCGAGGCTTATCCGGGCGACGTCTTCTATTTGCACAGCCGGCTTCTCGAGCGTTGTGCCAAGTTGAGTGACGAGTTGGGCGGCGGGTCGCTGACCGGCCTTCCTGTCATCGAGACAAAAGCCAACGACGTTTCGGCCTACATCCCGACGAACGTCATCTCCATCACCGACGGGCAGTGTTTTTTGGAGAGCGATTTGTTCTATCAGGGCATTCGCCCAGCCATGAACGCCGGAATCTCGGTTTCCCGAGTCGGTGGCAACGCACAAATCAGCGCCATGAAGAAGATCGCAGGCCCATTGCGGGTCAACCTCGCGCAGTTTCGGGAGTTGGCAGCCTTTGCAGAGTTTGGCTCAGAATTGGATGCCGCATCGCTCGCCCAGCTCGAGCGGGGTCGCCGTGTCGTCGAGGTCCTCAAGCAAGGTCAGTTCGTTCCGGTCCCGGTTGAAGAGCAGGTGGTCGTGATCTACGCCGTCACCAACGGCCAGATGGATTCGATACCTACGGGAGATATTCGGCGCTTTGAGGACGGGTTGAGAGACCACGTCCGCACTCGTCATGACGATCTACTCGAGCACATCAGGAGCACTGGAACCTTGCCCGACGTCGAGAAGTTGAACGCCGCCATCGCCGGCTTCAAGGACAACTTCACAAGTTCGGATTGATCGTTCGTGGCGAGCGCTGAACTCCGAGATACCAGGCGACGGATCAAGAGCGTCCAAGCGACGCAGAAGATCACGCGCGCCATGGAGTTGATCGCGGCCGCTCGCATCCCGAAGGCTTCGGCCAGAGTCATCGCTTCCAAGCCCTACACCGCCAAATTGGTGGAGGTCATCCAGAATGTGGGAGGGGCCGCCGGCGGATCCAGCCACATGTTGCTGGAGCGGCGAGAGGTCAGAACGGCCGGTTTATTGATCGTGTCTTCCGACCGTGGTCTCGCAGGCGCGTATGCATCGACGATCATCCGCATGGCAGAGCAGCGCATCATCGATCTCAGGCGTTCAGGTGTAGACGTCCGGATATTCGCTGTCGGCAAGAAAGCGCAGTCGTATTTTCGTTACCGGGGTTATCGAATCGAGCGAGCGTTTCTCGGCGTGACCGATACGCCTGGCTACGGCGATGCGAGAGCCATTGCCAACTCCATCATGGAGGCCTACGCCTCAGGCGACGTGGACTCGGTTGAGACTTTCTACACACGCTTCCAGTCGGCGATGACGCAGGTGGCTGCTCGCTTCGAATTCCTACCGATCGAGCCTCCGGCGGCGGCCGAAGGTGCGGCGTCGGTCTCGTACAGCTTCGAACCATCGCCAGGTTTGATCCTCGACCGCCTTCTTCCCCGTTATGTGGAGGCGCTCACTTTCAACATGTTGCTTGAAGCGTCGGCCTCCGAGCATTCGGCTCGGAGGCGAGCAATGAAGGCGGCCACCGACAACGCTGAAGAACTGATCAAGAACCTGACCATGGCCGCGAACAGAGCCCGCCAGGCCGAGATCACAACCGAGATTTCCGAAATTGTCGGCGGCGCCGAGGCGCTCGCCGAAGGCTGATCGCAAGGAGAGAGCAATGGCAGAAACAAAAAGTGTGGGTCGGATCGTGAAGGTGGCGGGACCGGTGGTCGACGTCGAGTTTCCTCAGGACGGTCTACCGGAGCTGCTGCATGCGCTCGAACTCGATCTCACCGTGGCGGGGGAGTCTCGCACCCTGCTGGCAGAGGTAGCTCAGCATCTAGGCGGCAACAAAGTGAGGGCGGTTGCGATGGCGCCAACCGATGGTCTGGTTCGTGGGACCGAGGTTCGCAACCTTGGTTCACCGATCACCGTGCCGGTTGGAGACCAGACGCTCGGTCACATCTTCAATATGTGGGGCGACTCTCTCGACGCGCCAGATCAGGACTTTTCTGAGCCGCGCTGGTCGATCCATCGACAGCCGCCGGCCTTCGAAGACGTCGAGCCGCAAAAAGAAGTGTTTGAGACCGGAATCAAGGTCCTCGATCTGATCTGCCCCTACCTTCGAGGTGGAAAAATTGGTCTGTTCGGTGGAGCCGGTGTTGGTAAAACCGTCTTGATCCAGGAGATGATCAACCGGGTCGCCACCCAGCATGGAGGCGTTTCGGTATTCGCGGGGGTGGGGGAGCGCACCCGCGAGGGGAACGACCTCTGGCTGGAGATGAAGGAATCCGGAGTGCTGGCGAAAGCTGCATTGGTCTTCGGTCAGATGGACGAGCCGCCAGGCGTTCGCCTTCGGGTAGCGCTGTCGGCGCTTACGATGGCCGAGTACTTCCGCGATGTCCAGCGCCAAGACGTCCTGCTTTTCATCGACAACATCTTTCGGTTCACACAGGCAGGATCGGAGGTCTCGACCCTTCTCGGCCGCATGCCGTCGGCAGTCGGATATCAACCCACCCTTGCCGGCGAGATGGGGGTGCTCCAGGAACGGATCACTTCGCTCAAAGGCCGCTCGATTACATCGTTGCAGGCGATCTACGTACCGGCAGACGACATCACAGATCCGGCGCCGCACACAGCGTTCGCTCACCTCGACGCAACAACGGTGCTTTCCCGTCCGCTCACGGCCATTGGTATCTACCCGGCGGTCGATCCACTCGACTCGTCGAGTAGGGCTCTCGACCCTCAAATCGTGGGCGAAGAGCACTATCAGACTGCAACCGACGTCCAGAAGATCCTCCAGAGGTACAAGGACCTACAGGACATCATCGCAATTCTCGGAATCGACGAGCTCTCCGAAGACGACAAACTGGTGGTGGCGCGAGCCCGGCGTATGCAGCGCTTCTTGGCTCAGCCCATGTTCGTGGCAGCGCAGTTCACGGGGCAGGAGGGCGTGTACACCCCGCTTTCCGACACCATCGCATCGTTCCAGGCCATCATCAAGGGCGAGATGGATCAGTATCCAGAGCAGGCCTTCTATATGGTTGGCGGTGGCGAAGACGTCCTCGCCAAGGCACGGGAGCTGGCGAAGGTCGGCGCCTGATGGCCAAACCCTTCCAAGTCGACGTGGTCTCACCGGAGTCGACTGTTTGGAGCGGTCAGGCAACGTTTGTCGTGGCCAGGACGACCGAGGGGGAGATCGGCATTCTGGCCGATCATGAACCGCTGATGGCGGCGCTGGCGACAGGGGCCGTCATTGTGGAGAACGAGTCGTCCAAAACCACGATCGGCGTGTACGGCGGGTTCCTCCAGGTGCTGAACAACCAGGTCACGCTGTTGACCGACCGGGCCAAGATCACCGAGGGTGGGCGCGAAGAAGCCGCAGCTCTTGCCGGACAATTGCAGACGGCCGCAGAAAAAGAGTCAGGCGAGTAGCGAGCAACATCTCTGGTCATGCGTGAGGGGCGGCCGACTTCGGCCGCCCCTCTCTAGTTGGTAGCTCTAACCGATCAACCGAGCTGGGTTACCTCGATCGACGCCACAGCGCCATGCCATCCGTGAACTGACGGCACAAGGTCGGCGATCCCCCGAATGCCGCGATGGCGGCGGATGACCGACGACTCGGCCAGCGCTGGGTCGCTCTCGCCCGTACCGCCTTGGTCGCCAAAGCCAGTGAGCTGTGCGCACGGTGGAACCAGGTCGGCCCAAGCTTCCGTGTTCATTTCGGTGCCGGCGTCGTATGCGGGCAGGTAGCCCATGGACGTCTGGCCGACCTGACGCGGCAGGCGAAGTCCGTCAACACCGGTGAAGCCATCGTTGGTGCAGATCAACATCGACACGAACGACAGAGTGTCACCGCGGGCGGCATCGATCGTGAAAGTCACGCTCTCGCCTGGCGCCAGCGGCGGCAATGCCGGGTCGGCAATGGCAACCGTCCAGGCAGTCACCAACTCAGATGCCTCATAGAGTGCGGTGAGCGAAGCAAGGTTCCCGTTCTCGGCGATTTCCTTGACTCCTTCCGACGCCGCCTGGCCACGAGTGAATACATCGAGACCGTGGTGTGTGGCAACCGCTGGAGGTGTGAACCACTGATTGTTGGTGTTGTTGGTGATCGTCACTTCGTATGTAGACGTGTCGCCGGCCAGTGCGGGTGTTGCCGCGAGCGACAGCATCATCACTGAAGCAGCGAGCATCACCAATGGCTTTCTTGACATATTCGTCCTCCTCTTCCATCGAGAGCGCCGGGTGCGCCCTCGATTTCCAAGGTACGGGGAAGGTCGAGCTACCTGTGCAAAACCATGCGAAACATTCAGAGAACTCCCGCAGCCGAATCGTTCCTGGTCCTCAGGCGGGTCGAGCGGTGAGAAGCTCCGTTACGTAGCTCGATCGATCGAGACGGACGGCCTTCGCGGATGCGTCCAAACGGTCGAGATCGTTAGCCGAGATCAACAAAGCCACCTGAACCCGACCCGGTTCCTTCCGTCGTTTCAGCGGCCGGAGACCCAGGGTCTGGTCGGCGTTGAGGTTCCGGTAGGCCTCGAGGATTTCTATCTCGCGGCGGCCGAACGCGGACAGGATGATGTCGAGGTAGTAGCGGTCGCTCTGCGTCGACTCGTCGCGGAGGAGCGCCGCGACCTCGGTTGGCAGGGAAAGAGTGATTCGCTTTTTGGCAGGCGGCCGTTCTCGCCTCGGCTGGACCACGGGCGGTAGGTTTGTCGCAGGAACCGCGGCCTTGGCTCTGCCCGTTTCTGGCGGCGGCGGCATAGGGCGTGAACCGAATCCGGCGAGGTCACGTTTGCGGTCGCTCATGCCCCGTACCTGTTGAGGATCTCGATGGTCAACTCCCGATAGTCGTCGGCAAGACCTGCGCTCGACCGGGAGAACCTGTCGACAGCTCCTCCCATCCGCTGGGCGGCGATGCGCTCCCCGACGGTCCCGAGCGCATTCATGGCTTTGTGGTGGTACTCGTGAGCGAGGAGCCCGAACCTGCGCATGTCGAAGGCCGACCTCTCTGAGCTGCGGATCACAGTCTCGAAGACCGGTGCGACGTCGCCGATGTCTGCGACAAGGATGCGACGCAGATCAGCCCGGATAACTGTCGCCTGGATAGAGATACCGAAGAGCACGACTCCCATCAGGCTGACGTCGACCTCCGGCAATGCCGAAACGGTTCCGAAGGATCGAGCGATCAGCTCGAGTCCGTCGAGCGAACCTTCGTCGGCTCGAACCGGGACGATGACCCAACGGGCGGCCGCAAGCGCAGCTTCGACCAATGACCCGCCCGCGGGCGGCCCATCGATGACGATGAGGTCGTAGTCGGATGCGAGGTTCTTGAGGACCTCGGCCACCGCGAGCACTGCATGCGGATCCGAATGCCGCCTGATCGTCAACTCGTCGGCCAGGTCGCGGGCGTATCTCCCTCCGGGGATGGAATCGAGTCCCACCCGCACCTGACGCAAGATGGTTGGTTTGACACTCTTGGTCACGGCCTCGAGCATGCCGAGGCCGTCGTCCGATGTTTGTTTTTGTTTGTAGCCAAGATCAGACCCGAGGTTTCCCTGGGGGTCTAGGTCGAGAGTGAGCACGGTCCAGCCGCCGGCCGCCGCGATGCCCGCAAGGTTGGCGGCGATGGATGTCTTGCCGACTCCGCCCTTGCCGTTGGCCACTGCGATTACGTTTTTCATTCGCTCTCCAGATCCTATATAGACCATGTATATGGCGTGTATAGAATCGACCAACGGAGTCCAGACTTGAGAAATTTCGGTTTGCGCTGACTAGTCATCGCGTATGTCAAGCAAACAACCTTCAGAAGCCCGTTCAACGACCCGATCTAATCAGTGCTAGCCCAAGAAATCTCGAGATCCATTCCGTGATTCGATCACACTTCAACATCCACAAGAACCGCCCCACCCGCCCGGGTGGGCGCCGCCGGAGAACCATCACCACCGCAGCCATCCTGTTGGTGATCGCCGTCTCCGGATTTGTTGTTGGAGCGGCTCGCCGAGCCGACGCAGTGCTTCCCACTCAGACGCGACAGTTCCTTGGTCAATTCGACTATCAGGGAACCGGCGCCACGCTTCGCACGGAGGCCAACACCGGGAACGCATGCGCGGTCACCACCGGTGCGACGACAGCGAACCTCTCCGGTATCCCGGCCGGGGCGACGGTGACTGCCGCCTACCTCTATTGGGGCGGCTCATACCACCCAGCCGGAAGCGGGACCGGAAGCACACCGGACGGAGCGGTGACATTCGCCGGTTCCTCCATCACGGCTACACCGATCACCGAGACGTTCCCATACAACGGAAACAACTACGGCTTCTTTTCGGCGGTCGCCGACGTGACGTCCCTGGTCACAGGCAACGGCAACTACACCCTCAGCAACCTCTCTGTGTGGACTGGCGATCCCCACTGCTCCGTTTCCGGGGTTGTCGGCGGCTGGAACCTCCTCGTCATCTACCAGTCGAGCTCCATACCGATGAAACGGATCCATGTGTACGACGGCCTGCACGCGGTGCGGAACACGTCGGCCTCATTCACCATGTCAGGGTTCCAGGTGCCGGGCGCTGGATCTTCTGCCGCTTCGGTGACCGTGATGGGCTGGGAAGGCGATCCCAGTCTGTCCGGAAGTGAATCCGTGACATTCAACGGGAGCTCGTTGACCAACACGGCTAACCCGAGCGGAAACATCTTCAACTCCACCAACTCCTTTACCGGCAGCACCACCATGCACGGAATGGATTACGACGAGTTCGCCGCCACCATCTCCGGTGGGGCGACTTCGGCGACGGTGGTCGTGACTTCGGGCGCCGATCTCTTCCTCCTGAATACGGTGGTGCTCGAGACGCCGACTACCGCTGTCGACCTGCAGCTGGCAAAGACCTCATCGACAGCGGTCGCCAATCTGAACACCAGCTTCACGTTCACTATCACCGTCACCAATGCCGGGCCCGACACCGCCACCGGAATCACGATCAACGATCTCCTCCCGGCTGGCCTTGTCCATGTTTCGTCCACTCCGAGCACTGGCACTTACACACCTGGCACGGGGGTGTGGTCCATCCCTTCGCTCGCTCCCGGGAACGCCACGCTCAACATGACCGTCCAGGGCACCATTGCCGGCAACCGCACCAATACCGCGACCGTCGGAGCGGTCGTGCAGCCGCAGACGAACACCACCAATGACTCGGCGTCCGTGACTGTCAGGATCAACACGCCGCCGGTTGCGGTGAATGATTCGTATTCGACGGCTGAGGACACTCCGTTGACGGTGGCTGCTCCGGGTGTGTTGGGCAATGACAGTGATGTGGATGGGAACCCGTTGACGGTGTCGTCGTTTACTCAGCCGGCGAATGGTTCGGTGGCGATGAACGCGAACGGTTCGTTCACGTATACGCCCCCTTTGAACTATTTCGGGTCGACGTCGTTCACATACACGATTTCTGACGGTCAGGGCGGGTCGGCGTCCGCGACGGTGAACCTGACAGTCACTGCGGTTCCGGAACCGCCAACAGCCGATGCGGGTTCGGATCAGAGTGTGCGTTCGGCCGATGGGGTGTCGCCGGTCAACGTCTCCCTGAACGGTTCTGGTTCCTTGGACCCTGACGGGACGATTGTCTCGTATGCGTGGTCTTCCAATACCGGTGTCAACGCTTCCGGGGTTTCTCCCTCGGTGTCGTTGCCGGTTGGGGTTCACACGTTCACGTTGACGGTGACCGACAATGAGGGTTTGACCGACACCGATGTGGTGGTGGTGACTGTGGTGGCGAATCAGCCTCCGGTGGCGGATGCGGGTTCGGATCAGTCGGTTCGGTCGGCCGATGGTGTTTCGCCCGTCAACGTGATGCTCAACGGAACCGGTTCGTCGGATTCTGATGGGACGATCGTCACGTACGGGTGGTTGTCGGATACTGGTGTTTCGGCCTCTGGTGCTGCTCCTTCGGTGTCGTTGCCGGTGGGTGTTCACACGTTCACCTTGACGGTGACTGACAACGAGGGCCTCACCGACAGCGATGTTGTGGTGATCACGGTGGTGGCGAACCTGCCACCGGTGGCGGATGCCGGCCCTGATCAGAGTGTCAGGTCACCGGATGGGGTT
>JBGTHP010000004.1:0-2244 GCA_041746105.1 Acidimicrobiia bacterium
CATCGTCAAAGTGGCCCCCTGGCCCTCGTCGAGCATCTCGAGCAGGTGGCCGGTCAACCCATATCCGGTGACGTCGGTGGCCGCCGACACTCCCACCGCCACCATCACCTCCGACGCCGCCTGGTTGAGGGTGGTCATCCAGCGGACCGCTTCGGATGCCACCGGCTCGGGACAGGTTCCCCGTTTGATGGCCGTGGCAATGATTCCCGCTCCGAGCGGTTTCGTCAGCACCAGACGGTCTCCGGGCCGACCGCCCCGGTTGCGGCTACCGATCCTTGCGATCGCGCCGCCGACTCGACCAGAAGGCGTAATCTCGGCCGGGTGTCCAGGCGGTATATCGATCGGTCTACCAAAGCGGCTCCTGGTCGTGCGTTGGCCGCTCTCAAACGGCGCGGTTACACCAGAGACGATTTGCGGGCCGATGCCATGGCGGGGTTGACCGTCGGCGTGGTTGCTGTGCCCCTATCGATGGCTCTTGCGATTGCTGCGGGAGCACCGCCGGCCAACGGCCTCTATACGGCGATCGTGGCCGGGATCGTGATCGCGGCAACGGGCGGCTCGATGACATCGGTGTCAGGCCCGACGGCTGCGTTTGTCGTCTTGCTGGCCCCGGTCACCGCCCAGTATGGATTGTCGGGTCTTTTGGTCGCTTCGCTCATGGCCGGTCTGATTCTGGTCATGATGGGGGCGGCAGGTTTGGGCCGCCTCGTTCAATTCATCCCCCACCCGGTGACGACCGGATTCACGGCGGGGATCGCCCTCGTGATCGCCGTTCTACAACTAGGCGACTTCACAGGAGTGGGACGTCTGGAGGGTGAGCGAATATGGGATCGCCTCGCCACCCTCATCGAACGCCTCCCCGACATCGGCTGGTCCGACGTGGCGATCGGGGCGTTCACCCTTGCCGTCCTCGTAGCGACCCCGCGAATCACTCGAAAGGTGCCAGCACCTCTGATCGCACTGACGCTCGCCACGGTCGCCGCGCTGTTCTTAGAGAGCGCCGGCGGGGGCGTTGCCACGATCGAAAGCCAGTTCGGTTCGATTCCCGCCGCCCCCCCACTCCCGACGGTGCCGTGGAACGGTCTCACACTGGAGATGCTCAGAGCGCTATTCCCATCCGCAATGGCCATAGCCATGCTGGGCGCGATCGAGTCTCTCCTATGCGCGGTCGTGGCCGACGGAATGACCGGTGGCCGTCACGACCCCGACAGCGAGTTGATCGGGGTGGGTCTGGGAAACATCGTTGCGCCATTCTTTGGAGGGTTCGCCGCCACCGGAGCGATTGCCCGGACCGCCACCCTGATCAGGGCCGGAGGCCGAACGCCGATCGCGGTCATGGTCCATTCCTTGTTCGTACTGTTGGCCATGCTCGCGCTGGCGCCGGTTCTCGGTCTCGTGCCCATGTCCGCGATGGCGGCTTTGCTGCTGGTCGTTGCGTGGAACATGTCCGAGATCCGACATTTCCTCCGCATCGTCCGCATTGCGCCGAGGAGCGACGTCATCGTGCTGATCACCTGTTTTCTCCTCACCGCCGTGTACGACATGGTGGTGGCGGTCACGGTCGGAGTCGTCCTTGCCGCACTTTTGTTCATGCGCCGGATGGCCGAAATCTCCGGAGCCACGATCGTGGGCGGACCGGCCGGAGGCACGGTGGCTGGACTTCCACCAGGAGTTGTGTTTTACGACGTGGCGGGACCGCTCTTCTTCGGCGCCGCAGAAAAGGCACTCGAAGCGCTCGCCACCGTCGACCAAGGAGTCCACACCGTAATCATCGACCTGGAGCATGTCCCGGCCATTGACGCCACCGGGTTGGTTGCGTTGGAGAGCGCCGTCGACCGGCTGAATCGCTCTGGTATCAAAGTGGTCCTCTCTGGCGTGCTGGCCCAGCCGAGGCGGGCATTGGCGAAGGCGGGGTTCGAAGACCGGCCCGGCAAGCTCGAGATGGCAGATGGGTTGGATGACACTCTCGCCCGGTTCCAGGCCACTCGCATCGACCTCGACAACGCACCCTGAGGGGCACCGGCCCTCTCACACCACCCGCAGTCCCTCTTCACCATCGATCGAACCGATGTCGTAACCAATCACCCCGGCGTCACCCAAGTATCGCAACAACTCCCCCACGCGGCCAGGATCAACCGCCATCAACAAACCACCGGAGGTTTGGGCATCGGACAACAGCTTCCACTGGTCCTCGGTCCCGGAACGCGCCAGCGGTTCGACCACCGACAAGTTGCGGACCGAGCC
>JBGTHP010000005.1:0-71732 GCA_041746105.1 Acidimicrobiia bacterium
GGCTCGGTCCGCAACTTGTCGGTGGTCGAACCGCTGGCGCGTTCCGGGACCGAGGACCAGTGGAAGCTGTTGTCCGATGCCCAAACCTCCGGTGGTTTGTTGATGGCGGTTGATCCTGGCCGCGTGGGGGAGTTGTTGCGACACTTGGGTGACGCCGGGGTGATTGGTTACGACATCGGTTCGATCGATGGTGAAGAGGGACTGCGGGTGGTGTGAGAGGGCCGGTGCTGGGGCCGAGGAATCCAGAACCCAACGTAATTCAAGTGACAACCAGGGGGCTAATGAGACCGACCGCTAGCCTCGCGCGATGGACGACGTGGCCATTCCGACCTACAAAGACCTTTTACTCCCCACCCTGGTCGCGGTGAACCGGCTCGGCGGCTGTCGCCGAGATCGATGAATCGGTGCCACAGATCTACGGAGTCACGGAAGCACAGTTCGCTGTCGTGTACCCGCCAGGCTCGAGGCAAGAAGGCCTTTCGAAGGTGATCCACCGCATACATTGGGCTAGGACATACCTGAAGAAGATCGGTGCATTGAATAACAGCATTCGCGGTGTGTGGGCTATCACGCCGGATGGTCAGAATTATCTGGCGATGAATGCAGAGGAGGCTGACAAAGCCCTTAAGGCGGCGGATTCGGCCGTTCGGGCAGCGGAGCGGAAAGCTAAGGCGGCACGAGAAAGCGATGACGAGGGCGAAGCTGACGATGGGGAAGCGATTGATTGGAAAGACGATTTGCTTTCCGCATTGAAGCAGATGGATCCCTTTGGCTTTGAGCGTCTGTCTATGAGACTGCTCCGTGAGGCCGGTTTTCGCAACGTTGAGGTGACGAGCAAATCAGGTGACGGAGGAATTGACGGGGTCGGTGTGTACAAGGTCTCATTGGTCAGTTTCCCGACTTACTTCCAGTGCAAGCGGTACACAGGGAGTGTTTCGGCGGGAGTCGTTCGTGACTTCCGCGGAGCTATGTCCGGTCGAGGGGAGAAGGGGCTAATTATCACGACTGGAACTTTTACTCCGTCTGCCAGAGCGGAAGCGACCAGAGACGGCGCACCACCCGTCGACCTCATTGACGGCAACGAACTCTGTGACTTGCTCAAGGACTATGGACTGGGCGTACAAACTTCGAAGCGTGTTGTCGAGGAAGTCACGATCGAGCGTTCATTCTTCGATTCGGTTTAGGGGCGCAGCCTGTCTGCAGCTGGGACGTACCTCGTCGGTCGGCTTTGGAATAGCAGTCAAACTTGATTCGATCCGGCCTCGTCAGACCGCCGAACGTTCCTGTTTTCGCTTGCGGTCTCTGACGAATCTCCCCGTTGATAAGAGTAATGTTCTACATCGTAAAATACTCTTGACGGTCGAACATATGTTCGATAAGCTGTCGACATGAGCACTCTCCTGTCAGCGGCCGTCGAGGACCGCCACCTCTCCAATAGCGAGGTCGAGGTCGGGTTGGTGTCGTCGGATGGGTTGGAAGGCTTACTGGTCGCATGTGAACGGTCTATCTCCCGGCTGCGGAGGTTGCAGGCTCGAGTGATCGCCGAGGTCGACCGAAGGGGTATCCCGCGAGCCGAAGGTGCCCGAACGCTCAACGATTGGATCACGGCCAGGACCGACGTTGCTCCCGAAACCGCCGCCGGACTCCGGTCTCTGTCGGAGCACTCCGAATGTGCCGATCTGTTGGAGGAAGGTGTCTCATTCGACCGCGCCGTGCAGGTTGCTCGGACCGGACAGTCCGACCCGCTGTTGCATCTCGACATCTCTGGCGTCCGTCGGGTAGCGGCTCGTCATCGGCGTGTCACTCGCCAACAAGAGCACGACACCCATGCAGGTCGTTATCTGGTCATCCAGCCCGACCTCGAACACACCGCCTGGCGGATCCACGGCCAAATCCCCGCGTTGCAAGGAGCCGTCATCGCTCGGGCGCTCGACGAAGGGGCCGATCAGATCCGTCTCGAGACAGGCGCACATGAATCGCGCACTGCGCTGAGGGTCGACGCCTTGGCCGCGATTTGTGCCGACCGGACAAGCGGAATCGATGACGGCAGCGGCTCCGTTTCGGCCACCGTCACCGTGTTGGTCGACGCCAAAGAGGCAGCGCCTACGAACGGCGAATCAGGGTGTTGGATCGCGTCTGGTCCCCGGGTTGGGCCTGCCACCCTCGAACGTCTCGTTTGCGAAGCCAGGATCGAGGTCACCGCCGTCACCGAGCATGGCACTCCCTTGGCCGTAGGAACCGCAACCACCGCCATCCCGGGTCGCACCCGGCGATATGTCTTGGCCCGAGATGGCGGGTGCGTCGTGGACGGATGTACCTCCCGATACCGGCTTCAACCACACCACGTTCGTCCCCGCCACCGGGGTGGGACCAACCACCCCGACAATCTCGCCACTCTCTGCTGGTATCACCACCACACGGTGATCCACGGTCAAGGATTCAGTCCCGACCCCGACACCCCACCCACTCGAAGACGCCTGCTGCGGCCGGCCGCAACCGGCCCACCCTGACCCGACTTTCGCTGACCGCGTCAGGAAGAACCAAACCCAAATCGAGCCGTTTCCAACCCGAAGCGGCGGTTTCGGCGCGTCCCAAGCCTCCGGGCCGACTGCTGAAGTAGGAGCCCGGCACACCGGACATGAGGCGACTCCAAAAGACCCTCTCCACCCATGTAGGCACTCGGTGGCGGACGGGGTAAGGGAGTTCTACATCACCTCGACGGGGCAGAAGTTTGTTCCCCGTGCGATCAACTATCTGGATTTCCTAGAGGACCTCTCCAGCGGCCGCGAGGACGTATCGGGAGGGCTCTGAGCTGTCCTATTGCTCGAGATGGAGGTCCATCCAACAGGCTTCACCAAGAGAATCGCGCGCGTATCCTCGGAGATATACGACCTCAGGAGGGATATATGTGCCTCGCAGGCACCACCGATGCAGTGCGCCATGCCCATGAGCACCAGCATCCACATGCGGGGGAGGTCGACCGGTTCGACCGGCGCTCGTTCCTCAAGGCCGGTGCAGCCGTCGCGGCGGGAGTGGCAATGGCGGGGGCCGTGGCGCTACCGGCCGGGGCCGCCCACCGGCGCAGGTTGGTCGATCTGACCCACGTGCTCCGCCGCGACTTCCCCACTTTCATCATCGGCGATGAGCCTGTCGACACCGTGATCGCCGACTTTCCCAGCGCCGGGTTCTACAACAAGCGGTGGGAGATCTCAGAACACACCGGCACCCATATCGACACCCCAGGCCATTTCACCGAAGGCCTGCGCTTGGTGGACGAGATGGTGCCTGAGGAATTGGTTGTACCCATGGTGGTGGTCGACATCCGGCGGAAGGCGCTGGCCGATCCCAATGCGATGGTTGAACCCGACGATCTGATGGATTTCGAGCAGCGCCACGGCCGGATACCGGACAACGCCCTGGTTTGTATGAACTCGGGTTGGGGAACCAAAGTGTTCGACACCGAGGCGTTCCGAGGCGGCGCCGGATATCCGGACCTCAACTTTCCCGGGTTTGGGATCGAGGCGGCGATGTGGTTGGCCGAGCGACGCGACGTTGCCGGTATCGGGGTTGACACGCTCAGTCTCGATCCTGGAAACTCTGCCGACTTCGCGGTCCATTTCGGATTCCTCGCCACCGATCGTTACGGCGTCGAGAACCTGGCAAACCTCAGCAGAGTCCCGGCGACGGGTGCCACGGCGTTTGTCGGGCCGGTGCCGTGGGAGGAAGGGTCGGGAAGCCCCTGTCGTGTGATCGCATCGATCTGATCCGGTGGCGGCGGCCATTATCCCGGCAGCGGGGATAATGGGGGCGTGCTGTCCGATTCCGAACGTCTCGCCCAGGTCGCGGCCGCCCTGTCGATTCCGACCGCCGGGCGGCATATCTTCATGTGCGCCGACGCGACCACGCCCAAGTGTGCGCCCTTGGAGGAGACCGGGGCAGTATGGAGATACCTCAAGGCTCGTCTAAAGGATCTGGGACTGACCTCGGCCCCACCGGTGTGGCAAGGATCGGCGGTCGCTCTTCCGGTGGAGCCGGGAGGTGGCTCGGTGCTGCGCTCCAAAGTGGACTGTCTTCGGATTTGTGAACAGGGTCCGATCGCAGTCGTATACCCGGAAGGTGTTTGGTATCACCGCGTCACCATCGAGGTGATGGAGAGGATCATCGTCGAGCACTTGATCGGCGGCAACGAGGTGTCAGAGTTCGTGTTCGCCAGAGGAGGAGTGAAGTGATCAAGAGGCTTGTTCTGGGAGTGGTGGTTTGGAGGCTGTTTGGCCCGCTGCTCACGCCGCGATTCAGAGCAGGCCAGGAACATCCGCTCAGGATTCCGGCAAGGACCGTTTTTGTCGGAGATCGAGAGTTCCTGGTACGGCAGATGGGTTCCGGGCCGGACCTGATCCTGATCCACGGGCTCAATGGTTCTTCGCTGGCGGAGTGGTACAAACTCACCGAGCGACTGGCCGGTCGGTTCACCGTCACGCTGGTTGATCACCGCAACCACGGTTTGTCGTCTCGGAATTCCGACCGCTTCGAGATCGAAGATGTGGCAGATGACGTGGCGGCGGTCATGACCGAAGTCGGGATCGGGGCCGCCGACGTCGTTGGCTACTCGATGGGTGGGGTTGTGGCCCAAGCCTTGGCCGGACGACATCCGTACCGCGTGCGACATCTGGTGCTGATAGCGACCATGAGCTGGCATCCAACCGCGATGCGCCGCGCTCGCCAGATTGGGACGCTGATGACCAGGGCATGGGAACGGGTGACCGGATTCGGCACCCCAGAGGTGAGGGCCTTGTACCTCGTGCTGACCGGTGCGGTGGATCGTCGCCACGGCCGATGGATGTGGGAAGAAAACCAACGCCGCGACCCCGATGCCGGCGCTGCCACCACCTTCGCCCTTCTCCGGTTCGATTCGCGGCCTTGGCTTGCCCGGATCTCGGCGCCGGCGTTGGTCCTGATTCCGACCAACGACTGGCTGGTCCCGCCCGCGTGGCAATACGAGCTGGCTGCCCTCCTACCCAAGGTGGAGGTCATCGAGATTCCAGATGGGCGCCATGAAATCCCATGGACGCACCCCGACGAGGTGGCGGGAGCCATCGAGGATTTCCTGCCGTAGTTGCCGGGCTCAGCGCTCCATCGGAGCAGGTCCCTGGCTGTTCTCAGCTAGGAATTCAGGCGCTTTTCAGGCGTTGTCGATCATCTTCTTGGCGGTGAAACCGAGAAGGCCCAGCACCAAGACGAGGAGTAGAAACTTCTTCATGCCCCGATCTTACGCCACTCGCGTTTGATGTCGGCCACCGGGGCCTAGAACCCGGTCGCCCGCAGTGTCAACACTTCACCTTCTACGTCACCCCAAGGCAGGGCGAGAGAAGACCCCTGCACCCAAAATTGGTTGAGGTCGAAATAATTGGGGTGGAACGTGTGCCCCGACTGGCCGGTGCTGTGGATCGCGACACTGTCTTCCAGATCGGAGAGATCTACCACCATGCGCAGCGACGGAATCCAGTCGACTTCGTATCCATAAAACGAGGTCCATCCGATGGCGTTGACGATCTCCCCGCCCCCGCCGAGTTCGGAAGGTGATTTCCGGTTGAAGATGGCTTCGATGGGCGAGATACCCGACTTGCCGAGGGTCTGATTCTCGAAGGTTGCCGTGTGGAGATCGCCCCAGCGCCAGCGGGTGGGGTCGGCGCCGAGAAGATCTGTCAACTCTGAGTCGGCGTCGGCGATCGCACCCGCGATGATGTCGTCGCGGGACTCGACCCCTGAGGTGGTGACGTCGTCCCACCACCGATTGTCGGCGTCCTGGCCCAACTGGCGCATCACCGCAAACAGGCGAGAGTGGCCCACCGGCATGCCGTCATCCGGGAACTCGTCGGCAAGAGTCCGCAGCAACAGGTGTCGCCAGAACCCGGCATAGGCCGCAGCCGATGCCGAATCGGCCTCCATCAGATAGGGCTCCTCCCATTGTTCCAACAAGTCGACCACCGCAGAATCGTTCGAGGAAGAAGCGGACAAGGCGAGTGGAACCAGGAAAGCGGCGGAAGCGTCGGCGAGGTCGAGTTGGAGCGAGGCCATGTCGGCCACAGTTGCTTGTTCTACGGTGCCGAGCAGTTGTCTGATCCGGCTCGCACGGTATCCACTGGAGTGATCCGAACCGATATAGATTCCGTCGCCTCCGGCGGTTGTTCGATTGACCGGTTCGTTGGCAGTCACGATGTAACCCTCGGCCGGATTGAACAGGTGTGGCAGATCCGAGGGGGCAACAAAGGAATCGGCTGGTGGCGTGTTCCATCCAGTCATTGGGTAACGGCCCGTCCAGCCGTCGCGGATAGGCACACGTCCGGTGGCCTGGTAGCCGATGTTGCCGTCGATGTCGGCGTATACGAAGTTCTGGGCTGCGATTTCGAAGTTCGTCAGTGCCCCCCGAAACTCATCCCAGCTCGACGCCCGGTTGTACTCGAGGATGGCCTGCACCGTTCGGCTCGGCTCGAGGGCGGTCCACGACAGGGCAAGAACGAAGTTCTCCGGGGTATCGATCACCTCGGAAGTGGTCACGAGGTCGGCGCCCGAATAGACACCGGTTATCACCGGCCCATGGCGGGTGGACTTGACCTCGACCTGAGTGGGTGTCCCCCCGGCCACCATGATGGTCTCCGTCACGACGTCGAATTCCTGCCAGGTGTCCCCCACTCGATAACGTCCCTGGTCGTCGGTTTCTTCGATGAACACGTCCATCGAATCTGGTGCTTCGTTCGTCAAACCCCAGGCGATTTGGTCGTTGTGGCCGATGACCACACCCGGTGCACCCGCAAACGAGAAGCCGACGACGTCATAGGGGCAATCCTCGGTCACCGGTCGGCACCGGAGACCGTTTTCATACCAGATCGACGGCATCTGGATACCGAGATGAGGGTCGTTGGCCAGCAGTGGCTTGCCGGAAGCGGTGTGATCGCCGGCCAGGACCCAGTTGTTCGACCCGATACCCTCAAACCGGACGCCGGCGACCGCATCGACTTTGGCGATCATTTCTCCCACTTGTTGGAGGGCTGTGGGACCGACCAGCAGGTCCGGTGACTCGATCGCGGCGGTTGTCCCTGTGTCCACGATGACCGGGAAGTCGGCCGGATAAGGGGGATACATCTCCTCGGCCCGGTCCACCCCGAACTCGGCGGCCAGGATTGCCCTGTCCAGTTCCTCGTCGAGGTTCGCTCTGAGTTCCCACGCCATCACCTTGGTCCAGGTGATCGTGTCCACCGGATCCCACGGCTCGATCTCATATCCGGAGTTTTGAAGGCCGAGGATCACGTATTCGAATGAGGCCCGCGAGGGCGACCGGTCGGCCAAATAGGCGTTCACCCCTTCGGAATAGGCGTCGAGAGCGGCTCTGGTCTCGTCCGAGAGCAGCGCATATTCCTGCGCGGCGACCCTGGCCCACCCCATGGTCCTGAGGAACACGTCCGTCGAGATCTGGTCTGCGCCGAACAACTCCGACAGTCTCCCGGCTCCGATATGGCGCCAGAAGTCCATCTGCCAGAACCGGTCTTGTGCGTGAACAAAACCCTGCGCAAAAAACAAATCATGCGAAGTGGTGGCAGTGATCTGGGGTATGCCCTGATCTGAGCGGACGATTTTGACGTCCGCGTCGAGTCCCCGCAGTTCGATGGCGCCGCTTGTTTGTGGGAAGGAGCGTCGAGCCATCACACCCACGGTTACCGCCAGCAGCAACGCCAGGACCAACACCGTGACGGTTATTCGTTTGAGCCAGCGACCCATCGCGGCAGGCTAACGGCCGGAGAAGGCCGGGTCTGCTATCAAGTGCCTGTGCCAGGCCGTTTCACATCGAAGATCTCAACCGCCATGAGCCGACGCGGTCTTGGTTCTTTCGGCGACATCGGTCCAGGCGAACTGGCGCTGGGCGAATGGAAAGATCTCGGACTTGACCTGCCAGACGTGGATGCGATGCGCCGATACCGGCTCGATCGCACACGGGCACAGTTGGAGTCGGATGGGTTCGACGCCGGTCTGTTCTATGACCCCATCAACGTCCGCTACATAACGGACTCGACCAACATGTCGGTCTGGACGATGCACAACCCGGTGAGATTTGTCGTGGTTGTCGTAGATGGACCGGTGGTGCTCTTTGATTTCCACGGTTCTGAGCACCTCTCTGGCCACCTCCCCCTGGTCGACGATGTGCGCCACGGCCGCGGCTGGTTCTTCTTCGACACCGGCGATAACACCGAGGCGGCCGCGGCCGAGTGGGCAGGCGACGTGGCCTCGGTTCTACCTTCGGCGGCCCGGGTTGCGACAGATCGTCTGGATGCGCTCGGCGTCGCAGCGCTGGCGGAGCTGGGTTTCCGTTTGGGTGATGGCCAGGCGGTGATGGAGCGGGCCAGGGTCATCAAGTCGGTCGATGAAATCCGGGCGATGCGTTGCTCGATTGCTACCGCCCAGGCCGGCATCGCAGCCATGAAAGAGGCTCTCGTTCCGGGAATCACCGAACAGGAGCTCTGGTCGGTGCTTCATCGTGAGAACATCGCGCGAGGAGGGGAGTGGATCGAAACGCGGCTTCTGGCGTCAGGGCCCCGCACCAATCCATGGTTCCAGGAGTGCTCGTCTCGTGTAGTCGAGGAGGGTGATCTTGTCGCCTTCGACACGGATCTGATCGGGCCGTACGGATATTGCACAGACATGTCCCGGACCTGGATCTGTGGTGACGGTGAACCTTCGAATCGTCACAAGGAGATGTATCGGTTGGCGACCGAGCAGATCGAACACAATCAACTCGCGCTCGGAGCAGGCATCTCGTTCTTCGACTACGGAGCAAAAACCTTCGACCTACCGGCCATCTATCGACCGCAGCGATATTCGCTGATGCTTCACGGGGTGGGTCTTTGTGACGAGTATCCGGCGGTGGTTTACCCAGAAGATGCAGCTCACGCCTATGACGGGCTTTTCGAAGCGAACATGGTGGTGAGCCTTGAATCGTATCTGGGCGAGGTCGGCGGTCCCGACGGGATCAAGCTCGAGCAACAGGTCCTCATCACCGAGACCGGCACCGAAGTGATCTCGACCGACCCACTCGATGAACGCTTTTTGTTCTGACGTCCTCGGTTCCGCAACTCCGGATCGGAGGTAGCCTGACTGCGTCATGCGGGTTCATCTGGCGGTACTTTTGTTGTTCTTCGGCGCGTGTGTGAGCGCGCCGGCGGCTTCGTCTACGACGACTCCGGCCACCACTCGATCACCGGCGGTGACCACCACAACCCCGGCCACCTCGGCGCCGGCATCGACTTCGACTACTGCCCCCCCGGTGACGACCACCTCGAACCCTGCCCTGATCGAGATCGAAATCGTGGGAACCACGATCACCGGCGGTGGCAAACGCTCTGTTCCGTTTGGTGACGAGGTGACGATCATGGTGACCGCCGATGTGGTCGACGAAGCCCACCTCCACGGCTATGACATCCACGCCGACATCCGCCCCGGTGTCCCGGCGGTGATCCTTTTTGACGCCACCATTCCCGGTGTCTTCGAACTCGAGCTGGAGGGGTCGGGCCTGCTCCTGGCCGAGATCGAGGTCTCGTGAGACCAACTGTTTTGGCTCATGGGATCGGGGGCCGCCAGGATCTCCCGGTACCGGTGTCGATGTTCGTTCTGGCGGCGGCCGTGGTTCTTGTGGTCTCCTTTGTTGCGCTAGCCGTCTTGTGGCCAACTGCTCGCCTCCAAGAACCGGAGCAACCCCGCCGGCTCGGAGGCCGCTGGCAGCGGCCGGCATCTGCGATCCTCTCGGTCATCGGGCTTCTCGGATTGGTGATGGTTGTGGTCGCAGGTCTTTTTGGCATCGACAACAGCTCGAAAAACCCCGCCTCGGTCTTGGTGTTCGTGGACTGGTGGCTCGTTATCCCATTTCTCGCTGCCTTTTTGATCAATTTGTATCCGGTCATCAATCCCTGGCGCTACTTGTTGTCATGGTTCGGCGCCAAGGACACCCCTCCTCGTGGAGGTTATGAGCCGGCTGCTCTCGTTCTGCTGGCATTCACCTGGCTCGAACTGGTGTCGCCCCGACAAGGACCACGGGTTTTGGCGCTGATGGCGGTCGCCTACACCGTCTACATCGTCATCGTTGGGCTGATTCGGGGCCGGACCGCGGTGTCGGAGAATTTCGATGGATTCGCGGTCTATTCCCGCCTGTTTGCTTCAATGGCGCCCTTCACCACCGATGACGAAGGGCGATGGTGGCGTCAGAAACCGTTCCGTGCCCTCGCCTTCTTCCCGGAAAGGAGCGGTCTGGATTTTCTCGCGATAGTCATGATCGGGTCGGTCAGCTATGACGGAGCCAAATCGACAGAATGGTGGCAGCGCTCGATTGTCGAGCCGTTGATCGCCATGATGCCAACGTCGAGCCCGGTCGTTCTATCGGTGGTGATTGGCACCATTGGCCTTTTCGGCGTCGTTGGGCTTGTCGGTTTGGCCTATCGCCTGGCCTGCTGGGCAGCCGCGAGGCTGGGCGGGAGCGAGCAGTCTGCGGCTCGGGTTTCCATCCGTTTTGCACACTCCTTGGTTCCGATCGCTTTCGCCTACGCCTTTGCCCACTATTTCACGCTGGTTTTGTTCGAGGGGCAGTTGTTGTTGTCGACGTTGAGTGATCCGCTGGGACGAGGATGGGATCTGTTCGGGACAGCCGACCGGGACGTCTCGTATGCCCTGATCACAACTTCGTCGGCATGGGTTTGGTACGTTCAGGTGCTGGTCATCGTCGCTGGTCATGTGGGTGGTGTCATCCTCGCCCACGATCGGGCGCTGGTCGACTTCGAGGGTCCCTACGCGGTGCGTTCTCAATTTGCAATGCTTGTCTTGATGATCGCCCTGACCGGCCTCGGGCTGGTTCTTCTTTCGTCGGGATGAGCGTGTTCCTGGCGCACGGCACCGGCATCGATGACGTCGCGGTATTCGTCGTCGTCACCGGGTTGGCGATCGTTGTTCTTCGAGCGTCGGAGAGAAAGGCGCGTCGCCGCGCCGAGACCGAGGCGGCGGACGGCAAAGAGCCGTTATCATCCGGCCCCGATGAGTGAGCTTCTTGCATCTGCCGCCAGAGTGCTGAATGCACCAGAGGACATGGTCCAGCGTTCAGCCGAAGCCAGGGCCAAGGCATCGGGCACCTCGGTCGAAGAGGTTCTGATGGCGTGGGCGGGTGGTGGCGCAGTCACGTCTGCTCCGGCTGCAGCCGCTGCTCCGGCCCCTGCCGTTTCATCGGCGCCGACGGCGGAATCGTCGATGGCCGCTCCCCCACCCGCGATGGAAACAGTTCAAGCCGTCGCGGCAGTCGGGGTCGCCGAACGACCCGTGATCGAGATCGATCCAGATGATGAGGTGGTGGCGGCTTCGGTCGGTGAAAGAATCAGACTCGCCTCTCGGATCGGTATGTGGACCGGTCTGGCGACCTCGTTCCTCGTCATGTTGTTCGCGACGCAGTGGCTTCTTCCCAGAGCGTCACTGGCCGGCGTCGAGGGTGCCTATCGCGCTGCCGTCGATGTTGTTCCCGGCTGGATTGTCGTCGGTGCTGGACTCTTGGGGCTCGCCTCGGGGATGGTCATCGGGCCTTTCAGTCGAACCGCGGCCGGGTTCAAGGGCAAGGGTCATGCTCTGGTCAACCCGGGCGGTGCCAGCACGATTGCCGGCGGTGGCGCCGGACTGTTGGTGGGTTTGTTGGTAGGGGCGATAGTCGCCGGTTCCGGCGAGATCATCGAAGGGGTGGAGGGCGTGGTCAAGGTTCCCATGTTGGGTGCCCTGATCTGGACTGCAATCGGCTGGATGGGTCTGGGCGCGCTGAGCGCCACCGTGGTTCAATTCTTTGGAACGCCCGCCGGGATCACAGAGGAAGAAGCCATGGAGGTGTCAGCTGTTCGGCGGCGTCTCGGTGCGGCCTTTGGGATTCCGATCAAGGTGGCGCTCACGATCGCTGTCGTCGTACTGCCCGTGGCATATGCGTTCATTTCTTTCCCGAAATGGGCGCCGTTGACCGGTAGTTTTGTCGCAGCCTCCATTCTGGCTTTTGCCGGGCTGTCGGCCTCACGCCCAAACCTGCGGATCAGCCGCAACGAATTCTTTGTGGCCGCCGCCGGAGTGATAACCGTTGTTGTTCTCATCGTGTCGGTTCTGGCGGCCCAGGGTGGAGGCGGGCACGAAGAGACGACTGGTGAAAGCGGAACAGCGGAAGAATCCGGTCACTGAGTCGGGTTCGACGAATGACAGGCGACGCTAGCCGTCATCCACCGTCGTCGCCATCAACCTGCCTTCGATCTCCTGATAGGTCACCCTCACCGGGTCGGTCGATCTGAGGTGTTCGCGCAGATGGGACAGCGGGAAAGCAAAGTCCCCGTCGGCGGCAGGCACAAAAACATACTCGATGCCATCTACCAGCACTGCGAATGATTGGATCTGCTCGAGGTCCCCGTCAACCGAAGTGACCAGACCGGTTACCTCCCCTTGACTTGAGCAGGCTGCGACCATCATCAAGGTCAACAACGCCCACTTCACCTCGACGCGTCGACCAACTCGCGTTCGAGTGCGTCGAGTTCGCGCTCGCTTTTGTACCAATTGAACCAGATGACGGCAATACTCCCGAGTAGGTAGAAGCCACCGACGATTTTCATGAATATCCCGGCGATCGTCTGGTCCTCTTGGAAGGTCAGCCCCCAGCTGGCGGGGCCATCCCCATAGATCGGAAACAGCGGATCGTGGCTGAAGGCCAGGAACGACGCGGGAACGATTGGGACGATCGTGTTCATGAACAGATACAACATCTGCATCGGTTCGACCATTCGGGGTATCGCCGGTGTGGGGCTGTGGATGGGGAGGAAGAGGAGAACACCAGATCCAAAAAGGAGGGCGTGCAGCGCCAGGTGGCTCCACTCGTTACCGAGCTGCCAGTTGACCGCTACCGGCCAGTGAACAAAAACGATGAGGAAGTTGAAGACAAAGAACGCAAAGACCGGTTGCGCCAAGGGTCGGAGCCACCGGGCCGCTCTGCCCAGCGTTGCGTCGGCCATCCACCGCGGCATCCCTCGCAACAGCAACACAGGTGTGAGATAACCGATGATCGTGTGTTCGACCATGTGGAATGAAAAGAGGGTCTGTTCGGCAAGATCGTGCATTGGCCAACCTGCCGCCAACAGAACGGTGCCAACGCCCGCATACCAAGAGATACGTTGATTCCGGCTGGCCGGGATCGAACCGGGGGCCGTCAGGGGACGCAGGCGGGCTTCGGCGTAGGCGTATCCGCCTGCGAGAATCGCCACCACCGCCAGGACATCGAAGTGATAGTGAAATGGAGGAAGGGGCACGGCGTCAGCCGCGGATGGCGAGCACGCCGAGGGCCGCCAACAGGATTAGGTAGAGACCCATCGCCAGTGCGAACCCGGCACCGAAGAATTTGGACAGCAGGCCTTTCTCGAAGCGCAGATGCATGAACCAACCGACCACCATGACGAACTTGATCGTCGAGAGTGTGACCAGCATGGGTGCATCCCATCCGTTGAGGTCGAGCGACGCGTCGAGATAGAAGAGGCCGACTTCGATCGCGGTGAGAACCGCCAGGATGACCGCAATCTGAACGTACTGGCGGGTCGATGGGTGCGAGATGTGGGCTTCGGTGCTCATATCAGACCGCACTCAAGAGATAGACCAGGGTGAAGATGACGATCCAGATGATGTCGACGAAGTGCCAGTACAACCCGACCAACTCCAGGTTCATACCTTGCTTTTCTGATAGGCCACCCTGTCGTCGCGAGATACCGAAAAGGGACAACAGCATGAGGACACCAATCGCAACGTGCACGCCGTGGAATCCGGTGAGCACAAAGAAGGCGGAGGCCGCCGGGTTGGTGGTGAGAGTCATGTCCTGAATCGTGATGAACTCGGTGAACTCGAAGACCTGTCCCCCCAGAAAGACGGCTCCGAGGAGGGCGGTGGCGAGCAACCAGGTTTTTGTCCCGTTCTGGTCACCCACCGACAGTGCATGATGGGCGAGAACCATGGTCAATGAGCTCATCAGCAGCACAAAAGAGCTGACCGACGTGAACGGGATGTCGTAGACCTCACGCGGCACGGTGCCTTCGAATGCTCTGTTTCCGTAGATCAGATAGTTCGAAATGAGCGCCCCAAAAAAGAGGAACTCAGAGCTGAGGAAGATCCACATCCCCAGCTTGGTGTTTGCGATGCCCGTGGACTCGTGCTCGTCGTGATGGACGGGGGCGGCATCATGAAGGGCTGTCATGAATGGGCCTCCTCCAACTTGTGGTCGTCCTCGTGATCTTGGGGCGCGTGAGGTTCCTCGAGGGGCTCCATTCCCCACCCGAGCAGCCCGCTGATCGTGATGATTGCGCCGATCGCAATCATCGCCTTGCCGGCAGCCGAGAGGTGGTAGATGATCCCGTACCCGATGAGCGGGAGACCCGAAGCCATTATGAGCGGGAAGTAGGAGGGGTTCGGCAGATGGATCGGGGTCGGCGGGTTGTTGCCCTCGTGCTCGAGGCGGGCGATTACCTCATCAGCATCGGGACGACGGACGGCCCGTCCCTCGGCGTCCTCGGTGTACTTCATGTGCCAGAAGTGATCGAGGGTGTGGACCACCGGCGCCACTCCGAAGTTGTATTCGGGCGTTGGGTTGGGGATGGTCCACTCGATGGTTCGGGCGTCCCAAGGGTCAAGTCCTGACGGTGCACCCTTGCGCTTCGAATACATGAAGTTGAAGATGAAGATCAGGATGGCGAGCGCGATCGTGAAGGCACCGATCGTGACCGCGACGTTCCAGGGGCCGAAGTTGTTGTCGGGAGCGTATTTCCAGGTACGCCGCACCATGCCCTGAAGTCCCAACCAGTGCATGGGTGCAAACGTCAGGTTGAACCCGACGAACTGGACCCAGAAATGCACTTTCCCGATCTTGTCGTTCATCATCCGCCCCGTGAACTTGGGGAACCAGTAATACAGGCCGGCGAAGATGCCGAAGATCGCGCCGCCGAACAAGACGTAGTGGAAGTGGGCCACGATGTAGTAGGTGTCGGTCTGTTGCCAGTCGGACGGCACCACGGAATGAGTCACGCCGGAGAGACCTCCGATCACGAACATCGAAACGAACCCGATCGCAAACAACATCGGAGTGGTGAAACGTATTCGGCCACCCCACATCGTGAACACCCAGTTGAAGATCTTGATGCCGGTTGGGATCGCGATGGTCATGGTCGACAACCCGAATGCGGCCTGGGCGACCGGAGTGATTCCCGACGCGAACATGTGGTGGGCCCAGACCCCGAATCCGAGGAATGCGATGCCGGCTCCTGCGAACACGACCGCGGCATAACCAAAGAGCGGTTTTTTGGAGAAGACAGGGAGCACCTCGGAGACGATTCCCATCGAGGGCAGGATCAGGATGTAGACCTCGGGATGTCCAAACAGCCAAAAGAGGTGTTGCCACAGGATCGGATCGCCTCCGGAGACGGCCTGGAAAAACGTCGAACCAAAACTTCGGTCGAAGGTGACCATGAACAACGCGACCGCAATGATGGGCAAAGAGAACAACAGCAGAAACCCGACCACCATCGTCATCCACACAAAAACGGGCATCCGGAGCAATCTCATGCCCTTTGCTCGCATGTTGAAAATCGTCGTCAGGAAGTTGACCGAACTGATTAGGGACGACAGTCCGAGGATCTGAAGCCCGAGCGCTCCGAAGTCGATGGCGCTGCCCGGTGAAAAGTACGGCCCCGCGTTTGGCTGGTAGAGGAACCAACCGCCATCGGGGAGTCCGCCAAGGAACGTCTGGTCTGACGGATCGAGGTTGCCAGGAAATCCCTCGACGCCGAGCGGAGGGGCGACGTCGGCAAAAAAGATCACCGAGTAGGTGAAGATGGCACCCGCCAGCCAGATCCAGTACGAAAGTGCGTTCATCCTGGGGAAGGCGACGTCTCGCGCCCCGATCATCAGCGGCAGCAGATAGTTCATGAAGGCGGCGGTGACCGGCATCACGAACAGGAAGATCATCGTCAGGCCGTGAGTGGTGAAAAGTGCGTTGTATTCGGCGGCCGTGATGAATTCGTTGTTCGGCGCCGACAATTGGATGCGGAGGAGCAACGCCTCGATCCCACCGATGATGAAGAAGAAAAACGCCGAGTAGCCGTAGAGGATTCCGATGCGTTTGTGATCGACGGTTGTCAGCCAGGAGCCGATCCCCGTGTGTGACGAGGGCCGTTTGAATATCGTCGTGGCCGGGCGTTCCGTGGAAGTAGCTGTCATTTCATCGTCTCCAGCCAGGCTTTGAGGTCGTCGATCTCACTTTGTGTCAATCCGAGGTTGGGCATGTAGGACCCCGGTTTGGCAGCAGGGGGATTGGCGAGCCATTCGGTCAACGCTTGATCGTAGGTGAGGTCGCCGTCAGGCCATGCTGCGCCTGCGAACACGTTGCGGCTCGCAAAGTGGGTCAGGTTGGGCCCGTTGAAGGCGTCGACCGCCGGGCCCAGATATTGTTCTGCCCCGTCGGCATCGGTGAAGGTGACACCGTGACATCCGGTGCATTTCGCCTGATAGATCTCCCAGCCTCGCGCCGCCGGCGTGCCTTCGGCGGGCAGGGTGGCAGGAGCCTGTTGGTCGACGATCCACGCTTCCCAGTCTGCCTGGCTGAGAGCATGTGCCCTCGCCCTCATCAAAGAATGTGAGAGCCCGCAAAACTCGGCGCAATGACCCCAAAACTCGCCTGGTTCATTGGCCTGGAGACGCAACAAGGTCTCCTGTCCTGGCACCAAATACCGCTTCCCGTTCAAAGACGGAATCCAGAAATTGTGCAGAACATCGGCCGATGTCATCACTGCGCAAACTTCTTTGCCTGCAGGCATCACCAGCACGTTGGCCGTGGTTATGCCGAGATCGGGGTAGTCGTACTCAAACCACCATTGGTGACCGGTGACATTCACTTCCATGGCGTCGGGACCGCACTCGGTCAGGTCGAAGACACTTTGCACCGTTGGAACGGCGATGCCGGCAAGGATCAGGGTCGGAATGACCGTCCAAGTCACTTCCAGGAATACGTTGCCGTGCACCTGCTTTGGTTCCTTGGCGCCTGGCCGGTCGCGGAACCGGAACATCGCAATGAAGATAAGCCCCTGGACGATCACAAACATGGCGGTTGCGATCCAGAACACGGGCCAGAACAAGCGGTCGATCTGCTCGGCGAAGGGACCACCGGGCTCGAAGGTGGTCAAAGGCGAGTCGATCTCTATGTAAGAGCACGACGTGAATATCAGGGCAAGCGCGGCCAGCGCGGTGGTACGCCGAAACCGTCTCCGCTCGGCGAAACGCCTGTGACCACTCAGCATGGGCGGCATGTTAACCAGGCCCAGGCGCCGACCTGTAGCCGCCGTCGAAGTGGGCATCGCGAGAACAAAAGGACGGCTTCGATTCAGGCTCCGGCGGCCGCAAGTGCGGCATTCAGCTCGGCCGGGGACACCGCCCCCTCGAATCGGGCGCCGATCCTGCCGGACGCCGTTGTCACGAACACCCAGGGTTCGGAGGGAAGTCCCCATTCGGTCACTGCGCCCACAACGTCGAGGGTGCCACCGGCCGCCTGATCGAGGTTGTCGAATACCTCGACGTGGACAATCGTCAGCTCAGGGTGGCTCGCAGCAATTTGTTTGACGATGTCGAGGGTCGGACCGCAAACGGCGGTTTGGCAGAAAGCAGGTGATGCAAAAACGATCAAGGCGGGTTCACCGGCAGTGACGGCCTCTGCCACCGTGATCTCATAAAAGCGCGGTTCGGGATCAGGGTCGGTGCTCAGTTCGACGAGGGGGAGGTCGGGATAAGTCTTGGACAACGAGGCAGGTGGAAGCTGGCCGATCTCGGGAACCGTCACGGTCTCGTTGACGGTTATCGGCGTGGCAGGGGTGGGATCGCCCTCCTCGGGCACGAGCGCTACCTCATAATTGCCGGGTTGATCGAAGTCGATGTATGCGACGTAGTAACCACGCACGCCCTCGATCGACCACACCCACTCACCCGGGACTTCCGTGTAACCCGATCCGGCACGGGTCACCGTGATTGCCACCGGGATGTCGGGGCCGCCTTGGGGGGTTTGGTCTTCGTCGACCCAAGCCAAGATGAGGCGCTGGGGCCCGATGCCAATGGTTGAGTCGGTCGACCCGACGATGGCGATTCCGCTGGTTCCGTTACCGCACGCAGCCAGGAGGAGGCCCGCCAGGAGGAGGCCCGCCAGCAGGCGAAGTTCTTTCATCCCGCCAGGCTATCCCAAAGTCGGACCTTCACCGTTCGCGGGACCGCTCGGCCGGAGGGTTCTGATCGCCGGTAACCTGTGTGCAGATGTCTACTCCTACCGCCGTGGGTGGGCCGACCGCGGTCCGGCCGGGTTCAAAACTGGGCGCCTATGTCGCGTTGACCAAACCTCGGATAATCGAGTTGCTCCTCATCACAACGGTGCCGGCGATGGTGGCGGCGGCCCGCGGCTGGCCTGGAACGTGGCTGGTTCTGGCAACGCTGATCGGTGGCACCTTGTCGGCCGGCGGCGCCAATGCGCTCAACAACTATCACGACCGTGACATCGATCAGATCATGCGCCGTACCGCTCGCCGGCCGCTCGCCCAGAACACCATCTCTCCTGAGCGCGCTCGTCGTTTTGGCTGGGTGCTGGGAGCGTTCGGGTTCGTGTGGTTGTGGGTCTTTGCGAACCTCCTCGCAGCTTTGCTCTCGACTGCTGCATTGCTCTTCTACGTTTATGTCTACACGCTTGCGCTCAAACGGAACACCGAACAGAACATCGTGATCGGGGGCGCTGCCGGCGCCGCCCCGGTTTTGGTGGGCTGGGCTGCGGTGGCCGGATCCGTCGAGCTTCCGGCCTGGGTGATGTTCGCCATAGTTTTTGCCTGGACTCCACCGCACTTCTGGGCATTGGCGTTGCGTTACAAGGATGACTACGCGGCAGCCGGGATTCCGATGATGCCGGTCGTCCGGGGGATAGAGGCAACGACGAGGCAGATGGTCACCTACTCCATGATCACGGCGCTGTTCGCTCTTGCACTCGTACCGATCGCGGGGTTGGGTCCGATCTATCTCCTCGCCGCCCTTGGCCTGAACGGCTGGTTGGTGATCGAGACGATTCGTGTGTTTTTCCGACCAGAGCGAGCAATGGTGCTGTTCGGCTACTCCACCGTTTATCTGACTGCGCTGTTCGCGGCTCTCACCATCGACCGCCTGATTCTTTGAATTGAGACCGGGTTAACGTCGAGATCGTGCTTGCTGCAATCAGTTATCCGCCAATCCCGATTTGGGATGTTGGCCCACTCCAGTTCTCACTCCACGGCCTATTCGCCGCATTAGGGTTTTTGGCCGGCGCATGGCTGTCGTCGCGTTATCTGGTACGCCGCGGGTTTGATGGTGTCGCCTACCAATCGGTCCTGTCTTGGGGATTGGTCGGTTCGATTCTGGGTGCGCGCTATTTCACCTCGCCGGCGGCGATCCTGGCGGGGACACCTCTTCTGGATGCGCTCAACCCGATTCGGGGCAATTTCTCGATCATGGGCGGGTTCGCCGGAGGCATCATTGCCGGCTCTTACAAGATGAGGAAGGTGGGTTTGCCGGTGCTTGCCACCCTCGATACGGCCAGCTTCGGTCTGGCGCTCGGAACCATCGTGGGCAGGATCGGGGACCTTGCCATCGTCGAACACCTTGGAAAGGCAACCGCGGTCGCATGGGGTTATGGGGTCAAGCCGGGCTACGACCTTGCGCCACAACACGACGGTTTGGAGTGTGCGACGGCAACGGTCGATGGTTTGTGCGCAGTGCCGGGTTCGGGAGCCGCGGGGATATATCACCACGTCGCCGCCTACGACTTGTTGGGGGCGATCATTCTGATGGCCGTGTTGTACCAGTTCGTCAAACGCCGTCTCCACTATGGACAAATGCTGGCGCTGTGGATTGCCTGGTATGGAATGCAGCGGTTTGTCCTGGACTTTCTACGGATAGGAAACGGGGATGCCGAGATCGGTTCGATCACCTGGAACCAGGCGTCAGGGCTGGTTGCTTCGCTGGGTGGGATAGGACTGATGTTCTGGTTCCGAAGTCGGCAGCCTGTTGTGGAGTCCGATCAGGACGCCAGACTCCGCGAAACCGAAGCAGTGCGCTCTTGACCGCCGCCGACGGCCGCCATAGAGTGGCGGCTCGAATGATCAATACCACGTTCTTTGCGTACTACGTCTTTACCGGGCCTCGGCTCGGGATGGCGTGACGCGCTGAAGAACAGACCTTCGTCACATCACCAACCCGGAGCTTGGGGCTCCGGGTTTTTTTTTGATCCCGGTTTCCCACTCCCCAATCAGGAGTAGTCCAATGGAACGTAAGGCAACGAGGGCCAACGGGGCGCCAGAGAAGACCGTCGTCCAGATCGGACAGGTCCGTATCGGGCATGATCCGTTCCCTGTGATTGCCGGGCCCTGCGCGATCGAGTCAGAAGAGCAGTTGATGCAGGCGGCCGAAATCGCGGCTGGAGCGGGGGCGGTAATCCTTCGGGGCAACGCCTACAAGCAGGGAAACTCGCCGTATTCGTTCCGGGGTCTGGGCGACGAAGGAGTGGTGATGCTGGCCAGGGCCGGCCGCGAGGTCGGTCTGCCAACGGTCACACAGGTTCTAGAGCCGGCCGATGTCGGCGCCGTCGCCGACTCGGTGGACATGATCGAAATCCACTCGGGGGCGATGCAGAACTTCGAGCTGCTCAGAGTGGCCGGCAAGGCCGGGAAACCGGTTCTGCTGCGTCGAGGTCCATCCGCCACCATCGACGAATGGTTGTGGTCGGCCGAATACCTCCTGGCCGAGGGCAACGATCAAGTCGTTCTGGTCGAGCGCGGGATCCGCACCTTTGGCTCGGCCACAACCGACACTTTGGACATCAGTTCGGTCCCGACCGTGAAAGAGCTCTCCCACCTTCCGGTACTGGTCGATCCTTCACATGCATCGGGGGGCGCGGCAAAGGTCCCACCACTGGCCCTGGCCGCTCAGGGCGTCGGCGCAGACGGCCTCATCGTCGAGGTTCATCCGCACCCGGAAAAAGCAAAATCAGACGGACCGCTTCAGCTGAACGGAGACGAACTTTCGGCTTTGATGTTCCGGCTGGGCGTGAACCGAATGCGGTCACACATCGATTTGATCGACCGCGAGATCGTGCGGCTTTTGGCAAGAAGGCAAGAGATGTCTCTCGAGATCGGCCGTGTCAAGGCAACCCGCGGACTACCCGTGCGCGCCCCAGACCGAGAGAGAGAGCTTCTCGACATCATCAGGGCAGAAGCCGAGATTCACGGGATCAGGGCTGACCATATGGAGATGGTCTTCCAGGTTGTCCTCGACGAGTCACGATCGATTCAAGAGTTGATGCGGGGGATGTGAACATCACACTTCCTTTCCGCCCACCAATGTCTTGGTGACGAGGGGCATGCCCGGCCGGTACGCCAGGTGGTGATAGGACGGAGCATCGAGCACGATCAAGTCGGCCCGTGACCCGACACCGAGCCAACCGACGTCATCGACGCGGAGGGCGGCTGCCCCGCCCAAGGTCGCTGCCCCGATGGCTTCCTCGATGGTCATTCCCATGTCGCGGACCGCCAGAGCGATACAGAGTCCGATGGCCGAGGAATAGGACGAGCCTGGATTGCAGTTGGTGGCAAGCGCCACCGTTGCGCCGGCGTCGATCACTCTGCGGGCATCCGGATATGGTTGACGGGTCGAGAAATCGGCGATCGGGAGGAAGGTGGCCACTGTGTCGGAGCCTCCCAGGGCAGCGACGTCGTCGTCGGTGAGATAGGTGCAATGGTCTACCGACGCCGCCCCCAACTCCACGGCGAGTTGCACCCCCGGCCCGTAACCGAGCTGGTTGCCGTGTAGACGGAGCCCGAGACCTACCGCCGCCCCCGCCTGGAGGACCGCCCGGCATTGATCGGCGTCGAATGCGCCCTTTTCGCAGAAGGCGTCGATCCAGCGTGAATGCGGGGCGGCCGCAGCCAGCATCGGACCGGTGACGAGATCGACGTAGGCGTCGGGGCGATCCTCGAACTCACGGGGGACGACATGTGCGCCCAAAAAAGTGGTGTGTTCTGTGAAACCGGACGCCACCTGGAGCGAGGTCCTCTCTGTGGGAATGTCGAGGCCGTATCCCGATTTGATCTCGATCGTCGTGATGCCGGCGCTGTGAGCTTCTTCGACTCGTTTTGCGGTGGCAATCCGTAATTCTTCTGGATCGGCGGACCTTGTGGCATCGGTGGTTGTTCGAATTCCGCCACCGTCATAAGGCACTCCCGCCATGCGTGCGCCGAACTCCTCTGCCCGATCGCCCGCAAAAACGAGATGAGTATGACTGTCCACAAAACCTGGGAGGACCGTCATGCCTTCTGCGTCGATCCGCTTGTCGGCCGACGCCCCCTGCGGTTCCAGCGCAATGATGCGTCCTGCTTCGATCAGGATTGCTACGTTTTCGACCACTCCCAGGGGACCACTCCCGAGGGTGGGATCGTTGGTGACGAGTGATCCAATGCGATCGACCACGGTTACGGGCATCGCCGTCAGATTAGATCCGCCAGCTCACTTGCGTCGGGCGTCCTGAAGCGCCTGTTTGAGCCGGGTGAACTCCTCCCAGTTGCCTTCGGCAAGCAGAAGAGCCTGACGCGGCCAGGAACTCGGATCGTGCATGCGAAATCGGGCGCCTGCCTCGTCCAGCACCAGCTGGAGAAAAGTTGTGTCCGCCTTGGCGAGTTGCTGCCACGTCTCTATGCCCGCCGCCTTGCAGAGTTCGGCGATCTTCGGACCGATTCCCTCGATCATTTGAAGATCGTTGATCCTCAATTTGTGGCCGAGGACCTTGGTGGCCGTTGCCGGATCTGCGGGCGGCGACACCGGGTCGTCGGGAGCCGGCTTTTGGGCGTCGATCTCCATGTGGAGCTGGGCTTCCGAGACCGCCGTTGAATGAGAGGGCGAGCGATCGACGGCGGCGAGTTCCATCGTCAACGATTGATTGGCCGTTTGAAGCTCGACCAGTTCGGCGGTCAGTTCGGCGATGGTGAGTTGAAACTGTTCCAGCTGGTGTCGTAGAGCGTGAGCATCGCTGCTTCTGGCGATCTTTGCGACCCTGCGACCCAGTTCGGTGTTGTTTCGGGTCAATTCAAAATTGGTGTTCTCCAGATTCGCCATCTGTTCGCGGAGCCCGTCGGTGGAGGCCAGTTCCTCCAATAGTTCACGGTTGGAGGATTCCAACTCTTTGACTCGCGGCCTCAGGCTCTCTTGGTCTCGCAGGTAATCGGCCAGATCGGCATTTGCTTGCTCGAGCTCTCGCATCCTTGCAAGCTGCTCCGCCATCTCCGATCGAGTGCGACGGTCGGTCCTGTCATCCGGTCCACGCTCGGCCAACCACAGCCGACACCACCAGTAGAAACGGCCGAGGAAGAACCCGGCGACGACCGCTACCACCAACCACGGCAAGATCCTCGAGAGGACGTAGCCCATCAGCTCTCCACGACCGCGATGACGATTCCGTTCCCTGCGGTGGGTCGGGTGTTGCCATAACCAATTGCAGTCAGGGCGGTACTTCTGACACCCTGATCTACCAGATAGGCCACTACGGCATCTGCTCTGGCCTGGCTGAGGTTGAGGTTCTCGATGTCGTTGCTCTCCGTTCCGACATGGCATTCGATCTGGACACTCAGCGTCGGATCGCCTGCCAGACCGTCGAGTATCAACGCCACCGTATCCAAAGCGTTCTTGCCGGCGCCGTTGATGGTGGCCGAGCCGTTTTCAAATGAGACAGGGGAGGCCCGCAATGTCGATGCGATGGTCACCTCCAGCACGGCCGCCCGCGGGGCTTCACCCGAGGCGGTGAGCCTCGAGGAGCTGTCCAAGCCGGAGAGGGCCAAGATCCTCGCCGTGAGAGTGGCGCGGCTCACATCGGATCTGGTTCTCCCAGAGACCTCGAAGATCTCGTCGTGAAGGTCGAATCGCCCCTCGACCAGGAGGTCGGCAAGATCAGGCATCAATGCGGCAATCTGGTCGATGGCGTTGGCGGCAGTCGGTGTCGGGGAACCGCCAACATGAACGAGTTCGCTCACCACCGAGGTGAACACCTCCTCGGCGGCGAGGACCAGGGTTTCATCCGAGGCGCTGTCTGGAACCGTTCCGAAGAGCGTGAGCGAACGGTTGGAGATGACTCCGATCACGTCGACCGGCTTCGTCACTTTTTGGTCGACACGAAAAGGGGACTCGGCTGCAGCAACAAACGTTGTCGCTCCGATTGCGTGGACTCCGGCGAGCACTGCGAAAACGTCGTCCTCGAGGTCGCCGGGACCCTTGACGGTGACATCTCGCAATGCCACATCGGCGACGGTCACGCCCGCCAATCCAGCAGCACGAAGCGCTTCGATCGTCCGATTGCGGACGTCGGATTCGACGCTCGCTGCGGCACCGGCCGAACCTATCAACGACAGGACGAGCAGGGCAGGTACGACAAGCTGCCATTTACAAAATCGGCATGTCGACACGGTCCCTCCTGTTCGGTGCTCAACGAAATGAGATCATCTCTGAACACCGCTACCACCCGCAACTCCTATGCGAATGTAGCAAATCCTCGCCTCGGGTTCGGTGTCGATGGACGGCACGGTCACTTGGATTCCCTGACCAGAGTCCCTCCGATGACCACGGCGTTCACGTCGGAAGCGGTTGCAGCAAACAGGGCGCCCTCGATTCGATTGCGCTCCGAGATCATCGCCAGCCGATCCGATTCGAAACTCACCGTGACCATGTCGGCCAATCGGCCGACCTCGATTGCGCCCCCCTCCGGCCATCCCAGGCTGCGATAGCCCTCGGCCGTGGCCGCGGTCAACAGGGAAGTCGGGGTGTGGTTGCCCCTCCGCAAGGTGCGCAGCCGCTGGTTCAGCTCGATCGCCCTGCTTTCCTCGAAGGGATCGATTACTGCCTGTGAATCGCTACCCAAAGACAGCCGGCATCCTGCAGCCACCAGTTCCGGGGTGGGTGCGATGCCATCGGCGAGGTCGCGTTCGGTGGTTGGACACAAGCAGACGGTTGCTCCGGCTTCGCCGAGAGCCCGGATGTCGAAGGGTGTGAGATGAGTGGCGTGCACCGCCGTGAAACGTTCGTTGAGCAATCCGGCGTCCAGGAAGAGCTCCGTTGGTGTCCGTCCATGGACTGCAAGGCTTGCGGCGTTCTCTCCTGGCTGTTCCGATACATGGGCGTGTACGACCAACCCGAGTTCATCGGCGACTCCTGCGATCGTTTTCATGGAACCAGGGTCCACTGCTCGCACCGAATGGATAGCCACCCCTCGTTTGACGGCAGCCGCTCGCAGGCCCTTTTCCCACCGAACCAACCAGTTTTCGGCCGAGCGATCGGAGAACCGCCTCTGCGTGGAGTCGGGCGGGAGGTAGGTTCCATCGAGCCCGCCGTGTAGGTACAGGGTGTCGAGCAACGTGAGCCGGATCCCCACGGTTTCGGCAGCCGCTGCCAGCGCTTCTCCCATCGCGTTCGGATCCTGATAGTGGGTGCCGTTGGGCGAGTGATGCAAATAGTGAAACTCTCCAACGAGGGTGAAGCCGGCCGCGACCATCTCGGAGAAGACCCTTTTGGCGAGTTCGTGGTACGAGTCAGGGTCGAGCTGGGCCGCGGCCCTGTACATCTCTTCACGCCAGGTCCAGAAATCACCTGCTCCCCGATTGGTGCGACCCCGGAGCAGCCGGTGGAAGGCATGGCTGTGCCCGTTGGCGAAACCCGGGAGCGTGAGCCCATCGAGATGCAGGGCGTCGGGCGGTGATTCGACGTCTGGCGTAACCGAACTGATCAGCCCGTTACCCGCCACTTCGATCAGAACGCGTTCGGCGGCCCGATCGCCTCCGAGCCAAACCTGGTCACACCAGAACCGATTTGTCATGATCCGACTCTTTCGACAAAACCCGTGATCCTCCGCTCGAAATCCTCCTTGTGGAACAGTTCGTACTGTCTCCACGTGGCCAACGTGGCCGGATCGATCCGGTCAACGATCAGCCTTCCATCGAGATGATCGATTTCGTGTTGAAATGTCCCGGCCGTGAGGCCCCGTTTGATCTCGGTTTGGGTTTCGCCGTTGCGGTCCCAAAAAGTGACCGAGATGTTGACCTGGCGGTGGAGGTCGCCGCGTAACGGGACAGACAGACACCCCTCATTGATGACCACGGTCTCGTTGTCGAGAAATGCGATGACCGGGTTGACGGCAACGGTGAGGGGAATCGGAGGTTTGTATGGGTAGCGCCGGTTGTCTGTGACTTCGATGGTCGTGATCCGGTAGTTGGAGCCGACCTGGTTGGCTGCAATTCCGGCGCCCTCGGCGTCGCGCATTGTTTCGATCATGTCGTCGATCAGTTGCTGCACCTGGGGACTGCCCAACTCGTCCCGGGTCAACACCGTGGTCGGCCGGCGGAGAATCGGATGGCCGATTTCAACGATCGGAAGGACGGTCACCTGGGCTCCGACATCGGGATTCTGACTCCGCGATCTCGGGCCACTTCTGCGGCGAGTGGATACCCGGCATCCGCGTGGCGGATGACCCCCATTCCAGGGTCGACGGTCAAGACCCTTTCCAGTTTTTGGGCGGCCAGCGCGGTTCCATCGGCAACGCTGACCTGGCCGGCGTGAATCGAACGGCCGATCCCGACTCCGCCGCCATGGTGGATGCTCACCCAGGAAGCACCGGAGGCAGTGTTGATCATGGCGTTCAAAAGTGGCCAGTCGGCGATCGCATCGGATCCATCTGCCATGTCTTCTGTCTCGCGATACGGTGAGGCGACAGAACCAGAGTCGAGATGATCGCGCCCGATAACGATCGGGGCCTTGAGGTCGCCTCGCCGCACCATCTCGTTGAACCTGAGGCCAAGGCGGTGACGTTCACCGTATCCAAGCCAACAGATCCGGGCCGGCAGGCCCTGGAACGCCACCCGTTCCGAGGCGAGTCTGATCCAGCGGTGGAGGGCTTCGTCGTCTGGAAACTCCTCGAGGACCGCCTGGTCGGTCGCAGCGATGTCGGCCGGGTCGCCGGACAGGGCTACCCAGCGGAAAGGGCCCTTTCCTTCGCAGAACAGGGGCCGTATGTATGCGGGGAGAAAACCCGGATAGTCGAAAGCCCGGTTGTACCCGCCGAGTTTTGCTTCTGCCCTGAGGCTGTTGCCGTAGTCGAACACTTCAGCGCCCTCGTCGAGGAAGCCGACCATCGCTTCGACGTGGGCGGCCATGCTGGCCCTCGATCGACGGACGTATCCGTCGGGATCCTCTGCCTTCATGCGTTCGGCCGCCTCGTCTGAAAGATCGATCGGCACATAGCTGAGGGGATCATGGGCTGATGTCTGGTCGGTGACGATGTCGGCAGGGAACCCGTCCGCCAACAGCCGCGGCAGCATGGCTGCGGCGTTACCTGCCAGACCTATCGAAAGAGCTTTGCGGTCACGTTTGGCGTCGAGTGCGAGTCTGACGGCTTCTTCATAGGTGGCCGCGACCACGTCGAGGTAACGGGTTTCGACCCGTCGGGCGGCCCTCCACGGGTCGACCTCGATGCACAATGCGACGCCGTCGTTCATGGTTACCGCCAGTGGTTGGGCGCCGCCCATGCCGCCGAGTCCGGCGGTTACGGTGATGGTGCCCGCCAGGGTGCCGCCAAAACGTTTCTCCGCGATCGCCGCGAAACACTCGTACGTTCCCTGCAAGATTCCCTGGGTTCCGATGTAGATCCATGAGCCGGCCGTCATTTGGCCGTACATCGTCAACCCAAGGTGTTCCAGACGTCGAAACTCGTCCCAGGTCGCCCATTCCGGGACGAGGTTGGAGTTGGCGATCAGCACCCGTGGCGCCCATTCGTGAGTGCGGAAAACACCAACCGGTTTTCCGGATTGAACCAGCATGGTCTCGTCGTCGGCGAGTGTCCTCAGCGTCGACAGCATGGCGTCCAGCGCCTCCCAGGAGCGGGCGGCTCGACCCGTGCCCCCGTAGACCACCAAGTCATCGGGTTTCTCCGCCACTTCCGGGTCCAGATTGTTTTGCAACATGCGATAGGCGGCTTCTTGTGGCCATCCCCGGCAGGACAAATCCGGACCGGTAGGAGCTTTGATGATTCGAGCGGGCATAGTGCATTCTGCCGCAGACGACCGCCGACCGCCGGTCATGGTCGACTCGTTCCCGCAACAGGATCGGTAACGTCGCCGCCATGAACGTGGTTTTGTCCGGTCCCGGAGTGACCATTGCCGACGTGGTGTCTGTCGCACGCCTGCTGGCCCCGGTAGTTGTTTCCGACGATGCGATGGAGCGGATGAAATGGTCTCGCGACATCGTCGAGCGGTTGGCGGAGGGCGAGCCGACCTACGGCATATCGACCGGATTCGGTGCACTCGCTTCTGTCTCGATCCCGCCCGATCGTCGCGCCGCCCTCCAGGTCGCGCTTGTCCGTTCCCACGCCGCAGGGATGGGCGATCCGGTGGAGGCCGAGGTGGTGCGGGCAATGATGTTTCTCCGAGCCAGGACCCTCGCCCTCGGGTACAGCGGGACCAGGCCAGAAACTGCCCAGCGACTCGTTGACCTCCTCAACCACCGTATCCACCCTGTGGTGCGCGAGCACGGCTCGCTCGGCGCGAGCGGAGATCTGGCGCCCCTGGCCCACGTTGCATTGGCGTTGATAGGTGAAGGCGAGGTCGAGCAGGGTGGAGCGGTCGTGCCTGCGGCGGCCGCATTGGGTGCGGCCGGCCTGACCCCGTTGGTGCTCGCAGAAAAAGAGGGTCTCGCCCTCACCAACGGCACCGACGGCATTCTCGGCATGCTCTGCCTGGCGGTGGCCGACAGCGAGGTGCTGATGAAGATCGCAGACATCGTGACCGCCATGACGGTGGAGGGTCTTCTCGGTACGGATCGAGCTTTTGCGGCCGATCTGCTGGCGCTGCGGCCGCACCCCGGCCAAGCGGTAAGTGCCGCGAATCTGAGACGGCTCTTGTCAGGATCCCCCCTTATCGCCAGCCATAGGCATGACGACCCCAGGGTTCAGGATGCATACTCGGTGCGGTGCAGCCCGCAGGTACATGGTGCGGCGCGCGACACGCTCGGTCACGTGAGGAACGTCGCCGAAGTCGAGTTGATGGCTGCCATCGACAACCCGATGGTGATGCCGGACGGCAGGGTCGAGTCCGGCGGGAATTTTCATGGAGCGCCACTGGGCCATGTGTGCGACTTTCTGGCGATATCGCTCTCCGACGTCGGCGGGTTGTCGGAGCGGCGGATGGATCGGATGCTCGACAAGACCAGGAGCCATGGTTTGCCGGCTTTTCTCGCCAACGACCCCGGCGTCGACTCAGGGCTCATGATCGGCCACTACACGGCGGCGGCGATGGTGGAGGAGAACCGGCGCCTGGCAACACCGGCAAGCGTCGATTCTTATCCGACCTCCGGGATGCAGGAGGACCACGTTTCCATGGCTTGGGGAGCCGCCCGCAAACTCCGAAGGGTCATCGACAACCTGCGCAGAATTCTGGCGGTGGAACTCGTCGTCGCCGCCAGGGCGATCGACTTGCGGGGTGATGTGGCGGAACCGGCGGCGGCCACGGGAGCGGTGGTCGAGACTCTGCGGCGGGTTGTTCCCGGCGCCGGTCCCGATCGTTACCTCTCGCCCGAACTCACCGCGGCAGAACAACTCCTGGCAGACGGATCCATCCTGGGTGCAGCCGAGGCCATCGCCGGCTTGCTCGACTGATGGCGCCGGACAATTTCGCTCAGGAGTTTTTTTCGTCTCTCCACGCCAGCCATTCTTTGATCGGTCCCATGTCATACGCGGGGCCGTTGAGACCGATGGTGATCTGAGTCGAACCGGCTTTCACCATGCGGTCACCAAGTGAATGTTTGTCGGCGTCAACCCCGACCGACCGCTCGATGGCACCAGGATCGGTGCCTTCCTTCTCGCACCAGTCGTTCAATACCGCGTTCTTGCGTGCGATGACGTCTGGATGACCGAAGCCGTGCCAGATCTGGGCGTGGCGAGCCGTAAACCGCAGAGTCTTTTTTTCGCCGCCGCCACCGATGAGGATCGGGATCCTGCGGTTGGGCGCAGGGTTGAGTTGTGCCATTCGGGACTCGATACGAGGAAGGGATTCACCAAGCACATCCAGACGGCCGCCGGCGGTACCGAACTCGTAACCGTATTCGGTGTAGTCCTTCTCGAACCAGCCGGAGCCGATTCCGAGGATCAAACGGCCGTTTGAGATGTGGTCAACGGTCCGCGCCATGTCGGCAAGGAGTTCGGGGTTGCGATAAGAGTTGCATGTCACCAGGGCGCCGATCTCGACTCTTTCTGTCACCTCCGCCCAGGACGCGAGCATCGTCCAGCACTCGAAATGTTTGCCGACGTTGGTATCTGGTGAGCCTCGGTACAAGGGGAAGAAATGATCCCAGTTGTAGACGATGTCGACACCCAAGTCCTCTGCGCGTAAAACGGCGTTGCGAATGTCGGCGTATTCGGCGTGCTGAGGATGAAGTTGCACGGCGATTCTGATCGGTTTCGTCAAGGAGGCTCCTGGGTACTGGATGATTGAACCTAGCCTTTGGCCGTAACAAGGAGAACTCGATGATCGATTGGACGAACAAGACTGCCGCCGCGGTCCATCGAAGGATGGCGGCCGACCACCTTGTCTGGTTGACGACGGTGGGGTCGGATGGAGTTTGCAGAGTCCTATTCGGTCCCGATCCGAGTGGTGGCAGAGGCGATCAGAGGCTGGTGAGTCACACGCCGGCAAGCGTGTCGGCGGCCAACGAATCGACAACATCGCGCAACGCTTCCTCCGGTGTGGCGCCGCCGGCGATTGAGTCCTCGAAGGTTGCTATCTGTCGATCGGAAGAAGTCCCTCCCTCGACGATGGTTGCGATGTGTTCGATTTCACCAACACATCCGAGCTCCTCTGCGTCCGGCCGAACCGATTCGATCAACTCATCGACCAGGTCGGCAAAAGGGACGAGCTTGGGAACTCCGAAGTCCATCAAGGAACCGCCGGTGCCGAAACGCTGGGCACGCCACATGTTCTCGGAGATCAACATGTCGGCGTAATGCCGCCACCGCTGGTTGTTTTTCCGCAATCTCCACAACATGTGGAGCAAACACCGGTAGAGGCTGGCGATGGCGATCGCATCGTCGGCTCGTGTGCAGATGTCGGTGACTCGCATCTCCAGAGTTGGATATTTCGCCGATGGGCGAATGTCCCACCACAACTTCGATGCGTCTTCGATAAGGCCGGCCTGCACCAGAACTTCTACGTGACGCTGATATTCCGCCCAACTCGAGAACCGTTCAGGAAGGCCCGTCCGAGGCAATGTGCGGAAAACGTTCATGCGATAACTCTTCAAACCCGTGTTTCTTGCACCCCAGAACGGCGACGAAGTCGAAAGCGCAAGCAAATGGGGTAGAAAGTATGCCACCTGGTTCATGAGGTCGATTCGTAGCTCAGGGTCCTCTAGAGCGACGTGGACGTGCATGCCACAAATGACCAGCCGCTGGCCGACAACCGCCAGGTCGGAAGCGAGGAGTTGGTAGCGGTCTCGATCGGTGTGACGTTGTTCCCACCACAGGGCGAATGGATGGGTGGAGGCGGCGATGTAGGAAAACCCGTGGTCTTTGGTCAGATCACCGATAGTCCTCCTCAGATGTTTGAGATCGGCCGTCAGGCCCCCCACCGTTTCGTGCGGTTTGGTCGCGACTTCGAGCTGTGCACGGAGCAGTTCCCGCATGACACTCGTCCCAAGCCGGGATTCTGCGTCCTCCCACAATTCGGATGCGGGCTCGGCCACCAGATTCCTGGTTTCTGGGTCGATCAGCAGGTATTCCTCTTCGATGCCGATAGTGAATGACGGTGCTTCGTACCCCATGTTCGTCAAACTACCTGGGAGTTCGATGGGCTGTCGGGTTCAGTCGAGAGAAGAGTGGATTGCCTGCCGCGCCGATGCCGCGAGCGGGCGCACCCAACAGCCGGCGAGGTGGTCGTTGACCAACCCCATCGCCTGCATGAAGGCAGAGATGGTGGTTGGACCGACGAAAGTCCAACCGCGGTTCTTGAGGTCACGGCTCAAGGCGACGGACGTGGGTGTGGTCGAATCGAGAACCACCGGTGGCTCATCGGCCCAATCGGCGTGGCGCCAGAAATACCTTGCCAGGCTCCCCTCCTGTTCGATCATTTCGAGAGCTTTGTTGGCGTTGTTGATGGTCGATCTTATTTTCCCTTGGTGACGAACGATCCCGGCGTCCTGCAACAGCCGGGCAACATCGGTTTCGCCGTAGGCGGCAACTGTCGCCGGGTCGAAATCGGAGAACGCGGCTCGAAAGTTGTCACGTTTACGAAGAATTGTGAGCCAGGAAAGGCCGGCCTGAAATCCTTCCAGGCAGACCTTTTCGAACAGTCGCTTGTCGTCCGTCACGCCGAAACCCCATTCGGTGTCGTGGTAGGAGATGTAGTCGGGTGTGCCCGATCCCCACCAACATCTTGGGTTGGAATCCTCGCCGACGATCAACTCCGTCATGAACGCCGGACCTTGCGGTAGCCACGATGTTCACTCCAACTCTCGACGACCAGGAACGCCCCCTCGACGGTGGTCAGGGTGAGCGAAGTGACGTCGATCGTGAAAAATCCAGCCCCTGGCTGCGGGATAGGTTGTCCGGTCAGCTCCGACCAGCGGGCTCCGTCGGCCTCGATCGCAATTCCATCGGCCTTGGCGTCGCCATCTTTCATGGTGGCGTCCGTAGGCGCGGAATGGATGGACACCCTTGGGTCGCGGCGCAGGTCTTCCAGCTTGCGCGCTCGCGGCATCGAACCGAGCCAGAGATCCCCGCCGAGAAAGCTGAGTTCTGTTCCACTGGTCCGGGGAGATCCGTCGATCTTCAGCGTCGCCATCACCTTGTGCAGGTTGGCGTCGAAGGCGCGGCGACATCGGGCCGCCAGTTCTGGATGGTTGCGCTCGATTGTGTCCCAGCGGCTCATGCACGCTGATCGTATTCTGGCGTTCGCCCCATCGCATTCCGATGGGGGCCTCGGGTTCGATCGACAGATCATCCTAAGGTGACTCGATATGACTGATTTCACACTTCTGGATCAATCGGGTCGGCCGTGGACGCGGGCTGACCATGCCGACGCCGGACTTCTCCTCGTCTTCTTGCGCGGCGATTGGTGATCGTATTGCAACGGCCAGCTGGTCAGCTTGGCGTCGCGACACGAAGAGTTCTTGAAAGCAGGAGTCCGCATCGTCGGCGTCGACGTCGACTCGCCCGGACAACACGCGGCGATGCTTCAGAAACTGGCCCTCCCGTTTCCCCTGTTGTCGGATCCCGATCGCGAATTGCTGATCGGGCCGATGGGGCTTGCAAACCCGACGGATGTCCGCAACATCGCGCTCCCCGCAATGGTGTTGCTCGATCCGGCCGGTGACGAACGGTGGCGTTTTGTGTCGCGCGACTTTGCCGATCGGCTACCGGAAGATGAGGTTCTCGATGCCATGAAGCAGCTTGCGTTGCCTTCCACCAGTCAGGAGATGCCTGCGGAGGGCCAAGCCGAGCCGGGACCGTCTGCGATGCCGTTCGAGGGGCTCAGCACATATTTCCGCGGTGCAAAATTTGCGGCGCAGGCGATGGGGCTACGTCACGCTCATCTCGATGACTCCGTCAAGGTCGACTCCAAGGCCTACATGGCGGAAATGGACAGATTCATTGCGGCGCTCAAGGAGACGGCCGAGCGCAAAGCGCAATAGTCATCGTCCTCGTTTGGACAAGTAGGCATGCCAGAGCAGACGAGCAGCTGCGGATCGGTGTGGCCGCCACGATTCTCCGAGGCGGTCGAGTTCACCGGTCGTTGGAATCCGATCGAGGAGTTTGACCTCCGCTGCAGAAACCTGCAGCGCACGGTCACCGACAGGCCATATGTCCGGCCTGCCGAGACAGGCAAGCAAATAAACGTCGGCGGTCCAGGGTCCGATGCCGATCACCGATGTCAAACGCTGCCTGACCGACTCGTCCGGCAGGGCCCCGAGCGCGGCGATCTGCAATCGACCCTCGAGGATTTCGTCCGCGAGAGCCCTCGTATATCTCGTCTTCTGACGGCTGAACCCGGCACAGAGGAAATCGTCATCTGACAGTGTTTTGACGTTCCCGGGAGTGACGTCGCCGACCAGGTCGACCAACCGGTCGAATGTTGCCTTGGCAGATGCGAGCGAAACCTGCTGCTCGAGAATGAACAGCAGCAGCGTGGAGAACGCGGGAGGTCTGCTCCAAACATCAGGAACCCCATATTGCTGGATGATCATGGAGAATTCGGCGTCACGTTGAGCCAGTTCCCGATAGGCGCGCTCCAATCCGGGTCCGAGATCCTGCGGTATCACCCGGCCGACGCTACCGCTGTACCGTCGTGGACGTGGTCCAACTCTTCGTCACCTGTCTCGTAGACGGCTCTTTTTTCCTGAGGTCGGAAGGGCGGCCGGAGGGAAGGCACCATCGTCACGCTTTCAAGCTCCTGCGCCGCGATGTCGGTTCACCACTTTCCCGAGTGCTCGAAGGAGATCCGGCAGCAGAAAGAGTGGCCGCCCGCGTGCGGGAACTGACGGCATTTCTGGTCGAGGAACCGCGACGGTTGGCAGGCATGAGTTCGGAGGCCGCGGCCGCGTTTTCCGATCTCGAGCCGATGCGCGATCGGGCCCGCCAGATCAGGCTGGACACTTTGTCGAACCTCGACCTACCTCGGTGAGTCGAACGAGTGCCCGCGCCGGTTCAGACGGTGTCAGTTCCTCCAGTCGCCACACAAGGCAGGAGTGTGGGTTCCAGCCCGGAGGCTGCTCGGTACGCCCGCTCCGTCTCCTCCATGAACCGGTCGAGTCTTTCGGTATCGACAAGGGCAACGGCGGATCCGCCGAACCCGCCGCCCGTCATCCGGGCTCCGAATACGCCGGGGGATTCCATCGCAGCATCGACCATCGAATCGAGCGCAGGACTCGATACCTCGTAGTCGTCCCGCAGACTCACATGGCTTTCGAGCATGAGCCTGCCGACGCCGCGGGCGTCGCCGGCTTTCATCAGTTCGGATGCGGCGAGGGTTCTTGCGTTTTCGGTGACCACGTGCCGTACCCGTCGGGTTTGGGTCTCGGTGAGAGCCTCGACGATGACAGCCAGCTCGGGCGCGGAGATTTCGCTCAGCGTGGCGACTCCCAACGTTGCGGCGGCGGCTGCGCACGTCCGGCGTCTGTCGTTGTAAGCGGAGTTGACCAACTCGCGTCGGGTGCCGGTGTCGAGTATGACCACGCTGGAACCAGGTGGTATCGGGCAGGGCCAGGTCTCGAGCGATCGGCAGTCGATCATCAAGGCCGTGCCTTCGACCGCGGTTGCGATCACCAGTTGGTCCATGATTCCGCAAGCCACGCCCACCCAGTCGTTCTCGGCCTTCTGAGCGGCAAGGGCGTCCTGGCGAGGGTCAACCGGTCGCCCCTCCACGACGTCTATCGCTCTTGCGGCTGCCAACTCGAGTGAGGCCGAGGATGAAAGGCCGGCACCTATCGGCAGGTTGCCTACGATCGCGGCATCAAATCCGCGTCGGGCGTTCTTGGCCCACGCCACTCCTCTCACGTATTCGACCCAACCAGAACCGTTGCGTTCGAACGCGGTGAGATCGAACTCGGCCTGTCCGAAATCCTGAGCGGTGACCCGAACGGTCATGTCGTCACGGGGCCGAACGGCCATCCAGGTGCCCAGTTGGATGGCGAGAGGGAGCACGAAGCCGCCGTTGTAATCGGTGTGGTCGCCGATCAGATTGACGCGGCCTGGGGAACGAATCACGGCCACCGGCTCAGACCCAAAATACGAGGTGAAGAGTGACCTGGCGTGGTCGCGCATGTCAGCCGAGCTCTCGCAGCCGTGCCGCAGCGGCTTCTGCAGTCACGTCGCGCTGGACTTCGGCGAGAAGCTCGTACCCGACCATGTGTTTGCGGACCGTCGCAGAACGCAAGAGCGGCGGGTAGAAGTGGGCGTGAAGTTGCCAGTGGGGGTTGTCCGAAGCCGGTGACGGTGCTCCGTGCCATCCCATGGAATACGGGAAAGGATGTCCGAAGATCTGGTCGTAGCGACCAAGGACGTTGGAGAGGATCGAGGCCAGATCGTCACGTTCGCGTCCGTCGAGGTCAGGCATCCATCTGACAGGACGCAGCGGGACGATGAGCAATTCGAACGGCCACACCGCCCAGAACGGGACCAACGCCATCCATGATCGATTCGAGTGGACGACTCTCGGCCCATCGAGTTCCTGGGACGTGTAGTCGGTCAGGAGAGTCGTGCGATTGGTCTCGAAGTATGTGCGCTGGCTGCCGTCCTCTTTCGTTGCTTCCACCGGCAGGGCGGTGCCTGCCCAGACCTGGCCATGCGGGTGCGGATTCGAAGCACCCATGGCTGCGCCCCGATTCTCAAAGACCTGAACCCATCGGTATGACCGGGCGAGATCGGAGGTCTGGTCGGCCCAAACCTCGACGACGGGTCTGATCTCGGCGGCCGCCATGGATGCCATGTCGAGATCATGGTGGGCCGAATAACAGATGACCCTGCATGTTCCAGGCTGGCTTTCAGCACGCAACAGGCCGTCGACGGAATCAACGGGTTCTGTGTCGGGATTCAGTGCCGCAAAATCATTCGTGAAGACGAAAGTTTCGGTGTAGGGAGGGTTGGTGGCGCCATTCGCCCGGAGATTACCCGGGCACAGGTAGCACTCAGGATCGTGGGGTGGCCGTTTGTCGACCGGCAGTTGCTCGGTGCTGCCTTGCCATGGACGATCAGTCCGACCCGCAGAGACGAGTACCCACTCACCGGTCAAGGGGTTGTGGCGGCGGTGTGGGGTTTCGATAGTCACCACGGCCTCCGATCCACTACCGGTGAAAAGTCCACCTGACGGTCACCAACTCCGAATCGATTTCGGTCCAAACGCACGATGTCTGGCCGCGACTCGAGAAACGAGTCCATTGCCCGACGTTCTTCCGAATCGAGCCACCACGGCGGGTCGGATACGGCGCGGAAGTCGCAGATGTTGGCGAGGTCTTGGAGGAGAGACTTCTGATCAGCGTCGAGCATGCAATAACGAGACCTGAAATACACCACGTCAGGGTCCAGGCCGATGGCGCCGCGGAGCCAGAGGCGGTTGACCGACGTGGCAATGGCGTCTGCGGCTCCCGGGCCCGATCGATCGGCCAGATGCACGGTCCGGTTGACGTCGTCCCATTGCGGCGCGGTGTCGGGTCCGATTCTGATGCCGTCGAAAACGCCGATCGATCCCAGCACCGGCGCCCCGCAAGCAAGAAGGTATACGTCAGGCCCTACCGCCGAGCGGATGGTTTCGATTGCCTGGCGATACGCCTGCCCTCCATCCAGCGACGTATGACGAACACCGCCGAGAGCGGCCGCATACAAAAAGTCGAGCTTGAGGTAGCGGTATCCCCAATCAACAACTCCCTGCATCAGGGAGACGAGCCAGTCAAGGACATCAGGGCGAGTGATATCGAGGCAAAAAGTAGTGGCGTCCCAGTTGTGCGCTGCCGGAATCGGCGTCCCATCTGCATCTGTCAGCAGCATCTCCGGATATCTGGTGACCGGGTCCGATCCTTCGTCGACCAGAAAAGGAGCCAGCCAGAGGCCGGCCGTCCGGCCGGATGCTTCGATGAGGTCCGCCTGGCGGCGCATACCTCCCGGAAAGTCTTCGTTGGGCTCCCAATTACCGTTGGCGACCTGCCACCCATCGTCGATCTGGATCACCGAGAAGGCCGCCTCGCCCAACTCTGTGACCACTCTGTTCATCAGCTCGGAGGTCACTCCTCCGTAGAAGCCATACCAGGAGCACCAGATGGGTCCCGGGTCCGACGTGCGGCTGCCGAGGATGGCGCTCAGCCGTCGCTTGTACGTTTCGAACACCGAGGACTCATCTCCAACCTGGGTGAACCATGGTCCGGATCCACGCCCTTCCAACCGGTCCTGTTCTGCGCTGACCCAACCGTCGAGGCCGAGCGAACCGAGAAGTGCAACTTCTCCTTCCGCCAGTTCAACGGCCCCGACCCCGGAACCACCGGGAATGGGGTCGTCGAGGTGCGCAGGGTCCGTCGATTGGAGCCGGTGTTCTGCGATCACCGGATAACGCATAGGTGCTGAGGTCGGACGCCAACCGCTCACGTTCCAAGACTGCCAACCGTGCTGGTAGAACCGCCCGGACCCTTCCGGGTAGACCAAGCTCGAGTTGCTCACGATCACTTGATCCCGGAGGTTGCGACGTTCTCGACGAAATAACGCTGTGCCATGACAAAAACCGCAAAAGGAATCATCACAGAAAGCACAATTGCGGCGAAGACCAGATTGGGCCCTTCTCCGGCCTGACCACCCAGAGTCTGCAAGGCCAACGTGAGAACGAAGTCGTCGGAATTGGCGAGGTTGATCGACACCAGCGGCCAAATGAAGGAGTTCCAGGCGTACAGAAACATGAATGTGGCGAGTGTGGCAATCGCCGGCCACGAAAGTGGCACAAAGATGCTCCAGAGGATTTTCCACCGGCTGGCGCCGTCGATCAACGCCGCCTCCTCAAGGTCTTTCGGGATAGAGCCAAAGAACTGTCTCATCAGGAATGTGCCGTAGGCGTTGAAGATGAAGGGCCATACCAGTGATCCCAATGTGTTGACCCACCCGAGCGAAACCATTAGTCGGAACAGCGGGACGATCAGGACGATGAAGGGGATCATGATCGATCCGATATAGGCGACGAAGATCTTGTCGCGCCCGGCGAACCTGATACGCGAAAACGCAAAACCTCCGGTGATCGACGTGAACAGGGTCCCGGTGACAACCAGAATCGTCACCAGGATCGTATTGGTGAGCGGTCTATCGAAGTCCCGCAGTTCCACGATCTCGCTGAAGTTCTGCCATTCGAACTCGACCGTCTCTGCAGGCGTCGTGGTACGGACCACGGCGAAGGCTTCGACCGATGCATCATCCAAACTGACAAAACGACCGACCGCCGTGTTGCGGACCAGAGCCAGCTTCGACGGTCCGGTTGGAAGAATTACTTCGTAGACCGGATAGGTTTCCCCTGCGATGACGGTGGTTTCCGTGGTTTCGTCGGCGCGTTCCAGCGGCCAGACAACTGCATCGTCGATGCCGCCCTCACCGACGAACACTCCGGCGGGAAGTCCGGCTTCCGCGAGATATCCCACGACCTCGCCCTGGTCTGGTAGTTCGATCGAAAAAAGCTCTACCTCTGCGCCGTCGACCATTGCGAGAGAAGGTGTACGTGGAAGGATCTTCGGGGGGTACCGAAAGGTGTCGGCCGGCGTCTTCAAGGCAGTGGCGGCCATGTACACGAACGGGAAGACGACAACGACCATGAAACCGATCAGGATCAAATAGACACCGCCCCGCGCCGCCAGCGACGCGAGTGTCAATCTGCGCCTCCTGCCTCCGGAGCGTCTTGCGACGGGAGCGGTCATGCTCCTAGTACGCCTTCATCGCCGCCACGCTTGAAGTACAGAAGTGTCACTCCGAAGATGAGGATGAAGAGCGCCCAGGCCACGGCCGAGGCGTATCCGATTTGAAACTCCTGGAATGCGTTCTGGTAGAGATATACGACGGGGGTCAATGTGGAGTTGCCGGGACCCGCCGGCGGCGCCGGTGATTGCAGGATGAATGGTTCATTGAACAGTTGGAGTGCCAGGATCGTGGTCGTGGCTACGACGAAGACCGTGGTTGGTCGCAAAGACGGGACAGTGATGCTGACGAACTTGCGCCACGTGCTGGCGCCGTCGATCGAGGCCGCCTCGTAGAGGGCGGCGTCGAGACCTTGCATTCCTGCGAGGAACAGAACTGTGTTGAATCCGATCTGTTGCCACACGAAAAGAACGATGACGGCGATCAGAGCAATGTTGGCGTCGGAGATCCACTGGGGTTGTGGCGCTTCGATACCGCTCGAAAACAATGCGTTGGTCCATTCGGTCATCTTCAGGATCATGAAGTTGAGATAGCCGATGGTCGAGTTGAAGAGTTGTTTCCATATCAACGTCACACCGACCACTCCGGCAATCGACGGCAAAAAATAGATGGCTCGGAATAGCTTCATTCCGGGCAGTTTTGAATTGAGCAACGCGGCGACGACGAGGGCCGGCACAACGGCGAGAGGTATCGCAAAAAGGCTGAACACGACGATGTTGCGAAGGCTCTTCAAGAACAGGGAGTCCGACAGGAGATCGATGTAGTTCTGGAATCCCACAAAGTTGGCATCGGTCAGCCCGTCCCATTCTGTGAAACTGATCACCAGGGAAACGAGCAGCGGTCCTGCGAAGAAGGTCAGGAACCCGAGGACATTCGGGGCGACAAATAGGAAACCCTCCATCGAGTCGTTCTGGGATCTGGTCGTCCCGAAGAACGTCGCCGCAGCACCCGACCACAGGACCCGTGCAAAAACGATCGCCACCGCCGCAATCAACAGCAAAGGTATGACATTCGGCTCGACCGCGCGTTTTGCCAGCTCGAACAGTCCGGGAATCAAACCCATCGAGATCGTGAGCACACCCAAACCGGCGATCATCGTCCAGCGGGCAGCGGCCCGTAAGGAAGTCTGTGCTCCGCCGGTCCTCTCGACGAAACCGAGGGCGACCCAGCCGAGGATCACCACTAGTAGCCAGCCGGCGCTCCTATTGAACGCCTCTCCGACGGCGTCGAGTCCGGTGAACAATCCCATGCGGTTGAACGCAAGGAAACCGGCGACGACCGCGATCAGAACATCGAGCACAAAACCGGTCACGCGGCCGAGGTGCTCGCCGCGTCGGGTTTTGTGAAATGCCAAGAGACCCCCAACAGATGCCCCGAGCAGTGCCAGGGCGAGAGTCCATCTGACGGCTCCGTCGACTTCCAGGCCGCGTTGTATGGTCACGGCACCAAACCCGACTGCGAGCGCAATGGCGGTCAGGGCGCGCCAGCCGAGCAGTGGTGTGAACCACCTGGGTCGGATGAACCGGGGAGCCGCGGGGGCTTGTGTCGTGATCATGTCGGACCAGGGGGTGGAGGGGTCGGATCAGGTCCGACCCCTCCACCCGTTTGATCAGCCGCTGAACGCGCTTGACGTCTCGCTGCAGATGTTGGCCTGGAAGTCGGCGATATCACGGCTGCCGGTCACGACTGCCTGAATCGCACCGTCCATGGCGGACGAGAACTCCGGCCAGCTACCTGCCCACAACGGACCCTCGGTCGTTGGATTGTTGGTCAAGCCGTCGAGGAAAGCCTGGTTGTTGGCGGGCGGGGTGAAGCCGAGGAACGCGTCAAGCGCTTCCTGACTCACCCGGCTTGGGATGTTGGCTCCAAGCTCGGAGATCTGAGCCTGGACGTCGGCCTGCGTCAGAGCTTGCACCAATTCCCAGGCTGCGGCGGGATCGGCGGTATTGGCATTCACGACGTAGGCGCCCCAGAACAACCAGTTGCCCGGTCCGGCCGGCCCACTCGGGAGTCCGACAACGTCCCAGTTGAATTCGACAGTACGAATTCCGGGAGTTGCCCAGCGACCGTTCTGGAACATTCCGACGGTCCCCGCCCGGAAGGGTCCCTCTGGGTCTTCACCGTAGGGAATAACCGAGCTTCCGCTGTACAGATCGCGCAGGAACGTGAGACCGGCAACCGACTCTGCCGAGTCGAGGCCGCAGGCCGTGCGGTCAGCGGTGAAGAAGCCGCCGCCGGCCGCGTTGATCCAGGCTCCGTACGGACCCCACCAAGCGCTTTGACCGTAACCTTTGATCTCGCCGCCGAGGGCAGCCACTCCGTCGGCAACCTCCTGGAACTTCTCCCATGTCCATTCACCGTTCGCCGCGAGCTCCCGTGGGTCCTCGACCCCGGCCTCGGCGACGAGGTCTAGGTTGATGTATAGACCGAACGTCGAAACGTCCCGGGGAAGACCCCACAGTGCCGAACCGGGCTGACCGGTCGCGAGGTCGGTGGTCAGGTGTCCCATCGGTCCCGGGTAGAAGTCGGCGTCGCTGTGGCCAGTTGCATCGGCATATTGGCGCAGGTCCAAGATCACGCCTCGCGAAGCGAAATCTGCGATATCGGTCCCGGGGATCCAGAAGACATCTGGTGCCGTACCGGCCGAGAGGTTGGTCAGCAGCGTCTGCTGGTATCCGGCCCCCTCATTGGAACCCGGCTCATAGGTCAGCGTGACCGATGCCAGGTCATCGTCAATCTGATCGGAGATGCTCGCATAAACTGCGGCTTCTTCCGGGTTGTCTGGCCTTGTCATCCATCGCAATGCGACAGATTCACCTGTGGGCGGGGCCTCGGTGGTGGCGACCGACGGCGCCGCCGTCGTCGTCGTCGGGGCGGCTGCTGTGGTGGTCGTGCTCGCCGAGTCACCGCAGGCAGCGGCAACAAGGGCGAGAACGCCGATGAGCAGTATCAGCTTCGGCTTCATTCGTGTCCTCCTGTATTGGTCGTTGAGCTCATGCTCTGGTTGTGTTGGGAACGTCGGCGACCTCGATCTCGACGCCGAGGTCTCGCAGTTCACCGACGATCTCTGCCGGCGCGGACGACCCGGTAATCAGTAGGTCGATGTCGCCGAGCTCGGCGATCTTGGCGACGCTGATGTTTCCGAGCTTCGACCCGTCGGCCACGATCACGGTCCGCTGGCCGGCGGCGATCATCCGGCGCTTCATCGCCGCTTCGGGAAGGTTGACATTGGTGACCCCTGCGTCCGGATGGATTCCATTGCATCCGATGAATGAAGTCGAGGCGTTGATGCTGTCGAGAATCAACCCCGCCATGGGATCCACCAGCGAGTGCTGCTTGGGGCGGAGGGTGCCTCCGGTGACCACGACCGTGATCTTTGGAATGGCAGGTTCCAAACCGAGAGCGATGGTCAGGCTGGAGGTAAAAACCGTGACATCGGTCAGGTCGTGACGTTCTACCAGGGCTTTGGCGATCGAAGTGGTCGAAGTCCCCACGTCCAAGATGACCGTTTCACCTGACCGAATCGCAGCGGCCGCGTGCCGCCCGATGGCATCCTTCTCGGCGGAGAATTCGTCGAGGGCTTCTTCGAACGAGCGCTCCGGCCGCAGCTCGGTGTTTCTGACCATGGCACCACCGTGGACCCGTTGCAGGAGACCGGTGTCGGCTAGGGCCCCCAGGTCGGCTCGAACCGTGACTTCTGAGATTCCAAAGGCGGTGCTCAGATCGGAGACCCGCATGAATTCGCGGGCCCGCACCAGGGTGAGCATCCGCTCACGCCGCACTTCAGCAGGAACTGGCTCTTCCATCCAGCCAGCTTACGGTTGCTTTCGATTGAGATGCAAATAGTTTCGTTTATTTGCCAGCGGTTTCGATCGTCAGCGCCATGTGGTCGATGATGTAACGCCGATCGCCCCGCACGAAGACCTCCAGATGCGAGGAAACGGGGCGGAGATCCATCAGATCGCCGAGAAGGGCCGTCCACGAATCGACGTTTGAGAAGCCCGCATAAACCAGCCCAGCTTGGCGAACGGCGGCGGCGCGCCCGTCGAGATATGTGCCGCCGCCATAAGTGGCGATCACCTCGGCTCCTTGCGGATTCAAGACGTCGGTCCAGAGACCGGCGGCAGTACCCCAAGGAGAGACGGTTACAGGTTGGTTTTGACTCAGGTGCTCAGCGACCCGAGCACCGAGCCGGTCGGTCAATCCAGCCGGGAGCGGAAGATCGGACCATGCGTATTCGCGTGTCATCACGAAGCTTCGAGGTCCAAGCACAACTCCGGTTCCGGAATCGAGTGCCTGGATGATCGAGGCAATTCGTTCGGGAGTCGTGATGTGGGCGACAGGAGCCAGCACCCAATCAAAATCTGTCAGGTCGTCCTCGGAGTCCACCAGCGCCACCTCGAGGCCTAAACGTCGAGCGGCGGCATAGGCGTCCATTTGCATCGATCGATGGGTCGTGCCGATGCGGTGCGGATTGATCTCGATCGCCCATACGTCCTTGTAAGAGTGGAGAATGGCAACTCGCGGTCTTGGACGGTCGAATGCTCCTGCCAGCCGGATCTCATCGATCGTTTTGGTGACCTCAGCCACCACGGCCGTTGGTGATCCGTCGTGGCGTAGAAGTCCGGAGTGGTACATCTCTTGGCCGAAACGGGCGGCGCGCCACCGGAAGTAGAGCAGCGCATCAAATCCGTGAAGTGCGGCTTGCCAGGTCCAGACCCGAACCTGGCCGTCCGCGACCGGCGGGTTGGTCTGGGTCCAATTGATCGGGCCGGCCTGCTGTTCCATGACCCACGCCGTGCCTTCCCGGCCAACACTCCCGAGCGCCAGATCCAGGTGGTAGGCCGTGACCAGAGGATCGTTGGGGCCGTGGGGATATGAATCGATCGACGCGATCCCCGTGAGTCTGGCGGCAGCCCTCTGGTCGACCGGGGTGTCCTCGGAATAGAAGTTGGTCGTGACTTCGACGTTTGGCGCAACCTGGGATCGGATCAAACGGATTTGTTCGCCCAGAAAGTCGACCGCCTGCTCCGAGGCGAACTTGCGATGAGCCATCAGCAGCGACGGGTTGTGGCTTGTCATGGCCGGAACCGGGAGGAGAACCGACTCGAAATCGGGATAGGTCTGGGACCAGAAGATCGTTCCCCATTGCTTGTTCAATTCGTCGATCGTGCCGAAGCGAGCGTTGAGCCACCTTGTGAATGCGGACTGGCACTCCGGACACCAGCATCGGGCCGAATCGTGGTTGCCCATCTCGTTGTCCACCTGCCAAGCAACCACCATCTCGTGGTGTCCATAACGGCCGAGGAGTTCGCCAACGATTCTCTTGGCCTCATCGCGGTAGACGGTGGAGGTCACGCAGGTGTGGCGTCGGGATCCGTAGGCACGCCGGCGCCCGTCTGGACCGACCGACAGGACGGTCGGCTGTTCCTGCACGAGCCACACCGGTGGTGTGGCGGTGGGGGTGCACAATACAATTCCGAGACCATGGGATGTGATGGTGTCTATGGCTCGATCGAGCCAGTCCCAAACAAAGCGTCCGCGTTCCGGCTCGAATCCCGCCCATGCGAATTCGCCAATCCGTACTAGGTCGAGACCCATTTTGGCCATCATTCTGGCGTCGACCGGCCACCGCTCTTCTGGCCACTGTTCTGGGTAATAGCACACGCCGAATCGCACGGCGGGGGAGTGTAGCTCCGGGCATGGTGGTGGCCGGCCGTCCCACCGTGAGGCCACCCCACAGGCGGCCACCCCACAGGCGGCCACCCCGAACTTTCGGCGATTCGCCCCGCATTCAGGGCGCACAACCTAAGGCTCGAAGCCTCGACCTACCCTATCGGGGTGCAGATTGGTCATCTAAGGGTTGATCCCCCGGTCGTGTTGGCGCCGATGGCGGGCGTCACCAACGCGCCCTTCCGGGCGTTGGCGCGCAGTTTTGGCGCGGCGATCTATGTGTGCGAAATGGTCGGCGCTCGCGCTCTCGTGGATGGCGACGCAAAGACCAACCACCTCGCCACTTTTCCAGTCGATGAGTCTCCGCGTTCGATTCAGCTCTACGGGACCGACCCGGGGGCGGTGGGTGAGGCGGTAGCGCTTCTCGTGAAACGAGAGAACGCCGATCACATCGATCTCAACTTCGGCTGTCCAGTCCCCAAGGTCACCCGCAACGGGGGTGGAGGAGCCCTCCCCTGGAGGCGGGATCTCTACCGTTCCATCGTCAGGGCGGCGGTCGTGAACTCGGCCGGCCGGCCGATCACCGTCAAGTTCCGCAAAGGCATCGACGACGGCCATCTCACGTACCTCGATTGCGGCCTGATTGCCGAGGAAGAGGGGGCTTCGGCGGTGGCGCTTCACGCACGTACCGTTTATCAGCTCTATTCAGGCACCGCCGATTGGGAATCGATCAGGCTCCTCAAAGAGGTCGTAAAAACGATCCCGGTGCTCGGAAACGGTGATATCTGGGAGGCCGCCGATGCGGTTCGAATGATCGAGGAAACCGGTTGTGACGGCGTGGTCATCGGACGCGGTTGTCTCGGGCGGCCTTGGCTGTTCGGCGATCTCGCCCTGACCTTCGCCGGTACCCCGACCAATTCGGTTCCGACACTCGGATTCGTTACCGAGGTGATGAGGCGTCACGCCGCCTTACTCGTCGATTGGATCGATCCCTTTATCGGAATCCGTCTCTTTCGAAAACACGTCGGTTGGTATTTCAAGGGGTATCCGGTCGGACCCGACGTGCGCCGGGCGCTTTCTGAGGTCGATGATCTCGAGCAACTGGATTTCTGGCTTGGCCAGTTGGATGCCACGGCTCTGCCTCATGACGGCGCGACTTCGATGATCAGGGGTCATTCACACGGACCGCGGGACGTACACCTTCCCCATGGCTTCTATGAAGGTGAATGGACCGCGGTCTCGTCCAAAGACGCGGAATTGGCGCTGAGCGGCGGCTGATCGGGTCGGCGCGTGTCGATCGGTTCTGGCATCCTCACGCCAATGGTCTCGTCACGGTTGGCCCCGTTTGGTTCGACGATCTTCTCTTCGATCACGGCGAGGGCGCGTGCGGCGGGAGCGGTCGATCTCGGACAGGGATATCCAAGTTGGGAAGGGCCCGATTTTGTCAAACGGGCGGCGATCGAGGCGATCACCGGCCAATCGAACCAGTATCCGCCATCGGCAGGACTGGCCGGGTTACAAGACGCCATCGCTACTCGCTGGGCACGAGACGCCGGACTCGAGATCGACCCGCAGAAACACGTGACGGTGACGTCCGGGTGCACGGAGGCACTGGCGGCGAGCTTTCTCGGCCTCTGTGAGCCTGGTGATGAGGTGATTCTGTTCGAGCCGAGTTACGACGCATATCCGGTTGGGTGTGCGCTCGCGGGGGCGCAGCCACGGTTTGTCAGCTTGGTTGCTCCCGACTTTCGGTTCGACCCCGATCAACTGGAGGAGGCGATCACATCCCGTACCCGGATGATCGTCGTCAACACACCGCACAATCCGACCGGTCGCGTATTCGACCAATCCGAATGTGAGCTGATCGCCCGGATAGCGATCGAACGGGACCTCATCGTCGTCACGGACGAGGTCTATGAGCACATCGTGTACCGCGGTAGCCACTTACGGTTGGCCACCCTTCCCGGCATGTGGGAGAGAACCCTGACGCTCTCCTCATTAGGAAAGTCTTTTTCTCTCACCGGTTGGAAGACCGGGTGGGGGATCGGTCCCGAAAGCCTGACAAACGGTCTACGGGCAGCCCACCAATATCTCACCTTCACGACTCCGAACCCGATGCAGGCAGGGGCCATCGCCGCCATGGCTGCACCCGATTCCTATTTTGATGACCTTGTCTCGTCGTATCGACACAAACGGGATCTGTTGGTTTCGGGACTCGAGTCGATCGGCTTCGGGATCAAGGCCCCGGAAGGCGCCTATTACATCCTCGCCGACCACTCGCCGTTCGGATTCGCCAGTGATATCGATTTTGTCGATCACCTGATCTCCGCAGTCGGCGTGGCCGCGATTCCGCCTTCGGTTTTCTACCACCGGTCTCCGGTGTCGAACCTGGTCCGTTTCGCATTCTGCAAGGACGATGCGGTGTTGACCGAGGCATTGTCCCGGATGTCCACTCTGGGCTGACGCGGAAAGGGAGCCTTCCGGCTCCCTTTCACACCGCCCCTCAGAATTTGGTGGTGGGATTACCCCTGTCCCACCACCAACCCCTTCGTTTCAAGAGCCAACGCCCCCCGCGAGAAGCTCTCGGGGTAATGAGAGCCGCCTACCGTCGCCTTGATACATCGAGATCATGGAAATTCGACGACTCCACCGGATCGCAGGTCATGCCACGCCTTGAGCGGGGTTGCACCGATCTTGTCGGCATGGCGCAGGATCTGGGCCAGCGCATAGGGGGCGGCGAACGATGTCCCGCTCCATAGGGCATAGCCGTCAGGGAAATATTCGACTGTGCCGTCGTACGAACGAAACCGTGTGGCTTTCGGATAGTGGGAGTGAACCTTTTCGCCGGGTGCCCAGGCATTGACCCACTTCCCGCAATTCGAAAACGAGGACGGTGACTTGATCGTGCCGGCGCCGACCGAGACGACACGTCTGGCGAATTCCCGCTGTCCTGCGAACCCCGCCGGGAACCAGGGGTCGTTCAGCCCGTCGTTGCCGGCGGCCGCCACGATCAGCAACTCTCTGTTCCGGGACAACCAGCGCCGCATCGCGTGCTGCAATCCGACCGGTGCGTCTCCATAGGCGCCGTAGGTGCCAAGCGACAGGTTGAGAACGTTGGCTCCTCCGGCGAGGGCACGGTCGACGGCACTGATGACAGCCAGTTCGGTCGGAACCGGCTGGCCCCCCGGAAAACCGCGATAGACGTCTATGACTGAGCCTTTGGCATGGTGGTCGATGATGCCGGCGACAAATCCGCCATGACCGGCACCGAACCAGTCCACATAACCCCGGGGTGGTCTGACGTCAACCCGGTCGGGCTCATAGATTCCGATGCCGACCCCCGCAGGGACTGGCTCGAACATGCCGGTGTCGATCACTCCGACGCGCACCTTCGATTTGATCTTGCGAGGTCTTCCAAGCGGCCCGTACGGTACTGGATCGCTGGCGGAGCCCCAGCCCCAGTGCGATCCCAGCGTCAGGACCATGTGGGGGGCGGCCAGCCGCCTCCCTTCCTTCGTGACCAAACCTGCGCCGGCTTCAAATGCGTCGACACCGGAAGCGAGCTTGACGGTTCCGAGACCGGTTGGCACCGGACGCTTGCTGCGCCCCAGCGATGCCTTGCCCAACAATCGCTCAACCAGTTCTCGGTCTTCCTCAGCCAAAACCAATTCACCAGGGACGTAGGCATAACCCGCCCCGTCCTCGTGCATGTGAACGAGGCTGCTCGGTTTTGTCTCCACCCCGTTCTCGACGTAGTGGTTCACCCTCTCTGCGAGTTGGCGCAACGAAACCATGGTTCTCCCTTCACCGGTCAAGCCGGCTCAATGTGGCCGCTCTGAAACCAGAGTCACCTGGCGCCTGAGCGATACAGCGCGATTGTGGTATGCCAATGTCATCATGGCGTATGGACGCCGGCAGCGCAGCCCAAGAACTTCTCGACGCCATAGAGGACGACCCAGGGGCTGTGATTCGAGACGGTGCCGCGGTCGTTGCGCGGGCCCGTTCGGTTGGAGACATCGTCGCAGAAGCAACTGCGACTAGAGCGATCGCTTTGGCTCATCTTCGTCGGGGTGATCCGCTGCAGGCGCTGAACCTCCTCGATTCGGTGCTCGTATTGGCCGCAGAAACCGACGCCGAGTACGAGATCCAAATGAGTCGGGTGGGGCCGCTGACGGAGTTGGGCCGCCTCGACGAAGCTCGGCGGGCCGCGGATCTTGCGGTCGAACGAAGCACGGGCGTGGCTCGATCAAGGGCAATGCTGCAAAAGGCAGTTTTCGAGTTCCGCATCGATGGCCGGGTCGAGGTGATCGAGCGGCTGGCGCGTATCGAAGCGGACCTCGTCGACGCCGCCGATGACGTCTGGCTACTGCGGCTCTGGACCAACCGTGCCCACATGCTCGCTTTCACCGGTGACTACACCGCCGCCGACCGTGATCTGGCGGTGGTCGTGGATCGCTACCGGGCCGCCGGCTCGACGGCCGCTCTGTGCGGGGCCTTGGTGCTCAGGGCTGAATTCGCCGCCCATCGCGGAGACCTCGTCACGGCTCTCGGGTTCTTCGAAGAAGTGGACTACCTGGCTGACGAGGTCAGAGACGGCAACCGCGATCTTCACCGAAGCGATGTCTATCGCATGGCAAACCTGGTCGAGGAGGGGGTGGCGGCCGCCCGCGCTGCGGTCGAATGGTTCACCGAGCAAGGCCTGGAGTTGGCTAGAGCCGAAGCCGCTCTGGCGCTGGCGGAGTTTCTCCGGGGCGAGGGTCGGACAGATGACGCCGTGCGCTGGGCCACCGAGGCCGGAGAGTCTTTCGCCGCTCTCGGGCGAGGTGGCTGGCGCGAACACGCCCGATTGATCGTCTCGGAGATCGGCTCTGCCGGCACCGCCGAATTGCTCGATCTGGCAGAGGAAATGACCAGAAAGGGTTTGGCGAGCCAGGGGACGGCATGTGCGATCAGGGTGATCGAGAGGGGATGGTTGGACCGGACGCCGCCGCCGGTGCCAACCACCGAGGCATGGTTGGCCAGGGCGAGGCAGGTCGGCGGACCTGATCTGATGATCCAGATCCATCATGTCAGGGCGCTCATGTCTCTGGCAGCGGGGGAACCGACCAGGGCCAAGAGGTTTCTGAGATCGGGTATGAGGGTGTTCGAGGACAATCAGGCTGGGCTCGGAGCGACCGAAACGAGAGTGTCGGCGGCTCGTCGTGCCGTTCGGTTGGGAGCGACCGGAATTCGGACGGCGTTGAACGACGGCCGGCCGATGGAGGTCTTGAGATGGATGGAACGCACACGTGCCGGCTCGCTCCGACTGCCTCCTGTGACTCCCCACCATGATCCGGAGATCGCCTCTGACCTGGCTCTACTGCGCTCGGTTGAACAGAGGGTGGGTGATCCGTCCGCCGACCGGATTGCGGCCGAGTTGCAGCGGCGGATCAGACGGCGGTCGAGATTGCTCGGCGGCGACGGTCGCGCACGCACCGCCGATCTGTCGGTGGCACACCTGGTTGAGCGACTCGCCGGTGGGGGACTGATCGTGCTGGAAGAAATCGATGGGCGCATCGTCGCAGTCGGCGTGTCAGGGCAAACCCGCAGCATGTGGGATGCGGGATCATCTGGGGATCTGGCGCAGTTGTCCGACGGAATGCGGTTTTCGCTTCAGCGGTTGGCGGCAGGCGGGACCAGCGCGGCGTCGCGCCAAGCGGCGTGGGATGGTCTGTTGTCCGACGCTGCCGAGCTCACACGTCGGTTGTTCGCCCCCGTCGGCTCGGTTGATGGCTTTGTCGTTTCTCCTCCGGCGCGCTTCCATTCGATTCCTTTCGGAGCCGTGACCGGGAGGGTCCCTTTGATCGTCACTCCCTCGCTAGAAAGTTGGCTTGGGGGCCGAACCGAATCCGGCACGGAAGTTGTGCTCGTGGCCGGCCCGAATCTCGCACACTCCGATGAGGAGGTCGTTCGGTTGGGGGGCATCTATGACTCGGCACGATCACTGAGTTCGGCAGATGCGACCGTAGAGGCGGTGTTACGGCTGATCGACGGCGCCGCCATTGCCCATGTCGCCAGCCATGGAACCTTCCGGTCGGACAACCCGCTGTTCTCCTCGCTTCAGTTGGTGAACGGAGGGCTGAACGTGTACGACATGCAGCGATTGGACCGAGCGCCCAACACAGTGGTCCTATCGGCGTGCGACACCGGATTGTCCGCAGCCCATCCAGGTAACGAACTCATGGGGATGGTGGCCGGGCTTCTTGGAGCGGGAACTCGATCGGTGGTGGCCCCGGTCGGAGTTTTTCCCGACTCGCCGGGCACGATCGATGTCATGGTGGAGATGCACCGACGGCTGGCTCGGGGTTTGAAACCGTCGGAGGCGCTGGCCGAAGTTGCCGCCGAGGAGGATCGAACGCTCGCGGTGTCGAGAATGTCGCTCTTGTGTTTTGGTGGATGATCGATGTATCAGCATGCCGACGCTGAGCTCTGTCTGGGGTGAGAACCTCTTCTGAACCCCTGCCCTCTGACTTCAAATCGGCCACTAGGTACTCCCGCGGACCGCGCCTAGAGTGCGCGTCGGTGAGAGAGCTCCCGATCACAGAATTGCTCGACAGGGCAGCCGCCGGCGACCGGTACGCCTGGGATGCGATTGTCGACCGCTACTGCCGGCTGGTCTGGTCCGTCGTGAGGTCGTTTCGCCTCGATGACGCGGCAGCAGCCGATGTCACCCAAACGGTCTGGTTGCGTCTGGTCGAGCACTGCGGCCGTATCCGCGACCCTGAACGGCTACCCGGGTGGCTTGCCACCACAGCCCGCAACGAATCGTTGCGGGTTTTGAAGGGGCAACGCCGGCAAACCCCTTCCGATTTCGAGTTCGATGTCTGGGACTCGACCATCCCAGAGGTGGACGAACACGTGATGGAAGATGAGGTGCAGCTGGCGATGCGACGGGCTTTCGCCCAACTGCCCGCCGATGCACGCCAGCTCATGAGTTTGCTCTGCACCGACCCCCCACTCGACTACGCCACCATCTCGGAGCTGGTCGGACGACCAGTGGGAAGCATTGGCCCCACCAGGCAACGAATACTCGACAAACTAAGGGCACTTGTCGCCGCCGAGCTCGGCGACGTTCAAGGAGAAATGACATGACCGACCTCTCAGACGATCGAATTCAGGAGATGCTGGCGGCGATGATGGCCGCAGGCGATCCCGTTCCGTACTCGGTGATCCATGCCGCCAAGGAGGCCTACACCTGGCGAACGATCGATGCCGAACTCGCCGAGCTCGTCTTTGATTCCTCGTTGGAGCAGCTCGCCGGAGTTCGCGGCTCAGAGAGCACCCGGCAGGTCACATTCCGTGCACCCGGGGTCGAGATCGAGATCATGGTCATGGCCGAGGGTTCGCGGCGGCTGGTGGGTCAGTTGGTGCCACCTCAGCAGGCGACGATCGAGCTTCGGGTCGAGGGCAATGTGCGAGAAACCGGAACCGACGGACTCGGCAGATTCTCCTTCACCGACGTCCCGACGGGACCTGTTCAGATCGCCGTCAATACCCCCAGCGGTCAAGTGGTGACGGAGTGGACGGTCGTCTGAGGGCTTCGATTATTCTCCACCGGCATGGGTGATTATTCGTGGGGGATCATCGGGTCAGGCGGGATCGCGGGCCAGATGGCGCGCACACTGAGGGATATGAGCGATGCTCGTCTCGTCGGTGTGGCGTCGCGCACGCCTGAGCGGGCGCGTGCTTTCGGGGAAGAACACCAGACCGCGGCATATGACTCGATTGAGGAGATGCTCGATTCCGGCGGCGTCGACGCCATCTATGTGGCGAGCTCAAACCACCTTCACCAGGCCGATGCCATGGCCGCCCTCGAGCGGGATATCCCGGTTCTGTGCGAGAAACCGCTGACGCTCGATGCCGCATCGAGCCGAGCGCTGGTCGAGACCGCCCGCGCCCGCGATACGTTCCTGATGGAAGCCATGTGGATGCGGTTCCAGCCGTTCTGGTCGCGCCTGGAGGATTTGATCAGCCAGGGAGCGATCGGTGAGGTCCGGATGATCCGCGCCGATTTTGGGATCGTTGCGAATCAGGACCCGAGCCGACGCTGGTTGGATCCCGCACAAGGTGGTGGCGCCCTACTCGACGTCGGGATCTATCCACTGACTTTTGCCCATTTGTTGGCCGGCTCACCGGTGGGCCTCAACGCTCTGGGGTCTATGACCACAACCGGGGTTGATGCGAGCCTGGCAATCACTTTGCTCCACCCCAACGACGTGGTGTCCGTTCTCGACTGTTCCATCGTGTGCGATACCCCGATCGGGGCCGTGGTCTCGGGCGCCGAGGGCAGGATCGAATTGGCGCGTCCCTTTCACCACAGCACCTCTCTCGGCCTGTGGCGGGCAGGTGAGAAGGTGGAAACGATCGATGCGTCTTATACCGGCTCCGGTTATCGCTTCGAGGTCGAAGAGGTTCATCGATCGCTGGATCGGGGCTCGAGTGAGAGCGAGATTCATCCGCTGAGCGATACCCTCGCCGTGATGGAGATGATCGATTCGGTGCGCACGGCCGCATTCGGGACGTCCTGATGGAGAGGTCACAACCGAAGATCAGGGCTTGAGGATGAGCTTTCCGCTGGTCTCTCTGGCCTCCAGCTTTTGATGGGCCTCGGCGGCGGAGGCGAGCGGCATCGTCGAGTCGATCCGAACCGACAGCCCCTCGTCCAGCCACGAGAACAACTCTTGTGCGCGCCGGTCGAGTTCCTGCCGCGGATTGATGTAGTCCCCGAGTGTTGGGCGGGTCAAAAAGAGCGACCCGTTGCCCATCAGGGTGAGCGGAGAGACAGGCGGGACCGGGCCGGAGGCGTTGCCAAACGTGACCATCATGCCTCGGGGTCCCAGCAGATGCAGCGAGCGCTCGAATACCGACGCTCCCACGCCGTCGAAGACGACGTCGAGCGGGCGCTGCCCGACTCGCTCTGTGATGTCGGTTACGAAGTCTCTTGATCGATAGAGGATCACGTGGTCGGCTCCGGCCGCGGTCGCCAGTTCGGCCTTGACCGCCGAACCTACGGTGGTGAACACCTCGGCACCGAACTTTTTCGCAACCTGGATGAGGAGCAGGCCGACCCCTCCGGCACCTGCGTGGATCAGGCACCGATGTCCTGGCTGCAGGGGAAAAGTGGAGGTCGTCAGATAGTGGGCGGTCAAACCCTGGAGCAACACCGCGGCCGCGATGTCCAAATCGATCTGGTCGGGGACACGCAGGGCGGATTTCGAGGGCACGACGACCTTCTCGGAATACGACCCCATGACCGATGTCCAGGCAACCCTGTCGCCGGTGCTCCATCCCTTGGCGTCTGAGCCGACCTCGGTGACAACTCCGGATCCTTCCACGCCTGGGACCAACGGAAGAGACACGGGGTAGAGCCCGCCGCGGTGATAGGTGTCGATGAAGTTGACGCCGGCGGCGTGAAGGTCGACGAGAAGGTCGGCCGGCCCCGGCTCGGGCTCCTCGACCTGACACCATTCGAGAACCTCTGGCCCACCGTGGGTTCCGATCACCACTGCTCGGGTCACTTGGCGGTTTCTGGCTCTTCCACTCGCCAGCCCCGTCGCTCGAGTTCTTCTGCCAGGGCGTTGTCGCTGAATGTCTCGAGCGCCGGTTGCCAGTCGAGGTGGATGGGCCGGTCTTCGGCGAGAAGGCTGTCGATCGCGTCACGAAGGGTTCTTGCCCAGGCCCTTCCTCGGGCCGTGGATTGGAGTGAGAGGGTGGCGTCGGCGTTGGCGGTGTATACACGCGCCTCGATTTGTGGATTGACCCGCGAACCACGTTCTCCGTACACGAGGATCACCCCGCCCGCCGGCACATCCTGGATTCCGCCTTGGTGGATGAAATCGCCCATGAACGCCCAGCCGGAAGATTTGCCATGGTCGACTCCGTACACGACCTTGGCCCACTGTTTGTGGCGCTCGTCGCCCACCATGGGAATATCGACCGCAACCAGGGGCGTCTCACTCATGCCAGCCGAGAATAGCGATGATCCCTGACATTGGAAGTTGCGTCTCTCGGGTCCCTGGATTCGAGGCTCGAGCCAGCTGATCCGTCGATGCTCGTCGATTGCCCAGAGGGTGGATCAACCGACCCAGTTGCTCGCACAAACCCTCCTTTTCGAGACCGGCACTCCCAATGGACCCGGTCGCGGTCACCCAGATAGACACAATTCGGTATCGTTGCCAGATGGCACGCCTTCGACTCTTCGCCGGTCTTCGCGATCTCGCAGGCTCGAGTGAGGTATCGATCGAGGCTCGAACCGTTGGTGAGGCGATTTCGGTTGCCGGAGTTCGCTACGGCGCCGACTTCGTTGCGGGCGTATCTCGATCCCGAATCTGGCTGAACGGCGACGAAGCGTCCCTCGATTCCGAGATCGAAGCCGGTGACGAAATAGCGATCCTCCCCCCGGTCTCGGGAGGGGCGGGTTACCGGCAGACCGGCACCTCCATCTCAATTTCCACCGTGGCCGCGATCACGGCTGCAGTCGGCCTCGGGGTGCTGAATCGAACTGGCACGGAGGCTTGGTGGGCTGCGGGTGTTGTCGGGGTGATGGGGGCTTGGGTGGCCGACATCGCGACAACCATCGGCCGCCGGGGCCGCGACTTTCCGGCCGGACCGACGTTGCTGGCATTGTTGGCCGCAGCGGTCCTTTCGCATTCCTACGGCATGACCGGCGTGGCGCTGGGAGCCGTCGCCGCAGTCGTTCTTCCGATGGGGTGGGCGGTCCTGAGCGATTCGAGTCGAGTGATTTCGATTCTGGCTCCCATGGTTCTGGTCGGTGTGGTGGGTGCACTGGCAACCGGAGCATTGATCGTGGCCCAACGGATGCCCGACCTAGGCCGCCAAGGAGTGGGCGTTCTGCTGACTGGTTTGGTCGCAGGCGGAGTTGCCGCCGCCGTGCTCTACCGGGTTACCCAGTCGCCGTTGGGAGATCCGATCATGGCGTCGGGTCTGGCAACCCTGATTGGGACGGTGGTGGCCGCCGCCGTTCTTGACCAGGATCTGGTCACCTTCTCCATAGTGGGCGCGGTAGCCTCGCTCGCCATGGTGTCCGGGCGAGGTTTCGGCAGCATCATCCGGACCCGGTCGGTGCGGTTGACCGAGTTGTCGTCAGGTCTGCTTCCGCTCATCGACGGCGCAGTTCTGGCTGCGGCAGTATTCCTCCCCGTGTTCCGGCTATTCAGCTGAACAACGCGCGCCCGAGCACGATCCCTCCGGCCGCCGCAAGCAATCCCAGACCGATCGAAACGGCGAGGTTGGTCATGGCCTGGACGACAGACCCTGCCTCGATCAGTCCGACCGTCTCTGCCATCCAACTCGAAAATGTCGTGAATCCCCCGAGAAAGCCTGCCGCCATGGCTACGCGCAGCAGCGAATCCTCGGCGCGACCTGCATAGAAGCCGATGACGAGTCCGATCATCAGGGAACCCGTGATGTTGACGGCCATCGTCCCCCACGGTGCGGCCCGCCGGTTGACCCATTCGGTCGCGAGGTAGCGGGCGACAGAACCGGCAGCGCCCCCCAATCCGACGGCAACGATGGTTTGCATCCGCAGCACCCTACCCATACCCAGGTTCCCCAATCGAGCGGCACCGGGTAGCCTTATCGCTCGCATGTCAACGGGTTCCAACCGCCGCCGGTTTCGCATCGCCATGCCGCTCCTGGCGGCGATGGTGAGCTTGACCGTTGCCGGCCCCGCCTATTCGGTCACCAAGGCAGAAGTCGACGCAGCCTGTGCCAACTCTCGAGCCCAATATGACGAGTACGCGGCAGCCCGTGCCGAGTTCGAGGCTGCATCAGATGCATACGAAGAGATCCTGATCGAAATCGATGATCTGCAACGCAAGCGCGATCGCGTCGCCGGGATCGCACAAAATCGACAGGGCGACATCGAGGCGATGCGCGAAGAGATACAACGACAGGCGGTTGAGCTCTACATGCAAGGCGGGGTCAACGACCCCGGTCTCTTCTTCCTGTCAGGGTCGCTCGATGACCTGGTCACAGGGCGCGAGTTTCTCGCTCAGGCCAATCAGGATGCGCTCGGTGCGATCGACGACCTGTCGGCCGTCTCGGCCGATCTCGACCGATTTCAGGCCGAAATGATCGATCTGAACGCAGAATTGCGCGGCGTCGAAGCCGATCGGCTTGCGATAAAGGAGACCCAGGAGACTGCGGCTGCCGCAGAGCGGGCTGCCTACGACAAGCTCCAGGGTCGGTGTCGTGAGCTTGCCAACAAATACGACGCCGAACAGGCAGCGGCCAGGGCTCGGGCCCGCGGCGGAGGCTCCGGTGGGGCCGGCGTCGGCGCGATCAATGGCTTCGTTTGTCCGTTCCCGGGTTCCTCATTCATCGATTCTTGGGGGGCACCCCGCTCCGGTGGACGGGCGCACAAGGGTGTCGACATGATGGGTGGTTACGGCGCACCGTTGTATGCCGTCACCAGTGGGACGGTTTCTCTCGGAAGTGGTGGTCTCGGCGGCAAGACGGTGTGGCTGGTGGGAGGTGGATATGGCTACTACTACGCCCACCTGGCGAGTTTTGCCGTATCCAGCGGTGAGTCGGTTTCGGCCGGCCAGGTGATCGGATACAACGGCGACTCCGGCAACGCTTCAGGCGGATCTCCGCATCTGCACTTCGAAATCCATCCTGGCGGGCGTGGGGCCTCGGCCGTGAACCCATACCCGACTGTCTCGCCGGCGTGCCGGTAGGCTATGACGATGTATCGCAGGCGACTTGACCAAGTGCTAGAACCGGATTTTGTGGACGACCTCGACCGGTTGGATCTCGACGAGGTTCGAGAACGGCGCCAGCTGGCCCACGAGGTCGAGAACGAACTTTCTTACTACCGGCGTCTCCTCCACGGCAGGCTCGATCTGCTCGCATTCGAGCAACGTCGCAGGAACGGAACCGAATCGCGCAGCCTGATAGAGGCACTTCCGTCGATCTTGGCCGACGAGCCGCCTGCCAGGGACGGCCAGCCTCGATACGTCGATACCGACCTGCCCTCGCTGCCAGAGGTTGGTCGTCGCGAGATCGACGCACTGATGGAGGATGATGTTCTCCTCAAGCTCGACCAGATCGACGACACCGGTTTGGCAGAATCCATGGCAGCGATCGAAACCTTTGTGGCCGATCTCTCAGAACAACGCAAACAGGTACAAAAGGTCGAAGACGCTCTCTCCGCCGAGGTGACCGCCCGCTATCGGGCTCAGACGGGGGACGTGCGCTCCTGAGATTGTCCCGGGTCGTCGTCGAACGATCTGGTCTGGTGGAATCTTTCCACGAAGTCGCTGCCGTAGCGGTTGACCCTTCCGGTCGGATCGTTGCCACGACCGGCCAGTCGGATGAACTCTTTTTCATTCGCTCCGCCGCCAAACCTTTCCAGGCGATGGTATGCGAGACGCTCGGCGGCGAGATGCCCGACGAGTGGCTAGCAGTGGCCGGCGCCAGCCATGACGCCGACCCGGTCCATTTGGCGGTGGTGAACGCAATCTTGGGATCGGCCGGTCTCGATGAGAGCCACCTCCGCACGCCACCCGCCAGGGCAGGTGGGGCGGCGGCGAGGTCGCGCGATCGAACCATCAGCCCGCTGCGACACAACTGTTCCGGCAAGCACGCGGCGATGCTGCGTGCATGCAGGCGTCAGGGCTGGGAGGTCGAAGGTTACCTCGATCCCAACCACCCATTGCAGTCGGCGATCACACAAGAAATGACCAGGCTGTTCTCACCACTTGCGATTCCGGTCGGAGTTGATGGTTGTGGGGCTCCGGTTTTTCGCTGCACGGTGGCCTCCTTGGCTACCGGCTACGCAGCACTTCTCACGCCAGGGTATCGAAGGGTCCTCAATGCCATGATGAGATATCCCGCTTTGGTTTCGGGCTGGGACAACTACGACGCGGTCCTCGCGAGAACCTTGGGGGCAGCGGCCAAACGTGGGGCCGAGGCCTGTTTGGGCGCAGTCTTGCCGGGTCGCGGTGCCTTGGCGATCAAGATATGGGACGGCGACGAGCGGCGGGCGCTGCCGGTTGCGTTGTTGGCGGTCCTGCGCTCGATGGGTTGGATCCCAAATTGGGCCGGAGCCCAACTGGAAGAAAAGTGGTCGCGACCGGTGTTGGGTAGGGGTAGGCCCGTGGGTACGGTGCGGGCCGAGTTCGAGATGGAGTTCGCGTGACCTGGGAGTCGAATGCGTGGTTGCTCGATCCGGTGGAAGAGCACACCGGCCCTTTCGCGCGCCGGGAGTTCTTGCTGGCGGTGGGCGTTTTCGACGAAGGTGAGGTACGGCCGTTTGTCTCCGATACTGCAGCCCTGAGTCTCAGGGTCGACGGCCACGAGGTGACGATGACCGGATCGTCGGATCTGTGTGACTATCGCTCTCCGCTCGGAGGCGGGGCAGCCGAGCTTGTTGCCGACGCCGTCCAGCAGCTAGGCACAGGCCTACGATTTCTCTTTGACTCGCTTCCGCTGACCGCCGCCGAGGTGGTCGCCAAGGGTCTCACGTCCGCCGGTCTCGAGGTGGAGACGGAGCCCCACGTCGACGTTGCCGTAGTCGAACTCCCCGGCGATTTTGAGCAGTACCTAGAACAGATCGGCAAAAAACAACGTCACGAACTACGTCGCAAAGGTCGCAGATACGTCGACCAGGTGGGCGACATCCTTTTCGAGCGATGTACCGACGACGCGGCTGCGATGGCCGAGTTTGTGAGGCTGCACCGGGCGGCAGCCGGTGAAAAGGGTGATTTCATGACGCCCGAGCTCGAAGGCTTTTTTGAAACCCTGTACCGACAGGCCGGGTGGGGGATCGACGCCTTGTGGGTTCCGGGGACGACCCGTACGGCGAGCGCCGCCCTTTTCAGCTACGTGGATGAGACCGGGTACTACCTGTACAACTCCTCTTACGACCCGGAGCTGGCCGACGCGTCGCCCGGCAATGTTGCTTTGACCGAAGCTATCCGGGGCGCGGTGGATTCGGGTCTTGGCCGCTTTGACTTCTTGAAAGGGGACGAGCACTACAAGTTCAGACTCGGAGCGGTGCGACGTCCTCTCTTCCAGGTCAGGGCCGAATCATGATCCGGCGCGTTGCCTTCCTCAGCATGCACACGTCCCCACTGCTTCAACCGGGACGGGGCGACGCCGGCGGGATGAATGTGTACGTGGACGAGCTTTCCAGGACGATCGCGCAGCGCGGGATCGAAGTCGACGTCTTCACCCGTCGGGATGGAGAGGATGAGGAATCCGTCGTCGAGGTCGCCAGGGGTTATCGCGTTCATCACGTGAACGCGGGACCCCCAGAACCAATCGCAGTTGGCCGGTTGCCGATTTTTGTGAGGGAGTTCGCCGACGGAGTGCTGCGCCTGTGTGGTGGTCCCGATGGCCCGCCCGACGTGGTTCACAGTCACTACTGGCTGTCCGGCTGGGCTGGATTGATCGTCAAACGGGCGCTCGGCGTCCCGATGGCGAACTCATTCCACACCTTGGGTCGCGTGAAGGATCTCACCCGGCGTGTCGGCGACCCGCCAGAGAGCCTGATGCGCCTTGCCGCCGAGCACGAGGTGATCGATGAGTCCGACTGTGTGATTGCGTCAACTCCCCGCGAAGCCGAAGATCTGCTCGCTCATTATGGAGCCGATCCGGCGCGGCTCTGTACCTCGCCTCCTGGAGTTGATCACGAGGTGTTCTCGCCAGGATCCAAATCGGCGGCGCGTCGAAGTCTGGGCCTCGAAGATGGCCCGCTGGTTCTGTTCGTCGGGCGGCTGCAATCGCTGAAAGCCGTCGACGTGGCCATCGAAGCGTTCGGAATGATCCGTGAGCAGGGGATGCCAGAAGCCCGCCTGCTGGTGGTGGGCGGTCCCAGCGGACCGCATGGCGATCGTGAGGCGGAGGCTGCCAGGAGGGCGGCTGCGCGCTTGGGGGACTCCGTCACGTTTTTGCCTCCTGTGCCTCACCGAGAACTGGCACAGTTCTACCGCGCTGCCGACCTACTCCATGTCCCATCACGGAGCGAGTCCTTCGGACTGGTCGCGGCCGAGGCCCAATCCTGCGGGCTGCCGGTGGTCGCGGCTGACGTCGGTGGGTTGAGTTTTGTGGTTGAAGACGGAGGATCCGGTTTTCTGGTCGACGGGTGGGATCCGGCCGATCACGCCCAAGCCATGGTCCGCATCCTTGCCGAACCGGAAGTGGCGTCGAGGTTGTCGAAAGGGGCCCTCGAGTGGTCAGAGCGGTTCAGTTGGGAGGCGACTGCCAACCGGCTCCTCGAACTGTACGAGGGCGCGCAGGCTCGTGTTCACGCCGGCTGAGGTTGTCGAGGCGACTCTTCGGGACTGGTGCACCGACCCGGATTCCGACGTCGAATACATCGAATGGGTAGAGGACCGCTGGGCAGCGCGTATGCGACAACGGGTAAGGAGCGCAACGACTGTCTGGTGGACTGTCGGCGAGCGCAGCGTTCGTGCCGAGGCCTACCTGTTCCCTGGTCCGGTCAACGATGTCGAGGCCAGTCTCCGGTTGTGCCTGGTCAGGAATGCGTCGACGTGGCGTGTGCGAGTGGCCGTCGACTCCCATGGTGACATCGTAATTCGCGGCCGCCTCGACAATCGCTCGCTGGACCGCGAACAGATGGACCTGCTACTCGCCGAGATCTACGAGCTCGTCGAGATCACGTTTCCGGTTTTGGTCAGAATCGAGGCATCAAGAGCGTGAGATGGGTCTCGCGACCCGTTGACCCGAACCCGGCCCTGGTGTAGGTTCCGCCGAGAGACGCCCGATGTGCCGGCTCTCGGTCTGTCCGTTCGGGGAAGTGCGGGCAACAACCGAGGAGATGGTTCGTCGGGCGTTCTCGCGCGCCGATTCAGTCGAGGCAGATTCCGGTGACGGCGACAGTGCCACATATTGCGGGTGGCACCGTCGGCGGCGGGGTTGGCGCCGCCGACGTTGTAGTCGTCGTCGGGGTCGCGGAGGCCGGGGGTTGAGGCGTTGGAACCGGCGTTGTCGGCGCCGGCGCAGGTGCCGGTGCGGGTGCCTGAGTGGTGGTAGGTGCGGACACGGTGGTCGTGGTGGTGGCGGGAGAACCCGCCTTCTTCATGAAGATCACGGTTACGAACATCGAACCGCTCGGCGCTGTGTCCACTCCGATCCCGACGTAGTTGAAATCTCCGAGAATGTTCGCTTTGTGGCCGGCCGAATTCATGAAGGCCTGCTGGATGGTGGCCACACTCGGTCCCATCCCGACGTTCTCCCCGACCCGAGTCCATCCGGTTGTGATCGATGACAGCTGGGCGCTGGTCGAGTGAAAGATCGTGCCGGAGGCAATCATCGAGGCGGTGTGGGTGCGGGCGTAGCCGGTGAGCGCGCCGTCAACGGTGAGCGGGCCGAGACCGGCGGCGGAGCGGGAGGCGTTGGTCATCGCCAGGAATTCGGCCTCGGCGCTCGGTGAAGCCAATGCCATAGGCATGACGGTCAGTCCGAGGACTAGTGCCAACGACAGGCTGAGCAGTCTCCGACGCATGCCGGTTTATCGGCCTCCGGCGGCATCCCCTTTAGCCAAATATCGCACAGAGTGGTCGGTTCGCCACGGGGTGTAGTGTCTAGTCAGCCGCCGCTTCATGCCGGGAACACGACGGCCCGTTCCACAGATACCCGCACCCGCTGGTTGTGCGCGAGGAGTGGGGTCGGCCCAAACCGGGCACGGAGCCTGCCTCCTCCCGGCATTATGAGGGTGACCAATTGATCGTGCCCGAAAAACTCCCTGTCAGCCACCCATAGGTCACCTTCGGGGTCTGGGGTCACAGCCACACTCTCGGGGCGCAACATCACCTGGACCGGACCGGCGAGTTTTGTTTCGAAAGTTCCGACCGGTGTCGAAACGGAACCGTTGGCGGCAATCGCCGGAATGAAAGCAGCGTCGCCCAGGAAGCCGGCAACCCAAGGGTCGATCGGGTGGATGTAGAGCTGGTCCGGAGGCGCCGCCTGTACCACCCGGCCTTCGCGCATCACCGCCACGATGTCACTCATCGCCAAGGCCTCCTCCTGGTCGTGGGTGACGAAGACGGCCGTGGTTCTCGCCTCCAGGAGGATTGATTTGAGCTCACGCCTGACCCTTTCGCGCAGAGCGGCGTCGAGGTTGGAAAACGGCTCGTCGAGGAGTATCACCTGGGGTTGCGGAGCGAGAGCACGGGCGAGGGCGACCCTCTGCTGCTGGCCTCCGGAGAGTTCGTGTGGCATCCGGTTGGCCTGATCACCAAGGCCGACCATCTCGAGTACCTCCGCCACCCGGCGGCTCCGCCCATCCTCTGTGCTCAAACCGTAGGCAACGTTGCGACGCACCGTCATGTGGGGGAACAGGGCGTAATCCTGGAAGACCATGCCGACCCGGCGTCGCTCTGGTGGGACCCACAAACCGGGCCCGACCACGGCACTGCCGCGGATCTCCACTGTCCCGGTGTCAGGTTGCTCGAACCCTGCGATCACACGGAGGGCAGTCGTCTTTCCGCAACCGGACGGTCCGAGGATCGTGAGGAGTGAACCCTCCCACACGTCGATGTCGAACTCATTCAAAGCTACCGCGTCGGGAAACCGTTTCGTCAGCCCTCGGGCGCGAATCGCCAACGGAGTGGGTTCAGTCGTGGAGGTCACGGGAGATCAAAAGGTAGAGGGGCAGCGCCGAAACCGTCAAAAGCAACAACGCAGCCGCGCTTGCGCGAGTGTAAAAGCCCTCGGCTGTGGTGCTCCAGATCCGGACTGCCAGCGTCTCATATCCGGTCGGCCGGAGAAGCAAGGTTGCCGGAAGTTCCTTCATGACGGTGAGGAACACCAATGCCGCTCCGACCGCCAGACCCCTGGCCATCAAGGGGATGGTGATGGCCGTGAGCGTGCGCCATCGAGAACGACCGAGGCTGAGCGAAGCCTCTTCCAGTTGCGGAGAAACCTGGAGCAACACCGACTGTGCCGACCCGGCCGCCTGTGGGAGAAACATCGCGACATATCCCACGATCAGGAGGGCGAGACTCTGGTACCAACTTCTCGCATAGGCGAGGGAGAAGGCGACCAACGCCAGCCCAACAGTGATGTGGGGAAGTGCGTAAGACGACCACATCGCCGTGTCGATACTCGAACTGATCCGGCTTCTGTACCTGACCGTGGTGATTGCGACGGGGATTGCCGCCAGCGCCGCGATCGTGGCGGAGATGACCGACACCGTGACCGAGCGTGCTGCCTCCGACCAGATCGATCCGATCTCGAGACCCAGCCCGACTCCGCGTGCGAGCCAGGAGCCGATGACGGCGATCGGCAGCCCCAGACCCGCCACCACCAGGAGGGCCAGGAGCGCAGTGCCGCCCACCCGGCCGCCCCGCGTGAGGGCCACCGGAGTTCTTGGGCGGCTTGTTTTCGAGCGGTGATATGCGGCACGTCCCCGGGTCCGGCGTTCCATCCACAACACCGTCAGTGCCACGACGATCAGAACGACCGCCAGGGTCATCGCCGGGCGCCGGTCGAGACGGCCCTGATATTGGGCATAGATCGCCCTCGTAAAGGTGTCATATCGCAGCAAGGACACTGCACCAAAGTCACTCACGGCGTAGAGGGCGACGAGCAGCCCGGCGGCGGCGAGCGGGGGTCGCAGCTGGGGCAAAGTCACCGTTCTGAACACCCTCCAGCGGGGAGCACCCAGGCCTCTGGCTGCGTCTTCGAGCGCCGGATCGAGGCGTCTCAGCACCGGCACGACAGTCAGGTGAACCAAAGGGATCGAGTACACCGTCAAGACGACAAATGCCCCGAAGAATCCGATCGGGGTTGGGATCGGTCCCCACCCGAACCAGCCCGTCACCTCGCTCAAGATTCCTCTGGCACCGGTCGCACCGAGCAGCGTCAAGGCGCCAACATAGGAAGGTATGACGAGCGGCAGTGTCACCAGGGTCGACCAGATCCGGCGGCCTTGTAGATCTGTGGCCGTCGTCAACCACGCCGTGGCCAGACCGACCAATCCTGCAGCCAATGTCACGGCCCAGACGAGACCCCCGGTTTGCCACAGCAGCTCGAGCAGGCGCGAAATCGGCACCGTTCTCACCGCACCACCGGTGACCACCTGTGCCACGAGGACGACTGGAGGCAACAATCCCGGCAGAACCGCGAGCAGCGCCACCACCCACCACCACCGGCCGGGCGGACCCTGCCGGCTGGTCGTCCGGGGAGGCGGCGCCAGTATCGGGACGGTGGCGGTCATATCAGAGCAACCCGGCCTCCGTCACCAGATCGGTTGCTCGATCGAGCAACCCGGCCAGTTCCGAGAGGTCGATGGTGGGCGCCGTCAGGGACGACAGAGGCGGTAATTCCGCCGACGCCTCGCTGCCCTCGAGCAGGGGGTACTCGAAGGTTGTCTCCGAAAAATACTTCTGGCTCTCGGGGCTGAGGAGGAATTCGAGGAATTGCCTTGCTCCGTCAGGGACGTTTGTGCCCGTCAGGATGCCGGCGCCGGCGGGCATCACCAGACCACCGATGTCGCCATCGGAGAAGAAGTGGTTGCGGGCGACCGATCCTCCTCTCTCTTCCTGAAGCCGCAAGAGGTAGTAGTGGTTTACGAGCCCGAGCGATACGTCCCCGGCGTCAACTGCTTCGACGATCGGAGAATTACCGGGAAAATCGATTGGCTGGTTGGCGGCGATCGCCTGGAGCCAGGCGAGTGTCTTGTCTTCGCCGGAGCTCAGAATCATCGCCGCAACAAACGCCTGGAAAGAGCCGTTGGTTGGTGCGATCGCGATCTGACCTGCCCACTTGGGGTCGGCCAGGTCAAAAACGGATCCGGGCAGGTCCGAATCGTCGACCAGCGCCGGGTTGTAGATCATCACTCGTACCCGGCCTGAAACCCCGAGCCATCGACCTTCTATGTCTCTGAAGGCCTCCGGCACACGATCGAGTAGGTCCTGGGGCAGTCTTCGGAGGAGGTCATCGACGGCGCCGAGGGAAGCAGGGTCCTGGGCGAAAAACACATCGGCATCCGTGCTCGATCCTTCCGCCAGAAGGGTGGCGGCGAGTTCGGTGGAGTCGCCGTATCGCACCTCGACCGCAACTCCGGTTTTTTCGGTGAACCGATCGATCAACGGGGCAACGAGTTCTTCCGATCTTCCGGAGTAGATGACCAGAGGCCCGTCTGATTCACTGGCTCCGCATCCGGTTGCGACGAGCGCGATGACCAGTGCTGCCGCGACTTTGCTACGCATCAAGTGTCTCCTCGGTGATGATCTGAAGACGAAACGTTATTTACACTATCGCCATAGTGCAAATTACCCATACATCATCTGTCAGGGACGCCTTACAGAGAATTGAGGCGACAAAAATCGGGGTCGTTATTGGATGAGGGCAGTGTCCGGCCGGAAGGCAGACCACGCAAACCAGAAGGTGTCCAGGTGGGGTAGGGCCTCGAGTTTTGTCCCTGTCAGTTCACCCTCGATGGCTTTGCCCGTGACATCCCAGGTCGAACCGGTCTCCTCATCGATGAACAAACCACCGGCCGCACGAAAACTCAACGGAACTCCTCCGGCGATCGGTAGGTAAACGCCGACCGATCCGACATCGCGGCCATCTGACGTGTTTGCCCCCTGTAATGCCGTGGTCTGACCTGCTTTCCACAGGATCAGGACTTCGGTATCCCCGACCATGGCGGCAGTGGCCCTGGCCTCGCCACCCGAGATCACCTCGAGGGTGAATGCCACCGCGTCGAAACCGATCGCCACGCCAACAACTCGCTGTTTTGCGAGGGCCCGATCATCGATCTCGCCGCGGAAGAGGAATGGTGCCGTTTCGGGATTGTCGTAACCAAAGTACGGATTCTGGCCATAGTTTCGCTGATAGCCGGTCTCCCGGCTCAGCACCAGGCCGTCGGGGAACGACGATTTGAACTCGCCCCAAGACAGCAGCGGCGAGGCGATCGGATTCAGAATGTCACCGGTGAGGACACCGGCGATCGCCCGCCCGTCAAAGTGGGTCCAGAGACTTTCTGTCGCCCGGTCGTACATCACCAGCGATGACGCATAAAGGCTCCCAGAAGTGCCGAACGTGGTCTCGACCCCGCGCACCTTTCGTTCGTAGGTGATGGCACTGTTGCACAGAGGGCAATAGGTGACGGCAACGGGCACCCCGCCCACCGTGTCGTTCACGATCTCATGCCACACCAGGATCTCGACCGGGTAGGCACGGGCGTCTCCTGCGATTTCCAGCACCACCACGGCTTCGGTGTCTTCCAGTGACGCCTCGGCCTCGGCCTGGCTCCGGAATACCGGGTCGTCGATCGATGGTATTCCGTCTGGAGCGGGCCCACCGGAGATCACCTGGAGAGGATCGACCAATGGAGTTGGTAGGTCGGGGTCGTCGATGTCATCCAAGGCGGATGGCCCTGCCGGAAGAACTCCGGGAGGGAGAGGCGCCGTGGAGGCGGTGGTGGCGGTCGCGATGGAGGTCCCGCTTTCCGGCCTCGAGTCGCCTCCGCAGGCAGCCAGAATTATCCCAAGGAAGGTGAGCCGGATTACGTGTTTGCTCATGTCGTTGACAACCTCCCGCGTCGTCGCAGCTGGGCTGGATTGTCGGGATTCCGACAGTCCTTGCATGTATCCATCATTTGTGCCGCTCAGCCGCGACCGCCTCCACCAGTTGTCGATCGCGGACCTCGATTCTCCGGTACCCGGTTTTCACCGCCCCGATTTGGCGCAAGCGCGCCAGGGATTCATTCACGGTCTGGCGGCTTGCCGCGAGAAGTGTGCCGATCGCCGCCTGCGACAGCTCGACATGAGACCGGTCACGGCTCTCCTCGAGGATCAGATCCGCCACCTGGGCGAGCACGGTCTTGTGCATGAGCCGGAGCACGCGCCGTTGGGTATCTTCGAGTTGTCGGAGACCCGCCACCAACCAGCGCATGCACACCACCGGATGGTTGGCCAGTTCGGGAATCAGATGCTCCCGCCTCAGACGGAAGGCCCTCACCGCGGTGACTGCCCGCGCCGAAGAGATGTATCGATCCCCGCCGAACATCGCTATGTCTCCGAGAACCGAGCCGGCGCCAACTCTGGCGACGACGCGGCGCTTGCCGTCCGCGCCCCTGTACAAGTCGATGGTTCCGGCCCTGATCAGATAGGCGCTGTCGGCGTCGTCGCCCTCTCGAAATAGATGGGTGCCGGCGTGTTTGTTGATCGGCTCCCCCACCTTGCTCAACATGGCGATGTCCTCGGGCGTCAGGGGCAGGTAGTCGGGCCTGCCGAAGGAGCGTGCGATCCATGCGAGGTGCTGCTCGCCGATTGGGTCCATGTATTGGTCAACCGCAGCCGACAGGTCAATCTTCCTTTGGAGAAGGTCGTGCTCAGAAACCAAAGATGATTTCGCGCAGATTGACCGAACGGGTGGAAAAGGTGTCGAGGTCGAGCCGGAGCGAACCAAGGCGTAAACCCTGCATCCCTTCGCCGACATTGGTGACGACTATCAGGTGATCGTCATCGAATTCGAGGCGACCGAGCCCAAGGCAAACACCGGTGCCATCCTGAATCCCCACGAGCATTCCGTCCAGACGTGAAAGGTCGAGTCCGGCAGGCAGAGTTGGTGCAAACACGGTTGGCCGTACCCGCCATCGCTCCAGGGGGCCGGCAAATGTTTTGGCGAACAACGAAGCACGGTGCTGGGCCCTCACGTCCGGTCCTACCGGCATCACCCCCGGATCGGCCGGCACCGGTTGCACCTCACAACTGAAAAAACGGCGCAGCATCCCGATGATGGGTTCGAGCTCACCGCCCCGCTGAGCAGCGATCACGTGGTCGGGTCTGATCAACTCCGTCTTGTGATATTTGAGGGTTTCTCCTGCAACTCCCGAGATGGTTCCGCTCGTGTCGACTACCACCAGGTCTGCTCGATCCCGGCCGACGGCTGCCAATGCCGCCGAGGCCAGAACTGCCTGGAGGATCAGCCGATCCGGGCTGATGCCGCCGACAAAGTGGAGCAGGTCGGGCTCTCCCATGTGATCGAGATCCGCTGAGGTATCGATCACTTTCATTCCGACGCAGGTCGGAGGCCCCACGGTGCTGTTCGAAATGTCGGCGTCGACATAGGCCACCGTCCGCCTATGTGAGAGTGCAGCCTGGATGACTGTTTTGGCGAGGGTCGTCTTGCCGGTGTCCATCGCCCCGATCAGCATCACACAGCGCGCGGCCGCGGCGGCTTCGATGGCGCGTTCGGTAGCTGGATCAGTCATGGGGCGGGGATGGTACCGGTCCCTGGAGCCAGGCCCGTATCCTGGCTCTGTGATCAACTTCTTCTCCGATCTCGGGCCCGGCGGCGAGGGTGTAGGCGTGGTTCACGGCGTTATCGCTCGGATCGCCCCCGAAGTGAGGGTGATCGATGTCAGCCACGATCTGGAGACTGGCAACGTTCGGGCGGCGGCGATGGTGATTACGAGAGCAATCCAATACCTTCCTGACGGTGTAGTTCTGGCAGCCACCTTGAGCGGGCCATGGACCCAGGTCAGACCGATAGCCGCCCTGACCCCGATCGGAGTTGTCATCGGGCCCGACAATGGTTTGTTGTCCCCGGCGGTGGCGATGGTGGGTGGAGCCTCGGAAATCGTTGCCATCGACAACCCCGAGTTCGTCATCCCGAGCGCCGGTGCCACCCAACCGCTTCGTGACGTGCTGGCGCCTGCGGCCGCGGTCGTGGCGAGTGCGCAGGCACGCTTCGAGGACCTCGGTAGCCGCGTCGAACCAGGGTCGGTTCAGCCTTTGCTTCTACCCCTTCCGGAATCGGGCGACGGCCGGGTGGTCGGAGAGGTCTGGTGGGTGAACCCGCATGGACATCTTCAGACCAATATCGGGCCGACCGAAATCGAAATGGCGGGCTTGAGGCCGGGAGAGCCCGGATTCCTCAGAGTTGGCGCTTCCGAATATTCGATCACGTGGGTCGAAAACGAGATGGTGACCGAAACAGATGCGTTCATATACGTCGACGACTTTGGCCTGGTTGCCGTGGGGGTGGATGGAGCCGACTCCGAGGAATCTCTTCGGCTATCGCCTGGCACCGCCCTCACACTGGGAGCTGCTGGACCCAGACCCACCAAGCTATGAATGCGCCGACGATGATTGTCAGCAGCACGATCATCACAATGGCAGTTGTAGGGCGGATTCGCTGATTCTTGCACAGTCCCCTGTCGCGACGAAGCCCCCGGGCAAGGGGCTTCGTCGAAACGAGAGAGCGATACCACCATGGGGCGGGCTGGGAGGCTATCCAATCACACCTTGGGTCGTTGAACGTGCCCTCGGTATGACTTGGTGAATCTGTCCTCTCTCGCCAGGGCCCATACGGCCCTGATTACATGTTACTTCGGATGGTTCTGGAGACCACTTAACGATTTTGTTGCCGTGGGAAAAAACTGGTTCGAGCGCCGATCCCGGCGAGCAACAATCGCCAGAAGGTGATCCGGCCCTCCGCCAACACCGAGCCTCCGATCACCCTGACCACGGGGATGCGGAGACCAAAATCAACCGTCAACTCTTCGTTCGATTCGACATCGGTGGTGATGACCTGCGCAGCCAGAATCCGGGAAACCCGTTTCACCGACGGCCAAGCCTCTTTACAGAGGTGGCACCCGGTCCTGGTCAGAAATTCAAGCCGCAACGCCGGAGGCTCCGGGTGGATTGCAGCGGCTCATCACCCGTTCCGGCCGACTCGGGCCTCTGGCGAGTGGGCTGTTGTTTCGGTTGGAGCACCGCTGTCGACCGGGGCGCCATCCGTCGGAGCCGATTCTCCCTCTAGGAGTCCGCAGTCGGTCAGTACTGTTTCGGCATCGCCGCCGCCGAAGGCGACACGTTCGTAGGCAACAACCGAGGCGAGTTGCTCCGGCGTCAACGACGACGCGAACGCCGGCATCAGGGCCCCGCTGCCGCCGACCGGTTTGGCCGTGTCCCCATACGTAGCGCGGCCTGCCTGCTGGAATCCGGCTGAACCCAACGCGACCCATTCGATGTGGTCGGTGCAGCTCGAAAAGACAACGTTGACTCCGGTCAACGCGGGAAAGGCGCCGGCGCCGGCGCCGCCGGCCCCGTGACATGCGGTGCAAGTCGCGTAAACTTCGCTGCCGATTGCCAAAAACTGGCCGGCCCCTCCACCGAGGCCCCCTTTGCCCTCGTAAGCCGAACCGTCGCAGTTCTCTACGACGCCAGTCATACGATCGACCGCGAGCTGAAACCCGCCCTCGGTGCAAGCGCCGGCGCCGCTCGAACCGCTGAAATAGAGAAGACCGATCGTTGGGATGATCAAGAAAGCGGCCGCCAACCAGCGCGGCAAAGTGGACGCGGTTCTTTCGGTGAGTCCGGCGGTCGGCACCGTGACCACGACAGGGTGAGAAAGGGCTTCTTGGGGGCTCACCTGAGTGGGCGACGGAGGGGCCGTCACCACGGGAGCCGGTGTCGCGCCGACGGCGGCGGCCGCAGCC
>JBGTHP010000006.1:0-13585 GCA_041746105.1 Acidimicrobiia bacterium
CCCCCCCCCCCCCCCCCCCCCACTCTTTGTTCGACCAGACAGCTCCCAGGCGTGGCGATGATCCACTTGGGATGGCACGGTCGCTCCTGAAAGCCGGATCGAGGCCCGATGGCCGGCCGAACGGTGGGCCAGACCGGCGACCGCCGATGAAACTCAGATGCCTTCTTCGTCGCCAGGATCGGGAACGTCGGGAACGACATCACCGGTGGGCGGGGGTTTGATCACGACATTTTCACAAAGGAAGGGAAGTTTGGATCCCCCGCTGTGATAGTGGAAGAGCTTGCCACCGACCCTGAGCTCGATGAGAGATCCGTCCTGGGGAACCTGGGCGTATTGCATGCCTGCGATCTCACATCCCAAGCCGGTGTTCGGCCACACCACCAGAGTTGCCGAGACCACTTCGATCTCACTCTCTGCCACTGTGAGCCGCCGAGACAAATCGGCAACGGCCATCTCGACAAAAGGTGCCAAACCCGGGTCGGAGCCTCCGGAGGGGAAGATCGGCGGATTATCGCTTCCTGAAGGCGTCACGTTGCCAGGGACGGTAGCCAGAGGAACCGTATTCTCGGTAGGGGCAGGGGAAGTTTCGCCCGTCGCAGGCGTACCGATGCTCGATGAGGGAACTGTCAGGTCCGGATCAGAGTCAGAGGCCTCCGACGTAGTTTGGCTGCACGACGACAACATCGTGATCGCCAGGAGGCCGGCAGCTAGTGCTCGCATCCCTCCGATGTTACGACGCCGTTGCTGCTACCACGGGGTGGCAGAGTTGCGACTCGCGAGGACTACCGTCACCGCGATGGACGTTCCCCGCAGCGTGCTCTCGCGCCCACTGTTACCGGCGTCGATTGCCATCTATACGACTGTGGCACTTGCGGCCTTTGAAGGAACATCGGTAGCTGCGGCGCTCCCTCAAGTGGTGGCCGACCTGGGACGGCTGGATCTATTGCCATGGGTGATCACGGGGTATCTGTTCGCCTCCGGTGTCGCCACGGTCATGGCAGGTTCTCTAGTCGACCGCTTCGGGACACACGCCATCTTTGGTGTAGCCGTGGTGGTTTTCACGTTGGCGGGAACCCTGGCCGGTCTCACTTCCTCGATGCCATTGCTGGTCGGCGTGCGCCTGGTGCAGGGCGCCGCCAGTGGAATGGTTTTTGCCGCCGCCCTGACTGCGGTGAGCCTCATCTACCCCGACCACCTCGTCGGTCGGGCTTATGCCGCCAACTCAACCGTTTGGGGGGTGATGGGGGCGGCGGCACCGGCCATCGCAGCACTTCTGATCACAACTCTCTCCTGGCGTTGGATCTTCTTCATCAATCTCCCGCTCGGCGCTATTGCCTGGGTGTTGGGGCGGAGGGTCATGCCGGGCCCGCTCCCTGATGCGGAAGCCGCGCCGATAGACCTCCGCGGCACTGTGTTACTTGCGGTCTTCACTCTGGCCACGGTCGTTGCCGTCGACCGGATTGGGCCCGCTTCCGCACTTTGGCTCATCGCCGCCGGTTCGCTGGCGTGGCTGTACCGGCGCCACGCCCGCTCGATTCCTCGACCCGTGCTGCGGCCAGAGCACATCGTGCATCAACCCTACGGACCGATCGGGTTGACGGTGACGATGATGATCACCGGCGGGTTTGCCGCCAATATCTATCTCACTCTTTACGTTTCTGCAGGGCGGGGCGCTGGTCCAACCCTCACTGCCTGGTCGGTCTTCTTTTTTGTGATCGGATGGACTGGAGGCGCCAACCTTTCCAGCCGAATGCTCGACCGCCTCGCCGAGACGACGGTGATGAGGGCAGGACTGTTTACGACAGTGCCGGGCCTTGGCCTGGCAGCCGCAGGGACCTGGCTCAATCTCCATCTGGCTTTCCTCTTCGCCGGTCTCTTGCTGGCGGCCGCAGGGATCGGGTTGGCGACCAACGCCGCTCTGACCCTGCTGAGATCGCTGACCCCGGCATCCACCATCGGCCGGGTCACTTCGGCCCACCAATTTCTTCGCAATCAGGGCTTCACCATCGGCTCGGCGCTTGGTGGGGCGGTTCTGCTTCTCGTTGTCGGCGCCTCGCTCGGGTCGGTGGAGCCCGTACGTGAATTGCTCGCGGGAACCGCGATCGCGGGCGACGACACGGTGGCACAAGCCGTCCGTTCCGGATATGGCTGGGCGGTTACGTGCGGTCTCGTGCTGGCGGGTCTGGCAGGGGTCCCGCTGCGGTCCCTGCGGAATCATCTGGCCCCGGCAAGGGAGGCCAAGCGAGCGTTTCGTATGACGGAGGAGACCGGTGCCTGATCGCCTAATCTCTCCGATGGTGACTGACAACGACCTCGCCGATTTGAACGGTCCACGCGAGGCGTGTGGAGTTTTCGGGATATACACCCCGGGTCAGGCCGTCAGCACCTCCATCTACTTTGGGCTTTTTGCACTGCAGCACCGCGGGCAGGAGTCGGCGGGCATAGCCACCTCTGACGGGCAGACGGTGACGGTCGTCAAGGACCTTGGTCTCGTTGCGCAGGTCTTCGACCAGGCCGACCTGGCCGCACTCGATGGCCATCTCGGGATCGGACACGTCCGATACTCCACAACCGGCTCGTCTTCGTGGGAGAACGCACAGCCAGTCCATCGGCAGATAGGAAACACCTCGGTCGCTCTCGGTCACAACGGCAATCTCACCAACACATCCGACCTCGCCTCTGCCGGGACCGGGCGAGCAACATCGGATTCGGACCTGATGCTGGAGACGATCGCCGGTTTCGTGGACGATGAACGCTCCGACGGCCGCGGCATCGAGGTTGCGATGATGAAGGCGCTTCCGATGTTCGAAGGCGCGTTCTCCCTGGTGGTGATGGACCAGGGCAGACTGATCGGAGTGCGCGATCCACATGGGTTCCGCCCCTTGTCCCTCGGTCGGATCGGGGTGAACGGATGGATCCTCGCGTCGGAGACCTCTGCGCTCGACCTCGTCGGTGCCGTGTTTGTCAGAGATGTCGAGCCAGGCGAGATGGTGGTGATCGATGCAGGAGGAGTTCGGAGCCTGCATCCTTTCGAGACGATCGACCCGAGTCTGTGCATATTCGAATTCGTCTATTTCGCCAGGCCCGACTCACAGCTCTATGGCAAGAGCGTCTTTGCCGCTCGCCAGCAGATGGGGAGACTGCTCGCCACCGAGCACTCGGTCAAGGCGGACGTCGTGGTTCCGGTGCCGGAGTCGGGAATACCGGCGGCCCAGGGTTTCTCCGAGATGTCGCTGATCCCATATGCCGACGGACTCGTAAAGAACCGGTACGTTGGCAGAACCTTCATCCAGCCAGATCAGATGCTGCGTGACCAGGGCATACGTCTCAAGTTGAACCCGATACCAGCAACCTTCTCTGGCAAACGGGTGGTGCTCGTCGATGACTCGATCGTGAGAGGAACCACCACCAAACAACTCATTGAAATGGTAAGGATGGCCGGGGCCAAGGAGATCCATCTGAGGGTGTCCTCGCCGCCATATCGGTGGCCATGCTTCTACGGCATGGACACATCGGATCAGACGAAGCTCCTGGCGTCGACGCGTTCGATCGACGAGATCGCCGAATATCTCGGAGTTGATTCGCTTGGATATCTCTCACTCGATGCGCTGGTCGCTGCCACCGGTACCCCCGCAGACGGGTTCTGCAAAGCCTGCCTGTGCGGCGATTACCCCACAGATGTCACCAACGCGGGCGGCAAATTCGTCCTGGAGCCCATCTCATGACCGCCTACACCCGGGCCGGTGTCGACCTCGAGGGAGCAGACCGACACGTGGCCGCCATCGCTCCCCTGGTCACGGCCGGATGGGGTCCGAATGTGGTGGGCGGGTTCGGTGGATTCGCAGCCGGGGTCGAGTTGCCGACCGGTTACCAACGTCCCGTGGTGATGATGTCCACGGACGGCATGGGCACCAAGCTCGATCTCGCCCGTAGGACAGACCGTTGGGACGGTGTTGGTTTCGACCTGGTTGCGATGTGTGTAGATGACCTGGCCGTTGTTGGCGCAGAGCCGCTCGGGTTCGTCGACTACATGGCCGTCGGATCACTCCATCCCGATCGAGATACCAGGATCGTTGCCTCGATCGCGGCGGCATGTGCCTCCTCCGGACTGCCGCTCCTCGGTGGGGAAACCGCAGAACATCCTGGCGTAATGGATTCCGACGCCGTCGACCTCGCCGGTACCGCGGTGGGTGTCGTCGAATTCGGGAAGGTGACCACGGGTGCGTCGATTCGTTCCGGAGATGTCGTTCTCGGTCTGACATCACCCAACTTGCGGTCAAACGGCTTCTCTCTCGTGCGCCGCATCGTGGCCGGGATCGATCTCGACACGAATTTCCCCAACAGCACTTCCACCTGGGCAGAGGTCTTACTGGAACCTGCGGTGATCTACAGCCATGCGGTGCTGGCGGCGATCCGCACCGGCAAGGTCAAAGGGGGTGCCCACATCACCGGAGGCGGCATCGCAGGAAACCTGATTCGTTGTCTTCCTCGGTCCTGCGGCGCCTCGGTCACCAAGTCGAACTGGGAAGTTCCGCCCGTTTTCTCGGTACTCGCAGAGGTCGGGCAGATCGACCAGGACTCGATGTTCTCTGCCTTCAACATGGGCATCGGCTTTTGCCTGGTGGTCGATGAGGACGATGTCGACGAAGTCACTGTCGTCGTTGAGGGCTGCGGCTTCCGAACTACGGTCATTGGGCACGTTGGAGAGGGAGAACATCGGGTCCTGATCGTCTGATCGGGCGGATTCACCCGGTTCGATTCAGCGGGATCGGGTCACCCGGCTGCCGGTGAATCAGCTTTTTTGGATTGACCCCGGTTTGTCTTTTCCTTCTTGGCAGGCTTGACCTCAGAATCATCGTCATCGGAGTCATGATCCTCAGAATCATCGTTGGCGCGGTCCGACTTGTCTTTGCCCTTGTTGCAAGAGGTTTCCACTGATGTCAGATCGACCACGCCGGCAAAAGTATCTCCCTCCACGGCGTCGCCGGCCTTCACCTGCTGATCACCCTTTCCGTAGTCACTTCCCGCCAAGATCCTCATCAAACACCCTTTGCCGTTAAAACCGAGGTCGAGGCTGCGGATCGCGTGGGAGAACGCTCTGACTATCTGGCCGTGATTGACCTGTCCATTGGGACCGACGACGGAGAGCGTGACAAAAGAGCAACTGGGGGAGGCGGCTTGTCGTCCCTGGTTGTCCCCGAACCGACCATCGCGAGCGCAGTCGTTCTCCGACTTGTCGTCGAGCGGTGAGACCCGGAATACGAGGGCCATCTGATCGGAGTCGTAACCGTGCGTGAGCAGCGTGTCGGCCGCCGGTGCCGCCAACGCAGCGGCAGAAAGCGAAAAGACGGTCAAAACCATCAACAACAAGGCGGTACGGTTGCGCATCGAATACTCCCGAGTTTGACAAAATGTCGACCGACGGTCACTAAGAGTAGTCGCTTGTTCACGATTCGTCACCGATTTTCGGCTCTTTTCCGTTTGAACCTGACCCGGACTGTGGCATCATTGCCAGATGCGAGCACGTACACCGCAAGGCCAGAGGAGAAACCTTTTTGCCGCGCCCTAGGTGATGGGTCTACTTCCCTCCCCTCGACCCCGAAAGCCAACCTAGGAGACAACAGTGCCCGACATCGTTACCCGCCACAAAGCAGTGGTGGCGCCAGTAATCAATTTTGATACCGACATCGTCGTCGAACGCGCCCAGGGACTCTGGGTGTCCGACTCGGACGGCAACCGTTGGGCCGATTTCGCCTGTGGCACCGCCGTCACCAATCTCGGACACAATCACCCAGCCGTGGTCGCGGCGGCCCATCGCCAACTCGATCGCGTTATGCACTCGGGCTGCATTTTTCGCTACGACACGATCGTGGAAACCGCAGAGCGGCTGAAGGCCATCACGCCCCAGGGAATCGAGAAATTTGGGTTCGCCAACTCGGGAGCAGAGGCGGTCGAGGCGGCGGTCAAGCTGGCCAAAAAGACGACCGACCGCCAAGGCTTGGTGGCGTTCCGAGGGGCGTTCCACGGCCGCACCATGGGTTCGGTCAGCTACACCACCTCCAATGCCAAATATCGTGATGGATACCACCCGATTCTCGGATCGGTTTTTGTGGCGCCTTTCCCCCATCCCTACCGGTGGGGTGTTGGCGAAGAAGAGGCAGTCGATCGATCGCTCGATGAGCTCAGGCTCATGTTCAAACACGAAGTCAACCCGCACAACATCGCTGCGTTTCTGGTCGAGCCGGTGCAAGGGGAAGGCGGCTATTACCCAGCACCGGCCCGCTTCCTGGAGGAGCTTCGGAGCCTCTCAGATCAGCATGGGATCAAGCTCATCTTCGACGAGGTTCAGACGGGGTTCGGCCGGACCGGCGAGTGGTTCGCGTCTGACCACTACGAGGTCAATCCCGACATCATCGCTCTAGGCAAAGGGATCGCCAACGGACTCCCGTTGTCGGCGTGGGGGGCGTCGGCCCACCTCATCGACTCGTTCCCGACCGGCTCGCACGGCACGACGTTTGGCGGAAACCCGATCGCCTGTGCAGCTTCGATCGCAGTCATGGACACAATGGGGGACCTGCTCCCCCACGCCAGGAAACTGTCAGACCACGCTTTCGATCGTCTCGAGAAGCTCAAAACCGAACATGCAACCATCGGCGATGTCCGCGGCCTCGGTCTCATGATCGGAATCGAGCTGGTCGTAGACGAGGAGACGCGCGAACCAAACAGCGCCGCGTTCAAACACCTCCATTCGTATTGTCTCGAGCGCGAAGCGATCATCATCGACTGTGGGCCGGACGGAAACGTGATCAGGTTCATCCCACCCCTCGTGACCACGATGGAAGAACTGGACTGGGCGATCGACCTGATGGACGCCGCATTGACCGACTACGAGACCGGCTAGGCGCAAACGGGTCCTCAATCACAAAGAGCCGCTCGGGTGCAACCAGAGCGGCTCTTTGATCACTTGCGCTTGTGCCGGTTGGCCTTGAGGCGCTTGCGGTACTTGTGCTTTGACATCTTTTTTCGGCGCTTCTTGATCAGCGAACCCATGAACGAATACCTCAAAAACTCCTGGGAGAACTCATAGCTTGGCCGATCTGGGGCTCACGGTCAAAACGCGCCCTCGGCCGCTACGTCCAACACCATCACGGTACCCGAGTTGGCAAGCCGCGCGCCGAGAGCACTCGCGACATCATCAACCGCGTCCGCCGAAGCCAGCGCCAGTACCGAGGGACCGGCGCCGGACCAACAGGCATGTGCTGCTCCTGCCGATCGTGCGGCCGATAACAATCCCGCTACGTCGGGCCGCACCCGATTTCGTGGCTCCTCGTGTAGTTCGTCACCGGCTGCGCCCGCCAGAAGCTCGGCATCGTGGATGGCGAGACCCATCAGAAGAGCACCCATCCGACCGAGGGACCGGACAACAACGTCCGTCGGATAGACCCCGGGGAGAGCCTGACGGGCATCGATCGTTCGAAACGGCGCGTCGGGGACGGCAACAACCGGCCGCCAGCCGGGACTCCAGGGAAGACGGTGAGGGTGACCGTCGCCATCGATGATGACAAACCCGCCGTAGACCGCCGCTGCTGCGTTGTCGGGATGTCCCTCGAGCTCGGCCACCAGCCGAAAGAGGTGGTCCCGGCTGGGTTCCTCCCCCACCGCCCGCAATGCGGCCAGTGCGCCGGCGGCGTAGGCCGCAGACGAGGAACCAAGACCGCGGCCGAGCGGAACCGCATTCTCGACCTTCAACGAGAGAGGACGAGACTCCCCTACTGCCAACTGGGCAGCGCGCACGACCGCGTCGTCTGCTTCTGCCCCGGGGCTGTGGGAGGTGGTGTGGTCCACCGACCAACGCTCCGCCGGTTCGGCAACAACCTGGCACCTGAGTTCCAGTGCCAAGGCGAGCGCGTCAAACCCGGGGCCCAGATTGGCCGACGAGGCCGGGGCGGAGGCCTCAGACATCTTGGAAGGAATCCAACCTCAATCGGGCCGGCTCCGGCCCGCGAACGATCTCACATCCGAACATGGGCGGGAGTGTAAGGAAATCTCAGACGGCGAGTTCTTTCATCCCGATCCGGCGGACACCCCCACCGATGGTCACACCATCCGGTGACCAATCCAGCACGATGGTGGAGGGAGCGCCGACCTCGTCGCCCTGATGGACCTCGGCTGCACCGAACCTCATTCCCATGTGGCCCAGAACCGCCGCCAGGGCCACAGCGGCACTCCCGGTGGCTGGATCCTCGACGACACCGAGATCGGAAGCAAAAAACCGCGCCTTCACAGATTGCCCGTTCTCCCATGCCCATAAGTAGACCGATCCGGGAAGTGCTGGAATGCCTGCCTCCGCCACCAGGGCAGGGTTGTCCAACTCCACCACGTGGTACGGAAACGGCATCAGCACCGTGAAAGCACTCGATACGCCATCGATCGGCAGCGAATCGACATCGATCTTCTCGACAGGCTGGCCATACGGTGCGTCGATCCACGCTTCCGCGCCGTTGGTTCTGAACGGAACCTCCGCAATCTCACATCGAATCGTTGTGAGGCCACCCGGACCCACCTCGTTCAACAGCCAGCCCAACCCGACCAGGGGATGGCCCGCAAAGGGAAGTTCGCATCCCGGCGTGAAGATTCTGGCCGCAGGCACGGCCTTTTCCCGCCAGTCGAGGAAGACGGTCTCGGAGAATCCAAGATCCGTCGCCACTGCTTGCATCGCCGCCTGGTCGAGCCCGCTGATGTCGGTCACCACCCCAAGTGGATTGCCTCCGATTCCGTCACGGGTGAAAACCGACAGCACGTAACAATGCCTCATGCCTCAACGATAGGGACCGATTCCGACCGTGCCGGCTGCCACTAGCGTCGGACCGATGGCAGAACTTCTCGGTCTCGACTCGCTGGTCGCACAGATGATCCTCGGGATCGGAGCCGCTCTCGTGTTGGGCAATGGATTCGCTTTCTACAAGAACCGGCATGGGGAAAGACCGGACGGAGCGGTGGGGGAGTTCCGTAGGGGGCGTGCGCTTTTTTTGATCCTCGTCGGGGTCGTCATCGCTGCTTGGGGGATTGCCTCCCTGACGGGCCAATAGGGCAAGAGCCGGTAACTGCCGGCCCTTTTTCGATGACAGGTTCACTGGTACCCTCCAGGTCGTTCGCGGGTGTAGTTCAATGGCAGAACACGAGCTTCCCAAGCTCGGAGTGAGGGTTCGATTCCCTTCACCCGCTCCACCGATCTCCGGCCGCACCGCTCGATCTAGCATGCCGGTCGAGCAGGGAGCCAGTCACCGTGATCTTTTCTGACAGAAGCATCAAAGAGGCAATCGCCGAGGGCCGGATCGTCATCGACCCATTCGAGCCTTCTTACGTCCAGCCGTCGAGCGTCGATCTCAGAGTCGACTCTTCCTTCCGGGTATTCGAGAACCACCGTTATCCCCACATCGATCCCCGCTCACCGCAAGAGGACCTGACCAAGGCCATCGACGTCTCCGACGGCGAGCCTTTTGTTCTCCATCCCGGCGAATTCGTCCTTGGTGCGACGTTGGAGCGCGTCACGCTCGGCAACGACATCGTCGCCCGGCTCGAAGGAAAGTCGAGCCTGGGTCGCTTGGGTCTTCTGATACATTCCACGGCCGGTTTTGTGGACCCCGGATTCGATGGATACCTGACCCTCGAGCTTTCGAACGTGGCAACGCTCCCGATTGCCATTTATCCCGGTATGAAGATCGGACAGATCAGCTTCTATCAAATGACGACCGCCGCCGATCACCCCTACGGAAGCTCGGAAGCAGGGTCCAAGTATCAAGGTCAGCGCGGCCCCACACCCAGCCGGAGCCACATCGACTTCCAGGCCTGAAATCGCTCAAGTTTCGGGCGCATCTGCCGATAGGACGCGTACAACCAAAAACCGTCCGTCCTCTCTCTCGGAGCCCCTTCCTCCGAATCTCTCTCCCCGCATGCGGACGGTCATGAAGGAGGCGGCCCCTCGGCCGCCTTCTTCGCGTTTGGTGTTTCCGGGAGCCTGAGGAACCGGCCTCAGTCGCGGCCGATGTCGGAGAACTTCGTGAACTCGGGCATGAACGTCATTTCGACGGTGCCAACCGAACCCGCGCGGTGTTTGGCAACGACCACCTCGGCTATCCCCCGCTTTTCGGAACTCTCGTTGTAGTACTCATCGCGATAGATGAAGACAACGATGTCGGCGTCCTGCTCGAGCGATCCGGATTCACGCAGGTCGCCGAGGCGGGGACGCTTGTCTTCTCGACTTTCGAGGTTTCGGTTGAGCTGGGAAACGGCCAGGATCGGAACTTCGAGTTCACGCGCCAGGTTCTTGAGCGACCTCGAGATCTCGGCGATTTCCTGCTGCCGGTTTTCCCTGGTCGAGCCCTGCATCAGCTGGATGTAGTCGACCACGACCAGTCCGAGGCCATGGGCACGCTTGAGACGACGACACTTTGCTCGGATGTCGGTCACGGTCACCACAGGGCTGTCGTCGACAAAAACGGGTGCGTTGTAGAGCTTGCCGGCGGCATCCGTCAATCGAGGCCAGACCGAGTCGCCGAGCTGTCCGCCGCGCAGTTTCATCGAATCGATCCGCGCGACGGCACACAACATCCTGGTGGCCACCTCTTCTTTGCCCATCTCCAAGGAGAAGATCGCCACCGGATGGCCCTCCATCGCAACGTTGGTGGCGATGTTGAGCGTGAGGGCACTCTTACCCATCGCCGGGCGAGCAGCGACGATCACCAGGTTGGCAGGATGGAGACCGGTCAGCTTGCGATCGAGGTCACGGAAACCGGTTGAGAGGCCGGTGATCTCGGAACCCCTGGCTTCGAGCTCTTCGAGCTCTTCGAGGGTCGAGAAAAAGATCGGGCCGATTGGTTGCATCGAATCGCGGAGCTTGCGGCCGGCCACGCCGAGCACGGTCTGCTCGGCCCGATCGAGAACCATGTGGATCTCCTCATCGAGGCGCATGGCCATGTCGGTGATCGAAGAACCCGCCTTGATGAGAGCTCGGCGCTGACTGTGTTCCTCGACGATGCCTGCGTAGTAGTCGACGTTGGAGGCCGAAGGAACGATGTCGAGGAGCCGGGTGATCGACGAGATTCCGCCGATCCGGTCGAGTTCCCCCGTTCGCCGCAGTTCCTCCGAAACGGTGATGGCATCGATCGCCTGGTTGGCGTTGTACAGCAAACGCATCGAGCGGAAGATCGCCTGATTGGCGGGCCGGTAGAAGTCCTCCGGCTCGATCCTGTCCATCACCTCGTTGGCGGCGTCCTCGGAAAGGAGGATCGCCCCCAGCACCGACTCCTCTGCCTCGACCGACTGGGGCGGCACCCGGCCCTCCCACCGCTCATCCCGGCGGTCTTGCACAGTGGTCACAGATGGGCTCCTCTCCACAGGTGACATATCAAAAAGGTCTGACAAAAAGACGCCCGGATCGACGATCCGGGAAGTTGTCTCACCGTAGTGGCGGTGCGAGCCAGCGCGAAAACCGATCAACTACCTCATCTTCGCGCTCTGGGCAGAAACACAAAACGGCCCCGGACGGGGGCCGTTTTGTGTTTCGCCGTCTGTGCCGGGTCAGACCGGAATCACATCGAGGGTGACAGGAAACTCGACTTCTGGGTGAAGCTTGATCCAGACCTCGTGGAGACCGATCGCCTTGATCGGCGAACGGATGTCGACAACCCGCTTTTCGAGTTCGACTCCGGTGAACTTGCGGATACCTTCAACGACGTCGGCCGTCCCGATCGATCCGTAGAGTTTGCCTTCATCGCCCGCTTGCGCCGCCAGAACCACCCTGGTACCGGTCAACTGGCTCGCGGTCTTGGTGGCAGCGTCACGAGCCTTGCGCTCCGTCTCGAGACGAGTTGCGCGAAGGGCCTCCGCCTGGGCCAGGGAGCCCTCACTCGCCTTGACCGCCTTGTGTTTCGGCAGGAGATAGTTGCGAGCGTATCCGTCTGACACGTCGACAACGTCACCCTTCTTGCCGAGAGTTCCGACAGAATCCAGCAAGATCAGTTTCATCGGTGGGTCCCGACGTACGGGAGCAGCGCCATCTCGCGGGCGACCTTCACCGCATTGGCCATCTCGCGCTGGTGTCGTGGGCAGTTGCCGTTGACTCGCCGGGCGCGAATTTTTCCGCGGTCGGACACGTACTTGCGGAGAAGGGCCGAATCCTTGTAGTCGATCCACTCCATCTTTTCTTCACAGAAGAGACAGACTTTCCTCTTCATTCTTCTGCCACCGCGAGCAGGGCCTGTGCCCGACTCCGGGCGGCGTCGCCGCTGCTTCTTCAGAGCGGCGCTGTTGTTGCTACTGCGAGCCATTCACGTACTCCTGGTTGTTTCTAGAACGGGGCTTCGTCGGGGCCGTAATCTTCCCTCGCGACCGGCCCTGGAGGTGGCGCGGAAGCCCCTCCAAAGTCTCCGCCGCGGCTGGTGCGAGAAACCGACGCGGTTGCCCAGCGCAGGCTGGGACCCACCTCGTCGATGGCGATCTCGACAACCGAGCGCTTGTCGCCCTCTTGGGTCTCCCACGAGCGCTGCTCGAGGCGACCGACGACAATCACTCTTGCGCCTTTCTGCAGGGACTCGGCTACGGACTCCGCCTGTTCCCTCCAAAGCGTCCCGCCAAAGAAGCTGGTGTCTTCTTGCCAGTCGCCGTTGTTGTCACGCCAGCGACGGTTGACGGCAAGGCGGAGCTTGGCCATCGGGACCCCCGAAGGGGTGAATCTGAGTTCGGGATCCTCCACGAGATTCCCGATCAAGGTGACATTGTTGGTGGACATGGTGCTTCTCTCCTCTCGCCTGGCGTCCCCACCAGGTGACTATGCAGTCGGCGTCCGACAAATCAGGGACAGGGCGGGTCATGCTCCGGGGCGGACGACCTTGTGTCGGACGACCTCGTCGGCGAGGGACATCATTCTGTCCAACTCATCCACGACCGTCGGTTCGCCCTGGAAGGCGATGACCGAATAGAAGCCTTCGTTGAGGTGTTTGATCTCATAGGAGAAGCGACGCTTCCCCCAGAGATCGGTTGACGTGACCGTCGCACCCTGGCCGGCCAAGAACGATTCGACTCCACCCAAGAGTGAGCGGATCTCGTCCTCTGCCAACTCGGGCCGATGAATGGTCATCAGCTCGTAGCTGCGCATTTTTGTTGTTTCCTCCTGTGGACATCCACTCTGCAGTGGAAGGCCCCGCCCGTGCGGCGGAGCAGGGGTGGGATCGACGAGCTCAAAACTCGCCAATCGGTGTAGAAGGAGTCTATCGGGAGGGGCGATCGGAGGGAAAACGGCGGGCGTCACCCGTCACCCGTCACCCGTCACCCGTTGCGGATGGTTCTGTTTCCTCCCCTCGGGAGGGACGAAGTCCCGAGTGTTGGGGGAGGTGGATCCGGCCGGAGACGGAGGGGGAAAAAGGCACCTAGCGCCAAAGAACCCCCACCGCCCCTGCGCGGCACCTCCCCCAAACTCGCTTCGCTCGAGGGGGAGGAAACAAGAGTCCCCAGTCCCCGCGTCTGGTTCTGTTTCCTCCCCTCGGGAGGGACGAAGTCCCGAGTGTTGGGGGAGGTGGATCCGGCC
>JBGTHP010000007.1:0-11395 GCA_041746105.1 Acidimicrobiia bacterium
TCTTCAACGACAAGCTGCAAGAGTGGGAAGACTTCTACAACTTCAACCGACCCCACGGAGGCCTCGACGGCCAAACCCCTTACGAGCGACTGAAACAGAAAACCCAGGACCCGGTGTAATCGATCACCGTCAGTTGCACACGGGCCGGCCCGATCCGAGTTGGAAGGTTATTGACAGGGCTACTGACACTCTGCTGACAGGGTCAAGACGCACGATCGAAGGGTGGAATCAGCAGAAAAGACCACCGACCGAGGTGACGCCGTTGAGCGACTCCACGAACAGCTGCAGGACTCGCTCCAAGAGCTCGTCACCTCAGAGGACTGGCAGCGTGCCCTGGCCGTCGCCGCCCGCTTCCACGACTACTCCTTCGCCAACACCCGACTGATCTGGGCACAGTCCCTGGCCCGCGGCTTCACCCCGACCCGGGTGGCCGGCTATCGGGCTTGGCAGGAACTCGACCGGCACGTGCAACGCGGTGAACGGGGACTGCAGATCCTCGCCCCCGTCATCCGCAAGATCACACCCGAGAACGGAGAAGACGAGGAACGGCGAGTTGTGGGGTTCCGAGTCGTCCACGTCTTCGACATCGCCCAAACCGAAGGCGAACCCCTCCCCGAAGTGCCCGTGGCTCTGGTTAAAGGGGATCTTCCCTCCCACTGGGAACAGGTCAGCGGGCTCATCACCGACGCCGGGTTCGATCTGCAGGTCGCCGACCTCGATCGGCTCGGCGAAGCCAACGGCATCACCGACTGGCAACACCGAGACGTGGTGGTGCGTGCCAGTCTCCCCGGGGCGCAACGTTTCAAGACTGCAGTGCACGAACTCGCCCATGTTCGGTTGCACGAGCCGACCTCGGACGGCAGGCCGTCTTGTCGGGGGATCGTCGAGGTGGAGGCCGAGTCGGTGGCGTACATGGTGTGCGCGGCCCTTGGGATCGATAGCGCCGGCTACAGCCTCCCCTATGTGGCGTCATGGAGCGGAGGCGACATCACGAAGGTGTCTGCCACTGCCAATCGGGTGATCGGCTGTGCCCGCCAGGTCCTCGCCCAACTCGAGCAGGAACGTCGACTCGAACGCGAGCCCATGGCCGCCAGTCCCCGCATAGAGGCCCGAGATCGAGAGACCGCAGCGCGATCGCTGTTAACCAAAGCAAGGTCGGACCTCGAGACGGTGGTCAGCGCCGCAACAACGTTCTACCAACGCCAACTCCGTGAGCCAGCGGGAGCAGAGGCAGCCGAGTACCTACGAGGTCGGGGCATCGACACAGAAGCGATCGACCGCTGGCAGCTGGGCTACGCACCCGGCACCTGGGATACATTGACGGTGGCGCTCCGTGAAGAAGGCTTCAGCGACGACCTGCTCCTCGATGCCGGCGTTGCCGGCCGGTCACGACACGGGCGTCTCTACGACCGGATGCGCAGCCGGGTGATCTTCCCCATCCACGACGACCAAGGTGCGCCCAGAGGTTTCGCCGGTCGGCTCCTGTCGGGCGACGGACCCAAGTACCTCAACACCCCCGAGACCGCGCTCTACCAGAAACGGTCCCTGCTCTACGGCCTCCACCTCGCCCACCAGCCGATCCTCGATGCCGGCAACGCGGTCGTCGTCGAGGGCTACACCGACGCCATCGCCGCCCACCAAGCCGGGCTCACCAACGTCGTCGCCACCGGAGGAACCGCACTCACCGACGAACACCTGAAGACACTTACGAGGATCACAAGCAACGTCACCCTTGCCTTCGACAGCGACCCCGCCGGTCTCCAGGCGGCGGAGCGCGCAGCGGAGCTCGACCGCGCCCACCACGGCATCCGGCTCCACGTCGCCAGGCTGCCGGAGGGACTCGATCCCGCAGACCTGCTGGCAAGCGGCGGAACACACTCGCTCCAAGAAGCCATCGCCGACGCCGCTCCCCTCGAACACCACCTAATCGATCAGATTGTCGAGCAACACAGGCTCGACGAGCCCGAGGCCATGGCACGGGCAATCCGTGCCGCCAGATCCGTCCTGAGCTCAGCAACTGACATCGAAGTACGCACACAGGCGACCAAGTACTTGGCCACGAGCGTCGGTCGAGACGCCGCGATTGTTGCCGCATACCTCAACGAGACAAGCCCGCATCGAACCCTCGAGCGACAACGAGGGACCGGGAGAAGCCTCGCATGATCTGCAGAGGCACCACCTTGAGTGGCCAGCCGGAATCCCGAGAGCACGCCGAGGTGCAGTTACCGCGCACCTCGTGAGATTGCTCGTTATCCGCCCAAGAAGGTTGATCTCGTGCGGTCATGCGACCTGACGAACCACACTGGGCCAGAATGAGAGACCTGGGTTACTCGAGGAGCGCGAAAAATGAGACGGCCTAGATACCTGGCCTCGCAAGATGGCTGCTGAAACTGCAGGTCGATCTTCAGTGGGTGGCGCTGCTAACGAAGCGGGCGCCGAGTACAGACGTGGAGTCGCGGCGCTCTTCGTTGCTCACGGGCTGAATGGAAGCATTCCTTCCGAACTTCCGAAGAGGATGGGGAACATTCGGGCCGTTGGGCTTGAGACTGACGAGCCGGTGGACGACTTGGTCGTCCACCTGGACCGCGGAAGGGTTCTTATCCAGGCAAAACGCAAGTTGACGCTTGGCAGGGCATTCAATGAAACGGCAGCGCAATGGCTAGCCGCGCTCTCCGAACCAGGTTTCGACCCCGATTCGGACCTACTAGGGGTAGCGGCCGCCGCAGCGAGCAACTCAATCAAGACCGCCTTCAATACCTGGCAGCGCCGCAAGAAGGATCCGACAGCATCCCTTACTAGGACGGAACAGGACAACATTCGGGATGTCGAAGCTGCTCTCCGTGCGTTGGGCGCCAGCGGGGAGGACATTGCGATCATCGCCAAGGCATCCGTGCTGCTCGAGTACCGCGCTGAAGGCCTAGCGGACTACGACTCACAGATCGGATCGCTTCTGCTCGACGGCACCGTCGTGATCAAAGGCCAAGGTTCGCAAGCTTGGCGAATCCTGAAGTCCCAGGCAGGTCACGTCGCTCGCAACCGTCTGACACTCAAATTGGAGGGTTGGCTGCAATACCTGGAAGACGCAGAAGTGAACCTCGTAGCCGACGAGAGAGCTTCCTGGTCCTCACTACAAGTGCTCCGGCAACAGGCACTCCAGGGCTATCTCGATCGGCTCATCGAGCGCGGACGATCCGTAAGCCTCTCTGGCATAGGCATCCAGCTACCGCCCATACCACTAGACACGATCGATCTGGGATTGACTGTCCGCGATCACAAATCAGACGACGATCGTTCAAGTGGAGAGCTTCTGTGGGCGCTCCGTCGGCGAGGCCGCGCAATCCTCACTGGCCTTCCCGGTGGTGGCAAGAGCACGGCCATCCATTCGACCGCAAGTCAATGGGCATCGCGCCCGGGTTGGAGCACTCCGGTTGTCGTTTCCCTTCGAAAGCTTGCGGACCGTGAACGCGCCAGGGAGGTAAGCCTCCAGCGAGCGATCCTGAGCCTGGCTATCGAGAACGAACCCCCTTCGACGCGTCACTTGGTTAGCGACCAGCTCGAAGCCCTCATGTCGGACGGCGATGTTGTTCTCTTCCTAGACGGTCTTGATGAGGCAGCGGATCGCAGCCTCGACATAGCGTCAAAGATCCTCTCACTCCTCGTAGACACGAATCAGGACAACGAGCTCCTATTGGCCACCCGGGATGTCGCCTATGCGGACGCCCAGCTCCTCGGTCTTCCAGCTGTGCGGTTGAACCCGCCAAGAGACCTGGATCCGGTTGTCCGAGGCTTGCTGTCAGCCTTCGCCGATCATCGACAAATCTCCTTAGCGACGCCTTGGGTCGAACAACGCTTTGAATGGGTGACAGAGGTACTCAAGACCGATCGGCAGCTACGGGAAACGCCACTCGTCCCGGTTCTTCTCACGGCCCTCGCCGCAGACCGCGACGACGGGACCTTGCCGACCACGCGAGCAGTGATCCTGAAGGATGCAATTGAGGCAGTTGTGCGTCGACGCGAGTCGCCACGGGACGGGACCGTGGAGCTGCTTCCGCAGTCCTTGAAGGCTGATGTAATTATCGAGACTTTCGGAGTGGTTGCGGCCGCTCTTGGTGCGCGCGGTGGGTCGGCCCAGCGAGATGACATCGTTTCCGATTTGGTCGCCTACCTACAGAGTGAAGTAGGTCAGCACCCGGCAGTTGCGCGCTCGACTGCCCGAGACGTCGCCCGTTTCTGGGACGAAGCAGGTGTGTTCGTCGCTGAAGGTGCCGACAAGCTGACCTCACCCCGTGTTCAGTTGTTCATGGAAATCGGGGATGCCATCAATGCCACGAGGACGGCCTCGGATCCTGGAGCAGAATTGACCCGTTGGCTTGGCGAGCCTCATCGTCGTGAGACGTTGATCTTGACTGCCGGGATGTCGAGGCAGTGGGCCGAGGCGCTCTTGGTCCACGCCACAGCGAGCGGAGACGATTTGAGCGTGCGCATTGCTGCTGAAGCGATTGACCAAGGCGCCGAGGTCTCCGAAGATCACCTCCGGCGGTTCGCGCAAGCGTTGATAGACAGGACGAAGTCTGGAGATGAGTTCTCTTGGCGGTGCTTCCAGCAACTGGTTCGAATGGACGTTCCAAACGCCCTCCGACAGCCGACGCTCGATGCGTTGGCAGGCTTCGGGCCTGATCACCGGCGGATCGGGACAGCCTTAGCCGTGATTGAATGGGACCTCGATTTGCCGGATCGTGCAACGCTTCTAGAAGAGGCAATCCACATCACTTCACTGCCCAAGCTAAAGGCTGACCCAATCGATCAACGCGGCTCGCGTGCCGACCGTGGCTTGGCCCTTGTTCTAGGTGGGATGAGTCAGGCGCTCATGCGCTGCAAAGTGGCGGCAGCCCGTGAACTGCTCCCGAGCCGACCGGATCTCGCAGAGGAGATCGCTTCATCTCTGGGACAGGTTTCCATGTGGGCGAGTAAAGAACTCGCCACCATTCTGGACGAGAACGGATACCAGCAGCTGACAAAGGACTCACTAGCGGATTCCCCTAGAGGCTGGGAGAGGTGGGCCAGGCTCGCCGATGGGCACCAGTCAGAGGTTCACTCGTTGCTGAACGAGATCCAACAATGGAATTCGGCTGCGAATCTAACAAAACGTGAAGCCCGACGACTAGATGAGCTCGCGGACTTCGTTGAGACTCTGAACCTAAACGACATCTCAGCCTGGCCGTCAGCTTCCCATTTCGACGTGATTGAATCTGGTTGGCTCAACGCCGTAGCCGAGCTAGGCGGATTCAACAAAGGGGTACTTGCCGCACAAGCGTCCATCGTGATGAAGGAGATGGAGCATGACGTCCGGTCCTCTGATCGACAGCACGAGCACGCGGCGTTCTATGCGCTTTTCGACAGTGCAGAACTGCGGAAGCTGGACAACTGGAGTCGGGTCGATTCACCGGACGAAGCTAGGCAGCTCGCACTGTCAATGTTGCCGGCGAGCTACGGGTGCGCAGTCGTCGGCGCAAGAGCTCTATCAGCCCATCCATCGCAAGACGAAACCTCCGCCCTGATAGCCGAGGTCTTCCCCAACCTCTCACACCGAGTTGCAAGATTCGCCGTCCTCGCCTTCGTCATCCTCCGCAAGGAGGCAGACGAGGCGTTCGCGGCGATCGCCGACCATGAGAACCCAGCTGTCCGTGCAGCAGCAGCGTCATTCGTCGATGTGATCTCCGAGGATGGGAACCTCACGGAGGTCGCCACGATGTTGGCCCTGGATACCGACCGTTCGGTCCAGATCGCGGCACTCGACCGCATTGCCGATCAAACCGACAGCCTTGTCCCAGGACTTGAGAATCTCCTTCGAAGGATTCGGCGGGCGGGTTCCAAGCCATTCCGGTGCACCTCATGCGGCGCATTGAACGACGCCAATCGACGTAGCTGCCAAGACTGCAACGTCGTCAATGAACGCCCGGATCGCCGAGCCATCGAAATCCTTGAGAGTCTTGGCTGATCCATCAGCTGGCTGTCACTAACAAGTCTTGATTCCAAGTCACGGTGGAACCTCAGGTGGCCGTCCTTCGGTGGCGTTGTCCCGACCTGGAGTATCGGGTGGGATAATTCACCCTGCCTGACGCCGGCGCCGTCTTCGGGATTCCTGTTCGTAGAGCTCGATGGTGTCCGGATCGAGGAGGCTGGATGCGTCGGGGCCTTCGTCTGCGTCGACGACTGCCAGCAGCTCCGAATAGACGGCCTCAAAGGCGACGTGGTTGCCCTCGGCGGCTGCTGCTCGCATGAGGTTGCGGTAACACTGTTCGCATGCTCCGGTGGCCACGAGCCCTTTTCTGGCGGCCCAGGTCGCCTCGGCAGGGTCGTCGTTGGCAAGGGCGTGTTGGGCGAGGCGGTGTGCGGCGTTGTCGATGGCGACGATCGTGTGGGTGATGATCCCGTCGGTGTGTGCCCAGATGTAGGCGTTGCCGGCTCCGGTGAATGGCGTTCCTTCGACTAGTTCGAGCGCGGCCCGCAACTGGTGCGCTTGGTCGGCGCCTGACGTTCGGTCGGCTTGGCGTATGTGTCCGGTGAACTTCTCGATGTCGCTCTGGAGGTGGTGGCTGATCCGGTAGATCCCGTCGGCGACGTAGGGAAGATAGGGCTCGCCGTCGGGGCCGAGTCCGAGGGTGGTGCGGGTACGGTAGGTGTGTCGGTTGAGCCGTTGGTAGTCGGGTCGTTGTTCGGGCCACAGGGCCTCCATCAGGGTGTCGGCTTCGACGCCACCGCGGTGGAAGGTGAGGTAGGCGACCAGTTCGGTGCATCTGCGGAGCGCGAAGCGCCCGTCGATCCCTTCGACTCTGAGGGTGCCGAGCACCTTCATTTCGGGGACTTGGGCCGGGAGCTCTTCGCCGGCGGTCTCTTCCTCTGCGAACAATGACGGTTCGATGGTTTCGTCTGCCGACGTGGGAACGTCGTCGAAGGTCTCGTTGAGCAGGAGGGGGTCGGTGGTGAGTTCGGGTGGTAGGCCGTCGAGGTCTTTGGCGGCGGTGACGAGGTCGGCCACGGCGGTTTGTTCGGTCGGGGTGAGGTTGCGGCGGGCGTAGGTCTGGCCGAGTGGATCGACTCGTACGGTGTCGTCTTCGACGTGGAGTCGCCACCGGTCCCCGGTCGGGTAGCCGACGACTGCGGCGACGCCTCGACCGGAGTGAGCAGTGGAGAGAAGTCTGTTCGCTTCGTCGGGGGCGTCGGCTGTTGGGTGGAAGACGATGATCGGGTCCCAGGTATCGCTGCTTACCGACGAGATCCGACCCTGCAGAGGCGATGGGGATGCGACCCGGGTCACGGCTGCGGCTTTGGCTGCGAGTGTGGGCAGGATCTCGCTCAGGCTGTCTACTGCATGTATGCGTTCGAGGTGGTCGAGGTCGGTCCCGAATCCGATGCAGATGATCTGGAGTTCGTCGGCGATGGGGCTGGCGGCGAGCTCGGTGGCCATCGTGTAGCAAGTGGCTGTGACGTCGTCGGGTTCACCAGTTATCTGAATGGCTCCGAGGCATTCGAGATCCAAGAGGAGCTGGGTGTGGTCTCCGTGTCCGACGGTGACGAGCGCCGGGTAGGGCGCAGGCACACCGTCGGCCCGCTCGCGGAGCCTATTGATGTCGGTGTCGGTGGGAATGGTCCAGCTGCGTCCGTCGTCGTCGATACGCCATCCGGACGGTGGTTCTCGGTGTGGAGTCCACAAGAGCACCCGCAGCAGGTCGGAGCTGAGGTAGGCGCCGACGACTTGTGGAGGCGGGATGTGGGAGGCGATGACGTCTCGGGCCATGGTGCGTAGGGCGAGGTCGAGGAACTCGGTGGCGGCGGGGGCAGCGGCAGTTCGGATTATGGTCTCGGCTGCGCCAGCCTCCGAGGGCGGGGGTGTGGGGATGGTGCCGGGTCGGCGGTGCCTCAGCTGTGCGTTTCGGAGCCGGCGAAGGAGAGCAACGATCCCGGCAGCGAGGACTCCGAGGCCCGCGAGGGTGCTGGCGATGGGAAACAGCTCGCCGGCGAGACTCCCGTCGTCAAGGTCGTCGGCGGCGTCGATTCCATCAGGCTGGATGATTGGCGCGGGCGGCTCGTTAGTGCTCGGGTCGGACGGGGTCGGCGTGGTGGGGTTCGGGGTGGGCGAGGTGGTTGCGGATGGGAGATCGGGTGTAGGGGTGGTCGTGGCGGTTTCGGGCTCGTCCTGAGGCGAAGGTGCGGTTTCGAGCGGGGCGGGGGTTTCGAGGCCGGTGTCGGGTTCGGCGGGGTGGTGGGGGTCGGTGGGGATGGCCGGCAGGAGGAATGTCTGGCCGGGGTGGATGAGATTCGGGTCGTGACGTGGCGCCAGCCGGTCCCGGTTGACATCGATGAGGGTGTTCCAGTAGCGGGTGATTTCTGCGGTGGTGGGGGTTCGATCCCACGCGTCAGAAAGGGCCGTCTCAGCGATGCTCCAGAAGCTGTCACCCGCTTCGACGGTGATCTCGGCGACCCCCTGCTCCTGATCGTGATCCAACACCGTTGGCTCAGCTGACTCGGCCAGGGAGTCGGTGGGGATGGGGGGCAGTTCGAATCGTTGGTCCGGGTAGATGAGGTCGGGGTCGTATGGTGCTGCTAGGTGCTGTCGATTGGTGTCGACGAGGCGCCTCCAATACTCGGATGTTTCGGACTCGGTGGGTGGACGCCCCCACGCGGTTGCGAGGGTGGTCTCGGCGATCGTCCAGAAGTTGTCTCCTGGTTCCACAGTGACCACGCTTGCGGCCTCATCCGCATCGTCCTTGTTGGGAGTGCTTGCGTCGTCCGGTAGGACGAGCAGCCAGCCGGGGGTGAGATCATTTGTGGTCTCGGTGAACCTGTGACCGTCGGGCATGGCCCGCCCTTCATTGAGCGCCCGGATCTCCTTCCATCGTCGACCGTCGCCGAGGGTGGTCTCGGCGATGGTCCACAGCGTGTCGTGGCGCTTCACCTGGTATGTGGGTTGGTGAGATTCGGCCTTTTGCGGTTGGGTGGGCTCGGCCCATCCAGGCCCCGATGTCTCATTGCCCAGGTCCACCGCCGGATAGCTTGACGTCAGAGTGAACTCGGCTGGAAGCGGAGTCGCCGTGGCTGGGACGGCGCGGAGCGGACCGAGAGTGGCGGCGGCGAGCGTGATGGCAGCGACGAGCTGAGCAACCGCCGGCTGCAGTCCTGGTAGCACCGGTAGGCGGCGGGCGCTTCTGCCTCGGACGGCGGCAACAGATTCGGCTATCAATACGGTGACGAGCTGGACCCACACGATCCAGACGACCACGGCCAGGGCGTTGATGAGGAGTTGAGGGTCGATCCCGCTCCGGAAAGCGAGCTGGATCTGGTCGAGGGTTGGAAGGCTGGTGGGCAGTGGCCATCCCACATATGCGACCAAACCGGAGGGAACTCCAATGATGAACACGACAACGATGATGAGGGCTCCGACGCCGCGGATCATGTTGTTGAGGTGTCGCATCATGGCTCCTGGGTGATGGCGGCTGCGGTCTCCGTAGCGGCAACGGTGATTGGTCCCGTGGGAAGGAGGACGGGATCGACGGTGAGCTCGACGGTGACGGTGATGGTGTCACCGACCACGGTGATCTCGGTGGCGGTGTGCCCGAGGGTTGTCAGGTATTGGTCGACTCGATCGGTTGCATCGCCGGGAACGAGGGTGAGGTCGCCGGTTGTGCGGAGGGTGTCGAGGTCGACGGCTTGGGCGCCCGCCCGGGCAGCGTTGTCGGCCAACTGGCTCGCCTCTCTGAGGGCGTTGACCTTGCGGCCACCGTCGATGGCGAGCCCTGCAGCCATGAGGAGGGCGAGGGCGATGACTGCCAGGAAAGTGGAGACCGCTCCGCGCTCATTCATGGGCTGGCTCCGGCATTGGCCCGGTATGTGTCGATGACCTCAATCGCGGTGGCAGTGAAGGTGCGGTTGCCGGGGACAGCGAGCATGGCGATGTCGGCGAATGCGGCCTCGCAGGTGACGGTGACAGCGACTTGGCCGCCGGCGGCGAAGTCGGAGGTGTCGACGGACACGTCGAGGCTCCGGCATGCCACCGCGCCTTCTGCGATGTTGGCGGCAGATGTATCCACGCCAGCCTCGAGGGCGGCCGCTAGGGTGGCGACGAGGGAGGCGGCTCGGGCGGCTTCGTGGGCGGCGTTGGCGACATCACCTTCGGCCTGGGCGACCCGCCCGGCGAACACAACCAGGAGCATGAACCCGATCAGCACCGGGGTGAGCACGGCCAGTTCGGTGGAGACGGCACCCCGCTCATGATGGATGCCGGTCATCGGTCTGGCTCCGGGACGAATCGTTCGATCGGACCCGCCGCGCGCGCCGTGACCCCCCAGTCGAAACCGGGAACCAGCCGGGGCGCCCTGCCGGTCACCTCAACGGTGACGGTCTCGGTGGTGCGGGTGACGGTCACCTGTGGTTGGGTGATGTTGCCGGCGGCATCGAGAAACCACTCGGCGGCTCGGATCCCATCTTCTTCGGTGGCGGTGACGACCTGGGCGGCGTCGACTGCCTCTCGGGCGGCGGCATCGGCGATCTGATCGGCGTGCCACCACAACGCCACTTGGAATGGGACCAGGACGAGCGCGATCAGCACCGGCATGATCACAGCCAGCTCCGTGGACGTCAGGCCGTCCTCGGCCTTTCCTCGTCTGTCCGCCAGCATCACGACCTCTCCCCCCCAGCCCTTCAGGGGGTGGGTACGTTGTCGGGGATGGCCTCGGCGTTGGATCGCATCTTGGCGATCAGGATGATTCCAGCGGCGACTGCGATGGTGACGAGGACTCCGGTGAGGACGGCTGCCTCGGTTGACATCGCTCCTTTCTCATCCCGCATCCGGACCCCGATCGAGGTCAGCGTGACTTCGATCAGCAGGCGGGTGTAGTCGATGTAGGCGGTCATATCAGTTGCTCCTTCCGTACTGGATTCGTTTCGTAGGTTTCATGGGACTGTCCCCGGCGTGGAGATCGCTTGGACGACGCCAAAGCCGATGAAGAGGATCATGCCCACGACCAGGGTGACGACGGGCAGAAGCATCTTCTCGGTGGCGGCTTCGGCTTGGGCTTCGATAGCGGCCGTCTGACCGTTGCGCATGGAGTCCGCTTTGGCCGCGAGAGACGCCCGGATGCGGGCTCCCTGATCGCCGGCCAGGTAAGCGGATGCGGCGAGTTCGCGGAGCTCGTCGACACCCAACTCCTGTCCGAGTTGGTCGAAGACCTCCCACGGGGTGCGGTTGGTGAGGCGCGCCTTGCGCAAGGCCGATCGGATCTCGGCGAAGGCCCACCCATCTCCGAGGTCGGCGGAGGTTTGCAGGGCGGTCTCGAGTCCGCCACCGCCGGCCAGGATGATGGTGACGAGGTCCAGGTAGGCGGACAGGGAGTGGCGG
>JBGTHP010000008.1:0-5100 GCA_041746105.1 Acidimicrobiia bacterium
GGGAGGCGCCGAAGCGCCTCCCCTCTCCTCATGCCATATCGAGATCAGGAAGCGACCGGGTCGTCCTCATGGAGACCACCCTGGGAGCCGTCGCCCGGATAACCGGAGGCGCCCGTCGAACCAGATGCACCGGAAGGTGACCCCGGGACCTGCTTGCCCTTGACTCCATTCACTGCCTCGGTCGTGAAGGCGTACGTCAACGTGGCGAACGCGACGGCGTCCACGTTGATATCGAATGCCTTGAGGCTGATGTTGTCATAGGTGTCGCAAGCCAGGTGATAGCAGGGGTCGAAGGCGATCCCGGCCGTGCCACCCCAGATGGCCGCTTCGTCATCGGTCTTGATCACTTCAGCGCCGGTGAACAAGCCCCCGGAGGGGATACCAACGGCTATGAACGCCCCATAGTCGGAGCGACCCGAGAAGTCGGTTCCCTTGAACGGTTCACCCAACCCGGAGTAGAACGTCTCGAACAGATCCTCGATCTCAGCCGATCCCGTCGGGCCGGCGCCCGCACCGACCATGTCGGAGTCGTCGCCGTCGTATACGAAGAACACGTAGTTGGGCGACCCGATCATGTCGAAGTTGAGATACAGCGCGATCTTGTCCTGCTCGGCCTGGGGAAGGTTGGCGATGTAGTGGTTGGACCCGACCAGGCCAGACTCCTCTGCTCCCCACCAGGCGAAGCGGACCTTGTTGACCGGCTTGACCTTGGCCATCGCCTCTGCGACTTCGAGGATGGCGGCGCTGCCGCTTCCGTTGTCCTGAATGCCAGGTCCGGCGTTGACCGAGTCGAGGTGGGCTCCCACCATCACAACGTTGTTGGGATCGCCGCCCGGAGTCTCGGCAAAGACATTTGATGTCGTTGCCTCACCACGGAAAGTGTCGGTCTTGAGCCGCATCACCAGGCCAGGGATGGCCGCCAGCGCCTGCCCGACCTCTTGCGTCACGGCGGTGACGGAGATGTCGAGGGTGAAGGTGGATCCGAGTGTGCCGTTCAACGTGCCCGCAATGTTGTTGTAGATCACCACGCCGGCCGCCCCGGCGTTGAAGGCGTTGGTTGCTTTCAGCGCAAACGTGCAGGTACCACGGCTGATCAAGGCGATGTTCCCAGCCGGGAACCCGACGAAGTCGGCGGCTTCACAACCGGGTGTGGGATCGACGGGAGGCGCAGGCAGTGCGGTGACTGCTGCGGTGTTGTCCCCGCTCCCCGAGTAGGACATGATGTTGTTGACGATCGGCCCCGCCGGTGCCGGCGACACTTGCTCGAGAACCGCGGGGGTCAACGAGATGAACGTCTGGAACACGAAGTCCTGGGTGGTCACGACGTATCCGGCTGCGGTCATCTTCGCTGCAACATAGGCAGCAGACTGGTCGTAACCAGGCGTTCCCGAAGTGCGGATGCCGTTGTTGGCATCGGCGATCGCCTGGAACGCAGCCTGGTGTTCTCTGGCTCCATCGAGCGTGGCACACTCGAGCAGCTCCTTGTAGGTGTTGTTGGTCCGGGTGTCACATGCCGGCGATGCGGCGCCTACTGCAGGCGCCGCTGTCATTACGAGCATCAATGATGCCAATAGCAGAAGCACACGCTTCATAAGGGTCCTCCGTCTCTCCACTCCACGATTCCCAGACACCAAGTGCCCAACGTGACCGTAGCCGTTTAGAGGAACTGATGCCCGGCTCCTCCGCCAAAACCTGCCGGGCGCACCTCAGGGCTGGTCCGCGCCTCAAACCTACACCCCTGGTGGTCCGCGGGCGGTGCGAATCCGCACATGATTCCTGCGGGCGCCCACCGGCACGAGACCCCTCATACCGGACGAAAGCACTTACAGGCCTGGGTGTCGCAACCCGAAGGTCACCCAGGTGACGCCGGTTCCGATCTCTGTTCCTGAGCTGGATACCCCTACAGGATCTGGCTCAGGAACAGTTTGGTTCTGTCCTCTTGGGGGTCGGTGAAGAAATGCTCGGGGGTCCCCACCTCGACGATCTGACCGTCGGCCATGAAGACGACCCTGTCGGCGACTTCACGGGCGAAGCCCATCTCGTGGGTCACAACGATCATCGTCATCCCTTCTCGAGCCAGGTCTTTCATGGTGTCTAGCACCTCCCCGATCATCTCAGGGTCAAGGGCCGAGGTCGGCTCATCGAACAGCATCACCTTCGGCGTCATTGCAAGCGATCGGGCAATTGCGACGCGCTGCTGCTGGCCGCCGGATAGCTGGCCCGGATACTTCTTCGCCTGTTCTGGAATCCGAACCCTGGCGAGAAGCTCCATCCCCAGTTCCTCTGCCGCCTTCTTCGGCATACGCCTCACCTGGCGCGGGGCGAGCGTGACGTTCTCGAGAACTGTCAGGTGAGGAAACAGATTGAACTGCTGAAAGACCATCCCCGTCTCGCGGCGAATCTCCTGGATGTTCTTGATGTCCTCGGTCAACTCGATGCCATCGACGAGGATCCGGCCGGCGTCGTGCTCCTCGAGACGGTTGATGCAGCGGATCATTGTGGACTTTCCCGAGCCGGAGGGCCCGATCACCACCACGACCTCCTGACGACCCACGCTCAGATTGATGTCCTGAAGCGCTTGAAAGGTCCCGAAGAACTTGTCGACCCCAACCAACTCGATGATGGCGTCACCAACCGACTTGGTTGCGTCGGAAAACACTGACTGACCTGTCTCACTCATCGGGTACCAACTCCTAGTTTCTTTTCGAGCCGCTGGCTCTCTCTCGACATCGTGAACGAGCCGACCCAAAAGAGGAAACCCACGAATACGAGCGATTCGATTATCAATCCCTGACCTCGATAGGCGGGCTGCTGGGTGATGGCGCCGGCTCCGGCGAGGAAGTCGAGGATGCCAAGCGCCAGACCGGCCAGGGTCGTGTCCTTGAACAGCGAGATGAACTGCCCGATCTGAGCAGGTATCACATTGCGCAACGCCTGCGGAAGCACGATCAGCCGCATCTGCTTCGCCGGAGTCAAACCAAGCGCCTTTGCGGCCTCTTCCTGTCCGTTGGGTACGGACTGAAGGCCGCCCCTTACGATCTCTGCGATGTAGGCGGCGGTGAAGATGGTGAAAGTCACAACCGCCCGGATCGCCTTCGAGGGCGCGAGAGAGGCAGGCACGAAGAACTCCAACGACACGTTCGCGAGCAAAAGCAGGACATAGAGTGGCGAACCGCGAACCAGTTCGATGTAAACGATCGAAACCGCTTTGAGGAGTTTCAGCTTCGATCGCCGGCCAAGCGCCAAAAGCACACCGATGGGAAAGGAAAGGATTATGCCGGCGGCCGCCGAGGTCAGGTTGAACATGAACCCTTCCCATTCGGCGAGCGGCACGGTTCCGACGAGGTAGAGGTAGACCACGATCGGCACTGCCGTCATGAGCAAGATCAACGATCGAGTGGCCCACGGTGAAAGAAAGCGGACACCAATCTTGCGGCCAATGTACGAGCCCACCACGCCACCGACGAGCATCGACCCCACCATGAGCCACGGGCCTGCCGTATCGGTGAGGAGGAGCAACAACAAAGCGGTCGCGATCACGAGGCTGAAGCGTCGGACCAGATCAGACAAACGTTCCGAGGTGCTCATGCCCTCGATCGTCGAGGTGCCGTTTCTCACGTGGCGCCCGGCGACGATGCCGGAGATCACTCCTCCCCACGCCGACAGGACGACCACAGAAGCCCCGATAGCAAGGAGTTCGTCGCCGGGCCATCTCCCAACCATGAGCAGCTTGAGGTTGGTGTTGATGATATCCCAGCGGGCGTTCACGAAGACGAAGAGGAAGACCCGATACAGCAAATAGATGCTGGTGGAGCCAATAACCAGGCTGATGACGGAGTCGAACGGAGTGCGAAATAGGTTCCGCCGTGCCCACGACATCCCTGAGGGTTTGACGATCACACGGGTAGCCGTCATCGTTCAACCAACTTGAACCGCCTGTTTGCCACATTGACGAAAGACGATGTGACGAGGGAAAGCACTACATAAAAACCCAAGGCGAGGGTGAAGGCGGGAACCGCCGGCGAGCCGTTGCCGACCGACACCTGGGTCACATTGGTCAACTCGAAGTAGGCAAACCCTGCCCCAAGCGACGAGTTCTTTATTAGGTTCAGGTATTGGTTGCCAAGAGGCGGGATCGCGATCCTCATTGCCTGTGGCAGGACCACATTCCACATACGTTGGAAACCGCTCAGCGCCAGGGCGCTTGCGGCCTCACCCTGGCCGAGGGGTACAGCCTGGATCGACCCACGAACGATCTCGGCGATGTGGCTTGCGGTGTAGATCACGAGAGCGACCATGACGGCGAAATATGAAGGGTCGATGCGAATCCCGCCGGCGATCTGCTTGCCGTCGACCTGTGGCAAAGTGAATGAAGCTCCCACCAGGATCCAACCCAGGACAAGTGCAAGCACGAAGAATGCCCCTCCATACAGCCCTGCCCGGGAGGGTGCACCCGTTTCATCGGAGACCGAGCGGCGCCAGCGTGCGATCAGCCACCAGCCAACGATTCCGATGCTCATGATGCCCAGTAGCAGCCGACCGGAGGTGCCCTGATACCAAGGGACACCGATGCCGCGATTGGACACCACCATGAGGTCGCCGGGTGTCCAAGAGTCCTCGATCCGCGGCAAAACCTGTAACACCACCCCCAGGAACGTGAAGGTCAGGATGAGAAGAAGGGGGAGATTGCGCAGTGCCTCGACGAACACCGTTGAGAGCTTGCGCACGAGCCAGTTCTTGGAAAGTCGGCCGATGCCAACGAGCGTCCCGAGAATGGTGGCCAAGATGAGGCCGACGACCGAAACCCGGATGGTGTTCATGAGGCCGATGACATAGGCGCTTCGGACCGAGTCGGTTGGAGAGAACTCGGCGCCGGGGATATCGAAGCTGGCCGGGCTCTTGAGGAATGAAAAGTTGGTGGGGATGCCACTGGCTGCGGTGTTCCTCTGATAGTTACCGAAGAGCCAATAGAGGATGGCAGCGACAATGGCGAACACCAGAAGTTGGAAAGCCCAGGACAAAACCCTGACGTTCCGGTAGAACGGTGGGCGCGTTTTTTGGGCCGCGTTTGTCATCGGTGATCGGGCGTGGGGGGGGGGG
>JBGTHP010000009.1:0-132136 GCA_041746105.1 Acidimicrobiia bacterium
GAGGTGCGGGCGCGGGCACTGCCGCGGCCATCTCCGAAACCACAGGAGGTTCTGACCTGGCTGCGTCTTCGGACACCGCATGGGGTTGGTAGTCCTCAAAAAACTCCCTCCACGCCTCCGACAAAGAGGCCGGGTCGTCGAGGTAGCGACGATACATCTCGTCGACCAGCCAGACGTTGGGGCCAAACGTCTCGGTCGATTGCACATCTGTCATGGAGTCCTTCATCGTAGGAGAACCTGCCAGGGAGTGGGCGCACCGACCCTGCTGGTTACCATCTTGCACCGCCGCAGGAGAGATATCGATGGACGACAAAAAGGGCCGGTTCTACCTCGGGGGGCTGCTCGATCAATCTGGAGAGCGGGGCGAGGCCCTTTTGTACGACTCTGACGAATTGACCACACATGGGGTCATTGTCGGCATGACCGGTTCCGGGAAAACCGGACTTGGCGTCTGTCTGCTGGAAGAGGCACTTCTCGATGGCATACCGACGATCGTGATCGACCCGAAGGGCGACATGGAGAACCTCCTCCTGAACTTCCCCGATTTCAAATCCAGCGACTTCTTGCCGTGGATGGACGAAGGACAGGCAAAACGAGAAGAAAAGACCGTCGAACAACTGGCCGAGTCGACGGCAGACCTGTGGCGCTCCGGTTTGGAGGGATGGGAGATCGGGTCGGAGCGGATGCGTCGAATGGAGTCGGAAGTCGGCATGACCATCTATACCCCTGGATCGACGGCAGGGGTGCCACTCAACATCCTTGGGTCACTATCTGCACCTGATATCGGATTCGACGACGACGCCGAGACCCTGCGAGACGAGATCGAGGGTTATGTCTCATCCCTACTGACCCTGGCCGGTGTCGAGTCGGACCCGGTGTCGGGAGCCGAGCACATCCTGGTCGCCAACATCATCGAGCACGCGTGGAAGGCGGGAACGAATCTCGACTTGGCCACTTTGATCGCATCGATCCAGAACCCGCCGTTTCGCAAGATGGGGGTGTTCGAAGTCGACTCCTTCTATTCGCCCAAAGACCGCACAGAACTCGCACTGCGACTGAACGGCCTCGTTGCATCACCGTCCTTTGCATCGTGGCTGTCAGGCGACGATCTCGACATCGACGAACTCCTCCACAAAGGCGATCGTCCTCAGGCCGCGATCATGTACCTCGCCCATTTATCGGATTCGGAACGCCAGTTTGTCGTCACTCTGTTGCTGTCAAAGCTCGTCACGTGGATGCGAAGCCAATCAGGCACCTCCGAGCTCCGCGCCCTCGTGTACATGGACGAGGTATTCGGTTATTGCCCACCAACCGCCGAACCACCGTCAAAAAAGCCGATCCTGACCCTGCTGAAACAAGCAAGGGCGTTCGGCGTAGGCGTGGTGCTCTCGACCCAGAACCCGGTTGATCTGGACTACAAGGCGATGTCGAACGCCGGTACCTGGATGATCGGCCGCCTCCAGACCGAACGCGACAAGGCTCGGATCTTGGAAGGCATCGAGTCGGCCTCCGGCACCGTCGATGTGTCGGCCTTCGACTCCCAGATCTCTAATCTTCCCAAGAGAGCCTTCGTGCTTACCAGGACCAAGACCGACCAACCACAGGTATTCACGACCAGGTGGGCGATGTCGTATCTGGCAGGTCCGCTCACCCGCGACGAAATAAAGCGCCTCACCCCGACGAACTCCACCGCCGCGACAGCGCCTCCAAAGACAGAAGTCGCCCCGCCGCTTCCGGTCGGAATCGTCCCGATCGTGGCGGAAGGGGTTGAAACGGTTTTCGCCGATCCCGCAGCCAGTTGGCTGCAGCAGTGCGGAGGCACACCCTCGGGCACCCACCTCGCCGCCGGCGCCGTCGCCACCGTACGGCTGCTCTATGACGACGTGCATGCCGGAGTGGAGCACATCGAGGAATACGAAGCCGTGATTCTCCCGTTGACCGCAGGATTCGATCCGGCCAACTTGCACGCCGTCGATCACGACCCGCGCGATTTTTCGGCAGACGGTTCCGGCGAGTTCACGGTCACAGCCGGGGGGATCGACAAGAAGACGTACTGGACATCGCTAGGAACGGCCCTGCGGGATCATCTGGCGATCGACCAGAAGATCGCGGTGCACAAATGCCCCGGTCTGAAACTTTATGGGCGAGTCGGGGAGTCACTGACAGATTTTCAGGCTCGATGCCAGTCGGCGGCCGACGATGCCGCCGACCAGGACATGGCAAAGCTCCGGGACGCCTACAGCACGAAGATCGAACGGGTACAAGATCAGCTCGCTGTCGCCGACCGCAGGGTGCGCGAGTTGGAGGTGGATGTAAGCGGCCGCAAACAAACGGAGCTGCTATCCGCCGCAACCGACGTGCTCGGCGCTTTGCTCGGCGGGCGCAGCACGGGGCGAGCGCTCTCTCGTGCCGCGTCGAAGAGATCTCAAACAAGAAGCACCGGCCAGCGCCTCGACACCGCCGCCCAAAAAGCGACAGAAAAACAGCTCGAAATCGACGAGCTCGAGGACGAACTCGCCGCCGAGATCCTGGCCATCGCCGAGAAGTGGGACATCTTGGCCTTGGAGATCGAAGAGGTGGAGATCGGCCTCGAAAAGACCGACATCAGCATTCAAAGCCTTCGGCTGCTCTGGGTTCCCGTCGACGTCTAGAGAAAACCCTGACTACAACGAGGCTCGCTTCGGTCGTTCAGTCGGCGCTTGCGATCACGGCCCGCAGCAGGTCCCTGATAGAAACCACTCCCAGGAGATCCCCGTCCTCGACCACAGGCAAATGGCGGTACCCGGCCTCGATGAGCCATTCCGCCGCATCCCAGACATCGACGTCAGGAGCAAAAACGTCAGGCTCGATTGCCATGTGGTCGGAAACCAGCTCATCTCGGGAGGCTCCGTCCGCGATCGAACGAACCAGGTCCCGTTCGGTGATGATTCCAACCAGCCCCCGGCCCTCGACCACGGCCAGCGATCCGAGGCCGAAGCGGGCCATCTCCTCAGCGGCTTCACCCAGCGTTGTATCCGGCCCACAAAGGTGCGGATTCCCGCTGACGAGGGCACGAAGTTCCATCCCCTGGAGGCTACCGTCACCGTCCAAAATCTGACGCCGCATATCGCCGGGCGCCGAAAGCGGCTATTCTTCTCGGGTCATGCCCAGCGGGTATTGACGCTGTGACAAGAGGAGGAAACAAATAGTGCGTAATAACAAGACGCGCCTGTCGACGCTGTTCGTGCTGATGGCACTGGTAGCGGCAGCCTGTGGCGGTGGTGGAGACACCACGACCACCGAAGCTGCCGCCCCCGGCACCACTGCAGCACCTGCGACGACAGCCGCACCTGCGACTACCCAAGGGTCGACCGGATCGGCTTCTGCCGACGGTCAGCTCGTTGTGGGTACGTTGCTGCCTGAGACCGGAAGCCTCGCCTTCCTCGGCCCACCCGAGATTGCGGGCGCACGTTTGGCCGTAGAAGACATCAACGCCGCCGGCGGTGTTCTGGGCCAGGACGTGAAACTGGTCGAAGGTGACTCAGGTGATACCACGACCGATATCGCCAACCAGACCGTCGATCGTCTCCTCTCGGAGAAGGCTGACGTCATCGTTGGCGCTGCGTCTTCGGCGGTCTCCAAGACCGTCATCGACAAGATCGTCGGTGCAAACGTGATCCAGTTCAGCCCGGCCAACACGTCGCCTGACTTCACGACCTACAACGACAACGGCCTGTACTTCCGTACGGCTCCATCCGACCTGCTTCAGGGCCGCGTTCTTGCTCAGCTCGTCCTTGATCAGGGCAACGCAACAACAGCCGTGATCTACCGTGACGAGTCCTACGGATCCGGTCTGGCCAACGCCTTCAAGGAAAACTATGAGGCAGCCGGTGGCGAGTTGGCAGCGTTCATCGCCTATGCGGAGAACACCACCAACTTCGACCCTGAGGTCGATCAGATCGTCGCGGCCAACCCCGATGCAGTCCTGGTTGTGGGCTTCGACGAGTCGGCCACGATTCTCGAAACCATGAACCAGCGCGGTATCGGACCAGATGCCAAGAACGTGTGGGGTGTTGACGGCAACATCGGTGGTATCGGCGCACTTGTCGGCGATCCCACCGTCCTGACCGGCCTCAAGGGCACAGAGCCCTCGGTCGATCTCTCGACGATCCAGACGTTCCTCGATCGGATGGACGGCGCTGTCGACGGTGGCGTGGGTGGCGTGTACGCCTACGGTGCCGAGACCTATGACTCGATCATCATCACTGCCCTGGCCGCGGTTGCGGCCGGCTCGGACGATCCGCTGCTCATCGCGGCCCAGATCAACGACGTCACCAAGGGTGGAGAAAAGTGCACGACGTTCGCCGACTGCGTTGAGATTCTCAACGGCGGTGGCGACATCGACTACGACGGTCTTGGTGGACCGTACGAGTTCGTGGACGCCGGTGAGCCGGCTGCCGCCTCGTACCGGGTGGCTACCTACTCAGGTGGCACCACTCCTGACCCTGAGCTCGACGAGTACGTGTTCGCTAGCTGAACACCGACCTCATAGAGGCATCGAATGGGGCCGGTCCTTCGGGACCGGCCCCATTCTCTTGAGCGGGGATCCCCTCCCCCGAACTCGGGCTACGTCTACGGTGGTTTCATGCTGATCGGAGTGTTTCTCGGGGCGGGGGTGGTCACACGAGAGGCCGTAGAACCTGCCCGCCACCTGGCGGCGGCCTTCGACGGCACCGTCGCCATGATCGGGATAACGGTGGATCCAGTAGCCGGAATCGAGCCCGGTGAGTCTTTTCAGCCCGATGTCGGCCTATTTGACGCCGCTCCCGACGTTCTGGTCATCCCGGGAGGATTCGGCTGCCGGCCGATGTCAGAGGACGTCGCCATCGTCGACAGACTCCGCCAACTAGCTGGGACTTGCGAGGCAGTACTCACGATCTCCACCGGCACACTTCTCCTGGCTGCCACCGGACTTCTCACCGGCCAGATGGTTGCTGGTCACTGGCTGACTCCGGCGGAGCTCCTTCGATTCGGCGCGATCCTCTCAGAACAGCCGATCGAACGCCACGGGCGACTGTTCACAACGACGGGGACCCCGGCTGCCCTCGCGGCAGTACCGCTCATCGCCGAGGTGATGCTGTATGGACCTACACGCTGAGACCGATCTCAGGCCTTGGCCAGCGTCCCTAGATAGAGCTCGATCACTTTCGGATCCTGGAGGAGGGCTGCTCCGGTGTTGGTATACGCATTTCGCCCCTGATCGAGGACATATCCGCGGTCACAGATCTGGAGACAACGCCTGGCGTTTTGCTCAACCATGATCACGGCCACACCGGTACGATTGATCTGCTTGGTCCGGATGAAGACCTGATCCTGCAAAGCCGGAGACAGACCAGCGGAAGGTTCGTCCAGCAACAGCACTTTTGGATCCATCATCAAAGCCCTGCTCATGGCCAACATCTGGCGTTCCCCACCCGAGAGCGAGCCTGCCCGCTGTTTGAGTCTTTCACCGAGGCGGGGGAACAACTCGACAACAAAGGCGAGCCGCTCGTGATAGATCGAGGGTGACAAAAAGACACCCATTTCCAGGTTTTCTGCGATCGTCAGGCTCGGAAACACGTTGTTGTTCTGCGGGACGTACCCGATGCCACGCTCAACCAGTTCGTGAGCCTTGAACGACGTTATGTCCTCCCCGGCGTAACGGACAGTCCCTTGCCGGATCGGGATCAGGCCAAACAGGGCCTTGAGCATCGTGGACTTTCCGGCACCGTTGGGACCGATGATCCCAACCAGTTCACCCGGTGCCACTTCCATGTTGACGCCGTTGAGGATGTTCACCTCCGGCACATAACCCGCGACGACCTCCTTGAGGCTTATGACGGATTCGCTCATTCTTCTTCTCCATTAGCCGAATCCTCAGGTGGAGGGATGACCGCCTCTTCTCCGGCATCCAGGTCGAGGTCGGCGTCGTGATGGGCCCCCAGATAGGCGTCGATGACTGCCTGGTTCTTGCCGATGGTTTCATGCGGTCCCTCGGCTATCACGCGCCCCTCGGCCATGACCACAACCCAGTCTGAGATGTCCCTGACCACGTCCATGTCGTGCTCGACGAATATGACGGTGATGCCCTCTTCGCGCAAGCTTTTCACATGCTCGAGCAGCGATTGGGTAAGGGCTGGGTTGACACCCGCCATAGGCTCGTCGAGACAGATCACCGACGGCGACGACATGAGCGCTCTCGCCATCTCGAGGAGTTTGCGCTGTCCGCCCGACAATGTCCCTGCGTATTGCTCTCTCATGTGGTCGAGCTTGAACCGACGGAGGAGGTCATCGGCTCTGGCCTCGATCTCTCGTTCCTGAGCGCTCCACAAGGGTGGAATGATGCTGACCAAGAACGACTCGCCACGCTGACCTTTGGCTCCGAGTTTCATGTTGTCGATCACGCTCAGTTTGGTGAGTGACTTGGTCAGCTGAAAGGTCCTGACCATTCCCATGCGAGCGAGTTGGTGGGGCGTCTTCGAGTCGATGTTTTTGCCGTCGAACACTCTGGTCCCACCGTCGGGCTCATCGAATCCCGTCAGAAGGTTGAAAAAGGTGGTCTTTCCCGCCCCGTTGGGTCCGATCAGTGCGGTGATGATTCCCCGCTGGATCTCGACCTTCTCCACGTCGACCGCAACCAGACCGCCAAAACTCCTGCGCATGCCTTCGACTTGGAGTATCGGGTCTGGTTTCGCCGAACCAGGTTCTGGGGCGACGGATGAGAGGTCAGCGGGCATCGAGTGCCATCTCCTCTCGTGACCCAAAAATCCCTTGGGGTCTGAACACCATGAGCGTCATCAGTCCGAGACCGACGGTGATGAAACGGAAGATGCCGACCTGGTTCGAATCCATGATGACCGACGAGATGAACCCTTCGTTGACGAACTGTCTGAGGATGTTCTCCACCAAAGCCAGGAGACCCCAGAAGATCATCGAACCCACTATCGGCGACCACACCCGTCCCACACCGCCCAGGACCAAAACCGTCCAGATGAAAAATGTGATGACCGGTTGGAAAGTGTCGGGCTGCACCGTGGATTTGGCGATGACCTGGAACATTCCCGCAGCACCACCGATGGCGCCACCCAACATCAGTGCCTGCAATTTGTACCAGTAGGCGTTTTTGCCGAGTGCACGGGCGGCATCCTCATCCTCACGAATGGCCTTGAGTACACGGCCCCAAGGGCTTCGCATCAACTGCCACACCAACAGGGCCATCAGGACGGTCGTAATCCAACCGACAATCACGATGAAGAGGTTGTTGGCAGTGAAGAAGAAAGGACCCCAGTCGTACAGGTTCTTGTCGAAAGGGCTGAGATTGTAGAACTCGCCGGCGAACTCATTCAGACCTTCGGTGCCGCGGGTCCACGGACGAAGGGTGGTCGATCGGGCGAGGAGACGGATGATCTCTGAGGCCGCAATCGTGACGATCGCCAAATAGTCGGCCCGTAGCCGGAGGGTCGGCAACCCGAGGAGCAACGCCAGGATCAGGGCAAAAACGATCCCGATGAGCAAACCGAGATACGGGTTCAAGCCCCATGTCGCAATCGCGACTCCTACTCCGTAACCACCCACGGCCATAAAACCAACATGGCCAAAGTTGAGCAGTCCCGTGTAGCCGAAGTGGATGTTGAGCCCGATCGCCGCCATGGCGAACACCATGGCATCGACGCCCAGCGAAGATGAAACCGTCAGCTTGAAGATCTGGCCCCAGTCGACAGCCGCCAACAACACCGTCATCCGATCCTCTGTTTCCGCCCAAGGATGCCCTGTGGCCTGATCAGGAGCACGAAGATCATCAGAAACAATGCTCCGAGGTTCTTCAACTCCGAGGGGATGAACAGAGTGGAGACCTGAATACCCATACCGATCGCGAGACAGCCGACCAACGCTCCATAGGCGGTTCCGAGACCGCCAAGCGTGACCCCGGCAAAGATCAGCAACAGCACTCTCGTGCCAGACTCCCACTGAACCTGATCGGCTTGTCCGAGAAACACTCCACCCAGGGCGGCAAGCGCCCCGCCCACCGCCCACACAAGACGTATGACCCTCTGGACGTCGATACCGGACGATTCGGCCAGATCACGATTGTCGGCAACCGCTCTCATGGCACGACCGATGCGCGTCCTTTGCAGCGCCAACCCGACCAGAACGAGTACCCCGACTGAAAGCCCTACCGAGATGAGATCGGATGCGGTGATCTCGACCAATCCAAATTTCATGGCCCTCTGGCCGGAGACACTGGCGAAGAACCGGCTGCTGCCACCAAAGACGTACAAGATGACATAGCGGGCCAGGATGCCGAGTCCGATGCTCACGACCATCTGCGAGATGAGAGAAGTGCCCCGTTTGCGAAGACGTGAGAAGAGAACGGCATCGAGCAACCAACCGGTCGCTCCACCCACCACCATGGCGATGACCGCCGCCAGCGCCAGCGAGAACGTCTTGGAGCCACCCAGGCCGATTGCCGTGGCAAACCCTTCCGCCATGAATGCGGCGAACATACCCCAGGTCACCATTTCGGCGTGTGCGAAGTTCACCAACCCGGTTGTGCCAAAAATCAATGACAAGCCGATGGCACCCATCGCAAGGAATAGTCCGAGTTTGATCCCTTCTGTGATCAACTGGAGGACCCGCCGCATGGTGTCCGATTCCACCAAGATCACGGCCCCGTCGCTGGCCTCGAGCGGGAACAAGGCGACCGCCAACCGTCCGGTATCGACGGTTACGTCGCGCGATGCAGCCGCCGGATCCTTGAGCGTGATCCCCTCCGGCAACGTCGAGGGGTCGATGGAAACCTTGAATCTCCCCGTTTCGGTCGCCAGCGCGACCTCCCCGGTCTCGCCGGTGACCCCCGAGCCGACTTCGACACCATCGGCCGTCGCAACCAGCACGGTGACTCCTACCGCCGGCTGGTTTTCGTTTTGGGCATCGCGGTATTGGAGTTTGACTCTTATGCCCTGTTCAGCCTCCTGGCCCAAAGCCGGGAACGGCACCGCCATGAGAAATGCGACAACCACCATCATCAGGCCAGCCATGCGGCGCGGGTCCCTCTGAATCGCTGTCAAGAGAAGTCGCCGCCTGCCTCAGTCACTCGCCGAACCTTAGACGAGTTCGCACTCCCCCCTCCCCGCAGACGCCCAGTTTCTGTGAGCATCAAAAAGAGGGGCCACTCAAGTGACCCCCCTCTTCAGGCTCCAATTCGAAGCCGACTCAGATCAGATCTTGTTCCCTGATCCCGAACGACGGGTGACGGAGGCGGCACAGCGCCAGCTTCTCTAGCTGACGAATTCGCTCCCTGGTCAAGTTGAACTCGTCACCGATCTCTTCGAGGGTGCGCGGCACCCCGTCGTAGAACCCATAACGCAGCGCCAGGATCCGCCCCTCACGCTGAGGCAGCCGGTCGATCGACTTCCTGAGGGAATCGGCGACGTCCATCTCTTCTGTGATCTGCACCGGGTCGGCCGCGTCTGCATCTTCGATGAAGTCACCGAGCTGGGCGCCGTCTTCTCCAATGGGCTGTTCCAGCGAGACGGTGTCCGCGACGCCAAGCGCAAGCTCAACCTTGTCAACCGTGACGCCCGCCTCTTCCGCGATCTCCTCTGGGCGAGGATCCCGACCAAGCTCTGCCTTGAGACTGGCCTGGGCTGCTCTGACCGCCGCCAAAGTGTCATGGAGGTGGACCGGGATGCGAACGGTCCGAGACTTGTCGGCGATGGCCCGCGTGATCGCCTGTCGGATCCACCAGGTGGCATAGGTCGAGAACTTGAAACCTTTTCGCCAGTCGAACTTCTCGACGGCGCGGATCAATCCAAGGTTCCCTTCCTGGATCAGATCGAGAAAGTCGATCCCCGAGGTGTTGGCGTAGCGCCGGGCGTTGGCGACGACCAAACGGAGGTTGGCCGTGAGGAATGCGTCCTTGGCCTCTCGCCCTTTGCGTTCGAAACGCCTCAGTTCGATTTCTTGTTTCTTGTCCTTGAAATCGCCCTTTTCCAACCGAATCCCGGCCTCTTCGCCGGATTCGATCATCTGGGCCAATTCGACTTCCTGCTCGGCCGTGAGCAACTCGTACTCACCGATTGCGGTGAGATACTGCGAAACCAGATCGGTCGTGAGACGTCCCCGCTCGTCTGTGATCTTGCTGACCACCGATTTTTTCGCCTTATCGGCGGTCTTCGGGGTCTCCTTGCGGGCGTCCGTGGCCGTCAAACTCTACCTCCAGATATTCATGCGCCAGAAACAACGAGAAGACTCGGAAACCCCCGGAACATCCGGAAAAACTCCGACGGCGAGGGCAATCGATCTGGCATCCCGCGCCTCTCTCACCGGGATCACACTATGACAGATAATCCCTGGTTTGTGAACCCCCCATCCGGATCGGTGTTCCCCGACCAGGGGTGAGGGACTCACCGACAACCCGCTTCAGCTGTATCCACAGCCTATCCACATGGTTCTCCACAAGGTTGTCCCACCTGGCTGTTTACAACAGCGGGGCATGGCCAAATGTTCCTGCCAGGGTATCGTGCCTCTGGTGCCTGCGGCTGCCGCCTTCTTCGACCTCGATCGCACCCTGATCGCGGGAGCATCGATCTTCCCGCTGGCGGTGGAGGCATGGCGCGCCGGCATGATCACCAACGCCGACATTGCGAAGATGGCCGCCGAAGCCTTCGCATTTCTGGTTGCGGGGGACACCGGGAAAGGAAAATCCGACCAGTTGAGAACCGAGATCCTGGCCAGGGTGGCGGGGGTCGAGGTTGAAAAGCTCACAGAGGTGGGCCGCGAATTGCTTCCAAAACTGGCCAACCGGGTCAGGCCAGAGTCCAAGAATCTCATAGAACGCCATCGCAAGGCCGAAAGGGACACGTGGATCGTCTCGGCTTCCCCTCAGGAGATCGTAGAGCCGCTGGCCGCCGCCCTCGGGATGACAGGAGCCATCGGTACCCAAGGCAAAATCGTTGACGGCCGTTACACCGAGGAACTGGCGCGACCCTTTGTGTACGGGGAGGGCAAGGCCGACGCCATCCGGTCCGTCGCCGACGAGCGCGGATACAGCCTTGCCGACTGTTATGCCTACACCGACTCGATCTCAGACCTTCCGATGATGGATCTCGTTGGGCACCCGATCGCGGTCAACCCGGACGGTGACCTGGCCGAACTCGCCCGCGAACGCGGATGGGCCGTCGTAGCGTTCGCCCAGCGCACGAAACGGGCGGTGATCGTCGGAGCAGCCTCCACCGCGGCGGTAGGCGGCTCGGTCGGTTTCTACTTCCTCGGCCGGCGCCACGGACGGTCGAGCGGTTGACCAACGGATTCGTTCTTCTACCGTTGACCTATGTCCAACCGGCTGGCAGCATCAACATCGCCATACCTACAACAGCATCGGGATAACCCTGTCGACTGGTACGAGTGGGGCGAATCGGCTTTCGCCGAAGCAAAACGCCGCAACGTGCCGATCTTGCTCTCGGTTGGTTATTCGGCGTGTCATTGGTGCCATGTCATGGCTCACGAGTCATTCGAAGACGAAGAAACCGCCGCCGAGATGAATGCCGGGTTCGTCAACATCAAAGTCGACCGCGAAGAACGCCCCGATGTCGACGCCGTCTACATGGAGGCAGTACAGGCAACTACGGGGCGTGGTGGCTGGCCGATGACGGTGTTTTTGACACCCGATGCCCAGCCCATCTTTGCAGGAACTTATTTCCCGGCTCACGACCATCACGGAATGCCGTCGTTTCGGAGGGTCCTGGCGGCCGTGACGGAGGCATGGTCGGAGCGCCCCGACGAAGCCGTTGCCCAAGGAACCAGGCTCTCCGCCGCCATCGACCGGCGGCTTCCTTCAACAGATGAACTCCCCACAGATTCACAGATCGCGGGAGCGTATCGATCGATCGCAGACAGCTATGACCCTGTCAACGGCGGCATCGGCGGCGCGCCCAAGTTCCCCCAACAACCGGTACTCGAGTTCCTTTTGCGGATCATCCACCATCCATGGGCCGACCAAGCGGCCCCCATGCTCGGGTTCACGTTGGAAAAGATGGCGAACGGCGGGATCTACGACCAGGTCGGCTTCGGGTTCTCGCGGTATGCAGTTGATGACGTCTGGCTCGTCCCGCACTTCGAAAAGATGCTCTACGACAACGCCCAAATGGCCCGTTTGTACCTATGGGCAGGCATCGAGTTGGCCAACGAGTCATTCCTGCGAACGGCCACCGAAACTCTCGAATATCTGCGTCGCGATCTACGTCACGAAGACGGTGGCTTCTATTCGGCAGAGGACGCCGATTCCGAGGGCGAAGAGGGCAAGTTCTATGTCTGGTCGAGTGACGAGTTCTTCGAGGTGGTTGGACCAACAGACGGGCCGGCGGCAGCCGCCTTTTTCGGGGTTTCGACCGGTGGGAACTTTGAAGGGACGAATATCCTCAATGTTGCCGTCCCGGCCGATCGCGTGGCCGCCGAGCACGGGATGAGCCTCGAGGAAACCATGGCGGCGATCGAAAGGGCCAGGTCGGCCCTTTTTGAACGACGCAAGACCAGGATTCGTCCAGGGTTGGACCACAAGGTTCTCGCCTCTTGGAACGGGTTGGCGATCAGGGCTTTCGCCGAGGCCGGGGCCGCCCTCGACCGCCCCGACCTTCTGGCCGAGGCTGAAGCCGCCGCCAACTTCGTGCTGGGAAACATGAGGCGGCCCGACGGCCGCCTGGCCCGATCTTGGTCGGAGGGCCGGGTCGGCGTCGACGGTTTCCTCGAAGACCACGCCTCGATGGCTCTCGGGATGTTTTCGTTGTACATGGTCACAGGGAAGATCGATTGGTATCGGACCTCGTGCGACCTCGTCGATTTGATCATCGCGAGATTCGCCGATCCCGACGGTGGTTTCTACACGACGGCCGACGACGCCCCACCTCTCATCAAACGACCCAAAGACCAGATGGACAACCCCCTGCCGTCGGGAAACTCGATGGCGGCCGAAGCGCTCTTTTTGCGGTCGCTGTTCACCGGCGAGGGCGAAATCCGAAACCATGCCGAAGCAACCGTCCGGTCTGGTGGTCTCCTCATCGAACGCTACCCGACGGCCGCCGGTCATCTCCTGGCGGTGGCGTCCTCGATGATCGAAGGCGGCACCGAACTGGCAATTGTGGGACCAGACGCGGACTCTTTGGCGGGGGTGGCGTTCAAACGTTTTCGCCCGCATCTGGTCGTGGCCTCTGCCACAACCGCCGAGCATGTCGAAGTGGTGCCCCTCCTACGCGGCCGGTGGCGTGAAGACACGACCCTTGCATACGTTTGTCGTGGATTTGTTTGTGACAACCCAACGAGTGAGCCTGCAAAAATGCTCGAATTGATCGACGGTCACTCTTCGAGGGCTTGAGCCGCCAGCAACAAAGCCCCGGCCAATCCCGAGTCACCACCAAGACCGGGTGGCACCAGATACCCAGATCGATGGCCATCCTGAATTGCGTAACCATTCATCTCGGCGCGCATACAGTCGCCGGCGGCTTCGAGCAGACCTGGCATCGCCATCACGCCGCCGCCCACGATCACGCGTTGCGGAGCGAGGGCATATGTGATCGCCAGAAGGCCGGAGCCGAGATAATGCCCAAGGGTTGGGAGCACGGCGATCCCCGACCCGGCCAGTTCGGCCCCTGGGCGACCCCATCGTGCCTCGATCGCCGGACCTGAAATCATTCCTTCCAGACAATCGCCGTGATACGGACAGTTTCCGGCGAAGTCATCACCGTCGAGTCGCCGCACCGGAATATGACCCATCTCGGCGTGGACCAATCCGGGCACCGGGCGACCTTCGATCACCTGACCGGCGCCTACCCCCGTGCCAACCGTGATGTAGACGAGGTTGTCGACACCGCGTCCTGACCCTGCCGCCCATTCGCCGAGGGCGGCGCCGACCACATCGGTCACAAATCCGACCGGGACCGACAAAGAAGAGAATGCGCCAACGAGATCGAATCCGTTCCATCCCTTCTTGGGAGTTGTGGTGATGGTCCCAAAATCGGGGTGGTCTCTACGTAACTCCACCGGACCAAACGACGCTATCCCCAAAGCGGTCAGGGGACCATATGAGGAGAAGAACTCGAGAACGCCGGGCATCGTCGTCTCGGGGTCCGTTGTATCGAAGCGTGCTCTGTGATGGATGTCCGTCGGGCCCGAACCCACCGCTGCCACCACCTTTGTCCCGCCGGCCTCGACGCCTCCAAGTAGACCACGCATGCGGCGAGAGGATAAAGGCAACGCGCCATGGTTCGCCCATTCGGTTTGGTCGTGTCACCAAAGTGTGGTGTCGGAGAGTTCCTCGCCCTGAGCCCCAGATGCACCGAAGAGCCCTGTCGATAGGTATTTCCAGCCGGCATCGGGCAGGACCGTGACCACAACCGACCCTGGTTCGAGACGCGCCGCGACCTTGAGCGCAGCATGAACCGCCGCGCCCGAACTGGGCCCCACGAACAAGCCCTCTTCTGACATGAGTCGTCTCGCCATGGAGATCGATGCTTCTGTCCTCACCAGTAGTTTGGCGTCAAGGACCGACGGGTCGAAGACAGGAGGCACGTATCCGTCAGACAAGGATCGAAGCCCCTGTATCGCCTCACCGACCGGTGGTTCGGCCGCCACCACCACGGTGCCAGGGTGGGCGAGGGCGAGGTGGCGGGCGACGCCTGTGATCGTCCCACCCGTTCCCAACGCCGCCACAAAGGCGTCGAGTCTGCTGACGCCATATGCGGCCAATCCTGCCGAGATCTCCGGTCCGGTTGTCAACCTGTGGGCCTCGGGATTCGCCTGGTTGGCGTACTGATGGAGCATCAGGTAGCCGCCTGCCTCCGCCATCTCATCGGCCCGGCGTACCGCCCCGTTTGACCCTTCCGCCCCGGGGCTGAATATGACTTCGGCACCCAGGGCCGACAGGAGCGCCAGCCTCTCGGTGGTCACGTTATCGGGGAGGATGACGGTGAACGGCACCTCATGAAGCCGAGCGATCCGGGCGATGGCAATCCCGGTGTTGCCCGACGAAGCCTCAAGCAACCGCACTCCCGGCTGCAACAGACCCCCCGACTTGGCGGCATCGAACATCGCGGCTGCCACCCGGTCTTTGACAGAACCAGTCGGAAGATGCCACTCGCATTTGGCAAAAATCCGGACCCCGGGCGGAGCAATACGCTCCAGATGGACGAGCGGGGTGGCATGCACCCCGTACTCGGAGAACGGCGTCATCCGCCGGCCACGGCGGGAAGAATCGTGATCTCTGATCGGTCGGCGACAGGTGTGTCGAGGCCTCCGAGGTAACGGATGTCTTCATCGTCGAGGAATACGTTGACGAAGATAGGCAGGCTTCCGTCGGGCGCCAGGAGCTGTTGTCCGAGTTTGGGGTGTCGAGTCGCCACGTCCTTGAAGACGTCGCCGATGGTCGCTCCCACCGCACTGAGCTTGCGCGCCCCGTCGGCGTGGGGCCGAAGGATCGTCGGGATCGAAATGGTTGTGTTCATCGTTCTTCTCCTGTTTGGGTCAATGCTTGAAGTCGGCAAGTGTCGGGATCGGGGCCAGGGTGAGCGAGTCCGGTGAGAACTCGAGTGTCATTTCTGTGACCGCCCCGCCCACGATGCGAAATCCCCTGATCTCCGGTCGGGCGTTGTGCTCCATCCCCACCAGGAGATAGAGCCACTCCTGATCGGCTGCCAGGCGGATGTCGGTCGGTGACGGGTAGGCGCCGGTCTGCGGGTGCGAGTGGAACACGCCCACGAGATCCCACCCGGAGCGTTCGGCGTGCCTCAACGAGCGAAAGTGTTCCTCGGGATCGATCGTGTAGTTGGTCGGGGAGTGAAGGATGTTGGTGAGCGGGTATGCCATCCGCACATCGTCGCTCGCAGGGCCGGCCAGCAATCCGCAGGACTCCTCTGGATGACAGATCAAGGCGTTTGCCAGGATTGCCTGGCGGATTTGCGAGCGGATCAGAATCGCCATCAGCGCCCACCGGACAGTCGTGTGGCCTCGAACACCGCGGCCCGGCCAGACCTTCGCCATGACTCGGATCCATCGGGTCGATGACCGACCAGAGTTGGCAGCGAGAACACTCCGAGATCGGCGGCGTCGGCCGCATCAACCACGATGTGAGGAACCCCCGAACGTTCCAGCACAGATCGAGCCATCGGGCACAAATTGCAGCCCTCGCCCACAACCAGGGTCACGGTCGATGCCGGGAACGCCCGTCCCCGGTGTTCGAATGCGTACACGACAAACCACGCCAACGCAGCCACACCCAGCAGAACCAAAAGCCGGCCGCTCAACGCGCCACGACCTTTTCATAGAAGACGCAGCCCACACAAATTCGGCTGACGGCCGCCAGCCCGGAGAGAGCCGTGACGACCAGGGTCAACCCCCATCCAAGGCCGGCGAAACCCAACCACAAGGCGAGGGCCGCCGTACCCAAGAATCCCGCTCCGATCAACTGAGCGAATTTGGGTGGCGCCGCATGTTCTGTGACGACAGGGCCCTGCAACCTCGGACGTATCAGCTTGGTGTAGATCAGCGTGAGCGGGGCCATCGAAGGACCGCCTGCCCATGAGACGGCGAGTACGAGGAACACCGCGGCCACGAGCCAGGTCTGGTCGAGGACAAAGGCGGTGGCAGTGAGAACCGCCACGACGGTTTGGTTGAATCTTGGAACATTCACATCGACGAGTTGCATGTACGACTCCTCAGCGGGTCGGGCCGATAGCCCGAGAGCGGATGGGGGCTGGGGAGGCCGGAGCGGTCAGTTTGAGCGAGCGACCGACCCGGCCGGCGTACACAGATAGTCGTATTCGACGATCGCCGGCGGCATGTCTTCATCCGCACAGGCTGGACATTCCGGATTTCGGCGCAACCGCAGATGGCGGAACTCCTGGGTCAAGGCGTCGTATGTCATGAGCTTGCCGGTCAACGGCTCACCGATGCCGAGGAGGAGTTTGATCGCCTCCATTGCCTCGATCGAACCGATGATTCCAGGGAGAACCCCCAGAACGCCCGCCTCGGCGCATGACGGCGCCATTTCGGGCGGGGGCGGCTGCGGGAAGAGGCAGCGATAACACGGCCCTACGTATGGATGGAACACGCTGGCCTGGCCCTCGAAGCGGAAGATGGCGCCATGGACGACCGGGATCCGAAGATGTAGGGAAGCGTCGTTGACGAGATAACGGGTTGGGAAATTGTCTCCCCCATCGACCACGACGTCGTAGCCGGACATGATCTGGAGGACGTTGTCGGCCGACAGTCTCTCCTGGTAGGGCTCGATCTTGACGTCGGGGTTCAGTGCCTGCAGTGTTTCGCGAGCAGATTCGACCTTGGGCTGTCCGATCGAGTGCATCGAATGCAGGATCTGGCGCTGGAGGTTGGAGGCGTCAACGATGTCGAAATCGACGATCCCGATCGTGCCGACACCGGCCGCTGCCAGATACAGGGCTGCCGGTGAACCAAGGCCGCCGGCGCCGACCAGCAACACCTTTGAGTCGAGCAGCTTGACCTGACCTTCTTCACCTACCTCAGGCAGGAGGGTGTGACGGGAGTAGCGGGTTTTCTGCTCCTTGTTCAGCGTCACAGGTGTGCGCCACGGCCTGCCTTCGGACTTCCATTGACCAAACCCGCCCGACATCGAAGAAACGTTCGGATATCCCATATCGATCAGGGATTTGGCGGCCAGAGCCGAACGAGCGCCGCCCGCACAGAACAGAATCAACTCGGTGGACCGGTCGGGAACGATCATCGCGATGTTGCCCTCGAGCAGACCCCGAGGGACCAGCCGGCTGCCTTCGATCGTGCCCTGCTCGTACTCGTCCGCCTCGCGCACATCGATCAACACGAAGTCCTCGCCGGGGCGCTCTTGGACGTCCGCGGGTGAAAACTCACGGATCTGCCGTTTGGCGGCAGCGATCATCTCCTGAAACGTCATCGACATGGTGTCCTCGGGAGTCTTACGAGATAGAAGAACCGCTGCAAGTTTTTCTTATTCCTGTCAACCCCCGGCGGCGGCGCCTGCGGCGATGCGGCGGCGGCGGACCGTGGCCCACAGAGCGAGAAGGATCGCGGCCGCCGGTACGTCATCGGGTGCCTCGGCCACCAGCGTCCGCGTCAACAGGGTTCGGAGCCGGATCACTCCCACCTTCTCGCCTCCGTCGAACATGTCTGTCCGATAACCGAAGAATGGTGCCTGCAAATCCAGACTTCCGCCGGGCCATTCGAGGGTCGAGGCCCACCGCATCGGCCCGGCGCGGCGGATCGTGGCCAGTGTCGAGGAGGCCGATTCGATCTGAAAGGTCAACACCGCCACTCGTCTGATGAACAGCTCTTCTCCGTCCCATCCCGCCTGACCGCTAGGTCTGAATGCCCGGTGCCGGACATATCCCCGCTCGGCTCCATCGGCGCGGACAACAAAGTGAAAGGTGAACGGGTTGGTCGGACTGGCCACGTATTCGATCATTGAGGATCCCCAAGCCCGAGCAGCGAACGGGTCATCCAGGCGGTGGCACCCCACAACACCTCGCCATCGATGTCGTAGAACCAGACTTTGCGGCCGTTCCACCGTTCGAACCGCCATCGTTCCTCATCCAACAGTTCCGACACCAACGGTGTGATGATCTTGTCGACCTCGCGTTCTGAGGGCACCAGGTCGGGAACGCCCGCGAGACGCCCCACGACCGGCACCACCATCAATGAGTATTCGACTGTGTGGACCTGCGGGAGAAAACCAAGAACCTCGACTGCCGAAGGGTCGAGACCCACCTCTTCGTGCGCCTCTCGGAGAGCAGTGTCAACCGGACCGCCGTCTCCGGGGTCGGGCCGTCCTCCCGGAAATGCGAGATGGCCGGCGTGAGTTGGCATCGTCATCGGCCGTTTGGTCAGAATCAGCCTGGCATCGTCGCCTTCCGGGTAGAGGGCGGCGAGAACGGCAGCCAGCGGAACCTCGGATGCGGGCGGGGGCTCGAGAGTTGTTCTCAACAGGTGCCAGACCACGGCACCATCCTATGACCCGACCGGAGACCGTCAGAACGGAACTTCGAGGCAGCCGGCGGCCTCCTCCGGGATCCCGCCAACACCGAGAGCGTTCCAGGCCGTGGGGGCGACACGGGTGTTGGGGACGACCTGCCCGGTGTCACCGAGACCCGATCCGGACGCCGGCACCACATAGAGCGGAGTCTCGACCACCTCGGGTTCGGTTCCGCCATGCCCGCCATCGGGACGGTGTCCATGATCCGATGTGACCATGACGACATATCCGGCCGCCGTCCACGCTGGAACCGCGGTCGCCAACAGGGCATCCTGGAGTTCGATCGCCGCCGCGTACTGGCCCGACCGGCCCCCGTGGGCATGGCCGGCCAGGTCACAACCCATCGGGTGGATGAGCACATAGGAGGGCTGATAGCGGCCGATCACGGTGGCTGCCCTCGCAAAAATTTCTTGGTCGGGCTCCTCGTCGGTGAAATAGAACCGCCCGTTGTTGATGAAACCCGAGGGATCGATCACTTCGGTGTCGAGCGACGGATCAAAAGGAGACCGAACGTAGAGCTCGCTGAACCACGAATAGGCGACGGCGGCCGTCGTCAATCCGCTCCCGACCGCCATGGAGAACGTGTTTGGCCGGTTGCTCGATCTGGCCACGAGGTTGGAGGTGACACCGTGAACCGAAGGCACAACTCCGGTGTGGAGCGTCTCGTAATTCGGCCTCGAATTGGTCGGCAGCGAAGAAAGACTGGTGAACCTGCTGGCCCGCCCTTCCAAAACCATGTGCTCCATGAAACCCATCGAGACCCGCGCCGCGGCATCGCCAAGGCCGTCACACAGCACCAATATCACGCCTCGTCCCACGAAAGTCCTTTCGATTTCATGCGTCGACCCGTCAGGGCCGATGCGGCAGATTAGGGAGAACCGACCGAACCGGTATCACCGTCCACCGGGTCTCGGTCGAGGAGCCGCCTATAAGCTGGCCGGCACATGGTTCCCGATACCCTCACCACCGAGCGCTTCATCCTCAAACGTTTCGGCAAGCGAGACGCAGATCCACTGCTGGCCGCCGTCCACGCCTCCCTCCCAGAACTCTCCCAATGGATGCCATGGGCCCACAACCAGTACGGACGCGATGACGCCGCCGGCTTTGTTCGCGACTCGCAGATGAGTTGGAAGGAGGGAAGGGCGTACGACTTCGCCATCCGCCGACCTGATGCCACTGAACGCCACCTGGGCAACGTGTCGATCTGGAGTGTGTCGAGACTCGGCCGGGTCGCCGAGATCGGTTATTGGACAAGGACAGAAGACACCGCTTGCGGAATCGCCACGGAAGTCACAGGCAGGATGCTGCGAGTCGGGTTCGACGATCTCAACATGCACAAAATCAACCTGAGAATTGCCGTCGGGAACAAGCACTCGGAGCGAGTTGCCGAAAAACTCGGGTTCACACGAGAAGGGGTCTTGCGAGAGGAGTTGATGATCCAGAGCAAGTGGGTGGACCACACTCTGTTCTCGCTCCTCGAGTCTGAGTGGAGGGCGGCGCGAAAACAGCCGATCACACGCTCTTGAAGATTCAGCTCCCGGTGATGGCGAGCAACGTCCTGGTCGCTTCTCCAAAGAAGTCGGGGATGTTGGGCAGCACGCCCATGACCACAGTGACAATCGCTGCCAGCGACAGGACCAGCACGAGCGAACCCGCCGGCGCCTCGACTTCGATTCTCGTGTCCTCAGGCGCCTCGTCGAACCAAACTGCCTTTGCCACCTTGGCGTAATAGGCGAAGGCAATCACGGTGTTGACGGCGGCGATTCCAGCGAGCACATAGGCCCACGTCCCGCCGGACTGGATGGCGCTGGTGAACATCTTGAACTTGGCGTACCACCCCGCCAGCGGCGGGATCCCGGCCAATGAGAAGAAGAAGATGGAGGCGAGCACTCCGAGCCTCGGATCCAGCCTCCCCAAACCTGCCCACTCGTCGATCACGGCGCTGCCAACCCTCTTGACGCCGAGGATGACAACGGCGAAAGCTCCAAGGTTCATGAGCGAATAGATGACGAGGTACACCACCGTGGCCTCGAGACCGGCGGCCAGCGACGTCCCCCCGGAGACCGCCGCCGCGGCGAAGGGGACGAGCATGAAACCGGCCTGCGAGATCGATGAGTAGGCCAGCAGCCGAACGATGTTGGTCTGTCGCAGCGCCGCCAGGTTGGCGACGGTCATGGAGAGTGCAGCCATGATCCAGATCGCAGGTCCCCACACCGACACCATCGACGGCACCGCCAGGTAGACGAACACGAACATCGCAACAAACCCGGCGGCTTTAGAACTGACAGAGAGGTATGCCGTCACCGGGATCGGCGCGCCCTCGTAGGTGTCAGGCGCCCAGAAGTGGAAGGGAACGGCGGAGACCTTGAATCCAAAGCCGACCATCACGAATATCACGCCGAGCGTGATCAGGGGTCCCATCGTCGCAGAGCCCTGTAGATCGGCGACAGCGCTCGCAATATCGGCGAATTGAATCGAGCCCGTGGCTCCAAACAACATCGACATTCCCCACAACATGATGGCGGTCGAGAGAACACCGAGAATGAAATACTTCAGAGACGCCTCGTTCGAGCGAAGGTCACCTTTCCGCCAGCCGGCCAGCATGAACAATGGCGCAGTGGTCAATTCGAGGCCGATGAACAGAATGATCAGATCCCGAGCCGAGGCCATCACCACCGATCCGAGGATGGAGCTGAGGATCAAGAAGTAGTACTCGCCCTGGTAGTACCGATCGGATTCGATGTAGCCGACCGACATGATCAGGACGATGTAGCCGGAAACCACAAACAGACCTTTGAGCACGAGCGCGAAGTCGTCAACGACGTACGAGCCGTCAAACATCGAAATCGGACCGTCGGCGACGGCTAGGAGAATGAGTGGGATCGCTGCCAGGGTGAGGCCAACAACCGCCACGGCACCCGTGAAGTACTTCAATCGGCGAGGCAGCACCAGGTCGAGGGCGAGCACGCCGAGGAGACTGACAATCAACACCAACTCCGGGGCTATCGCCAGATAGTCGATGTCGTATTTCATGTCTGGACCTGGCCGCTAGGGCCGCGCGATATCTTCATCAGCCCCCCAGAACTCCGCGGGCGGCGGTGGCACCTGAGTCGAATGCGGTCTGCACCAGCGACACGACGGCGTCGTTGGAAGCTCCAAGCACGATCTTGGGGTAGACGCCTATCACGACGATCAGGATCATCAGCGGCACCCAGGCCGCCATCTCGAAACGGTCGACGTCATGGAATTCATGACCGACCCACTCCTCCCCTGGCTCGCCCAGATTGACCTTTTGCAGCATCCACAAGAGATACCCGGCGGTCAGCACGGTCCCGATCGCGCCGATGACCATGACCGTCCTGAACAACCCGCTGCTGAGTCCGGTCAACGGGTTGAACGCGCCGAGCAAAGCCATGAACTCACCCCAGAATCCGGCCAGCCCCGGAAGCCCGAGAGAGGCCATTGCGGTGAAGCTGAGAATTGCACCCATCTTGGGCATCAGTGTCTGGTTGCCGCCGAGACGGCCCATCTCCCTCGTGTGATAACGATGCGACATCGAACCGGCGAGAAAGAACAACAGACCCGTGATCAGTCCGTGGGCCACCATCCCGATGATGGCGGCGTTGATCCCGACATCGGTGAGAGTGGCGATGCCGAGCATCACAAATCCCATGTGCCCCACCGAGGAAAAGGCGATGAGACGTTTCATGTCGCTCTGAGCGAGACAGGCCAAAGAACCGTAGATGATCCCGATCACGGCGAGGATCGCGATGGCGGGCGCCCAGTCTCGCGCCGAGTCGGGGAGGATCGGCAACGCGATTCGGATGAAACCATAAGAGCCCAGTTTCAGGAGGATCGCCGCCAGCAAAACCGACCCAACGGTGGGGGCGGCGGTATGGGCGTCGGGGAGCCAGGTGTGGAACGGCCACATCGGCACCTTCACCGCAAACCCAAGGAAGAGGGCCCCAAACACCAAGCCCCCGATGCTCCATACAGCAGGCGAAAAGGCACCCGAGGCACCAAGGGCGGCAAGGGTGGGGATATCGAAGGTGCGGTCGGCGACTTCACCTGCGCGGAAATAGATGGCGAGGAAACCAAGAAGCATGAACGCGGAGCCGAACAGCGTGAACAGGAAGAACTTGATCGAGGCATAAAGCCGTGTCGGGACCTCCCTCGTGAATCCCGGGATCTTGCGCATCGATTTGTCACCCCAGATCCCGATCATGAAGTACATCGGGAGCAGGACCACCTCGAAGAAGATGAAGAAGAGAACCAGATCGAGAGCGACGAAGGTGCCGTTCATTCCCGCCCCGAGGATCAGCATCAACACGAGGAAGCCTCGGGGGTTTCGTGGCTCCTCCCAGTGGTCCCATGAGTAGATGATCGCCAGCACCATGATGAAGGTCGACAAGACGAGCAACGGGAGACTGATCCCGTCGACGCCGATGTGATAGTTGGCGCCGATCGCGCTGATCCACGCGAGCGAAGTGTCGAACTGGTATTTGTCGGCGGCGCCGAGGTCAAAACCAAACGCAACAACCAGCGATAACGCAAAGGTGACGACAGAAACCGCCAAGGCCAGTTGCTTGATGAGTTCTTCCTTTTCCTTCGGGATGAGCATCAGCCCCAACGCCGCAGCCAGCGGCAGGAATATGATCAGGCTGAGGGCGCCGCCGTTCTCGAACCAGTTCATCGTTTCTCGCCTCTCTCTGTCTCTTGGAAATCGGTTTGGAGTCGCCGCCGGGCGAAACGTGTATCGGTCATGCCGCCACCACCACGATCAACACCAGCACAAGCGCCCCGACCACGAAGCCGGTGGCATAGTTCTGGACCCTGCCGGTCTGGAGCCGGCTCAGGGCGCGGCCGGCGGAGTCGCTGCCGGCGGCGATGCCATTGAAGATCCCGTCGACGCCGCGCTGGTCGAGTCCGTTGTAGACCAGCCCACCGAGCGCCTTCACGACCGCCCCTACCCCGTTCACGACACCGTCGATCACATAGGTGTTGATCCAGTTGACGGCGCGAGCGGTCGGGCCCTTGATGAAACCGGTCACGCCCAGCGCCGCATGATCCATGTAGTACTTCTGACGGAGGAGCGGGTAGAGCACGGGCACCTCGACTTTGTCCCTGGCTGCCTGCGTCTCTGCGTCGCGTCCGAAAATCAGCCAGCCGACGATTATCCCTCCGAGTCCCGCAGCCAACCCGAACGCGGCGAGTCTCCAATCGATGGCTTCGGCGTGGTGATCACCCATGGGGACCGACCGCGCCCCGACCCATTCGGTGAAGTTGCCAAGCCCACCCAACTTGACGCCTGGGACGTTGAAGAAACCGACGATCACAGAAGGCACTGCCAGTGCGATCAGCGGGGTGGTCATGATCGACGGCGACTCATGAGGCTGACCGTGACCCTTGTATGTCCCAAAGAAGGTGAGGGCCACCGCCCTCGTCATGTAGAAAGCCGTCACGAAGGCACCGGCGACGGCGATCCACATCACGGCCTGATAACCCTCGTAATCGAGGGTTGCCAGGATCTCGTCCTTCGACCAGAACCCGGCGAGGGGGATGATGCCGGCCAACGCCAACGAACCGATCGAAAACGTCCAGAACGTCGTGGGCATGTCCTTGCGGAGCCCGCCCATATCGCTCATGTTGTTGGAGTGAACCGCATGGATCACGGAACCAGCACCAAGGAACAACAGCGCCTTGAAGAAGGCATGAGTGAACAGATGGAACAACCCGGCCGTATAACCCCCGGCGGCCACTGCCGTCATCATGTAACCCAGTTGGGACACGGTCGAGTAGGCCAGAACCTTCTTGATGTCGTCGGCGACCAACGCCAGAAGACCCATGCCAAAGAGGGTGATCGCACCCACGATCACCATCAATCCGCGAACGTCGAGGCTGCCCAGGATCTCGATGTCTCCAGCCAGATTCTGATAGAGCGGGAATGTACGAGCCATCAAGTAGATCCCGGCGGTCACCATCGTCGCAGCATGCATCAAGGCCGAGACCGGAGTAGGCCCTGCCATGGCGTCGGGCAGCCAGATGTGGAGCGGGAACTGGGCCGACTTGCCCATCGCGCCAAAGAACAGCAGCAAACCCGCCGCCGCCGCCACGCCGGCAAGGACGGCATCTCCCTCTACTGCCGCCCGTTCCAAAGTGGAGAAGCGGAAGTCCCCGAGCGAGAGCCCAACATAGATGGCACCCAGGACGAGGCCAACGTCGGCCACCTTGTTGACGAGGAATGCCTTTATCGCCGCAGACGAATTCTCCTTCTGCTCCCAGTAATGCCCGATGAGCAGATACGAGGCGACCCCCACCCCCTCCCAGCCAATGATCAGTTGCACCAGGTTGGCTGAACCAACCAGGACCAGCATCGAACCGGCAAAGAGACACAGCGAAGCAAAAAACCAGGTCACCCTGACGTCGCCGTGCATGTATCCGACGGCGTACAAAAACACCAGAAGGCCGACGAAAGAGACGACGAAATACATCATGATCGACAAGCCATCAACGACCCAGCCGAGTTCGAAGATGAGGTTCTTTCCCTCCCACAAGCCGATCTTGGCGATCTCGAAATGTTCCTCGTGGAAGATTCCCTCCACCATGTTGGAGATGAACAACGCCGTGGCCATCACCAGGTTCACCGCCATCGCTCCGATGGCGAATTCTGCCCCCTTGTATTTCATGTGTTTTCCGCGCCAGATGATGAGGAGAAAAGCCGCAAAGGGAAGAACGAGCATCAACCCGGCCCATTGCGCCAGCACCCCACCAGAGGCGAGTTCCACCGCCCCATGCGGAGCCTCCTCAGCCGCCAAAACAAAAACCGATTTCATGAGCGATCGCCTGGTGACGGGTGACGGGTGACGGGTGACGGGTGACGCATATCAGTACTTCATCAGGTCGAAGTCGTCGACGTTGGCGGATTGACGGTTGCGGAAGATGAGAAGGACGATGGCCAGACCGATCCCGACCTCGGCCGCGGCGACTGTGATGACAAAGAGCGAGAATATCTGGCCAACCGCCATCGACGACCGCAGGGCCGCCTCGAACGCAACCAGGTTGATGTTGACCGCATTCAGCATCAATTCGACCGCCAGCAGCACCATGACCACGTTGCGCCGCACCAGCAGGCCATAAACCCCGAGCGAAAACAACAAGGCCGCAATCAGCAGGAACTGGTTGACCATCATCGTACGGACCACCGGCCAGCACGTCGCGAGTCCAGGAGTGCGGACCGCCGGCCCGCACGTCGCGAGTCGCGAGTCGCGAGACTCGGGACCGGGGACCCGGGACTCGGGAACGGGGACCAGTGACGGCGAGGCAAAGCCGAACCTCTCATACCGCTCCCCTTTCTTCTTCTTCCAACGGGGTCAGGTCACGTCGGGCGAGTGTGATTCCACCGACGAGGGCAGCAAGCAATATGAAACCAACAATTTCAAACGGCAACACAAAACGTCCCAGCAACGCCTCACCCAAAACCGCGGTAGAGGTCGGTACTCCGACGTCTTGGACAGCGAGATCACCAAAAGCTGTGATCGAAGTCCACGACAAGGTGCCAAACAGCAGCAGGGCAACGAGCGCCGCCAGCGGCCGCGCCTTCTTGTTGTCCAGGCCCACATCGCGCACGACCGGAGCCCTGGTGATCATGATCCCGAAAAGGAAAAGGACGATCACGGCCCCGATGTAGACGAGCACCAGAACCCAAGCAACAAACTCGGCGCCGAGAAGCAGGAAAAGACCGGCCGAACCGGCCAGGGTCGCAACCAGGAACAGCGCGGCGTGAACAACGTTTTGGGACGTGACCACACGGAAAGCGGCGACGATCACGGCCGCACCCACTGCAAGGTAGACCCAGTTCACCGGTGCGGAGATCCAGTCAGAAAAAACCATCAGGACTCCAACGCCGGGGCTGGTGGAACCGTCGTCAGCCAGTCTTGAAGGCGGTCCATGTCGTGCATCATCTTGCCCATGCCGCTTTCTGCGTATTCGTACTCCGGGGTCCAGAAGAGGGCGTCGAAAGGACAAACTTCCACACAGATACCGCAGTACATGCACAAGGCGTAATCGATGTCGAAACGGTCGAGAGTGGCGCGGATCTTGACTCGACCTCCCGGCTTGTCTGGAGCCTTTTCTTCCTTGTGTCCCTCGATGTAGATGCACCAGTCAGGACACTGGCGCGCACACAACATGCAGACGGTGCACGCCTCCTGGTCGAGGGCGATCACGCCTCGCGCCCTGGCCACCGGTTCCTCTTTGACCTTCGGATAGTTGACGGTGGCGAGGTGCTTCTTGGGCTGGAAAAGAGTCTGGAGCATCGTGACAAATGTCACCTTCATCCCCGTGAACATCCCCTTGCCCGGAAAACTCGGAGCAGCCATCAGAACACCACCTTGAAAACGCCGGTGGCAACGATGTTGACGAGCGACAACGGGATGAGCCACTTCCAGGCGATGCTCTGAAGCTGATCTTCCCGAAAACGGGGGAAAGTCCATCTGAACCAGATGAGGAAGAAGACGAGAACCCCGACCTTGGCAGAAAGAATCAACGGTCCCGCCAGCGACAGTTGGCTCTCGGTCAAACCAGGGGCCCAATACCCTCCAAGGAAGAGCGTGGCGGCGATCGCCGACATCGAAAACATGTTGGCGAACTCGGCCAAGAAGAAGAACAGGAAGCGGAACCCCGAATATTCGGTGAGATAACCCATCACCAGTTCCGACTCTGCGATCGGCATGTCGAAGGGGGTGCGGGACAGCTCGGCCACCGCCGCGATCATGAAGATCACGAACCCGACGAACTGCGGGATTATGAACGGAAACCCTCCGCCCCAGCCGGTCTCGGAAAACCATCCGGCCTGAGCCTCGACAATTCCGTTGAGGCTCATTGTGCCCGCCATGACCACGACTCCGACCGTGGCCAGGACCAGGGGCAGTTCATACGCGATCAGCTGGCCGGCAGCGCGCAGACCGCCCATCAGCGAATACTTGTTGGCAGAGGACCAGCCGGCCACAAGCACGCCGATGGTCGACACAGAAGAAATGGCGAGAGCGTAGAAGATCCCGACGTCGAGGTCCTGAACTACAAGCGTTGGACTGAACGGAATCACGACGAACAAGGCGACCGTCCCGATGAACACCAACATCGGAGCGATCTTGAAGACAGTCCGATCCGCCTCCTCCGGCACCAGATCTTCCTTCTGAAAGAACTTGATCCCATCTGCCAGAAGCTGCGCCCAACCCCAGCGCCCACCTGCAAAATAGGGCCCAATCCGGTTCTGCATCTTCGCCGACAGCTTCAACTCGGCGAACCCGATCACCAATCCCGCCGCCGGAATGAACGCAGCGATTATCCCCACCTTCAACAGAAGCTCGAGCCAGAAGTTCATGTCTGATCCTCAGGATCAGACATGAGTCCCGAGTCGGGGGTCCTGAGTCCCGAGTCTCGACAAGCCCCTTTCAAACTGCATGAAACTGTGTCAGTTTCGGTTTGATGCGCGACCACCAGAAGCTGAGGGTGTGGCAGGCCAGTTACCAGCTGGCGCTCGACATCTACGAGGCGACGTCCACCTTTCCGAACTCTGAGATGTACGGATTGACTTCGCAGCTTCGAAGAGCCGCCGTTTCGGTGGGTTCCAACATCACGGAAGGCGCCGCGCGGGCCTCGCGAGCTGAGTTCGCACGATTTCTCGAGGTGGCGCTGGCATCTGCCTCGGAGTGTTCCTTCCATCTCCAGCTCGCATCCGATCTCTCCTATATCGGTACTGACGAAAGCTTGCGGCTCCAAAGTGCGGCCACGGGATTGCGCCGACAACTTGCGACCGTCCGAGCATCGGTGCTCAAGAACGACGATTGAGTGGACTCGAGACACGGGACTCGAGACACAGGACTCTCCGGAGCCGAAGGCGAACGGAGACGTCATCTGTCCACATCTCCGAGGACAAAGTCGAGTGATCCCATGATGGCGATGATGTCCGGGACGAGTGTCCCTTCGAGGATCCAGGGGAGGATCGAGATGTTGGAGAAGCTAGCGGAGCGGATTTTGAGGCGATAGGGGCCCTGTCCGCCTTGGGAGATGAGGTGGTATCCCATCTCCCCTTTTGGATTTTCGGCCCTCACGTAGGTCTCTCCCGCCGGGACTTTGATCACCTTGGGGACTTTTGCCTGAAGCGGTCCCGACGGTATCCCGTCGATGGCTTGCCGTACGATGCTCGCCGACTCACGGATCTCGGCGAGCCTCACCCACCAGCGATCCCAACAGTCACCGTTCTCCCCGGTTGGCACTTCGAAATCGAACCGGTCGTAGGGGAGATAGTTTTCGACCTTGCGCAGATCGAAGGCGGCACCGGACGCTCTCAAGTTCGGTCCTGACACGCCGTAGGCGGCTGCCACGGAAACCGGGAGAACTCCTATTCCCTTGGTCCGGGCGAGGATGATCTCGTTTCCGGCGACGAGGTCTTCGAGTTGGTCGGCGGCATGAAGGACTTTGTCCATGGCGTTGTGGGTCTCGGCCAAAAACCCCTTGGGGAGGTCCTGCACCGTTTTGCGCTGGGTGGACCCGGCTCCGGCCACCGGCTTGACCCCGCCGATCCGGTTGAAGTTGGGATGGAAGCGACCACCCGTCACACTTTCCAACAGGTCGAGGATCCGCTCCCTTTCCCTCAATCCGAAAAAGAGCGGGGTGGCCGCTCCCAGTTCGAGGGGGTAGGAGGCCATGAAAACGAGATGCGAACTTATCCGTGCCATCTCGGTGAGGATCAGACGGATGTACTGGGCCCTTTCGGGGACCTCGATCTCCATCAGTTTTTCGGTGGCCACAAGGAATGGAACTTCATTGGCGTATCCGGAGACCCAGTCGATCCGGTTGACGAGTGCCGTGATCTGGGCGTAGCTGCGCACTTCAGACAGTTTTTCGTACCCACGATGCATGTAACCGATGACCGGCTTTACGTCATATGCTCTCTCACCATCCACCCTGGCGACGAGGCGGAGAACACCGTGGGTTGAGGGGTGTTGGGGACCGATGTTCAATGTCATGTCGGCGGTTTCGAGTTCAACCGAAACCGAGACCTCGGACAGATGCCGAAAAGTGTCGTGGTCGATGGTGGTCACTCCTCGGCCTCCGCCGGCTCTTCCTCGTCGTCGGCTCCTGGCATCCCTTCGACGTCAACTGTGCCCGGCCACGGCTTCACCTCGCGTGACATCAGTGGGTACGACTTGAGGAGAGGCTGACCGATGAAACCGTCGGGAAGGTAGAGGTTTTCGAGGTTCGGATGTCCTTCGAACACAATCCCGAACATCTCGTGAGTTTCCCGCTCGTGCCAATCGGCCCCGGCATACACCGAGACAAGTGAAGCAATTTTAGGCTCCCCCTTGGCGAGGTTGGTCGAGAGTGTCACCCTTTTGCCGTCGGTAACGTTGCTCAAGGTGCACAAAACCTCGAAACGTTCCTCGACTTCGCCGGCGACCGGCTCTCCCAGCACCGGAGCGTTCGACCAGTCGACGGCTGACAACCATGAGAAGAAGACGAGCCCGAGTTCGTCACGCGCCGCCGTCGCTGCGGCCACCCAATTCCCAGAAGCCACCGAGATCTTGATGGTGTCCTTGGCGGGGACCACTTCGCCGCCCAGAGCCTGGGCTGCGGCGGTGGAAAAGTCGTCGAGCGTTTCAGGCGGGCTGGTGGTCACGCCGGTTCCACTTCTCTTTGATGTTCTCGCCTTGGATCATCTTTTGGAGTGTGACGATTCCGTCCATCAGGGCCTCGGGCCGGGGTGGGCAGCCGGGAACATAAACGTCAACCGGTATCAACTGATCGACCCCTTTGGTCACCGAATAGGAATCCCAATACGGACCACCGCAGTTGGAGCACGAGCCCATGGAGATGACGTATTTGGGATCGGGCATCTGGTCGTAGAGGCGCTTGACCGATGGCGCCATCTTGTCGGTGACGGTGCCGGCTACGACCATCAGGTCGGCCTGGCGCGGAGAGGCCGGCAGGGGAATGATCCCGAATCGCATAAAGTCATAACGCGGACCCGACGCCGCCATCATCTCGATCGCACAACAGGCGAGCCCGAATTGGAAGAGCCAGAGGGAGTAGCTCCGAGACCAGTTCAAAAGCCAAGAAATGGGTTTCGGCGCTCCGAACTTCTGGATCACTCCCATCGCAGAACCCCCTTCTTAACGGCGTAAATCAAACCCTCGAGCAGCGTCAGCATGAAGATGACGATGGCGACCAGGCCGAAGACCCCGAGCGATTCGGCCTGGATGGCCCATGGAAAGATGAACACGGCTTCGACGTCGAACACGACGAACAGCAGGCCGAAGATGTAATAGCGGATGTAGCTCTGCGACCAGCCACTCCCGACAGGGTCGACACCACATTCATAAGTGAGTTTTTTTGCCTTGGTCGGGTTCGATGGACGCAGAACTGCAGCAAGACCGAGCAGGGCGGCCACCAGAACCACACCCAAAGCTGCGAATACACCGACCGTTATGTACTGCTCGAAGTAAACGCTCATGCCACTCGTGGGGTTGCCGGACAGACTGCGGCGAGTATAAGCAGCACCCCCATCGGGCCAAAGTCTCGTTTGAGGCAATGCCCAATGGGCCCCTGAGATCGATCATTCATGGTTGTGGCGCCCGGAGCTCGCGGAGAGGGCTCTAGCCTCGGGGTCGTGGATTCTGACATCGAGGCCCTGGCCGGGACAGGCCTTGTCAACCTGGTCGCCGAGTTGGAGCACAGGCTGACCGGGAAACGGCAGACCGCCGGGCTCGATCCGGCCATGGCGGCTCTGGTACCGCCGGCCGAAACCTATGTTTTGTGTTTGTTCGACGGTCTTGGATCGGCCCAGATCGATGCAGGGTCGACCCCCTCGATATCGGCTTCGACGCGGGCTGTGCTCGCCGCACCGTTTCCGACGACGACCACGGTGGCACTGGCCACGGTGGCGACCGGGACCCCGGCCTCCACCCACGGCGTCATCGGCCATCTGATGTGGCTGCCGGAGTTGGGCATGGTCGTGAACACACTCAAGTGGGTCCAACTGGGTGGTCTTTCTGTGGACTTCCAAACCGACCAGATGCTCCCAGGGCCCAACCTGTGGGAGCGTCTCGCACAGAGCGGGGTTGAACCGATCACGGTTCAACCGAGAGAGTTCGAAGGCACCCCGCTCAGCCGCGCCCTGTACCGGGGGTGCCGATTCGAACCGATCTCCTCTGTCGACGACTGGATAAAGGCCATCGTCGAATTGGCCGCCATACCCCGGCGGCTGATCTTTGCCTATCTGCCCCAGGTCGACTTTGCCGCGCATGTTTGGGGACGTGACTCTGGCGAATACCGCGAAGCGCTGTCTCTGGTCGAAAACGCCTGGTCGAGTTTGATCCACCGCTTGCCGCCTGGCGCAGTGGTTGTAGGGACAGCCGACCACGGCCACATCGACTACGCCGAGGCCGGGAAGCTGGCGATGCGAAACGACTTCGACCACCTCGTCGCCTACGGCGACCCGCGGTCGGTCTACCTCAAGGGCGATCGAGACCTGATCGAGAAATTCGCTCGTGATTCCGGCGGCAGACTGGTCGAGGTCGACGAACTACTTTCACTTCTCGGCGATGACGCCGAGCCTCACCCAGGACTGGAAGGCCGCCTGCCAGACGCTCTCGTGTTGGCGCCTCCTGGAAAGGTGCTCCTCCCGGCAGGATTTGACCGCCGGCTCATCGGTTACCACGGCGGTTTGGAGTCCGCCGAACGGGACATCCCATTGTTGGTGGGGCCGGTGCCCGATTAGGGTCAGGCAATGAGCAGATGCCCGCGTTGCAGGAGCAGAGTCGATCCGACTTTTACGACCCACTGCCCAGAGTGCGGCCAGACCCTGGTTGCCGGCGTCCACTCGATGGATATTCCTCTGTCCGATCCCGCCGGAGCCGGCACCACCCCTCGCCGCACCCTCAGCCGCCGGGCATGGGGCCGCATCTTCCGGGTGGTTTTGATACTTGTCATTGTTTTTGGAGCCAGATTCTGCTCCGCGATCACCGACATCATCGAGGATCTCCCGCGCGAGGCGATCGCAGTCACCAGGGTCTTCTAGACGGCGGCGATCGCAACAAACAGTCGGTCGGCCATGAAGGTGCCAACCCCTACCGGCGATCCATCGTTCGCCCGCACCGTGAGGGTTCCGTCGGGTGTGGCGGCAATGACCTCGAGGGTTGCTCCCGGCCGGAAACCGGAATCGTCGAGAAACCCCATGATTTCTGAGTCCAATTCGAGTTCCTCGGAAATCCTCTCCAGCGGTTTGACCATTCCCGGCGTCATCGAAGACAAGGGTGCGATCGGCGGAGGCCGGTAGCCGGCGCCCGGGATCGGGTTGCCGTGAGGACAGGTCTTCGGGTCGCCGAGCGCTTTCCACATCGCCGCCTCGACATCGTCGGAGATGACGTGCTCCCACACCTCGGCCTCGGCGTGCACCTTCACCCAGGGGAGGCCCAGCACCTCTGACAAGAAACGCTCGGACAACCGGTGACGTCGCACGACGACTTCGGCCAAATGGCGACCTTCGTCCGTCAGGCGGATTTCGCTGTCGGAGACGACGAGTCCGTCGTCGACCATACGCCTCACCATTTCGGAGACGGAGGCACGGGTCACTCCAAGCCAGTCCGCGATCCGCGCCTGGATGACCGGGATTCCCTCCTCGGCGAGTTCGAAGATGGCCGCGACATATTCGCGATACGGCATCCGGTAGTCAGCAGCCTCCATCCCGTGAGGCTAGCCAAGCGCCCGATCCTGTATCTCTGATCCGAGGCGGCTGATCGGTATCGCATCTGTCAACACTCATCGTTCGCCCTAACCTCTCCGGAAATGCATTTGGACGCTGTGATCGCGCTGCTGGCTGCTTTTGCGGCGACTCTGTTTGCATTGGATCTGAGTCGGGATTACCTGAAGCGACGTCGACCACATACCGCCGCCTACGCGGCCGGGATCGGGATGTTCGCGGCGGCGACTTGGGCATTGTGGGTGGGGTTGGCGTTCGGTTGGAGTGGGCCCGCCTATCGGGTTTTTTTTCTACTCGGGGCCGTTCTCAACATCCCCACTCTCGCCATTGGTTCGATGTTCCTCGTGGTTGGCAAAAAATCGGGACACGCCATGACTCTGTTCACAGGTGCCTTGGCGGCGATCTCGACCACGCTGGTTTCGACGGTGCCGTTCGCCCGAGAGTTGCCTGTGTCTGGCCTGGCGGAGGATCTGTTCCCACCGATCTCCGACGGATTCGGCCCGAGGCTCCTCGCGGCCATCGGATCGGGGTCCGGCGCGCTCCTCCTGATCCTCCTCGCAGTTGCCAGCGCAGTCCGGTTCTGGAACTCGGATCGTCGCATCGTCAAGGGCAACGCCCTCATCGTCGCAGGCACTCTCGCCGGTTCGACCGGCGGCACCCTGCTCGGGTTCTTGGGCGAAACGGAAGCCTTCGAGGTTTCGCTGCTGGCGACGGTCACCTTGATCTGGTGGGGATATCGAGTCACACGGCGCAAACGCTCGAGTTCCACAAGGAGACTGGCCGTCGTGGGGCCGTCCAGCGACGCCGCCGGTAGAGAGCGGGCCGAGTCTTTGCTTTCGGCCCTGGAAGCGCACGGCTTTGTCGTGACCTGCCCGGCGCGTGACCAAGAACAATGGGGTGAGGTTGGATTCACGGCTTCCGAGCAGATCCAGTTGGTTTTCGACGCGATCGACCGATCCGAGGCCGTTGTCGCCGATCTCGCAGGAGGTCTCGGGGTGGAGATGGCGGCGGGGTACGCGAGAGCGGCGACAAAGCCGTTCTTCGTTGCTGCACCGGAAGGACGAGGGATTTCGAGAGAGCTGAGAGGGGCGGCCTCTGATGAGATCTACTACGCCTCACCGATCGAGGTGGTCAGCCGGATTCAACGCTTTTTTGACGCCATCGAGGAGTGACGGCTACCGCGACCGCCAGGGAGATCGAGACGGCGGCGAGAAGGGTGTGGACAAGGCGGAAACCCCAAGAGTGAGAGTCGATCCACACCGAAGCCAGTGATGTCGTCCACACCACCCCCGTCACGCCGGTGTAGACCCAGAGCCACCGGTTGGGCCGCCGGCTCCACAACAAAACGGCGGCCACCGCGGCCACCGTCAGAGAGCCAACAACCCTGGCCCACGCCATCGGCGGGGTCTCACCGTCCAACAGCGCCACCCTCCCGCCCCAGGTGATCATGGCCCAGACGGCCACAACACCGGCCAGCCATCGATATGGGATCATGAGGCGATGCTACGTCCACTTGGAGTAATAGCCGCAGGGGGGCAATCCTCTCGCATGGGCGAGGACAAAGCACTGGTGCCGATTGCCGGCGCCCCGATGATCAACTGGGTGGCGGCGGCATTGGCAGATGCATGTGACGGCATCGTCGTCGCAGGGAGAGAACCCGGCTGGTTGGGATTTGAAGCCATCCCGGACCAGTCCGAGGCTCAGCAGGGACCGCTCGCCGCGCTGTATTCAGTTGCGCTTGCCCATCCCGAAAGACAGCTCTTGCTCGTTGCCGTGGACCAACCGTGGCTCCTCAAAGCCACCGTTGGCCGGCTTGCCAAAAAGGGCGAACTCGGCGTGGCCGTGGTACCGGTTGAAAACGGTCAGCGCCAGACTCTTTGTGCCATCTTTCCGGAAGGTCTGGGTGACCTCGCCCAGGACGAGCTCGGCGCGGGCGGTTCGATTCAGAGTTTGTTGGATCGGATCTCGTTCGAACCGATCATCGAAAGCGAGTGGAAAACCTGGGGTGAGGACGGCCGGTCATGGTTTTCGTGTGACACCACAGACGCCATAGAAATCGGGATGACAGCTTTCGGAACGCCCCGAACCTGACACTGTCGACCGGGCGACCCGTCAGTCGTCGATGGCCTCGATCCCGAGCTGCTTGAGACGGCCGAGGTTGTCCTTCATTTCCTGAAGCACGCCAGGGGCGTGCCCTTCCTGGGGTTTCAGCCACGTTCGAGATCCATCTCGCCTAGCGGGATTGTGGTGACCCCTGAGTGCTAGTGGTGTGTTCTCTGACGATGAGAACGGGACAAGCCACAATCAGCCAGAGGAATAAGGCGAGACCGCCAACACCAACACCAGTCGGGATGAGCGCCACAGTGGCCGCGACGAGTACGACGCCCACCCAGGCAAACGGCTTGGGGAGCAATCCCACGACCAACGAGCTGATGCTCATCGTGAAGGCGACACCCACAGCACCAAGCATGAACAGGGCAATGATGTGTTCTTTCAGGATCGATAACGGAAGCACCGCGTCGGAGAGCATGTTCGGAACGATCGGTGCGCTGATCGCCATGCGATATGACGCATGAACCAAAGCGCCGATCGTCATGACAATCCCAAATGCATAGGCCACAAGAGCCAACAGTTCACCTTTAGGGCCTTCCCGGGCGAGGCGCATCCGTAGCGAGGCACCAAACCCGACCAAGGCAAACGCTCCGACTATGCCTACCGTGCTTCCAGCGACGATTCTCGTCCTGTTGTTAGTGATCTCAGCTGCGAGCTCAGTGACCGGACTGTCAGGCCCCAACCAACCGCCATGGTCGATAATGAAGAACCCCACGAACATCAATACCAGTGCAGCCAGACCCAACCACCACCCAATCAGTTCCAGTTCATCCGAACGATCTGTAGACATCTTCCAGGTCTGCTCTTTCAAGTTCGCCATCGATCTCGCTACTCAAACATGAGAACAGACGAACCAGACGGACAAACCGGTGACACCAGCCAGGTAGATAACGGCACTTGCCGGTTCTCGCTGCCGGGTGCAGGGATGGTCGAGGGGCTGAACGCAAACTGCCTGGTCAGAGGAATACAAGGCGCTCTACCCGCCGATGTAGCTCATTTCTATCCGTTGCAACTCGGTCGTTCCTTCAGAGCGGATCTCCGAATAACGGTCAGTGCGTGAACCCCAGACCCCAGAGATCACGGCGTCGAGTTCTTCATCACCAGCGCCGCCCCGGAGCAGCGCCCGCAGGTCGGTCCCGGCCGTGGCAAACAGACATGTGTAGAGCCCGCCCTCGGCCGACAGCCTCGCTCTGCTGCAATCGCCGCAGAAGGGCTGCGTCACAGAAGAGATCACGCCGATCTCACCCTGACCGTCTTTGTACCGGTATCGCTGTGCGACCTCGCCCGTGTAATTCGGATCTACCGGTTCGAGCGGAAACACCTCGTTGATTCGAGCAACGACTTCCTTGGCGGAGACCACGTCGTCGAGCCTCCAGCCGTTGGTCGTGCCCACATCCATGTATTCGATGAACCGCACGATGTGGCCGGTGCTGCGGAAATGCGCCGCCATGTCGACAATGCTTTCGTCGTTGACGCCGCGCTTGGTGACCATGTTGATCTTGATCGGGTCGAGACCGGCGTCGGAGGCGGCGGCGATCCCGTCCAAAACCTTCTGGACCGGGTAACCGACATCATTCATCGCCATGAACACGGTGTCGTCCATGGAGTCGAGACTGACCGTCACTCTGTCGAGTCCGGCGGCGGACAGAACCTTCGCCTTTCGTTCCAGCAGGCTGCCGTTGGTGGTGAGAGTGAGGTCCTGCACCCCGGCGATCTGAGCCAACCGGGCGATGAGGTCCTCGATGCCCTTGCGCAACAAAGGTTCGCCGCCCGTTATCCGAACCTTGGTAACCCCGTGGCGTACGAACGAACGAACGACCCGTTCCAGTTCTTCAAAACTGAGCAGGAAGTCGCGGGACAAAAATTCGTAGTCTTTTCCGAAGATCTCTTTGGGCATGCAGTAGGTGCAACGGAAATTGCACCGATCGGTGACCGAGATGCGTAGATCGCGCACTGGCCTCCGGAACCGATCACGAATGTCCACGGGCGAGAAAGTCATACCCTGAGGCTACTGCGGGTTGGTAATTCCGGAAAGGGCAGTAACTTGTGCGCCTATGGCCATGTTTCGCAAGAAGAACAAGCCGGTCAGTCTCGAGCACGCCGGACAACTCGACGAGTTGCTTGGGACCCACAAGTCGGTGCTGGTCGACTTCTATCAGACCAACTGTCAGCCATGCCGCGTCATGGACGGGATCATCAACGAGATAGCCGACGAATCCGGTGACGAAGCAGTGGTGGTCAAGGTCAACCTCGCCCACGTCCCGGAGCTGTTCGAGAAGTTCAAGATCAAATCCACCCCCACTTTTGTTGTCATGAACTGGCGGGAAGGGGCCAACACACCCACCCAGCGGTTCCGGGCCTCCGGTCTCGTCAAAAAAGATGTGCTCACCGCAGCCATCAAGTCGGGGTTGCCCAAGAGCTGAAACGGTTCGCAAGACCGACACCGTGGTCGGGGAGACTCGACCACGCAGGGTCTAGGATTCGGGTTGATGCATATAGACGTCGATCGGACCGCCAGTCTCGGCGACTCGTCCTACCTCTTGACCCATGACGGTCACGGGGTGGTAGTGGACCCCCAACTCCACCTCGCTCCCCTCCTCGACCTTATCGAGAAGTCCGGCGCCACGGTCACCCACGTTCTCGACACCCATGTTCACAACGACTATCTGTCTGGTGCCAAGGCACTGGCAGCCCAACTCGATGCAGACCTCGTCCTCCCGGCCGGAGCCGGAACCCGGTTTACGTTTGTGCCCGCGTTTCATTCCGAACCGCTCGCCGCCGGGCAGAACCTCTCGATCCTTCCGCTCCACACCCCCGGACACACCCCAGAACACACCTCCTATCTGATCGGACCACCCGGCGAGCCAGGAGCGTTGTTTTCAGGAGGATCGCTGTTGCTGGGTGCAGCGGGCCGTACCGATCTGCTGGGTTCAGAATTGGCCGAGTCGCTGGCGCGTCTCCAATACGGATCGGTGCGGCGCCTCGCCGGACTGCCACATGACACCGGCCTCTACCCCACACATGGGGCCGGCAGCTTTTGTGCAGCCGGAACCAGCGCCACCGGCAACACCACGATCGGAGCAGAAATAGCCTCCAACCCGGTTCTGGCCTATGCCGACGAAGACTCGTTCGTGCAAGGTCAACTGGCGAACCTGCTTCCCTATCCGGACTACTACCCCGCGATGGCGCCGATCAACCGGATCGGGCGGGAGGCGATAGTCGATCCATCGCCGGCCGTCGTGGATGGACCCTCACTCCTCGAGCTCCGAACACAGGGCGTCGAAATCATCGACGGGCGCTCACGCCATCACTACGCCCAGGGCCATGTGAGGGACAGCTTGAATATCGAGTTGTCGGACTCCTTTGCACCATGGGTGGGGTGGCTCGTGCCGTTTGGCACCCCGATCGCCCTCGTCCTCGATGTCGCTCAGAGTGCGGTGGCCGCATCACTGGAACTCGCCAGAATCGGATACCAGGTGACAGCGGTTGCCTACGACCTGGCCGGCATCGAACTGGTCACGAACAAGACGGCGGGTCCAGCCGAACTGTCCGAGGCCATCGGCACCAAGAACGTGATCGACGTCCGCGACCCACAAGAACATCGCTCCAGCCGGGTCAAGGGCATCGTCCATCGATACGTCCCCGACCTCCGCCATGATCTCGCCCTCGAACCGGGCGAGGTGTGGCTGACCTGTGCATCCGGTTTCAGGGCGAGCGTCGCCGCCGGTTTGGTCGAACGCCAGGGCTTTCGTCCCGTTGTGGTCGCGAGCGGCGGTATCCCCGAGTTGTTGAAGCTGAGGCCAGACCTGGCGAATTGAGTCGACACGCGGACTGGGCGCGGCGTTAACTTGCCCTGATGGTTCCTACGGTTTTTGACGAAACCGAACTCCTCCACGACCCCCATGGCGGGGTGTGGGTTGGCATTCGCATCACCGGAGATGAACCCCCTGAGCGCGCGACCATCATCAAACGAGCAGTGGAGGGCATCGGGTCCGAGATCCTCACGGCCGAGAAACACCCGGTTGCCACATGGCCCGCAACCCACGACCCGACGCTGGTCGAGTTTCTCGCCACGGCTTTCGAACAATGGCACCGGTCGAACTATCCCAAGGACCCAGGACAGGACCTCGTCGTTCCTTACGTGTTTGCGGGTGTCACCGGGGTGGATTACCGCAAGCCGTCACCATCGATCGGAGCCAGGGCGGGTGAGTTTGCGATGGACACGATGACGCTGATCGGCGGTGGTACCTGGGAGGCGGTCGAGGGTGCGGTCGCCAGCGCGTTGAGCGCCGCCGACCTCGTTGCCGCCGGAACCAGGGCCGCCTACGCGCTCACCCGGCCTCCGGGTCATCACGCCGGAAGAGCCTATTTCGGCGGGAGTTGTTACCTCAACAACGCAGCCCTCGCCGCCCAGCGGTTGATCGATCGTGGCGTGACCGATGTGACCGTGATCGATGTCGACGCTCACCACGGCAACGGCACCCAAGACATCTTCTACGAGCGCCAAGACGTCGGATATGTATCGGTTCATGTCGACCCTGGTCAGGGCTGGTTCCCTCATTTCGTCGGTTACGCCGACGAAGTTGGCGCCGACCGAGGGCTCGGAGCCAACCTCAACTTGCCGCTGGCTCCAGGAAGTGATGACGACAGTTGGTTGGCCGCAGTCGCCGCCGCGTGTGAGTTCGGCGCCGAGCGGGCGGCGGTGGTGGTTTCTCTCGGCGTCGACGCCGCGCTCGACGATCCAGAATCTCCGCTCGAAGTCTCGGCCGCCGGCTACCGACGAGCCGGCGAGATGATCGGTGCCCTCGGGAAACCGACGGTGCTCGTTCAAGAGGGCGGCTATCACCTGCCAACATTGGGTGGCCTGGTTGCCGGGTTTCTCGAAGGGTTTCAACACGGGGACAAAACATGAATTGGGTAGGGGTTGACAAATGGGGCGGGGCGGCGCCGAGCGAAAAACGGAAGGATCGGCCGCCCCCTCCACACTGGCGCCTCGAATCGATCGCGTCCGTTCCGAGGCCTCACAACCTCGCCACCAGCCCGGACCGGTCTCAGATTGTTTTCACGCTCGATCAGGCAGACCTCGGTTCCGACGTATGGACACTCGACCCCGATACCGGCCAGGCGGTGCGGTTGACAGCAGATCGACCCCCGGCCGCGTTCTGGGAAGACACCACCGCTGCCGTCTCGCCCGACAACGCGACTTTGGCGTATGAGAGCGACGGCTGGATCAAGTTGGTCCCGATGACGGGAGGAGCGCCCCGAACGTTGGTGAAGGGGGGAAACCCTGTCTGGTTGTCCGACGGAAGACTGGTGGTCAGCGTCGACCACCCCCGGGAGAGAACCGGCACCAACCTTGCAACCGTCTCCGAGGTCAGTCGACTCTGCGTCCTCGACCCGGCCGATCCGTGGCCGGTCGCCGTCACCGGACCGACGGCGGATGTGGGGCAGGCTGTGAGCTCGCCAGACGGTCGCCGTTTGGCCGCCACTCGATATCCCCCTGACGACCGCAATCGGAGTGACGTCATCATCGTCGACCTCGATGATTCGACAGAAACCCTCGTTCACGGAGAAGCAGGGTGTCACAGCCACTCCCCCTCATTCTCCATCGATGGTTCTCGACTCGCTTTCGTCTCAGAGGCGCCCGGATGGTACGAAATCCATCTCTACGACGGCTCAGACGTGAGCAGGCTCACAAATGACAAGGCGGACTTCGGAGCGCTGACCTGGATCGATTCCGAAACCATTGGTGCCACCAGGACCCGGCGCGGCCGCACAGACATCGTCACGGTTTCGGCTTCGAGCGGCGATGTGACGTTGGTGGCCGAGGGCGGCGCCTGGTCGGATTTGGTCGTCACTGCCGGGGGAGCTCTGATCGCAGTCGAAACAGACCACTCCACCCCTCCCCGCGTTCGCCACGTTGTCGGACCGATCCTGCTCGACCCCGCCCCGGCCGCAATCCGCTCTGCCCCCCATGTCATCCCGCTCGAGGTGACCTACCAATCGGGGGATGGGACCCAGATCCATGGTTTTCTGTTTCGGCCGGCGAACGCCTCATCCGAAAACCCGGTCCCGGTCGTGGTCTACCCCCACGGTGGTCCCACATCACACTTTGGCGACGAGTGGGACGGACATGCCCAGTTCTTTGTCGACAAGGGCTACGCCTGGTTCGCCATCAACTACCGGGGTTCGACCTCGTATGGCAGATCTTTCGAACGCGCCGCTCACGATCTCTGGGGCGTGGCCGACACCGCCGACTGTTTGGCAGCTGCCTCCTATCTCGACGGTCTCGATTGGGTCGACGGTGGTCGTATGGCGATTTTTGGTGCCAGCTATGGGAGCTACCTTGCCCTAGCGGCACTCACCGCCGACCCTCAGAATCGGTACGCGTGTGCGGTTGCGAAGTATGGCGATTGCGACATCCTGACTTCGTGGGCTCAGGGAGATCGCGGCGGGACGGAAGACTTGGAGCGCCAGATGAGCCACCCGGCCATGAACCGCCGGGCCTACCGCGCCGGCTCACCGATTCACGATGTCGACCAAATCGAGCGGCCGATCCTGATAGCTCACGGAGAGCTGGATCGACGGGTCCACCCCAAACAGTCGGAAGAACTGGTTCGCGCACTCGACAAGGCCTCCAAAACCTACGAGTACGTCACATATCCGACAGAAGGCCATGGGCTTCTCCGTATCCACCCACAGATTCATTTCTATCAGCGCCTCGAGCGGTTCCTCGACTGGTATCTCCTCTAGACCCGATTCGGCCGCGACCCGCGCCGGCCAGATGGGGAGCATGCCCTGTTGGAGAAGAAAATAGGTCGGTGCCTGGGCCGACATGAATCGCGGCGAGGTGGCATGATCCGGGGACACGGTCCCCGCCCTGGGGTCCGAACTCCAGTCAGAAAGCGGTTTACCGCAGAAGACACCGTCGCCTGACGGTGAGAAAGAAGGATGCCATGGGCGTACGGAGACACGTGGTCTGGTTGGCCACGCTCGCGCTTCTAGCTGCAGCATGCGGATCGGGGTCTGATAACACTGCAGCCACCGACGGGGGAACCGAGACCACCGGTTCCGGTTCCACCGCTACCGGGGGGACGGTCAGAATCGGTTGGGGTGGAGCACCTGCCGACCTCAACCCCGGGATCGGGGTACTGACTGAGGATTACACCCTCTATGACCTCATGTACGACTCCCCGCTGACGATCGACCTGGATGGCAACTTCCAGCCGGAGCTCGCGACAGAATGGTCGGTGAGCGACGACGGCTTGACCTGGACGCTCCAGATTCGTGACGACGCCGTGTTCACGGATGGGACCCCGCTGACGGCGGCCGACGTCGCGTATTCGATCAACCTCTACCGAGACACGGAGGCATTCCCGTTTCTTCCGTCGTATGTGAGCATCTTCACATCGATCGAAGCGCCTGATGCCACCACTGTCACCTTGACGACAGAGACGCCTCTTTCCAATTTCGAATACCGCATGGTGGCGATGTACGTCGTCCCACAACACATCTGGGAAGGCATCGATCCGACCACATTCACCAACGACGAGATGATCGGATCTGGTCCCTTCAAACTTGCCGAGATCAGCCAGGGTGAGTTCGTCCGGCTGGAATCGAACAAGGACTACTGGGGTGGCGCCCCGGCGATAGACGAAGTGGTCTTCCAGACCTATGAAAACCCGGATGGTCGCGTCCAGGCACTGATCAACGGTGAACTCGACATGATCACCGAGTTCCCGGCCACCGCCATCGCCACCCTCCGCAATGACCCCAACGTCGAGGTGGCCGAGGGCGCCTACTTCGGTGGACGACTCGCCGACATCTTCTTCAACGTGACCGAACCGGAGAACTGTCCGACCGAGGAAGAAGGCGGTATCTGCTCCGGGCATCCGGCGCTGCGCGACGTCCAGGTGCGGAAGGCACTGGCAACCGCGACAGACAAACAGCAGTTGATCGACGTGGTGCTTCTCGGGACGGGTGAAAGAGGTCTTGGGCTGGTGACATCCAGCCTCGGTGACTGGTATCCGTCCGAGCTCGAGGCGAAGGACTATGTGTTCGACCTCGCCGCGGCCAACGGGATACTCGACGCAGCCGGTTATGCAGACACCGACGGTGACGGCGTCCGTGAATGCCCGACCGCCGATTGTGGACCGAGCGGAGATCTGACCTTCAGGCTCAACTATCCGACCGACAACGACGAACACCCAAGAGTCGCCGACATGTTGTCGGGGTGGTGGAAGGACATCGGCGTCAAGGTCGAGATCGCCGGTCTCGATTCGGACACGCTTACTTCCATCTGTTGTCCGAGCTTCGACTTCGACGTGATGATGTGGTCGTGGACCTCTGACCCTGACCCAGAGTCGCTCCTCGGTGTGCTGTTGTGCACCGAAATCAGCTCGGGTTTCTCCGAAACCGGGTTCTGTGACCCCAAGGTCGACGAACTCTATGCCCAACAGCAGATCGAAACGGATTTCGACAAACGCCGGGCGATCATCCTCGAGATCTCCGAGATCGCGCTGGACCAGGTCCCCTACATCATCCCGTGGTATTACCCACGGATCGAGGCGTTCCGGACCGATCGGTTCACCGGTTGGCAGACCGGAAAGACCATCCTCTCACTCGAGGACTTCACATCACTTGGCAACCTGCGTCCGGTGGGATGACGTGAAACCGCCTGAAGAGACGGGACCGGCATGAGCCGGTCCCGTCTCCTCATCCGCAAAATCGTTTGGGCTCTGATCACAGTCCTGGTCGTGATCAGCTTCAATTTTTTTCTGTTCAGGGTTCTCCCGGGAGACCCCGCCAAAGCCGGTGTAAAAGATCCTCGGCTCAGCGCCGCCGCCGTCGAGGTGGCCAGAGTCAAGTTCGGGCTGGACAAGCCGGTATTCATCAACCTCGCCGATGGTCCCTGGCATGACAGCCAATACTTCCGCTACCTCGGCTCCACTCTCTCGGGAGATTTTGGAGAGTCCTACGCATTCAAGAACCGCACTGTCTCGGAACTCGTCGGCCGATCGCTGATAAACACGGTGTGGTTGGTCCTCCCCGCTCAGCTGATCGCGATCGTGACCGGAGTTGCGCTTGGCTTGATCGCCGCCTGGAAACGGGGAACCAAGCTGGATGTCTCGGCTCTCACCTTTGGGCTATTCACCTGGTCGTTGCCGACCTTCTTCCTCGGCATCGTGCTGCTTTTCTTCGGAAGCCGTTGGTTCGGCTTCCCCACGGCAGGACGGGTGACGATCGGCGCCGGCGACCTGTCCCTGTGGGCCGAAATCAGGGATATCGTGAGGCACCTCTTCCTCCCCACCCTGACCCTCTCGCTGGTCCTGATCGGCGAGTATCTGTTGATCATGCGCAGTTCGGTGGTGGAGGTGTTCAGTGAGGACTACATCCTCACGGCGCAGGCCAAGGGCCTCAAGCCGGCGATGATCCTGCGCAAGCATGGGTTCCGCAACGCCATGCTCCCCATCGTTACGCTGATTGCCCTGAATCTCGGTTTCACCGTTTCCGGCGCAATCCAGGTTGAAACCGTCTTTTCGTGGCCAGGCTTAGGACTTCTGACCGTGAACGCGGTCTCGTCGCGCGACTTCCCCGTGTTGCAGGGAGCGTTCCTGCTCTTGGCCGTTTCGGTGATCGCCGCCAACCTGCTTGCCGAATTGATCTATCTCCGTCTCGACCCACGGGTCACGGAGGTATGAAATGAGCTGGTACCGGCGGTTGTGGCTTCATCCACTAGGACGCGTCGGTCTGGTCATGCTCGGTGTCGTCCTGGTGGTGGCGATTTTTGCTCCGCTGCTGGCGCCATACGATCCGTATGCGTCTGCCAGGGTGACGGTCGACGACATCTACGCACGGCCGACCGGGGCTCATCTGCTCGGCACCGACGACGCCGGAAAGGACGTTCTCAGTTCTTTGTTCTACGGCGCCAGGGTTTCGCTGATCGTGGGCTTCTCGGCGGCGACGATTGCACTCCTGATCGGGGGGACGGTCGGGATCATTGCCGGTTACCGGGGAGGCAAACTCGGGAGCGGGCTGATGCGGATAACCGACTTCTTCCTGGTGGTCCCCGAGCTCGCGCTCCAGATCGTCATCGTCGCCATCGTCGGCCAGAGCCTTCGCAACATAATCCTCGTGATCGGCGTGCTCGGGTGGACGACCACCGCCCGGCTGGTACGGAGCCAGACCCTGACGGTCAGAGAACGCAAATTTGTGGAGCGAGCGAGGGCGATAGGTGCCGGAGACCTGCCGATCCTGATACGCCATGTCCTGCCCCAGGTTTTGCCACTGATGCTCGCCAACACGGTGCTGGTCATCTCTCTGGCGATCCTCTCGGAATCGACCCTGGCCTTCCTCGGACTAGGTGATCCGACTCAGATCTCGTGGGGGCAGATGCTCAACTTCGCCTTCAGCCGCGGCGCGGTATCGGCCGGCGCCTGGTGGGCCTTGGTGCCGCCCGGCCTCGCCATCGTTTGGGTGGTGCTGGGAACAACGATGGTGGGAAACGCTCTCGAGGACATGTTCAATCCACGGGTTGGCCGCCACCATCTCGAAAAAGAACGCGGTCTCAGGCTCCGGATCGACGCTCCCGTTCCTGCCGCCAACAATATCGCCCTCTCGATTCGCAATCTCGTAGTCGAGTTCGAAAGCGAGTCGGGGCCGCTGACCGCCGTCGACGGTGTCAGTTTTGATGTTGCCAACGGGCAGTCGGTCGGACTGGTCGGAGAGAGTGGATGCGGGAAAACAACAACGATGCTGGCGGCTCTGCGACTGCTGCCACCAGGAGGGTCTTGTCCCGGCGGCGAAGTCGTCTTCGACGGGATCGATCTCACCACTTTGCCAGAAGACGAACTACGTGAGCTGCGATGGACTCGGTTGGCGATGGTGTTCCAGGGTGCGATGAATGCTCTGAACCCGGTGCGGACCGTCGGCGACCAGATAGTCGAAGCGATCAGGGTCCATGACAACAGCCAAAGTCGATCGGCGGCCATGGGCCGCGCTCGGGAGTTGCTCGAACTGGTTGGTATCGGTGCCGGTAGAGCCGACGAATTTCCGCATCAATTCTCGGGTGGGATGAGGCAGCGGGCAATGATCGCCCTCGCCTTGGCATGCGAACCTGAGGTGATTGTCGCCGACGAACCAACGACGGCACTCGATGTGATGATCCAGGCCCAGGTGATGAACCTGTTGGTCGAGATCCGGCGACGCATGGGGATGGCAATGGTTCTCATCACCCATGACCTCGGCGTCGTCGCCGAGTCCTGCGACCGGGTGGTGGTGATGTATGGCGGCGTGATTGCCGAACAGGGAACCGTCGACGAGGTCTATTCCCATCCGCAGCACCCGTACACGAGGCTTCTGCTGGAGGCAATCCCCGACATGGACAGACCGGAGAGAGCACTCATCGCCATTCCCGGCGCCCCTCCTCGACTCGATGAACTCCCACCCGGCTGCCGTTTCGCTCCAAGGTGCCCGCAGGCCTTCGACCGCTGTCACTCGGAACGTCCCGGAATGAGCATCATCGGTCCGGGCCACGAGGCCTCTTGTTTCCTACTCGAGGAGTCGGTCCGTGTCTGAACCGGTGGTCATAGTCAAGAATGCGACCCGGTCCTTTCCCAGGCACCGAACCATCGGCGACATCCTCACACGACGTCCCGCCACCGAGGTCAAGGCCGTCGACGGTGTCAGTTTCACCCTCAGCCCAGGCGAAGTCATGGCCGTCGTCGGGGAATCAGGGTGCGGGAAGACGACCACTGCCAATCTCGTCATGGGCCTGCTGACGCCCACGTCTGGCGAAATCGAAGTCGACGGTCTCGATCTGGGAGGCGCCAATCGGGCGGCCCTTCGAGAAGCGCGGCGCCGAATCCAGATGGTGTTCCAGGACCCATACGAATCGCTCAATCCGAGGATGACGGTCTATGACATCGTCGCCGAGCCTCTCCGGGTTCATAAGGCCACCGCCAACCGCGCCGAAGAAAAGATGCGGGTCGAGCAGTCTCTCGAGTTCGCCGGGCTCAGACCGGCCGCTCGTTTTGGCGGTCTCCGCCCCCATGAACTCTCCGGCGGGATGCGCCAAAGAGTTGTTATCGCAGGCGCGCTCGTCCTGGAGCCTGCGGTTCTGGTTGCGGATGAACCGGTTTCGATGCTCGATGTCTCGATCCGAGCCGAGATCCTCAACCTGCTCGGTGCTCTCGCCACAGAAAAGAACATTGCAGTCCTCATGATCACACACGACCTCTCCACCGTGGCGGCCTACGCCGATCGTGTCGCCGTGATGTATCTGGGCCGGATCGTCGAACTGGGGCCCACATTGGACGTCATGACCGATGCACGCCATCCCTACACCCAGGCATTGCTCTCGGTGGTCCCCGTTCCCCACCCCGACCGGCGGCGTCCCAGGGTGATCCTGAGCGGTGAAACGCCCGACCCGTCACGGATCCCGCCGGGATGCCGGTTTCATCCGCGCTGCCCTGTGGCAGTCGCCGCCTGTGAGTCCACCGACCCGGCAGATGTGCAGGTTTCGCCCGGCCACACCGCAGCCTGTCTGCTCGTCACGGAGTGACCACAAAACGCGAGCATGACGCAATCGTTTTAGGATTGGGGGGCATCGGGAGTGCCGCCATCTTCTGGCTGGCGTCGCGCGGGGCTGACGTCCTCGCCGTCGAGCAGTTCGAAGAAGGGCACGGCCGCGGGAGTTCAGAAGACCACAGCCGGATAATCCGTTTGTCATACCACAACCGGGGCTACGTCGAGCTTGCGAAAAAGGCTTGGGAGGCCTGGGAGGCAGTGGAGGTTGCGTCGGGAGACCAGTTGACGATCCGCACCGGCGGCCTCGACCTCGCGCCATCCGGCGGCGCCATCGACATCGGTGGATACCGCCAGGCGCTCGGGGAAGCCGGTGTTCAATTCGATGAGTTGGACTCGGACGCGATCATGCGCCGTTGGCCCCAATTTCGCCTTCCCCAGGATGTGACAGGGATCTACCACGAAGAAGCCGGTCTGGTGATGGCGACCAGGGCCAACCAAGCCCACCGCCGGTTGGCGCGAGCCAATGGCGCCGAACTCGTGACGCGGGCTCCGGTCGAGTCGATTCGAGAGACCGCCGACGGCGTAGAAGTTCTAGTCGCGGGTGCCTCCCATCGCGCCGGGCAGTTGGTGATCGCGGCCGGACCATGGACCAACCGGGTCCTGGCGCTGATCGGAAGACACCTCCCACTGCAGGTGACCTTGGAACAGGTTCTCTATTTGGACAGTCACGATCTCGAAGCCTTTCATCCCCGCCGATTCCCGGTGTGGATCTGGCTCGACGAACCGTGTTTCTACGGTCTTCCCGTCTTCGGGGAGCCTGCGGTCAAGATCGGCTGGGACCGATGCCAGGTTGTGACGGACTCCGACCGCCGCCCTTTGGACCCGGATCCCGCAACATCTCTGGCGATGACGTCGTTTGCCGACGCCTATCTACCAACAGCCCACCGCGGAATCCACAGCGCCAAAACCTGCCTCTACACCCTCACGCCTGATCGCGACTTCATAATCGACAGGCTTCCCGGATCCGATCGAATCTCTCTCGCGGTCGGCGCCGGTCATGCTTTCAAGTTCGCTTCGTTGATCGGGAGGCTGCTGGCCGACATCGCCACCGGACGCCCGCCGGGGGTGGATCTCACTCCATTCCGCGCCGACAGAGAGCTTCTCACGATGGAAAACCCTCCCCGCGTCACGATGGTGTGATGCAAACACCGACCGGTAGCCTCCCCGCATGGCAGTGATCGAGTCGACCCGGGGTGGATTGAGCCGTCTTTGGTCGGAGTACGTGACGACTTCGGTCGATGATCACCCTGCCGTGGCCGAACCCCATCGCGGTATCGAGACCACAGCCATATTGACGGCATCCGCAGCAGCCCTGACCGGGTTGCATTTCACCAAGAACCCGGCGCCCCAATGGTGGCTGGGCGCATTCACCATCGGTGATGTCGAGTTGACGGCGCTGATCTGGTGGGGAGCGATGAACCTCTTCTGGTACGTCGTTCCTGCGCTGTTACTGATCCGCTTCTTCTTGCGCAGGCCGGTGGCCGAGTTCGGTCTCGAACCGAAGTCGTCATCGCGCCATCTCGGCCTCTACCTGCTCATGCTGGCCGTGATGATCCCGATCGTGGTGGGTGTGTCCTTCACGGACCACTTCCAGGCGGTTTACCCGTTCTACCGCCAGGCTCTCGTCGACGGTGTCACGTGGCGACTCGGGATTTGGTGGGCTGTGTACGCCATCCAATTCCTGTCGCTCGAGTTCTTCTTCCGCGGATTCATGGTCCATGGACTCAGGCCCCACCTCGGGTTTGCCTCGATCGCGGTGATGATGGTCCCCTACACGATGATCCATTTCGCGAAACCACCGCTTGAAGCGACCGCAGCCATTTTCGCCGGGCTGATCCTGGGCGCGTTGAGCTTGCGCACACGCTCGATCTGGCTCGGGGCGATGCTCCACATAACAGTGGCGGCCACGATGGATATCGCGGCACTCACCCATAGGGGCGCGTTTTGAACGAGGAAACCCGCTTGCGCGAGGCGTTGGGACTGGGCGCGTTGTCGGCAGTGGTTGGCGGAGTCGCCACCATCCCGATGGCGATGGCCCCGCTCGGCGCCGCGGTTGCCGGGATCAACGGCTGTGTATGCGGATGGAAAGGTATCTACGACCTCGGTTCGAAGAGAGGCTGGTGGGATTGGCTTCGCGACTCGACCTGGGCGTTGCCGACGACGGCAGCCGGAATGCTCATGGTGGGACTCCAGTCGTTGCGCCCCGACTCCAACTACGTGGAGACACTCTCCCGGCGGCAGGGGCGAATCACATATGGGGGTGGTTGGCGATTCCGCAAGGGTTACGCCACGACGGTGGGACCTGTGGTGATCAACGCATTTGATCGCCAGGTCATGAACCCCGACGACCCAAAATGGCAAAGCCGCTCGAACCTCGTCACCCGTCACGAACATCAGCACGTCAACCAAGCTCGCCGCTACGGGCCTCTGTTTCCGATGCTCTACTCGTCGTGGTTGGCTACCGGGTTCATCCGGGCGCTGTGGTGGAAACTGCGTGGCGACAAGGCTTCGATCGCCAGCCTGATCATGACCTCATCGTATTTTCTGAATCCATTCGAAAGGGTTGCGTATCGAAAGGACGGCTACTGGCCGCCGAACGGCGCCCTCAGCCATCGAGTGCGATAGAGATCCTGACGTGGACGGGTCCACGTCCACCTCCGGCTACCAGCGAGTGAGCATCCAAACCTCGGGCTCTATTTGACCAGAGCCGGAGCCAACCTCGCCAAAAAGGGTGACAGAACGGGTCAGCTCGGCCCGCGACCGCTCTTCGTCACCCAAGAGGTGATACAGATCGGCCAGACGGCTGTGGAGCGCAGCCTGACGGTGCCGATCACCGGTCTGGACCGCCAACTCCAACGCCTGCAAGGTGAGCTCGATCGCCCCGGCGGCGTCGCCCGCTTCTTCGACCACCAATGACAGCGAGTGGACACTCGCGAGGCGCAGGATCGGGTCGCCGCCGGCCCGACGCACGCTCTCCTCCAGGAGCCCTCTGGCCTCGACTCGATCGGCGGCCAGAAGTCCCATCACATTCAAGGCCCTGGCGGCTTCTCGGTCGTCGTCCGCCGCGTCGACCGCATCGCGGGCGAGTTCGACTGCGCGCTCCCTCTCCCCGAGGCGGTCGACCAGCAGCGCCCAATCGGCCAGGAGGAACGACGGACTCGGATGCCGATCGTGAGCGATCCGAAAATGGCGCTCGGCCAGGTCCCAGCGACCGAGCCGCCGATGCACCTCGCCGATCAGATGCTCAACCTCAGGGTCGAAGTCGTCGGAGGCAGCCTTTTCCAGCTCCTGCAGAGCGGATCCGTATTCGCCCCGAAGCATCGCGATCTCTCCCAACCGCCGGTGAATGAAGACCCGGTGCGGATGGCCAAGCCCGAGCGCCGTCTGGTAATGCTCCGCTGCCAGATCGAACGCCGGCCGCGACAGCTCCGCCGCCTGCAGATGGAGGGAAGCGGCCAGCACATCATCGCCGGCGAGATGTGCATGACGAGCGGCGGTGGCAACGCCTCGCACGCTGGTGGCGTCGTCGGAGCCGATTAGTGAGGCCCTCCGATGGAGCAACCGCCGACGCGCCAGCGAGGTCTGTTCGTAGACGCAAGCTCGCTGAATTTCATGCGGGAATACGACATGACCCGGCCGCTCCCTGAGGAATCCTCCCCCAACCAACGTCTCAATGGCATCGGTCAGCTCATCTTCGCTTCGCCCGGAGATCGCGCGTAGCCAATCGAGATCGACCGGACCGTCATCGATCGACGCCGCAGCCAGCACCTGGCGGGCGAGCTGGTCGAGCCGATCAACCCTTGCCATCGGCGCCGCCTTCACCTGCTGGCCGCCCGGACCGTCCAGGTCGGCCACAAGAAACAAAGGGATACCGCCAGTGCGCCGCATGAGTTCTGCGGCGTCTTCCACGCCGAACCCGGCGGATCGAGCAAGCGCCACAGACTGCTCAGCCGTTAGCGGACCCAACTCGATCGTGGTCGCCGCAATCGACCGAACCGCGGAGTCGGAAGGGACTTCGTTCCAACGCCCACACAAGACGAAAAGCGCGTCGTGTGCGGCGACACCGAGTGCAGCGGTGGCCAACGCCACCGCCGACGGTTGGTCCAACCATTGGACGTCGTCGATCGCGACAGTGTTGTTGCGGCTCGCCTCGGCCAGAAAGGTGACAACCGCATCCAGCAGCCGCCGTTCGGCGGCCAATGGATCGAGCGCGCTGGATGCTCCGTCGACACCGAACTCGGGAACGACCCTCGACAACTCGATGGCAGCCCAATCCGGGATGTCGGGTTTGGCGTGGGACAACGAGGCTCGAGCCAGTTGGGCGATCACGCCGTAGGGAACGGCTCGTTCGGATTCATGCCCCCTGCCGGTCAGAACCGAACGTCGGTCGGCTTCTGCGAAAGCCTCGAGCAACGCCGACTTGCCGATGCCCATTTCGCCGGAGATGAAAACGCAGGTTCGGCCGGCTTGCGCAAGCACCTCCAACTCCGGCTGTCGGCCGATGAGGGCTGGCGCCCGCGCTGATTGAACGCGTTGCACGGGTGTCTTGACCACCCCCCGCATTCGAGGTAGGTCCTCGGAAAGAATCGCGTCCGCAAGGTCGATTGTCTCCTCCAACGGGGGGACACCGAGCTCGCGGTCGAGAACCCCCACGCATGAGCGATAGGCGGCCATTGCCGCCGACCGGTCACCCGCCCAGGCCAATGCCAGCATCAGCTGGCGGTGGGCGGCCTCGTCGAGTGGATCCAGTTCCAGCCGTCGGCGGGCGACCGACGCGGCAGTCGAAAAGTCACCGGCACCGGCGTGGGCGTTGGCCAATCTCTCGAGGAGGTCACGATGATTTCGGGAGTGTGTCTGCTGCAGCAACGTCAGCCATTGATCGAACTCGGGCGAGGCCGCGACCGTGAAGCCCTCCATGAAAGAACCCCGATGCAACGCGACCATCTCGGTGAGGGGAGCGATACAGCGGGAACAGGCAATCTGGCGGTCATGGTCGTGATCGATGATCAGCCCGGCCCCCTCCAGGTCGAGGACCACACCGTCCCGACTCAGACCGATCCGGAACCGATCCGACTCGATCCAGCGGTCATTCAACGCGGTCCGCAGCGTCGACAGCGTTCGGCGAAGGGCACTGCGACCTTTGTCTGGGTCGGATTCTGGCCAAAACAGGGCGACGAGTTCGTCGCGGGTCGCGGCGACGACGGAGACCGCGAGATAGGCGAGCAGGGCGATTGCCTTGCGGGTGTCGACGACGATCGGCAGTCCATCCACCGCCACCAGCGGCGGGCCCAACAATGAGATGTCCAGACGTGACGAATCGGAGGTCATATCGAGATGCGTAACGGTACCCGATCTGGACGCCGCCGTGATCCGTAACGATGGCGTCACGACCGCTTGCGAGGCTTGGCAGGACGGAAGGCCTCCCCATTAGGTGCGAGCGTATGCTCGATGCGAATCCTTCAACCGTCAGCAGCGAGATCGAAGCAGTGACTCCCACGACAGACGGCGCGGCGCCTCCGCCCGAAAACGACCTGGCGAATCGCCCACCCGTATGGGCTTGGATGTGGGCGCTCGTGGCGGGCACAATCCTCACGGGAGCCGGGTTGGTGGTCAGCATCATGGCCGGCTCGTTCCTGTGGGCAGACAACGTGAGCGGTGCCATCAACCTCGCCGTTGGACTCTTCGTGTGGTCACGGCGACCGGAAGATGCACTGGGTCGAGTGTTGACCGCCATCGGATTGCTTGGTCCTGTGTCGTTGCTGGGAGCCGCCGCCGGCGGGTTCGTCGACGTAGAAACCCGCCTCCAACCGAGCGCTTGGGCAGGGAGAGTGGTCCAGCGAAGACTTGCACCGAGCGACGCCACAATCTGGACCGCTTTGAGATCTCGATGACTGAGCCAGAACGCGTCCTTCGCCGTCCTCGAGGTCGAGCCGGCCGGCGGCTTGTCGGCCTAGCCGGACTGCTCCTGATCGGCCTCAACATCGCCATCGCCCTCTCCGCCGGGGGTTTGATGATCATGCTCGCGTGGCTGTGGGCAGTCCCGTTCTTTGGCCTGGGATGGTTCCTGTGGACGCGTTTTCCTGCGAACGCGGTCGGGCCGCTGCTCGCGATCGAGGGGGTTGCCGCGCTCGGAGCCGGAATAGGTCTTGCCTATGGGGCATACTCCTGGATCCCGGCCAGGCTGGCGCCGGCGGCGGCGCCGATCATCTTCACCAACGTCGCCCAGGCCCCGGCCGCGTACCTCCTGGTGATCGCGCTCCTGCGATTCCCGAATGGACGTCTCGTGACTCACCGCTGGCGAAAGGTGGAACTCGCGATCTATCTGCTTCTCGCCCTGAGCATCTTGCTCGGCTTCTTGGCCGCACCCGGCCATGGGCTCAATCATCCATTCGTCGGAGCCGATACCGCCCTGGCCGCCGCCGACCTGCTCCCGCAGCTGTTCATCGGCTTTCCCTTAAGTCTGATGGCGGTGGCAACGGCACTCACCCTCCGATTCAGAGCCGGGGATCCGGTCGTCAGACTCCAGCTCAAATGGCTGCTCTTCGCAGTACTCATCTACCTCGGATTCCAGACGATCGGCCAGATCACGGCCCTGATTGGCGGCCGAGAAACCTGGTCGGAGTGGGGCGCGGTAGTGGACGGCGGGTTCGCCTCTCTGATCCCGTTCGCGATCGCGGCCGCAGTGGTGCGGTACCGTCTCTACGAGATCGACCGGATCATCAGCCGGACTTTGAGCTACACGATCGTCGCCGTCGTCGTGGCCGTGGTCTATGCAGCACCTGTGATCTTCCTCCCCACCGTGGTAGGAGGAACCAGCGACCTGGTGGTGGCGATCGCCACGCTCACCGCCGCCGCAGCTTTCAATCCGGTTCGGAGGAGAATTCAGGCGGCGATCGACCGCCGCTTCAACCGAGCCAAGTACGACACCGAACGCGAGATCGGACTGATCGGCACGCGTATCCGGGATCAGATCGCAACGGACGACCTGATCCACGACGTGTCGGCAGCGCTCGACCGTACGCTCCGACCGACGTCGACCACCATCTGGATAAAGGAATACGGGCTGTGAGCCGAATCGCGACAAGCATCCGCTGGGCAGGTCTGATCGCTCTGGTCGCGGCGACCGTGGCACTGCTACTGGTGCCACTGGCGGCGTCAAATGCCACAGCCTCCCCTGAGATGTTGGGAGGGAGCATGGCGTTATGGTGGACCGTCGCCGGCCTCGTCGTCATGGCCAAGCGACCGTGGCACCAGGTGGGCTGGCTCCTAATCCTCATCGGCTTCGGCATCTCGACGACGGGATGGGGTTCGGGTCCCGAGCCATATTCCGGAGTCGATGCCCACACTCTTGCATGGCTTGGCTGGGCCAACGCCTGGGGCGGCTACCTCACCTATGCGGCGTTGGTAGCCCTGCTCATCGTATTCCCCGACGGTCAAACCGGCCGATCCGAGATCAGCCGTCGTTGGGGCCGGTTCGTCATCGCTTCAATGATGGCGATCGTTGTGCTCGCCATGGCCTCAGACCCGGTGGGAGGGGTGGATACTGCGTTTCCCGAGGCTGGCAATCCGCTTGGTCTGAGAATCATTCCGACAGCTGCCGTCGACGTTGGATTCATGCTTGCTTTCCTGGCAATCGCCGGTTCCGTTGTATGGATGTGGAGGCGAAGGGCCGGCGAATCGGGTGAATCCAGGAACAGATACACGCTGCTCCTCTACTCATTCTCGCTGCTGATCATCTCTCTGCTGATCGGTGCCGCGCTGTCCGAAACTCTCGGCGATGCCGCCTGGTTTCCCGCGTTCATTCTGTGGTTCCTTGTACCCGTGGCGTTCTCGGTCGCCGTCGTCAGGCAGGGTCTCTACGGCATCGATCGTCTGGTCAGGCGAACGCTGAGTTATGGCCTGGTTGCCGCAGTGATTTCGGCGATATACACGATCCCGATCCTTGTAATCCCTTCGATACTCGGAGAACCCTCCGATCTCGTCGTCGCCGGCGCCACACTGACGGCGGCGGCCGCCTTCAACCCGGTGCGCCGACGAATACAGCAGATTGTCGAACAACGATTCAACCGCTCCCGCTACGACAGTCAGCAGGAGGTCCAGGCGTTGGGCGAGCGGCTCAAAGCGCAGATGGACCTTTCCGGCGTCCAAACGGACCTGATTGGCGTGGTGGAACGGACGATGCAGCCACAGGTCCAGACGGTCTGGATCAAACCGTGACCGATCTCAAGCATTCTTGTTGCCTAAACGCACATATTCGGTAACATTTACCAGGGAGTGAAGGGTTCTCGGGGGTGCGAGCGGGCAGCGGGCAGCGATCTGCCGACGGCGACGGCGTGGTCCGGGAACAGCAGGAGATAAGGCGGGAGAGCTGTTCATGGTAATGAAGACACAGGTGGCGATCGTTGGCGGGGGACCTGCGGGTACGGCGAGTGCGATTTTTCTGGCAGATGCCGGGATCCAATCTCTGATCATCGAGAAGGAGTCTTTCCCGAGGTTTCACATCGGTGAATCGATGACCGGATGGGCGGCCGAGCGGTTGCGCAAGCTGGGGCTCGAAGAGCAAATGGTCGCTCACGGCTTCCCCATCAAATACGCCGGTAGCGTCTACGGCTCGAACGGGGCCGGGAAATTCGATGTTCCGGTGAGCGCCAGGGTTTCGGGTCAGGAGCGCCGGACCGTTCCCACCTGGCAAGTCAAACGATCGGTGTTCGACAAACTCCTTCTGGATACCGCGATCGAACGCGGCGCGAGCCACATGCTCGGCTCGGTCGGCAAACCCGATCTCGATGCAGACGGCAAGATCGAGGCGCTGAACGTCCAATTACCCGATGGAACGCAGGAGCGGGTCGAGGCCGACGTGGTGATCGATGCCTCCGGTCGGAGCACCTGGCTGTCCAGTTCTGGTCTCACGGGTCCCAAGCTCAAAGGCAACTACTCAGGCCAAGTCGCCCTATACAGCCACGTGAAGGGGGCCATACGCAACCCTGGCGAGGAAGAAGGCAACACACTTCTTTTCTTCAAAGAGACCGACTACTGGTCATGGTTCATCCCGGTTGACCCCGAAACCGTGAGCATCGGCATTGTTGTCCCATCCGAATATTTCCGGACTCGGCGCGAAAAGAAAGACGTCTTCTTCAGACGCGAGCTGCTCGAGCTGAACCCCAATCTCACCGAGCGTGTCGGCGGAGTCGACATCGGTGAAGTGACCGCTACCGCCAATTTTTCGTACTCGGTTCAGGACTTCACTGGCCCCAACTATCTGTGCGTTGGAGACGCCCACCGTTTCATCGATCCCTTCTTCTCGTTCGGAATCCACCTGGCGATGTCCGAAGCCGAGAAGGCCACAGAGACGATCGGGTGCTACCTCGCCTCCGACCGAACAGATCCGAAGCCATTCTCCGGCTATCAGACCGTCTGTGACCGAGGGATGGATGTCCTGGAGGATCTGATCGACTCCTTCTGGGTAAACCCGCTCGGCTGGGGTTACATGCTCCACTACACGCCGCTCGGATCAGACATGCTCGATATCCTCGGCGGAATGATCTATGAGGATACGGTCTCGGAGGGTCTGGCCACCATGCGAAGGATGAAAGCAAAATCATCCGATCTCGTTGCCGCCAACGCCTAAACCGGCCGGCTAACCCATGGATTTTTCATTCAGCGAGGAGCAAGAGGACTTCCGAAGGGCAGTTCTCGCCTTTGCCGAGCGACATCTCACTGCGTCGGACGCAAATGACGACCTCGCCGGAACGTTTGATCGTGACGCGTGGAAGCACTGCGCCGAATTCGGGATCCAGGGGCTCCCGGTGCCGGAGGAATATGGCGGCCAAGGGGCCGATCCGATCACGATCGCGCTGGCGATGGAGGCATTGGGGTATGCATGCTCCGACAACGGCCTTCTCTTCTCGTTGGGTGCGCAGATGTGGTCATGTGAGATTCCCCTTGTCGGATTCGGGACAGAAGAGCAAAAATCGAGGTATCTCCCTGGCTTGTGCGACGGTTCGATAATCGGCGTACAGGGCATGACCGAACCGAACACAGGGTCGGATGCCTTTGCGATGACCACCCGAGCAGAGCTGGTTGGCGACGAGTACGTACTCAACGGGGCCAAGACCTTCATCACCAATGCCCCGGTCGCCGACATCTTCATCGTGTTCGCCGTCACCGACCCCACCAAGGGGGCGTTCGGACTTTCGACCTTCCTGGTCCCTCCTGACGCCAAAGGCCTGACCGTCGGACGGCCGTTCGACAAAATGGGCCTCAGAACTTCGCCGATGAGCGAGCTCGCATTCGACGACTGCCGGATTCCCGCCGCAAACCTCCTCGGCCCACTCGGTGCAGGGATGTCGATTTTCAACCACTCGATGGATTGGGAGAGATCCTTCATCCTCGCCAGCGCGGTCGGTTCGATGCAGCGGCAGCTCGAGAGATGTGTCGCGTATGCCAGGCAGCGGAAACAGTTCGGCAAGCCAATCGGCGCCTTCCAGGCCGTTTCCCATCGCATCGTCGACATGAAGGTGAGGTTGGAGAGCGCCAGGCTCCTCCTCTATCGACTCGCCTGGATGAAGGCCACCGGCAAGTCAACTTCCAGCGAATCGGCCATGGTGAAGCTGGTACTGAGTGAGGCTTTCCTCCAATCCAGCCTCGACACGATCCAGGTCCACGGCGGATATGGCTACCTCAGAGAATCCGGAATGGAGCGCGACATGCGCGATGCCGTCGCCGGCCGCATCTATTCGGGCACCTCCGACATCCAGCGCAACCTGATCGCCGCCTATCTTGGTTTGAGGGACAGATGAACGGGCACCCTTACCTGCTCCACCATGGGCTCGAGCGTTTTGCTGCACAAAAAGATGGGAGGACCGCCGTCATCGAGGGGGAGCGGCAGCTTTCTTACGAAGCGTTGAACCAAGCGGCAAACAGGATCGCCAACCTCTTGATCTCGCGCGGAGTGGGGCGCGGCCATCGGGTCGCCGTCTACGTCGACAAATCGATCGAAGGTGTCGTGGCCCTCTACGGCGTCCTCAAAACCGGCGCAGCCTACGTTCCGCTTGATCCAAAGGCGCCGGAGGCTCGGCTCGGCTACATCGTGGAGGATTGCGCGGTTTCTGCGATCATCTGCGGAGGCAAACAGCTCAAGGTGGCCACGTCCATGGCCGCCGGCGTCCCCTCTCTGACATCGCTGATCATCACGGGATCTGTCCCCGAAGCGCCGGAGGTTTCGCCGACAGTCTTTTTCGACGCAGACGACGTCGCATCGCAATCGTCTGCCGAGCCAATGGTCGAAACGATCGACAAAGACCTCGCCTACATCCTTTACACATCAGGATCCACCGGCCGTCCGAAGGGAGTGATGCTCTCGCATGAGAATGCACTCGGCTTTGTCGATTGGGCAGTAGCCGAGGTCGCGCTCGACGACGGAGATCGACTCTCGAGCCACGCCCCTTTCCATTTCGACCTGTCGGTGTTCGACTTGTACGCCGCCTCTGCAGTGGGGGCGGCCCTGGTCCTGGTTCCTACCGCCATGTCGGTGTTCCCAACCGAAGTCATCCGATTCATCGACAAGTATGCGATAACGGTCTGGTACTCGGTGCCTTCGATCCTGTCGATGATCACGGAGCACGCCAACCTGCGGCCGGGCGACCTCCCGTCATTGCGTTGTGTTGTTTTCGCCGGCGAGGTTTTTCCGAGCAAATACCTGTCGAAACTGATGGGTCTCATCCCCCATGCCGAATATCACAACTGGTACGGCCCGACCGAGACCAACGTCTGCACCGCCTATCGGGTGCTAGAGCCGCCGGACGAGAACGGTGGCGACATCCCGATCGGCCGGGCGATAGCCAACGTCGAAACGATGGTTCAAAAGGACGATGGGTCTTTGGGTGGTGTCGGCGAAACGGGCGAGCTCCTGGTGCGTGGGTCAACCGTGATGCGAGGTTATTGGGGGGACGCCGAGCGGACAGCCGAGAAATTGACAGCCCATCCGTTTGACGACACCGTCCGCGACCTGGTGTATCGAACCGGTGACCTCGTGATGCTGCTGGATGATGGCAATTTTCGGTTTCTTGGCCGCAAGGATCATCAGATCAAGAGCCGTGGCTATCGGATCGAGCTGGGTGAAATAGAGAGCGCCATCAACTCTCACCCCGATGTCATCGAGTGCGCCGTCACGGCAGTCCCCGACCCTTTGATCAGCAACCGAATCGTGGCGTACATCGTCTCAAGGAACGGGCTCGAGTCTCGCCAGCTGGCACGGTTCTGTAGCGAGCGAATCCCTGCCTACATGGTGCCGGAGGCCTTCGAGTTCAGAGACACGCTGCCGAAGACCTCCACCGGCAAGATCGATCGTCAGTCGCTCGCCGCGATCTGAGCGCCGGTGTCGACGGTCGACCGTTTGCCGTTTCCATTGATCGTGACGCTTTCCCTCAGGTCGACCACGATTTCATTGTCGACCAGCTCGCCCTCCACCAGGCCGAAGAGGGATTCGCGCAATCGCTCGTCGTCGCCGGCGAAAGCCACGGCCGTGAGTTCGGTGATCGACTGTGAGAGTGCCTTCTCGCCAACCCAACCGACTCGCGCAACATTGATCTTGGGATGGGCGCTGGCTCCGAGCGGCACCGTCGTCAGAATCTCGGTCAGTTTCTCGCCCGGTCGTCGACCGGTGAAGACGATCTCGATGTCACGGCCCGGCACCAGCCCGGCGAGCCTGATGAGTCTTCGTGCCAGGTCCACGATCTTGACGGGTTCACCCATGTCCAAAACAAAGAGCTCACCACCTTCTGCCAGCGCCGAGGCCTGAAGGACCAGCCCGACTGCTTCGACCGTGGTCATGAAGTAGCGGGTCATCTCAGGATCGGTCACCGTCAGAGGTCCACCCAATCTGATCTGCTCACGGAAAGTCGGGACAACGCTGCCCCGACTGCCAAGGACGTTGCCGAAGCGCACGGCCGTGAAGACGGTGCCTTGCACCCTCTCATCTGCCGCTTGAACCAACATCTCGGCGACACGCTTGGTTGCCCCCATCACGCTGGCAGGTGAAGCGGCCTTGTCGGTGGAGATGAGCACAAATCGGTCGACGCCATACTTTTCGCAAACGGTGAGCAGATTGGCCGTACCCACCACATTCGTCTTGACGGCCTCATCCGGATGAAGCTCGAGAATCGGAACATGTTTGTGGGCGGCGGCGTGGAACACGATCTCAGGGGCATATCGCTTGAAGACGGATGAGAGCTTGGATGCCTCTCGAATATCGCACAGAACCGTCTCGATATCTGTACCGAACCTGGCTGACCAACGCATCTTCGCCTCATGCAGATGGGTTTCGTCGTGATCGAGGGCGATTATCTCGGCTGCGTCGAAAGCCAGGAGCTGCTTCACGACCTCAGATCCGATCGACCCTCCGGCCCCGGTGACGAGGATGCGCCGGCCTTTGAAGAGAGAACGCAGCTGTTCGATGTCGGTGTCGACGGCCACCCGCTGGAGAAGGTCTTCCGGTTCGATGTCACGGACGTCGGTGACACCCACCTTGGAACCGAACACCGAGTCGTGGTCAGGCACAATTCTCAGGCGCACGTCCACAGACAAACACAGGTCGACCAACGTGCGAACCAGGCCGAGATTGCTCGATTCGGCAACGACGACCTCGTCGATCGTGTGTTCACCGACCAACCGGGGCACGTCGGCAAGGCCGCCGAGAACCGCAAGACCGGCGAGGCGTCGATTGATCGGGCCACCGTTTATCTCGACAAACCCGATGAATTCGATGGTCCGATCCTCGGATCCGCGCCGCACCAGGTCCACCGCAGCCCACGAGGTGCCGACCACGAGTGTTCTGCGCCGGTTCTTTGCCGACGTCTCGAGGCGTCGATTGAACGAAAAGAGCCTTGATCGGAAACGAACCAGTCCGGTCCCGCTGAGGGAGAGAAGCGACCCGAGCACGATTACTCCCACCGGGAGCGGCCCGTCCAGGTTCAACACATTTCGTTCGAAAAACGTGAGAATCAGTAGAGCTGTGCCGGCCGAGAGATTTGCCAGCACAACGGCCTGTGCCTCGGCGATGCTGGCGAATTTCCATACGTGCCCATAAGCGCCAAATGTGATATTTGCGACAAGGTGGAATATGACCACTACCGGGATGAAGACCAGGAAGTTACGCCACCAATAGCCGGGTATGAACAGCCCGCCGTCGATGAATCGCAGGACCAAAGCGGTCAGATACGACATCGCGACGAGAAAGGCGTCGACTATTGCGAAAGAGACATCGGCTCGAACTCCCCCCACCAGTCGCGCAAAACGCACATACTTGAAAGGGATCCGTCCCTGTTTTTTGTCCACCCGCTTAGCCCCTCTTTTCCCGACAGGAGAGCCCCATAACGGCAACAAACCAGCACGGGTACGTCTCCACTCCCTGCCCCATATCGTACGGCCTTCCCCAGCCCTAGTCCAGGAAAAACTGGAAAAATGAGTCAGATGAACCAGAGCAGATACGTGGAGCAGAACGACCTCGAGAGCGGCCCGGCTCGGCTAAACGGCAGGTGCAGCAGCCTTCAGGAACCCGCCGAGAGCGACCACGACCATGGACCCCAGCGCAATCCCGACCAATGCAAGCACGCTCCATGGCTCCGCCACAAGCCGCCACGCGGCCCCGACAAGGACAACGAGAGCCACCTGGGCAACGGCAAGGTTGGCTACGGTCCCCCTCACCGATCGGCCCCGTGTCCGCAACTGGTCGTAGATGTGCATGCGGTCACCGATGAGCAGTGGCGTCCCGGCAATCCTGCGCCGCACCAGACTGGTGGCCAGATCCACCCAGAACACGCCAAGCAGGGCGCCGGTCACGAGAACCCCGGCGGCACCAGACTCGGCATTTCCCACAAAACCGAGATGGCACAACAACGCAGCCGTCACATAGGCCCCGTGATCGCCCAGGAAGAGCTTGGCCGGGTGCCAGTTGAATCCGAGGAATACGAGCAGGCCCGCAACCAACACCATCCCGTTCGCTCCCTCACCCGACCCCCGAAAACCGATGATGCCCACCGCCGCGATGATGGCCATCGTGCCCGCCAATCCGTCGATGCCGTCGAGCAGGTTCACGGCGTTGATCGCCACGATAACGAGAGTCGCCCGCAGAACAACGTTGACAAAACCCGGCGCCTGGCCTGGCCCGAGCGCTACCAATACCGCAGCCACACTCTCCACCGCAAGACGCAGTGGCGGATTGACTCCGCGCCGATCGTCGACGAGACCGAGGACGAGCAGCACCGCTGTCGCGCCGGCGAGCAGGGGCTCGAAAGTGCCTTGCACGACCGACCCGACATGGAAACCCAGAAAAACGCCAACTCCGCCGAGCACTACCACAGGACGCCGGTGCACCTTGAGCCCGGCGCGGTCCTGCCGAGGGTCGTCGAGGTATCCAAGCCGGGCTCCGAAGCGCAAGGCAAACAGACACCAGATGAGGCATGTGAGCGCCCCGGCGATCACCCCTCCCATATCAATACCTGAGAGATCTCCCCTCGATGCACTTCGATCGTCTTCGAGGTCTTGAACCCAGCCTTTTCGAAGGTCCCAATAGATCCAGGGTTGGGGAGACCGACGACGGTCTTGGCCTTGGTGACCTGCTTGGCTCGAAGCTCGTGTAGGACATGAGCAAGGGTCTTGGATGCAATTCCCTGGCCCCGATGATCGTGGTCGACGGCGATCGACAACACTTCGGCTCTGACCTCGTCCTCTTCGCCGGAGTATCGGGCCGTTTCCCACGCCTTCTTGAAGATTCTCGGTCTCACCAACCGGCCCGATGCTCCGAGGAGGGCCGACAGGCCGCGAGTCTTAGCAAACCTCCGATAAAAGATTCCGGTATCAACAACACCGGCGCCGAAACCGACCACCTGTACGCCGGCGGTGGCCACCACCACGCTCGCGCCCTCCCAACCGATCATCGATTGGTAGAGCATCGTCAAAAACCTCCAACCGAGTTGTGGGAGGAAACCTCTGTTTATGGCGCCGATGTGGAGGAGGGCGATCGATCCAGCATCTTCCTGGCGTGCCGGACGGACCAGGACCGGACCTGCCGTCGGCGGCGGTAAAGCCGCCAGCAGAGGACCGAGACCCTTGCGATCGGCGACCACGCGGTACGAATCGATCACGGTGTCAACTATTCTGCGTTCGTCGAACTCGGCGACGGCTTTGGCTCTACTGGCGTCGGCCATCGCCGCCCTCCGTTCGAGACTCCCGCCCAATTCGTGGATCGCCGCCGCCAATGCATCTGGATCTCGCACAGCAACCAGGAGGCCATTCACCCCGTGCTCCACGACCTCGCGGCAACCGCGGATATCGGTCGCTACCACGGGAATACCCATCGATGCTGCCTCCATCGCCGCCCGTGGGAACCCCTCGCGGTGTGATGCCAGAACGAACACATCGAAAGCCGGATAGATCCGGTCGACGTCATCCCGCATTCCCAAGAACCGCACACCGGCCTGGCGAGCTGCGTCGATCTCGGCTGCAGTCAGATTGTCGCCCTTCTCCGGATCGGATGGGCCAACCACCACGAGAACGTAGCGCTCGTCGAGATTGGTCATTGCCTCGAACAGTTCGCGATATCCCTTTTCGGCCACGAGCCTGCCGACGGTGCCAACCACGATCTGGTCGTCGCGTATGTCCAATTCCTTCCGAAGCGAATGCCGGGCGTCGGAGCCAACGCGATCGGGATCAAATCGGTCGAGATCCACACCGTTGCCTAGGAGCCTCGCACGATGCCCCGGCGAGATCCGGAGCCGGACCATCAGCCGGAGATCCTCGCGGCTCTGCACCAGTTCCTGATCGGAGAACCGGGAGGCGACCGCCTCCAGCAGGTAAACAGCCGCCCGCTTCAACCGGGGGTCGTCCTCGGTTGCGTAGAGCCCATGGACCGTGTTCACAACGACCGGCACCCCGGCAAGCCGGCCAATGATCCTCCCGTAGATTCCGGGCTTCGGATTATGGGTGTGGAGTACGTCGGGGCGAAGGCGACGCAAGATTCGCCAGAGCTCCAAAACGGCCTTGAGGTCGGCCACGACGTTGACGTCGCGGGTTGAGGATTTCAATGACACGTGCTTGATCCCCGCCGCCTCCAACTCCGCCACCCAGGGACCGGGCGCACTCAGCCCAATCGCCCTGCCGCCGGCCTCCACCACCGCCAGCAACTGAGGCATGACCAGAAACCGGAGGCTCAGGTCGACGGTGGTCAGATGGATCACCGTCACCGAGTCCGGCCGGCCCGTGTCCTGGGTCATCGGACATTGACGATGGTGTTCGAATCAACAACCACGTTCTCCCACCCGGTCACGTCCACGGCGGTTCCGGAATCGTTGGCCTCGAGCTGGTTTCCTGTCACGGTCAGCCCGGTCCGCGGCGGGCAGGTTGCCGGGCTGGTTCCGTACACGCTCGGCCAAGTGCTGTCGGACGGCTGAACCGTGTTGCCGGTGAACTTCACGTCGGCGAAGTTGCCACAGGCCCCGGGACCGGTCAGGGCCAGAGCCGCCACGCGGCGCTCACCGAACGTGTTGCCGGTGATCGACACCGATTGGATGATGGCGTCGGCATTGGCCGGCTCTATATCGATGAGATTGGCCCTGGCGTCGCCAATCGTGTTCCCGGTCACCACCACGTCGATGCCGGCCACGATGGACACCCCTTGCCTTCCGCTGCCGGACAGCACGTTTCCCTTGATCAGGATGTTGGACGAACTGACCTTGCTTCCTGATATGGGAGCTAGGCCGACGTAGATGAAGTCGCCGTAGACGTTGTGGATGTAGTTACCGATTATCGATATGCCTGAGCTGCCCTCAATCCCGATCCCGTGGTGCCCATGGCAGTCTCCGTTGGCATTCGGACATCCCCAGCCCGGAAACTCAGGCGACCCGGCCGCCGCATGGGCCCCCACGATCTCGAAGCCGGTGATGGTGACGTTCGAGCTGCGCACGAGATCGACATGGCGGTCGCCGGTCTTGCCGAGATGGTTGCTTCCATTTAGGACGGCGTCCCCTGCGGTCAGGATCATCCATGATCGATTGTCCAGCAACAGGATGCCGTCGATTCGAAAACATCCGTCTCCAAACGCGGCAACCGTGGGTGCGCCGCTGGTGCCGTTGGGAAGTGACTTCAGCCACGAATTCAAGGCGTCGGTCACGTCAGAGCCACATGATGCATCGATGGTCGCAGGAACCCCGAACGCCCCATCGATCGATGGCGGCTGTGTCACCGCCGTTGTGGTCGTACTCGATTCGCCAGGGTTCGCGCCACCGACCGTGTCGTCTGGTCCTGTTGTGGTGGGTCCGGTCGCGCTCGGGCCGGCCCCGGGCAAGGTCGACGACGAAGCCGGACCGCCTTCTGCGTTGGTGGCGTCAGGAGACGACTCCGATGGCGCGGTTGTTGCCACAGCCTGATCAGTCGGTGGGTTGGGCGATCGACCCAGAGCCAGATATACGCCTACAGCGGTCACACCGGCTACAACCAGGGCGACAGTTGCAGCCACGACGCGAGATTTCATCGGGCCTCCAAATTGGGCCGAGTCAGACGACTTCGAGTTCCTTCAACACTCGATGCGCCTCCCGCGCGATCGCTTCCATGCGTTCAACAGGGAAGTGTGCGAAATCCACCTGCTCTCGGATTCCGTGCTCTTTGAGTATTCGATCTACGTCGACGACGTAGAAGTCGAGCTTACGCGAAAGCTCGGCCAATGCGATGTGGAACTCCCGCCGGCGGACACTATGGGCCCGATTCAAGAGCTGATAGTTGTGGGTCGGATTCAACGGGTCAACCACCAGAGAGTTGTAGATGATCACCTCAGCGCCAATCTTTTCCCTGATCAGCTGGATCACCTTCTCCAGGTTCGCGGAGAACTCGTCGACCTCCAACCGCCCGATGCTCTCGAAATTGGATTTGAACCAGCGGAGCGTTTCGGTATCTCCGATGGCTTTTTCGAGTGACTGGTTGAGCCACCAGCGGCCGATGTCGATGACGAAACCCTGCTCCTTGTGCCGGTAGATCGAGCGCGCCAGATCCGAGCCGATGGAGATCACCACTGCCTTCTTCGGAAAGTCCCCGAATTGAGGAAAGCCCGGTATCTGGAAACTGCTGGATTCGAAGAAGTCAGCTTCGAAGATCCGTCGATCGAGGTCGAGGCGCGCCAGCTCCTGATCGATTCCAGGCGAATCGATGTGGTCGAGCAGTTGGATCAGTTGATCAGAGCGGCTCGCTCCGGCTTTCCCCTCGTCCTTGTAAATCGCCACTGTGCCCTTCACGTCTTCACGAATAAACGGAGCGGTGGTGAACATGGAAGGCAGGTCGCAGCCTCCACGAACGAAGATCCCGGTCGGCGGGTCGTGCTCAGCCTTGTTGCGGACAAGAACGAAGTTGTTGCCACTCACCTGTTCCCACGTATCCCCGCTCTCGCGGCGCACCTGGGTTTCGGCGTTCTTCAGATAGCGGCGCTTGGCCGCCTTCTCCAAGGCCGAGTTTTCTCCAGCGACGCTTCGCCACGCCTTGGCGCCCATCGTGAGCAATTTCACCGCGGTGGTCATACCTCTTCCTCCTCCTGCATCGGCCTGGCCACTACCCGGACCGTCGGCTGGCTTTCATAAGAGACGCCGGATACGTCGAGTTCGTCGTCTCCACCCGTGCTCACCAATGCGATGGTCTGCGCCAACTCAACCCGTGATCCTGCCTCGGCACGGATCTCTCGCAGTATGCACTGCTCAGACGAAATGATGTCAAGTGTCAAAGACCCGCGATTCTGGCGCCACTCATAGCGGTTCTCCTTGGCAGACCTGGCAGCGGACATGAGGCTCGACAATTTGCTTGCGCGCTTGTCTCGCCGCAAGGCGAGCCACTCCTCGACAACTATCGAGCACACCCGCTCGCCAAACCCAACGGCTTCGCCGACTTCTTTGTCCCACTGAACGATGGTGCCCCCGCGGACTGCCGTCTCCAGATAGGGAACCTCGAGCCGGAGGATCACTTGGCACCACCCTGGTGCCCCACCTGCATCATCAACGGTTTGGGTTCGAAGAACCCGTATTCGTCGATGATTCGGTACAACTCGGCGCCAATGGCGTCACACGCCTCTGGCGAATATTCGGCGTCACCGACCATGTGTTCGAGTGCCCCCATCTCGGCAATGAGGCGATCCGTGTCGACGAGCGAGATCCCTTCGAGATAAGAGAGTTCGATGAGCACGAGGTTGATTCGGTGGGCCAGCAGTTCGGCCGGATCCGACGAGACCTTTCGGTAATTGGCCGTTCCCACAGAGCCGATCACGGTCGGAATGCCGTAGGCGATGACGTGGCAGCCTGCGTCTTTGATCCTCTTGACGAGCGCTGCGGCCGCGACGTCGTCAATCGCATCACCCTTGGCGACCCTCGCGTTCAGCTCGGCCCGCAGAGACAACACCACGAGGTCGGGCTTCGGGTCATCGGCGGCGTCCCAGGCAGAAGCGATCAAATGCAGATCGAGACCGCCGGTGAACTCGATATTCGTCTCCGGAGCGTTCGGCTTGTCGGCTGAAATTCGTTCGACCAGCCCAACTTTGGCCTTCCCTCCGGCCGATGCCGGGAGAATGGTGTCCGCGACGTCCTGGTCGCCGAACACTCTGATCAAGAGCCGATCACGGCCCCCCATTCGTTGTTCTGGCATGACTCAGGACTGACTGGTTTTGGAATCGACCAACTTCACCATCGAATCCATCGTGGCAAAGTTCTCCAGGGTCACGTCCTCGGGCCCGATCTGCACGTTGAACTGATCCTGGAGGTATCCAACGATCAGGAAGATCCCCAACGAATCGATGACTTCCTCGTCGACGAGCCTGGTTTCGCCCGTCAATTGGACACCGTCGGCTTGAGGAAACTCCTCCATGATGAATGCCTTGATCACGTCAATTTTTGACGACATCACTCCCTCACTCTCTCATCCCCTACTCCAACCCGGCGGACCGCTCTCGCCCTTCCACATGCCGATTCACGAACAACATCATTGATACGGTCATCGATACGACTTAGTGCGAGCCCAACCCCGAGACCCAAAAAACGTTAGCTCCGGAGGTCGGGAGTGTCTATAGGGCTAATGCGCCACATTGAGGAAAACCGACCGGTATATGTTCTCGACTGCGGTGACATTCTTGGATAACCCATACTCTTCATCGACGAGAGCCCCTGCCGCAGCGGACAGCGTCAGGGCAAGCTCCGGGTCGCCCAACAACCGGAGCACCGCCTCGGCCAGAGTTCGGGGCCGTCCGGCATCCACCAGGAGTCCGGTCTCCATGTCGCGTATCACCTCCGGCACGCCCCCGGCTCTGGTGGCAACCACCGGGCGACGCAAGGCCATGGCCTCCAAAACCGCGAGGGGGAGACCCTCGACGTGGGAAGGATTGACAAAAACATCGGCAGCGCCCGTGAACGAGAGTGCATCCTTTCGCATGCCGAGGAAGAGCAGTCTCGCGCCGATACCGCCATCTGTCGCCGCCTGGCGCAACCGGGTCAGCTCTCCGGGGACCTGCTCTGCTCCGATCGAGACAACCATGGCGTTCGGGAGCGCCGCCAGGACAACTTTTGCGGCCTCGATGAGATCCCAATGGCCTTTGCCGGAGCGGATGTTGCCGACGTGGACCACGAGAGGGTCCTGGGGGTCCAAACCCAACTCGACACGGACTTCACGCGCCGCCTCCGGCTGTTCGGCGCACCAGACACCGTTGGAGACCACACCAATTCTTCTTGCCGGATACCCCGCAATCGAGCCCGCGACCGCATCGGAAACGGCGATTGCGTAGTCGTTGCGCCGATAGGTCAGTCGATTGACCAGGCGTGTCAGCGGGTGGTAGGAGCCAGTGACGTTGTGCTCGGTATAAACCACAGGGCAAGTCCGCACCAGTCTCGCCATCACTCCCGCCAATGGCAGATGAGCGTGGATGAGATCGGGACGTCGAGAGCGAATCAAGCCTCTCAACCAGAGCAGAGTGGCCGGACCAAACCGCATGCTTTCTCTAGGCATCAATACCTCGACCCCCAGAGCCTGTAACTGGTCAGCCAGTTCGTTGTGAAGAGGCGACAGAACCGCTACCTCGTACTCGAAAGCGGCCCGGTCCCAGTGACGGGCACTCTCGACGATCAGCTTCTCGGCACCGCCGAGGCCCAGTCCCTTGATGACAATCAAGATCTTGGAACGTTCGACTGTGCTCAGGACGTTGCTCCGTCCGTTTCGATCAGTTCGTCCAATCCGTCGCCAAAAGCCACAGACTGCTCCCAACCGAGGGTGTCCAGAATCCGTTGCGAAGACACCATCGCCGGCGGCACGTCGCCGGCCCTGGCCTCGACGTGTACGACCTCGGTGGGAATCCTGGCCGCAACAGACTCGGCCAACTGCTTGATGCTGACCGACTCCCTGGCCACCGTATTCAGCGCGACCCCTGCGATGTCACTGGCAGCGGCCATGGAGAAGGCGTTGGCAATATCGCTGGCGTGGGTGAACTGGCGACTCTGCTCACCGGTTCCTTGGATGGTGATCGGTTCCCCACGGCGGGCACGGTCGATGAACAGCCGGAAAACCGAGTTCGGGCGAAGACCGGTCCCGTATGCCGTCCCCAGCCTCAACGCAACCACTGGGACTCCGTGGAGATGATGAGACGCCATGAGCATCCGCTCCCCTGCAAGCTTGGTGATGTTGTACGGATGATCGGGGTCACAGGGGTGGTCTTCGTCGATTGGCTGGTACCGGGGGGTTCCATACACCTCCCACGTCGATGCGTAAACCACACGACATCCGTGCCGCTTCGCCGCCGATGACACCGAGGCACAACCGGTAACGTTCACCGACGCCGCCAACTCCGGTTTCTCCGCAGCCAGATAGACGTCACCGATGGCACCGATGTGGCATATGACATCCTGACCGGCGGCGGCGCCGGCCACGGCTTCGAGGTCGGTCAGGTCGCCCGTGATGGTGTGGATTTCGAGCCCGGTTGAAGTGCTCAGGTCGAACCCTGTGACCTCGGCACCGTCCGCGAGAAAGCGTCGCGCAACATGACGACCGAGAAACCCGCTGACACCAGTAATGAGAACCTTCATCCAACCCACTCCCTTGCCCGACGATCTTGGGCCAGCAATGTAGCGCGCCTCTGTAACGATCTGAATGGGTCGATTGAGGCAATCTCAGCGGACCGCGGCCACCCTCTCGACCCACTTCCGACGTTCGGCTTCCTTTTGCTCGTCGGTCCGCTGCCGGGCAATCGCCGGCAGCTGGATAAGCAACGCGAGAAAGAAGGGAAGCAACTGCGCACGCTGCCTCGCCATCAAACCGAGGTTGAGAATCCCACTGAACGCGAGAGTAAAACCGAGGGAGTAGAAAAGGGACATGAGTAGGAACGGGTGCCGACGGAGCTCCCTGCTACCCCGCCACAGGAGCGGGAATCGAATCACCGTCAACACCATGAGAACGAACCCTTCGAGTGCTGTGACGAATTCGGGGGCATTGTCGGCTTCCCAGGGAAACGGGCGGTAGAGAACACGCACCACCGCGCCCGGCAGCTGGGCAGGGTTCGTCACGAACCCGCCTTCGACGGCCGAATCCCCCTTGGAAGTGTTCGACTCTACCGTCGAAGTGAACTCGGTCAGCTCCGCTCCGATATCCTCGCCGCTCGCAGCGGCACTCAGATCGATGTTGAAGTCTGCCGCAGCCGCCACCACCAGACCGCTCAGGGCGACGGTTGCCAAAACCAGCGACAGCAGACGTCGTGCCGTCACGCCACGCCCAGGCGGGTTCGTCATGAACAAAACAGCGCCGAACAGCGAGGCGCCGAGAAGCGCCGCCACATGAACCCTCAACATCACGGCCGGGGCGAGCCCAATCGCCATCAACAGAACCCAACGGATTCTCAGGTCCTCGAGCATACGCGCCGCCCCGTAGACGATGAGTCCGATGAAAAGGAACATCAGCGCTTCCTTGCTGATCGGCGACGTCCAGTAGACGATGCTGGGGTAGAACAGAATCAGACCGGCGTAGACGCCGAGCCTGCCCGACGGCACACCCCGCCTGAACGCCGCATACATCAGGAGTTGGCCCAAGAAGCCAATCATCCCAAAAAGGATGAACCCACCGAGCAGGGTTGGCTCGTAGGGTACAAAAAGGAAACTCGTGGCAAGGTCCATGAAGGACGTACCCGTGAACGACTTGGTCGCAGGCAGGTCGAATCTTCGCCAGATGTCAGCCGCTTCGATCGCCCTGGTGTGATAGCCGACGGCGTCGCCTTTGCCGTTGAACAAGAGTTTGATCGCCAGATAGGAGGCAACTGACGCCGCCACCTTGGCGATGAAGCCGGCCATGATCACCGGCACCAGCCACGATCTATCTCCCTCCGACCGCATCCGCAGAGCGATCGAAAGCACCAGGACAAAAAATGTGGTCGCGATGAGAACCGACCCGCGTTCCGGGGTCCCTGCAACCAACCCGAGCGGCAACAACGCCAACGGTGCCCATCGCCACGGTTTCATCTGTTTGCCCGTCCCATGCCGCCGCTCATCTCGCTCAATTCCCCGAGGTCAATATGATCCGCCCCTGCCAGAACCGGAGGATACGCACAGGTGAATGATTTGCGCTGGGTCGGAGTAATTGTCCTGGTCGCATTGGTGGGCTCTCTCATGGGCATCGGAATCGTCGCGATCACTCTCTCGGACAACAGTCAAGCGCCAAGTTCCCGAGCTTCTACCACCGAATCCAGGTCGCGTGACACCCGTCAGCGCACGGAGTCGAGCGCACCGGAGCGGACATTGGCATCCGTGGTGCCTGGGGGAACGATCGGATATCTCGGGTGCTCGAATACAGAACAGTCGGTCGAGGGCTACCGGCAGGTCGTGCGCGACCCGCTGTTTTGGGCGCCGTATCCTGGAGAAGGAGGCGACGTTCTCCGGTGGGCGGGGGTCGAAGACCAGATGTGGCGTGGCTTTGATGCACAACTCGCCGCCAATGATCCGCCGACCGGCATCTGGTTCCAGGCGTGCGAGACAGAAGACCGCCCTGTCACCTACGAACAACTGGTAACGGCGCTGGCGAACCTGCGAACCAGACTCGACGAAGGGACACCGGTGTGGTTGAGCTCGCTCAACTCCTACGACCCGGCCGACCAGTGCGAGCGGCTTGGCGTTGATGGCACCTCCGACATCGACGAGATGGTCGAGCGCGCGGTCGCCGAAGGTCTAGCCACCGCCGGGCCAGAACTCGGCCCGCTGAGCGAACCAACCACAAGGGGCGACGGCTGTCATCCGAACCGCTCAGGGATCACGCTTCTGGGAACCCAGCTCGAGGAGTTCTTCGGCGAAGACGGCTGACTCAGCCAGTCGGCAGCCGGGAGGCCGCCCGCCGCGCCTGCCACTTGATCCAGCTCCAGCCGCGGGTCAACGACAGCGGCGAAGGAGTCGCCGTGGCAAGGTCGTAGCCGAGCGCGCCGAGCAGCCCGCCGGCCACGGCCTCGAACTCTGCAACTGCCTCGGGACTGAGATCCTTGCGCCAATCCCGGACGCCGGGAGTCGGAGGTTGGGCGAGTCTGGCATGGGCGTCCGGGTGGGCGGTGGTGGCGCGCAACCGATCGGCGTCGCGATGATATTCGAGCATTGCCGGCACGAACTCGACCTCCAAAAAAGCGCACAGACGCAACAGCTCGGCTTCGGGAGCCGACACCAGATCCTCGTAGCGCATTTCGAGATACCGGGTCGGTCCCAAGCTCAGGCCCGCCCTACGCCCACGACCGACCCTGGTGCGCCAGTAATGACCGGCCTCCCTGATCGACCCCGGCCCCCATTCCTGGTCGAGATATCCCGAGGCGACATCGCGACCGTCTCGGATCAGGTGAACAAAACGCGCCTCTGGGAAGAGACGAGCCAGCAGTTTTATCCGATTCACATAACCAGGCGTCTTGTCGCCGTAACGCGGCTTTTCTCGAGAGTCGGCAAAAACCGAGAACACGATCCGAACGGCCTCGGCAAGATCCACAGGACGAGCAGAGGTCAAGGCGGTCAATACGTCGCTCTGGGGCAGCGCCAGCCGCGAAAAATTCGGGTTCGCATACAGATCCTCGACAAAACGCCTGATATCGAAAGCTGCCCCCGAACCATATCTTCGCCGGCGTCTCGCCATGACTGCCACAAAATGAGCCTCGTGGGCAATCGCCATCTCGGGATGCATATCGAGCATCATCTGGAGCAAAGTGGTCCCTGAACGACCGGCCCCGACGACGAAGAGAAACCAAGGCCGGGGAGAAGCGGCGGACCGTCCGCTGGCATGATCGCCGGGATCAATACCCACTCAATACACCCAGCTTGCGGCCGAACTCGAGAGCACGTCCATATATCCACAACGACGTGGGATACATCACAGCGCAAAATATCACCAGGGCCACTACAACCTCCGGAACCGAGAACCCCGGAAGCTCTGCCCCGCCCGGCATGACCGCCACCCGCAAGCCCTGGATGACGTATGTATGCGGGATCACATAAGACAAGGCTTTCAACGGGCCGGGCAGGAGTTCGACGTTGAAATAGACCCCGGAGAAGATTTGAGCGGCGAGCGTGTACAGATACAAAACCGGGTCACCGCTCTTTGACAGAACGGCAACCGACGCGGCGAGCGTCGCGATCGACAGGCCGGCGAGCAAGCCCAGCACCCCAACCAGCAACGCCGCTCCCAGCCCGGAGGCCGCGTACTGCGCTCCCAGGGCCACCGAGATCCCGAACATGGCCATCGCCCCGATGCTGGCGCTGCTGATGGGCCACATCGACATCGCAAACGGCATGAACCGCCACCGAACCGGTTCGACGAGGAACATTTCCAGCCAGCCGCGATTGATCGCCTGATCGAATTCCTGAGACAAGCCACGCAACCCGGCGTCGAGAAGCCTCGTCCCGATGAGCCCGATCACCACGAAGGTGAAATAGTCGCCGCCGTGGGCAGAGTCGGGTCGATCGAACACACGCGCTACGAAATAGAAGATGACAATCGGAATGAATTGAGACGCTTGTCCAAGCCCGAATCGGAGAGGGTAGGAAAGGGCCTGGCGGAAGCTGAGCCGAACGAAGGCCATCACCACCTGCCACAGGTTCCTGACCGTCTTTCTCACCGTCATTGGGATCTCTCGATCGGCCGCTTCTGCCCGATCACCTCTGCCAGGAGTTCGCGCAAAGGCATGACCACCTCGCGCACAGACTTGATCCCGTGCACCATCCCCTGGAGTGTTCCGAGCAGGGCTCCGATTTCCGATCGGGTCGCCAGCAAGAGTACGGCTCCTTCTTGGTCGACGACCTTGGCGACCTCCGACTGCTCGATCAGCGCTGCCGCCTTCATTGCCTCATCGACATCTGAGAACACCATCTCGACTCTCGGCTCTTCCCAGATGCTCCGGAGGGCGTCGAGCGGGCCCTGATACAGCATTCGACCTTGGTCGAGGAGCACCACCTTGTCACGCAGGGCCTCGATCTCCTCGACCCGATGGGAGCTGATCAGTAGGGCCGATTGTTCGTGGGCGACCACTGCCTGAATCATGTCCAGAATCTCAACTGCCGCGATCGGGTCGACCGCGGCGGTGGGCTCATCCAGGATGAGGACGCTCGGCCGGTGGAGCAATGCCCGAGCCAGTTGCAGTCGCGCCTTCATTCCAGAAGACAAAGCAACGGTGACCCGATTGGCCGCATGGCCAATGCCCACAAACTCGAGAACTTCCCTCACTCGCCGGGTCAAAGCCTTGCCCGGTATGCCCTGGAGCCTTCCATGAAACTCGAGGTTCTCCTTGCAGGTGTTCCGGAGGAGAAGGCTCTGATCGCCGGGCGGAGCGAACCCGATCAGTTTCCGCACCTCATAGGACTGGCGGGTAACGTCGTAGCCACCGACGAACGCCTGTCCGCTGCTGGGGATGGTGAGCCCGGTGAGAATACGGAACAACGTCGATTTGCCTGCCCCGTTTGGTCCAACCACGGCACATATGCCACCGGCGGGCACCGAGAGCGAGACGTCTTCGAGCGCCACCACGGGCTCTGTGATCGAGGACCGAAGCAGGATTTTCATGGCCGGTGGGGACGGCTCATAGATCTTGCCGACGTTGATCACTTCGATCAAAGGAGCATCTTTTTCTGAGAGCTCTCTTCTCGGCTTCATTCGAAAATCCCCACATCCACTAGCCCCACGCCCGCCAGACCGCGTTCGACCGCGTCCAAACTCCGTCCAACCCACTGCACCATCGGCGTCACAGTACCTTGAGCAGATCCAAAGGCAACGTCGCGGAAGCCGTGAGTAGATTGGCGCCGTGAGCCGTGTCTATCTATCACCACCGGACGTAACCGCTGCAGACCGCCAGGCACTCATCGACGCCTTCGACGGCGGCTGGATTGCCCCAGTGGGTCCCGACCTCACCGTCTTCGAAAACGCCTTGGCAGATCAAACCGGACGCGCCCATGCGGTGGCGCTCGCTAGTGGAACGGCCGCTCTCCATCTGGCACTCCAGGAGGCAGGTGTACGCGCCGGCGACCGGGTGGCAGTGCAAAGCCTCACTTTCGTCGCGACCGCCAACGCCGTCACCTACGCGGGCGGGGTCCCCGAATTCGTCGACTCAGAGGCCGCCACGTGGAACATGGACCCGAACATGCTTCATCGCGCCCTGGACACAGGTCGCCAGGAGGGGTCACCCTTCAAGGCCGTCATCGCCGTCGACCTGTATGGGCAATGTGCCGACTACGAGCGGCTTGGCCCCATCTGTGACGAGTTCGGCGTTGCGCTCATCGAGGACGCTGCCGAAGCGCTCGGCGCCACTCGCGGCGGCGCCCCGGCCGGCTCGTTTGGAGACTCGTCGGTCTTGTCCTTCAACGGCAACAAGATCATCACAACCAGCGGAGGTGGGGCGTTCCTCACCGACGATCCAAAGGCCGCTGACCACGTGCGCAAACTCGCGACACAGGCCCGTGAACCGTTCCCCCACTACGAGCACACAGAGATCGGCTACAACTATCGGCTGTCCAATCTCCTGGCGGCGCTCGGCGTTTCCCAGGTAGCAGACCTGGATCGAAGGGTCAGATCCAGACGTAACAACAACCTCCACTATCGCACCGCTTTATCGGCGATTCCGGGAATCACATTCATGCCGGAAGATGCCAGGGGCGAGTGCACCTTCTGGTTGACGGCGATGACCATCGACCCGGATTTGGCAGGTTTCAACCGGGAACAGCTCCGCCTGGCGTTGGAAGAGCAGGATATCGAGGCCCGCCCGTTGTGGAAGCCGATGCATCTGCAGCCGGTATTCCGAGACTCCCCCTTTTACGGAACCGGCACCTCCGACAAACTGTTCGACGATGGGATCTGTCTACCAAGTGGGTCGAACCTCTCAGAGGATGACCGCGAACGTGTCATATCTGTCGTCCTAGGGCTCGCCGGCCGGCACTGACCGAGCCAGCGGGTCTCCCAGCCGCAGCGCTGCGAAAGCAACCACGTAGGCAGCCACCGATATCAGAATCGCAGGCAGCATCGACTCCCGTAGTCCCGCGACCCTCGCCGAGACCACCACGAGGCCGGCGTGCAGAACCGCCTCGGCAAGGCCCCACCGCCGACCGGGACGCGTCCCCGAAACCGGGATCAAGATGAACAGACCGAGTGACCCGAGGCCGCCAACTATGGCCGTCGGGCGTGGGTAACCCCCCATGGCGATCGCCCAGATCAACAAGCCGCCGATCGTTGCCACACCCACCGTTCCCAAGGGGTGTCTCCCATCGCCGGCCCCCGGCAACAACAACAAGGGCAGCGTCGCACCGCTCAACACCAACGCTTGTTCGGTTCCTGGGACTGTGGCCAGTACGCCGGCGACGGTCAAGACCAGAAGGACCGCCCCGAGACCGCCCACTCGACGATCCGCATCCATCAGGGCGGAAACGCTCAACGCAACCACAGGCACCGCCGCCCAGCGAACCAACCCGGCGTCGACATCGATTGCAAGGCCGACCAGGAACGAGCCGGCGCCCAAGGAGACCAAACGTACCCAGAGCTTCCTCTTCCCGGCTACCGCCCAACCGTGCCAGGCGAGGGCACCCAGCCCAAAGACCAGCAGTGCCGGCAGCCATCGCACCAATCCGAGGCCGAGCAATGTCGCAAGACTCGCCACCCAGCCGACGCCGACAGACTCGACCCTCCGGCTTTCACCCCTTCGCAGCCACGGCCGGGCCGCAGCCGCCCCCACCAGCCCTAATGACAGACCGGCGATGAATTCGATGCTGGTCGCCATCGACAGGATGGTGTCGGTGGCATTGCGGCCGAGAGCCATCATCCAGTCCCGTGCATCGCCTACGACGGCGGAATGGGATAACGGTGGTGATATCCGTAGGCCAGAAACAACGGCCAGGTCAGTGCAACCACTCCGATCCGCGCCCGGCGCGGCAAACCCGACCGCCACCCCTCGTCGACTGCCAGCGGCACGAGCCCTGTTTGGCTCCGCATCGGATTTCCGTCAACGGTGTGCGCAACCGAGAATCGAATACCACCCGGTTCGAGAAAATCAAGCTCGGGAGAAGTGCCCCCGGAGAGCGTGTGCAACAGGGAGTCCACCTCCGACGCCGGCGTGTTTGCGAAGCGTTCGTAGCGGAGACGCTGCGTCGGAACGCCCAGCCAGCGAATGAGCTCATAGGCCAGATTCGACACGTCCCAGGCAAGCGCCGCCCGCATCGGGCTCACCCTGGGCATCTCCGTACCATCCATCGGTACGTCCTGTCGCATCCTCTTCTTGACCAGCGAATAGGCCACACCTCTGGGATCCCGGACCAGATGGGCAATCCTCACGTCGAAACTGGTCGCACGCCGCAGCACCATGGCATAAGCCGGGTTCTTGGATGAATCGACGATCACACGTGAACCAGACACGGCGACGACCGCCGAGTAGAGATCTTCCAGGACAGGAGAGAGCTCTTCGAGGCGGCGGCGATAACCAGGAAACAATGATGGCGCCAGCAGCATCGGCAGATAACGCATTCGGGTCACTTTGGACGCCAGCCGCTGAACGCCGACGTGGTCGAACTGGCCGAACCCGCCAAATGCCCTCTTCCCCACCTCCGACCAGAATGGGCAATCAGGTATGGGATTCCCACATCCGCACAACCGCTCTCCCGAGAGCCCACGAGCCCACAAATTCATGAGTTCTCCGACGGAGACATGACCATCGATCTGGCCAAGGACCCGGTCTAGGAGAGTGCTTCCGCTCCGGTTGGCCGCACCCACAAAAAGCACCGAACCCTGGGAACCCGCCGGCCGCCGATCAGGCACCGGGCTCATCTCCTTTCTGCGGTTTCTCGTCGCGGAAGGAGAGAAACATGAGCGTGGCAATCCCGGCGATCGATCCGGCTACGGTCCCAAAAACGATCCCCCAAACCATTCGCTCGCGGGTGCTCATTGGCCTTGCCTGCGGCGATCTGTCTTGTGGGATCGTGACCTGGCTCGTAGGAATGGGCTGCGCCCCATCTTGGGCAAGGAACCAACCGACCGAAGTGGGATCGGTGGACAAATGGTCGAACAGCATGGCCCCGACCTTCTGGGCGCCCCGACCAACGGGATGGACACCGTCATTTCGATATTCGCCACATTCCCACGTCAAGCCGTCGCTGCGTGGGGTCTCGCCGTTGGCCCAGGTGTACGGTCCCCACGACAGCCACGGTGCCATCCGAGGTCCGACGGCGGGGTCGGCATTGAGGTCGACGTCTCCTTCGATCTGGCGTTCGATGACCCATTTGACGGCAAATCCGTGTTCATAAGCCACCGGCTCCTCGCCCCAATAGTCGGTCGCATAACCCCGATATTCCGAGCTGGAGAGGTACGCCAATCGCAGATTCGGGAAACGCTCGACGAGATCGACCAACAACTGAGCCGTTTTCTCGGACGAGGTTTCGGCGAAATCCGGAAATGGTGCAGGGTCGTTCTGGCGATCAGGTGTCATCACCCACACCACCTGAACCTGCTCGGGAGTGACACCGGCGTCCGCCAACATCTGGGGAACGTGGGTCGCCCATGGCAGTCCGTCCGGATCGAGCCAAGTGTCGATTGGCTGGCCGCTGACCGCGGCGTTCACGGTGACAACTGCCGGATTGACTTCATCCGATCCCTCAACGAGTCGCATGAATGGCGCAAATTCGATCATCGTGTTGGAAACGCCGATGGAAAGTAACCCGATCTTTCCCGGTCCGCTGGGAGATCCATCCGGGGCCAGTGGTTGAATCTCATCGGCCAGTCGCAGGCCGAGCTCGAGGTGGGCGGGAGGCACTTCGTTGACACCTCCGGGGTAGAGGCCGCCCTCGAGCCCTTCATACGTGCCGTCGCCCAAGTCGTTCAGTGGGACAAGGCCTGGGACTTCGACCCTGGAACAATCGCTTGCCTGTGCGACGGCAGGGAGACTCCCCCACAAGAGCACGGTGAGGACAACGATGCCCGACACCCACCGATGAACCGCATTGCGCGACAAGACCGCGATCATTGGGAGCCCCGGCTGAATGACCACGAAAGCGGGCGCCCCAGCAGCTCGGTGAGACGCCGGTCGTCCTCGACAAATAGCGCTCCAACCCGCTCCCGTTCCTCAAGGCCGAGGGGTTCGCCCGGGATGTGGTTGCGCTTTTGGACCGTCACCATCGAATGTCGTGGCAAGCCGAGAAAATCGGTGGTGGCCTGGATGGTCTCCTGCGGAGCATCGAAGAGGTCACGACTCTCGAGAATGAGAAACCGATCTTTGTCGAAGAAGGAGAACCACCGCTCCAGTTGGGCGGCATATCGACCTCGCGCGATGTAGGAATACCGAAAGAGGTCAATGGGCGGAGGATTGTCGCTCGGAGCAGCATCGATCAACCCTCCGATTCGTTCGGGTTCGGCGGCGACCGCGTCTCTGAACGAAAGGGGCTCATACCCGCTCTCGACCATGAGTCGCCAGGCCGAATGTGCGCGTTCTACCGGATCCCGCAGCAAGACGATGAACCTTGCTTCCGGCAGGAGGCGGGCCACACGTGCGGGAGCGGGCTCGAAGAAAAGGTAGTTCGGCGTGGCTTCGCCGGTGATGGCGTCATCGGCGTCCAGTTGATCTTGTTTAGGAAAATGAGCTCGATACCAGGCGTCGCCACGGTGGTGATTCCTGTCGAAGAAATGAACCTCCTTGCGTGAGGCAGGTGCAACAGAGGGATGGCGGGCCAGGTAGTCGTAAAAAGTGGATGTGCCGCCCCTCTGCGTTCCCAACACCAGAAAGCCGGGCAGGGCGCGTCCTCCTGCCGATATGCGGCCCGACGCCTGCCGGCTGACCCGACGCCCGGCGGCAGCCAGCCGCCGAATCAGGTTCGCACCGCTTTCGCTCACGAGCGGAGACTCTAGACCTCGATCATGGCTACTCAATGGGGATGTTGGAAGAACCTGGCTCACGGTACCGTGACCCGATGCATCGATCCGGAGCCGCCAACCGTCCAACCGTCCTCTTCGTGGCAGGGCCTCGTGGCATGGGTGGATCCAATCGAAGCCTGGCCGAACTGCTTGACGCACTCGGCAACCAGATCCACCGTGTCCTTGCCTCGCCCTCCGACGGACAATTCCTCGAACATGTGAAGACCCACGGTCTGATCGAAGAGCACGTGCCGCTCCCTCTCACGAACCGTCTCTACAAGGTTGGATACATCTACTCGATGTTTCGTATTGCCATTTGGGCCGTCCGGAACCGCAAGAGGCTTTCTGCGATTCACGCAAATGCGACCACGGGGGTTGGATTGGCCATGCTGGCAGGAGTGGCCGGCCGGGTCCCCGTGGTCGCCTGGATTCACGACCCGACCACCAGCCCGATCCGACGGAAGCTCGTCCCCATCACGAGGCGGCTGCACCCACGTACCCGCTGGGCGGCCGTCTCGCTGGTAGCGGCTCGAGTCGCCGGCGAATATGCCCTGGTCGACCCCGACGCCGTGAAGATCGTTCCCAACCCGATCGACCGACGCAGGGTCCTCGCCCCCCCGCCGCCTGCCGCCGACACACTGTGCGTCGGTTTTCTCGGTGGGACCAGCGAACGAAAGGGCTTTGACATGATGCCAGAAGTGATAGAAGCCACATCACACCTGCCACTGCGCTGGAAACTCTTCATCGACACCGATCGACGACTCCCGACGGCCGAGTCAGAGGTTGTGGATCGATTGCGTGGGCTCGGCGGAGATCGCGTAGAAATCCTCCCGCGTCAACCCGACGTCAGGAAGGTCTACGGCGTCTGTCACCTGGTGTTCGCACCGTCGCGGCACGAGTCCTTCTGCCGGGTGGTTGCCGAGTCGATGGCAAATGGCATTCCTGTAGCCGCCTCCGATCTCGAGCCCATCAGAGATCTGCTCGGGAACGACGAGGCCGGGCTCCTTTTCCCGGCGGGCGACTCGAGAGCGGCGGTGGAAGCCATCTCCAGCCTGGCCGGAGACGCTTCACTCCGCACCCGTTTGGGCGAGGAAGGCAAAAAGAGGTCTGCGCCATTCGAGCCGGCCACCGTGGCCAGAGCGATGCTCGAGCTATATGGCGTCGGGAACGGCACTCCGGAGCAAGGCACGGTCCCGCGCTAGGCGCCCCGGTCGAGCTTGCTGTCGGGGAAACTCGCAGACCATGCATACCACTCCGACACCCGACCGTCGGCCAACGACAGCTGCTGTCCCGCCCGCGGGCCGGCGATCCCCCGTCCTCCGCCCGTCCAAGTCGTGCCATCCGTTGAAGTGAGGTGTTCGTGGTCTCCGCCGAACTGCAAGAGGTCGCCGTCGACCCCGGATTTGTACGCTCGCGGATAGCCCTCGAGGGGCGTATAAATCACCATCGGGGTTTCGTCGAGTTCGACCTCTCTGACCCGCGGCCCGGCCCTGAGTCCGTCAACCGAGTAGGCGCTGGCCGATGAGCTTCCGATGAGTCCGAGCACCAGAGCTCTCTCTGGCAGCCTCGAGTCCCAGCTGGAAACGGTTCGTCTCCAGATCGGGTCTAGCTCTGCAATGCCAGGAACGACCGGCGTCCGTAATAGTGACCCCAGCTCGGCGATCGTTCCCGCGGGGTGCTCGGCGCCCCAATCCGCCAGCACGTCGATCGTCGTCGGCAACCATTCGAGCCTCCTACCCACATTCTCGCCGAACAGCGCCTCTCCGGTCAGGTGGGACCACAACGTCAGCGACTCCAGATCGCGCATGACGAACGTCCCTTGGTAGACGCCGTACATCTCGAATGTGGATGGACGTCCATCGACGACAGCCCCGAACGCCCCGCCGCTGTGGCAGCGAGCACAGAAGGTGACCACGACCGGGGTCCCCTCAAGCACATCATTGACGACATGACTGGTAGCCAGATCTACAACCGGGTAGGCCCGGCTCGATCCTCCGACGGTCAAGCCAATGACCATCTCCCGGGGGTCGAGCGCACTGATCGACGCCGGCACGATGGTGAGCGGGCCGCTACGACGCCGGGTCACCGCCTTTTCCACCAAGAGCCGCGGATCTACTCCGGGCGCCACCTTCCAACCGGTGATGTCGGGGCGGGAATAACGAGGTGGTCGGTTTCCTTGTTTGACTTTCCGCCTGATGATTCGCATGAGACTTACAGGTGATTTCATGGATGTGCATTGGCCGAACCGATCGTCGGGTTCTCACAATTTCCAAGAAAAGGCAGTCCTCTTCTGGAAGAGAGCGGAAATCCGACCTCTTGGCTATCCACAATGGCCAGATAGGATGATCTGAAACGGGAGGAAGTTGGGCATGAATATTCGTCAGTTGGCCAAACGAGGGCGGAGGGTGTTGCGCGGGCAGCGGTCGAGACCGGGAACGGTGAAACGCAGCGAAGATGGTAAATTCTCGTACCTATCGGTGATCGAGGGCGATCGGAAGCCCGACTGGTGCACCCCAATCGCCGACCCCCTCTGGCTCACCGCCGACGCCGCTTCAGAGATGCGGGACGATGACGCGTTGGTCGGGTACCTGGCCGACAGCGGCGCCTACGCCTTCCCATGGTGGATCATGAAGAACCATCACGTCGCCAATCTCATCATCGACGACAAACCCCTCCTCGTGTCTTTTTGCGAGGCATGTGCCGGAGCCGCCGCCTACGACCCGGTCGTGGCAGGCACCCGCTTCACGTTTCAGGTGGAAGGCCTGTACGGCGGAATAATCCTGCTGATCGACCACCAGCAGGGCAATCTCTGGTCTCCTTTCACCGGCCACGTGGTACGAGGTCCCGCCCGGGGCACCCGGCTGGAGCGAAAACCGGTCATGCAGTTCACTTGGGCGGAGTGGAAGTCTTTGTATCCACAGACGCTTGTTCTCGATGGCACCGGTGAGACCAGGGACGGACATGGCTCGATGCACCCCAATCCGGAATCGGGCGATGTTGGCGACACCATGCAGTCGACACAGGACGTCAAAGACAAGCGGATGGACCAGGCGGCTCTGGTGCTTGGGGTCGAGGCCGGCGGCCAGTCGGTCGCCTTTCCGTTGGACCTGGTGCAATCTCAGGGTGGCGTGATCAACACCACCGTAGGAGGCTCCCCAATCGCGGTTGTCGCCAAACCGGGGACCTGGGTTACGGTGGCGTACAAGCGCGAAGTCGGGACCGACGTTGTCGATTTGGCCATCAGCGATGAGCACCTGGTTGACCAAACCACTGGACGCCGGTGGGACTTTTTTGGCCGGCCGGTATCAGAGAGCGATCCCCGACTCACGTTCGTTGCATCGGGACTGGAAAAGTGGCGCGCGTGGTCTACCTACCACCCGCAATCGGAGATATTCGGGAAGACGCCATAGCCACCCGCGGGCTGGATCAGGTCCGCGGTATCGTGCTGAATCGGGCTAGAACGCGGGAGATCTGGGCGCATGGACGAGAAGACTGACACAACGATGGGGTTCGGGGAGCAATGACACTTTCCAGGGCAACGATCCTGCTGCGGCGTTACGGCCTGGCCGTTCTGGCGGCCGCAGTCGTCGGTATCGGACTCGGTTATGTTGGAGCCACGGCGTGGAACAGCACTGTCAAACCGCGCTGGCAGGCAACGGCGGCAGTGGTCATTCCAAATGACTTCGACGAGAAGGAACCGCCGACGGCGGCAGAGCTCGAGGCAAACGTCTTGTCCGCGAAAGAGATCGCCGGCGTTGCCAACCAGGAGGAGCTTCGCCGGGGCGACGCTTCGATTGTCGTGAACTCCTCTGACGGGACTATGTCATTCATGGCCGAGGGTCGCTCCAACGAAGAAGCAAAGGTGCGGGCGGCGGACATGCGCCAGCGATACCTCGATGCGCTCAACGAGAGCGAGGCGCCCGACGCCCGCCTCGCCGCGAATTTCTCAGAAGCCAAGGCGATACAAGCCCAGATCCTTCGTCTCCAAGACGCAGCGACGCCCAAGGTCAACGGTCCGGAAGAGTTCATGACGAATCTGGAAGTCGAGATCGGGAGCATCCAAGCCGAGATCGACGCCCTGGAGAAGGAGAGCGTGACTCTTTCGGTCCAGCAACTCCTTTCCGATGACGAAGAAGAGGCCGCCACCCTCGGGAGCCAGGTCACCCAGCTTCGAAACCAGGCGGCGGCTCTCAGAGCTGAGCTGGCAAGCCGGATCGAAACATTTGAGTTCCTCGGCGGCGTGCTCGAAACCCCACAGACCCCTGATGCCGCCGGCTCGCAGTCGGGAACGGATTCAGTCCCGACCAAGCCGATCACCGAGGACGACTGGTTGTTGAATGCCCTGATCGCACGTTACGCCTCTCTCCAGGAACAGTATGCAGCCGGCGTGCTGGGCGCAATCGGCCCCAACGATCTGCCGCCGGTGACAGCAGCCAATATCACTCCGCCCAAAGTTTCGCCGTCTATCAGCGCCGTGGTCGGCGGGATTGCGTTGCTTCTGACCGCGGCCGGAATCCTCTTGCTGCGAGACGTCACCCGTAAGCCGCTGTGGTCGGTGCACGATATCGAGTCGTTGACGGCCCTGATGATCCCCCACCGTCACGCCGGCCACAGACGGCTTCTCCCATTCAACGGACGCAGGGCCGAGGAGCGCCGTCGTATGGGTCTCCTCCAGCTCAACCGAATCACGTCTGCCGCCATCCAGAACGGCAGCAACGTCGTTGCGATTTCGCCGATCGACTCCAGAAACCGCGCCGTTTCCGACCTCGCAGTGGACCTGGCACATGGGCTCGCCCGGGCCGAGTGGAGGGTGGCGATATTGGATGCCGCATCCTCGAGTGCAATCGACCCGGCAGGCAAAAAGGCGTCGGTCAGAAGCCTTTCTGACCTGATAGCTGCCGCCCGCGGCAACCGGCCGAGCCTGGCGAAATTGCTCATCTCAAACTCACCAAGACTCGAAGAAGAGGTGACTTACATCATTTCGGGTGATCTCGCCCCTGAGATGCTCGCCTCTGCGGTCACCGGTGAGGCGATTTCTCTCCTCAGGAAGTATTTCGACATGGTCGTCATCCTCACCGACAACATCGGCAATCCAGTGGCCGACTCGCTCATCGGACGGTCCGATGCGGTAGTTGCGGTGGCTGCCCTTGGTCGGACGCCGCGCGCTCGGATGGAGGATGTGGGCGTACAGATGGAGCGAGAGCGCGTTCGGATACTCGCCGTTGTTCTGGCCACGTGGCCGGCGAGGCTCGGTCTTGCGCGACTTCGAAACGCCATGACGAACAGAAAGAACTCCAAGGCGGTGCCGGTGGCTCATCCGGGCCAAGGCGATGAGGACATCGTTCCCGAGCCCGCAACCAACGACCTCCGGGCTTCCGAGACCGTCGATCTGACAGTCGATGGGTGATCACACACCGGCGGTCGCGAGTCCTGGCAAGCTCGCCCGGATCGGATACAGCACATACGACCGGGTGAAAGCGGGCATCCCGGTCAAGACCCGCGGCAACATCCAGCTTCGCCGTGTCAGCGCCCGTCGGCCGAGCGCGGCGATGCGGATGCTCCCTCAACTCCTGGTGATTGGAACCCAACGGGGCGGAACGAGCTCTCTGTATTCGTACCTCGGCCGCCACCCGGACGTGGTTTCCTCACTCCGGAAAGAAACACTGTTTTTCTCTGTGTTAAATGAGCGCGGAATCGACTGGTACCGGGCTCACTTCCCTCTGTCGATGCGGGCCGCCAGTCACCGACTGTCGGGCCGGAGCCTCATCACCTTCGAGGCGACACCCGACTATCTCCTCGATCAGAGAGCCGCCGGTCGAGCCGCTGACACCGTGCCCGATGCCAAGATCATCGCCCTTTTGCGGAACCCGGTTGATAGGGCGTATTCGCAGTACCAGCACAACCTGCGCCTCGGTACCGAGGACCTGAGTTTTGAGGATGCCCTGGAAGCGGAGGAGGAGCGGACAGCGGGCGAAGTCGAAAAGCTTCAAAACGACGCCGGATATCAGGCGGTGTCGCTGAGGCGATTCGGATACGTGGCCAGAGGACGATATGCAGAACAATTGCGCCCCTGGCTCGAGCTCTATCCGAGTAGCAGTCTCGAGATAGTCAGATCGGAAGACTTTTACGCAGACCCGGCCAGTACCTTGGCCGCGCTGCTCTCATTCATCGGGCTGAGGGCATGGCAACCGGCGGAATTCAGAAACTACAGCTACGCCGATCCATCCACCCGGCCCAGTGACGGAGTGTTGCCGGCGACCCGGGCAGAGCTCTGGAGCCGCTTCCAGCCGCTGAACACCGACTTGTACGATCTCATCGGGCGCGATATGCGGTGGAGGGCAGACGGACCCGGAGCCACCGACCGATGAAAACCGTTGTCCGGTCCCGCAGGTGCTGCGATGGATGAGACGACGACCGCCTTCAACAGACTTCTCGAAAGCCCCGAGCCGGGACTGTCATATTTCGCCCGACTCGCCACTTTTCCCGAACAGAACCCGAACCCGGTCATCGAAATCGGGGAAACCGGCGAGATCACCTACCTCAATCCGGCCGCGACTGCTCGATTCCCCGATCTGACGACATCGGGTCTCGCCCATCCGCTGCTGGAAGGCCTCTCACTTCTCATCGAGGATTTGAGGCACGAACTGCACGAACCGATTGAGCGCGAGGTTCAATTCGACGGCATGAGTTTCGCCCAGAGAATCTGCCCGGTGCCTGGGCCCCCATCGGTGATGATCAGGGTGTACGCCCACGAATTGACCCAAATACGCAACGCCGAACGCGCCAACCGGGAACTGGCTCGGAGAGTGGTGCTCGCCCAAGAGGAAGAGCGCCGGCGGGTGTCACACGAGCTCCACGACGAAGCCGGTCAAGCTCTGGCCGCCTTGCGGATAAGCCTCGAACTCCTTCGAGGTGACGGGCACAACCTGGAAAACATCCTGGCAGGACTCGATGACGCCATCTACCTCGTAGACGAAACGAGAAACCAGATTCGTCAGATTGCGCACGGGCTCAGGCCGCCTGTCCTCGATGCGCTCGATCTCGACGCGACCTTGGAGGGTTTCTGTCAGGACTTCGGGTCCAGAACCGGTCTCGCCATCAATTACCAGGGCACCGACATGGGAGAGCCGGCCGACGCCATCCGGGTTGCGCTGTATCGATCGCTCCAGGAGGCGCTGGCCAATGTGGCATTGCATGCCGGTGCTGACACCGTCACCGTGTCTTTGCGACGCCGTAATGGGACCGTTCATCTCGAGATCAGAGACGATGGGATCGGCTTCGACCTGCCACAACCCGACGGACCGATTGGGGGTCGGGGCATCGCATGGATGGCCGAACGGATCGAACTCCTCGCCGGCACCATGGAGATCCTGTCTCAACCGGGCTTCGGAACAACCCTTCGGATCGCCCTCCCCTGGGACTCGGAATGATCTCTGTTGTCATAGTCGACGACCACCAGCTGGTACGCCAGGGCATTCGTTCCGTCCTGGAGAGAGTCGACGACATGGTGGTGGTAGGCGAAGCCGGGAGCGGTGAAGAGGCGATGCAGCTGGTCGACGAGATCGAACCCGATGTTGTTGTGGTGGACATCTCGATGCCGGGAATGAGCGGGCTCGATGTGAGTGCCCAGATCACCGCTTCCTCTTCACGGACGGCGGTCGTCGTCCTCTCGATGCATCAAGACGGTTCGATCATCAACAAGGCGTTGAAGAACGGTGCGCTGGGTTACGTCCTGAAGGAGTCCGCCGCCGATGAGCTCCTCCTCGCCATCCGCGCCGCAAGCCGCGGCGCCACATATCTCGGGAGCACGGCGGGTGCATCGATGCGGAGTGCGCAGGAGAGTGACCGCACCAGCCCGGCACCCGCCGCCCAACTCACCAAGCGCGAACTCGAGGTCCTGCAACTCATCGGCAAGAGTCTCACCAACCGTGCGATCTCGCGCCGACTCGACATCAGCATCAAGACCGTGGAACGTCATCGCACGAGCATCATGGCGAAACTCGACGCTCACACCGTGGTCGAACTCATCCGCCTCGGGCTCAAATACGGCTTGATAAGTTTCAGCGACGAAGACGAGGCCCCTGAAACCACCTGGTAGCAGGCGGTTTCAGGGGCCTCGAGAAACCCGATCGCTACAGGTTCAGGTTGCGCAACTGCAGGCGATCGCCGACTGCGACGGGTGGCGGGCATGCAGAATCATCGCCACCACCATCGGCAGGAAGACGGCTGCGTTGTAGAACAGGTGGAGCTCCGGCCGTGGGAACCAAACCTGGACGAAGGAGATCGGAACTTCGGACCCAAACAGGTTTGAGCCAACGCTCGCCTGGATGAACAGGGCGGAATGTTCGATGAAGTGCCAGGTCTGGATTACCAACGAGGCCATCCACCATTTGCGGCTTGCCCCGGCAAAACCCGGCAACAACAAGAACAACCCGACGATCATCAAGAAGGCATAGGTCCAGTGCATCGTCTCGTTCTTGACGATCGCCGGCCAAACGTAGCCGAGTGCACCAAGAGACTCCTTGCGAGGCATGCCAAGGATCCAGATCTGATATGCCTGGGCGAGGTGTTCGACCCAGTGGAGAACGACGATCGCGAGGTAGATCCACAACGCCTTCTCGTGCCATGTCCCGTTCAGTTTGCGGATGAATCCATCCTGGCTCCGAGTGAGTTCCGGAGTCGCCCTCAGTGTGTCAGCCATCGACCAGTCCTTTCTGAATTTGAGCCCCCCGGCTCCCCGTATTCCCCGACCAGGCTCTCCCCAGCCGAAACATGAGCCACCCGGCAAAGCCGGCCGTTGGTGCCGCCAGAAGCACCAGAACCACCCAGGCCCCGGTAGCTGCAGCAAATATCACGCCGACCATTCGAGTTCCCTTTCCTCAGGTGCCGGCCTGTCACCGGAAGCACCAAACCACGTGCGTCGTATCCGACGGGCGAGCCATCCGACAAACGCCACCGCCTGGACCAGCAACAAAACCAGTAGCACCTTCGCGGCCAGAGGCATCTGGAAGGCCTCGAGCGCAATCTGCTCGCTGGCGACCACCTCGTAGCCATCACGAAGCGAGATCGACACCAGTTCGATCCCATCGCCCGGAACGAAGACCGTCCCCAGCCAGAATCCGACATGGCCCTCCCAGGGCACCAACTCCTGATCCTGGCTTTGTGATTGCTCGACCCAGGGGACAATCGTGTCATTGACGAGGTCGACCTGGACGATGACCCGGTTTTCACCGGGACTGAGCGGACCGTCGAGGGTCCAGACCGTCCAATCGGTCGCATCGGAAGAAAACGGTCCTCCGATGGGTCGCATGTCGTGGCCATCGTGGGCGAACGCCGCGACCGGGATCATCACCAGAGCCACAAAATAGGAAAGGGCGATACACCGCCCAAAACATTTGAACCCGCCCAATTCGAATCTGCCCAAAAGGTGCATCGCCAATCCCCACAAGCCACTCGCCTGGCCACCATCATGCTGTCACCGACATGTCGGAACAATGAGGTTTGTCATGCGTCACAGCCGATGATCACCCCATAACGTATGGGGTGATCACCTCACTCGGGGCGACAGAAGGGTCCGGCTCAGCGGACGGCGACAACGGTACGCCAGATCCGACCGGATCGATCGTGCGTGACCAGAAAACCACGTGCCGCAAGGTGCGCGAGCATTCGGACCGGATCGTGGACATAAGCCCTGAAATCAAGTCCGGAAAGACGCGGAAACAGGTTCCCGAGCCGAATCGCCATTCTGATCGAAACCGCGTCTCGCGGGAAGGTGAGGCCGATCGAGACCCGCGCCCTGGCAGTTGCCGCGTCCAAAAACGGCTCCCAGGCCGGGTAGCAGCAGATGACCCGGTGGGCAACGACCACGTCAAAACCGGACGTGGTGTCATCGATGTCCACGATGTCGCCTTCCAATCGGGAAACCCTGTCGGCGAACCCTTTCTGCTCCGCCAGCCGAGTCGCCGTCTCGGACCAACTACTCGAAATATCGACCGCAGTGGCCGCCGCTGCCCCTCGTTCCAGCAGATCGATGTGGAGAGCACCCAAACCCGCTCCGATCTCGAGCACAGACGAGCCGGCAAAACCCGGCACCTGGGACAATGCCTCGGCCAGATCCAGTTCGGAACCTCGCAAACCGCTCTTCAAGTAACGATTGAGGTCGCGACGGGCCTCTTTGGGGGTGAACATGCGGCTGTAATCGTCGGCGTTGCAGCATGAACCCATACGTCCCAACCTACCAACGCGTGAGGCCACATATCGGCGTCGTAACGGTTTCGTGCCGGTTTGAGACCAATCTGGACCCGTGAAAGCATCGGAGGTGTGCCGGGAGCGGTGCAGGCAAACCAACAGGCGTTTGGTTCGTAACGATCTCGGAACGGCAAACCGGTAAAAATGGGGTCAGATGGCAAGAACACTCAGGCGCAACCAGAAACCAGTCGCGGAATCCTTGACCGCGAGCACTCCCGCCTCGGCGACGATGCCGGTGGCCCCAGTCGAAATTGCCGATCATGACCCCCTGATGGGTTACCTCCTCGGTGCGGCCGGTCCTGTCGAGATTGCCAAGGTCGACCTGGATTCACCGGCACTCCGCCAATTGAGGGCCGCCGACATTCACCTTGTGGTTCCGCTCATCAGCCAAGGAGAGCTGATCGGGACCCTCAACCTCGGCAAGCGGTTATCCGACCAACCATATTCGAGCGATGACCGCAAGCTGCTCGGGGGTTTGGCGGCCCAGGTGGCGCCGGCCATTCGACTCGCTCAACTCGTCGAACAGCAAGAGGCCGAAGCTCAGGAACGCGAGCGGATCGAGCAGGAACTACGCGTCGCGGCCCTCATCCAGCAGACCCTCTTGCCGAAAAGCCTCCCCGCGCTCACCGGCTGGGAGATCGATGCCTACTACCGGCCGGCGCGGGCCGTCGGAGGAGACTTCTACGACTTCATAAGCATGACAGATGGGCGGATGGCATTGGTGGTCGGGGACGTGACCGACAAAGGTGTCCCGGCGGCTCTCGTGATGGCCACTACGCGATCGACCCTGCGAGCTGCCGCCCAACATCGGATGGACCCCGGCCGGATTCTGGCCGAGGCGAACGATGTCCTCGTCGAGGAGATTCCGCCGGCAATGTTCGTCACATGTCTGATCGCAGTGCTCGAGCCCGCAACCGGAGAGCTCACGTTCGCCAATGCAGGGCACAATCTGCCGTATGTCAGTACGAGCTCTGGAGTGGTCGAACTGCGGGCAACCGGCATGCCCCTGGGGCTGATGGCCGGCATGAACTACGAGGTGAAACAGGCACGACTCGCTCCGGGAGAGACGATGCTCCTCTCCAGCGACGGCATCGTCGAGAGCCACGGGCCGGACGGGCAGATGTTCGGATTCGAGCGACTCATGGCAATCGTGGGCGACTCGGGCGCGAGCCGCAATCTGACGAGCACGGTTCTCGATCACCTTGATCGCTTTTGTGGCCCCAACCACGAACAAGAAGACGACGTAACGATGGTGTCCATCCGCCGGTTGTCGTCGGCCGCCACGTCGGCGGAAGCCTTCGAGGCCCCTCCCACAGTCGAGTTTTCTGTGCCGAGCACCGATGGGAACGAGCGAGACATCATGGAACGGGTGGCCGTGGCGGCGGCAGACATGGGCTTGGCAGGTGAACCGCTCGAACGACTCAAGACCGCCAGCTCAGAGGCAGGGATGAACGCCATCGAGCATGGGAACCGGTCCAACCCCGATCTCGAGGTTCGGGTCGAGGTCCGGCGGACCCCTACCTCGATTCTGGTCAGGATCGAAGATCTGGGGAGCGGACGTGACCCAGCTACGACGGTCACGCCTGACATCGAGGCCAAGCTCGAAGGGCTCCAATCTCCTCGTGGCTGGGGGCTGTTCCTGATCGAAAAGATGGTCGATTCGGTTCGTGATTTCAACCAGGACGGCCGCCACGTCGTCGAAATCGAGATGAATCTGCAAGGAGAGACGTGATGCCAGGGACGCCATTCGACTACACAATTGACACAGAAAGCGGATCGACGATCATCCGGCTATCGGGCGACGTGAGCCGGGCGGCCGCCGAAATGCTCGACTCTGCCTATGGCGATTCAGGCCACGGGCCCCTGATTCTCGATTTTGCCGAGGTCGACTACATCAACTCCACGGGTATTGCGCTCTTGGTGGGTTTGTTGGGCAAGGCGAGAGCGGCCGGCAGAGCGGTCAAGGCGTGTTCTCTGACACCGCACTACGTGGAGATCTTCAATATCACCCGAATCGCCGATTTCATGGCGATTTACGACGACGAGCAGGCCGCGGTCGCGGCTGGATGAGAGGAACCATGCCGGCAGCAAACGTCTCAATGAAGGTCCGACCCGCCGCCGAGGGTGTGATGGTGGTCGATATCGAAGGCGAGGTGACTGCCTTTTGTGAAGGCGTCATGGCCGATGCCTACAACGAAGCCGCCAAACCGGGCACGAGGGCGATTGTTCTCAACTTCGAAGGGCTCAAATACATGAACAGCGGAGGAATCGGCCTGCTGGTCACGATGCTCATTCGAGCGCAACGCAACGGGCACACGATGAGCGCATTCGGGCTGAGCGATCACTATCGAGAGATCTTTTCCCTCACTCGCCTCGACGAAGCCATCTCTATCCACTCCGACGAGGCCGCCGCTGTCGCCGGCTCGTAACGGCCCCGTCACGTTGATCGGATAGAAAGGCTCAGGAGGAGAACATGACCGAACAGAACGACCACGAGAACTGGGCGCCAAACATCGATCGGCTCAAAGCAGACGGAGGCGTCAACGTCGGCGGGAGAAGGCTGACAGGACCGCAGCAGGGTTTTGGTCCAATGTGGCAAAAAACCTATAAGGTTGCCATCCCCGGTACCACTCCAGAGACGGTGATATCCGAATGGAAAGCCAACTACGGATCGTTCTGGCCCAAGATCTCGAAGTTCAACGCGCCCATTGCCGGAATCAAACCGGGTGAGGTAGGAAACATCAACAGCATGCAGGTCATGTCGACCGGCGTCATGGTGCTGTATTCAGATGCCACCTCTTTCTGTTTCATGACACCAGAAGGCCATCCTTTTGCAGGATGGATCACGTTCTCTGCGTTCGAAGAGGATGGAACGGTCGCACAGGTCCAGCTCCTGATCCGGCCGAGCGACCCGCTGTGGGATTTTTCATTCATGTTGGGGGTCGCAAAGGGAGAAGACTGGATGTGGCAGCACACGCTTCGATCCCTCGCCCAGCACTTCGACGTCAAGGGATCCGTCACCACAACTCTCGTCAAGGTGGACAAAAAGCGCCTCTGGAAAAACGCCGGCAACATCAGGAAGAACGCCGCGATCGGAACCTTCGCCCACGCCGTCTCGAAACCGTTCAAACGAAGTTGACCCTCCCCTCGCGCTTCGAGGCGTTCCGGCCCTTCGCGATCGCACAGGGCTGTGGGCGGGTCGGGCCGCCCCGATCAGAAGCGGGTGAGGGTATCGCCGAGGCGTGACACGATTTGATCGAGCTCATCGTCGCCGACCACGAGCGGAGGACCGACCATGAGACCGTCACCATCGGTACCATCGGCACAACCGGTGACCGGGTACACCAGGAGCCCGTTTCCGAAGGCGTTCGACCTGATTCGCTCCGCCAGGCGCTGAGAACGTCCAAAAGGTCGCCCGGTCGCCTTCTCCGCCACAAACTCGACACCGATCATCAGGCCGATCCCTCTCACGTCCCCGATGATTCCAGAATCCAACTCGGACAGCGCACCACGAAGCTTGCGACCGGCGACCGCCGACCGCTCGACCAGGGATTCTTCTCGCAGAATCTCCAGGACGGCAAGACCGGCCGCGGCCCCGGCCGGATGGTGAGAAAACGTGAATCCGTGTCCGAAAACCGGGGCCGCCGATTCATACACGTCGTGGGAGGCAATACACAAACCCAGCGGCCAATACCCGGATGCTGCCCCTTTGGCACAAACGATGATGTCGGGTCGCACTCCCCAATGATCGATGCCGAACCACTTGCCGGTCCGCCCAAACCCCGCCATCACCTCATCGACGACCAACAGAACGCCATGAGTTCTGCACACCTCCGCCACCGCCGGCCAATAATCGTCTGAGGCGACGGCTGCTCCCAGCGTGGCGCCGCCAATCGATTCCGCGATAAAAGCGGCAACCCGTTCCGGACCGATTTCGCGAATCGTCCGGTCCAACTCGCCGGCGTGCCATTGGCCGCACGCAAAGGGGTGCGACGGGTTGGGACAGCGAAACTCGTTGACGGCAGGGACATGTCGAACCCGCCCCAACCAGGGTTCGTACGATTCGCGGACAGAGAGCTTGCCTGAGGCATCGAGAGCACCAAGAGTGTTGCCGTGGTAGGAGCCTTGCCGGGCGATCACCACCTCGCGGCTCGGCTCACCCCGCCCGATGTAGAACGTTCTGGCCAGCTTCAGTGCGGTCTCGACCGCCTCGCTCCCGCCGGACACCGGAAATACTCTCGGGTTGGTGATCGGAACGACCTTGGCCAGTTCGTGGCCATACCGTTCCATGACGTCGGTCGTGAAGACCGTGCCGTGGACATAATCAACGGAACGAAGTTGAGTGTTGATGGCTTCGATCACCTCCCGCCGACCATGGCCGACGCCATTCACGATGGCGCCACCGGCGGCGTCGAGGTAGCGGCGACCAACCGAATCTGTGATCCAGCAACCTTCGGCCTCCACGGCTACCACCTCACCGCTGCCACGATGAAAGACCGCGCTCATTTGACGTATATGCCGTCTGGATCGAGTTCGTTGCGCAGAACTCCGAGCTCGACCTCGTTCGGGGCCGGCGTTTGTTCGACATGGTCGGCGACCCGGATGTCCCAACCCGTTGCCTCCCGAATTTGGTCGAGGGTGACTCCTGGATGTAGGTGAGTGAGAGTCATCTCGCCGTCGTCGAATCGGTATTGGCCCAACTGGGTGACGACGTACGCCGGTCCCCCACCGGCGCCTGGTACCGGATGGCCGGGCGATGTCACGAATGAAACCCTCTCGACAAAGGAACGTTTCGACTGATTCATCAGAATGAACGTCTTCTGGGCGTTGAGGGCGATGTCACAGGCACCACCCGAACCGGGGAGCCGCACTGCCGGCTTGTGGTAATCACCGATCACCGTTGTGTTGAGGGTTCCGAAGCGGTCTATTTCTGCCCCCGCGAGGAATGCGACTTCGATACGCCCGCGCTGGAGATGGTGTGCGAACAGCTGCCACATGTCGACGACGGCCAGTGCACCACTTGCCAGGGTGGGATCTCCAACCGAAAGCGGAACTCGTTCGGGGGCGGCTCCGATCACCCCCGCCTCGTAGATCAATGCCAGGTCAGGGGCCGTCGTCCGCTTGGCAAGCGCACATGCGAGATTGGGTGGTCCAACACCGACGAAACAGACTTTTGTGCCGGCCAATGCACGTGCCGCCGCGATGATCATCGTCTCTCTGGGTGTCGCCGGTTGTGAGTCGACCATCACTGCATCAACCGTCGTCGTGTGAAATCGCTCATACCCAACTCGGAGGCCGTTCGGCCAGGATCTCCGCAACACGATCGAGCGGGAGGGCGTGGGCAGTCCTTCCCCTGAAACCGGTCATGGTTTCGGCGGCACAGAGAGCGTTGAGAATCGCCTCCTCGGTGGCATCTGCGACTGACTCGAACAGGGGATTGATGTCGTCATGCGGGACCATCGAAAGGCTGTAGAGCCCATGTGGCTCCGCCGGGAGGTGATTCCCGGTGGAGTACGCCAGGAAGATGTCACCCGATCCATTGCGGCCGGTTCCGCCGACTCTGGCCAGTCCCACCGTGGCGCGCTGGGCGAGCCGGGAGCACTGACCCGGTATCAACGGCGCATCGGTGCCCACGATGACGATGATCGACCCGTCTCCCGGTCCCTCATCCCAACCACTCGGAACACTGTCACCGATGATCCGGCCGACCGGCACTCCGTCTATCCGCAGCTCCCGCCGCAGCCCATAGTTGGCCTGCACCAAGACACCGACTGTCCAGGTCCCCGCCACCACCCGCGAAGACGTGCCGACACCACCTTTGAATTCGTGACAGATCATGCCCGTTCCGCCTCCAACATTTCCTTCGGCCACAGGGCCGGGAGCGGCGTTCCGGAGAGCTGCCAACGAGTCCTCTTCGACGAGTGGAAAGGAATCGATGTCAGAAAGCCAACCGTCGTAGGTCTCGGCCACGACCGGAAGATGGAACTGGTTGGGGCCACCTTTGCCGATGGACCATCGGACGAGCGCGTCCCGGGCGATCCCGACCTGGTGGGTGTTGGTGATGGCTATGGCCGACCCGAGCATTCCCGATTCCTCGATCCATGGCAGCCCCGTCATCTCCCCATTGCCGTTGAAACGATGCCAGCCGCAGAACCCGTAGTCGGACCAGATCCGATCTTCTCTGGGTACGACCATCGTCACACCGGTGCGGACCACAGCCGGTTTCTCGCGAATCACGGTGGTGTGACCGACCAGGGTTCCGGGGACGTCGGTAATCGCGTTGTCGGGACCGGGCGGATGCCGGCCAAGCACAACGCCCAGATCACGCAGCCGGGTCATGCGTACCTCCCGTAGTTGACGGCCGCCGCCCACCTCTCCCCGGCAGCCAATCCTGCCAGCCGCTCTGCGCCCAACTTCGCGAGGTAACCGCCGTGGTCGGCGGTGCCGTAGACCCACTCATCGAGCCAGTCGGAGAGCCTGCCTTCATCGCGCGAGAGTTGGTCCCAATCGAGGTAGAACCGGTTGTCCCGATCCTGGTATCCCTGGGCAAAGGAGGGGTGACAGCCCCAAGGCTCGACCACCACAGCGTCCACCACCAGCTCCGTCAGCAGAGTTCGGTTCGGATCCGCACGGATGACCTCTTCGTCCACCAGTTCTTCGCAAACCACGATGACTCGCTCGGCGGCATTCGCCGCCTCCCGCTGACAACCTAGCAACCCCCACACCTGTGAGTTTCCGTTGCGGTCGGCTCGCTGGACGTGGATCACCGTGACGTCGGGGTGGATGGCGGGGACAACGTACACCTCTTCGCCGGAGTACGGATCAACCACCGTCTGGATCAACGGGTTGACGGCCGGCAGATCAGAACCCCGAAAAGAGAAGATCGGAATGAACGGCAGACCGGATGCTCCGGCCTGATAACGAGTGGTCAGCGCGAAGTGGGTCCACTCCTCGATCTCGATCGTGCCGCCCTCCACCGCCCGGCGGGTGGCGTGGAGTGAACCAACTCCTGGATTGCCAAGCCAGGAAAAGACCAGCTTGTCGACACACCCGGCCGCCACCATCTGGTCGGCGATTAGGTCCGGAGTCAGCCGGACCAGCGTCAGGCCACGCCTCTTCTGCCTGATGATCTCGTGACCCACCGCGTGCGGAATCAGGTGGGTGAAACCTTCGATCGCGACAGTCAGCCCATCCGAAATATTGGCTGCGATGGCGTCGTGCATCGACATGACCTTGCCACTCATGGCGTCACGTTAGGAAGGCTCTGGCACGAAGACGGCCTCAGATCCGATCGACACCACCCACGCCCCCAATCCCACCAGACCAGCCACCGCCCACAACCACCCTCCCACCCAGGGCAAAAGCACGATCGGACCGACGATCAAGGCCCCGACAACCAGCTGGGCGTGGTGAGATCGGCCCGGCATCAACATCCCCCCAATCGCGATCGAGACCGGAGGCATGGCGACAAGGAGAGCCAGTCCGAGCAAACCGAATGCAGCAAGGACCACAGGGAGCAGGACTGCCAGGAGAGGGAGAGCCGCCTCTGGCGAGATTGCTCCCAGCACAGCACCTCCCCCGGCGAGAAGAAGGAAGGGAAAGGACGCGGACAATGCACCTGCCAGCGCCGCCTTCCAAGGTGCAGAACGCAAGGTGCGACCCGCCGCCACCGTCTGGTGAGGCACGGCCCACAGCAGGGCCAAACCGATGGCGAGCATCGCCAACCATGACAAGGTCAGCATCAAGAGACGAAGCCCCCGAATCCGCACATTGGGCGCCAACGGGGTCGCATGGATGAGCTGGCCTCGAATTTCCGACTCGGTGGATACTTCCGCCGACCGCTCGGAAACGTATCGAAGATCGCCGTCCACGACGGTTTTTGGCCCGACAACCAGGCTGCTCGCCGCCACGTCGACGTCGCCGAGAACCGATCCATCCAGCACCAGATGGCGCTGCTGCCCGTCGAGGTCGCGACCGACTGAACCGGCGACACTTGCTTCGAGCGCCCATATCAGAAGGTCGCGCCCGGACGATCCTGCCATTTCGAAGTCGGCGCCGATGGCGAATATGTCATCACCGACTTCACCGGTCACCGAAAGCGAACGGCTCACAGTCCGCAGGGAGCCACCGATCACACCTGTGACCACCACCGAGCTGGCGAACACGAGCACATCGCCTTCGACCAAGCCGGATATCTTCACCTCGCCCGCCGCCGCCACCACGAGGTCTCCCTGGACCGTGCCAGCGATCTCGGCTTGATTGGCAATGGCATAGAGGTCTTCATCGACGACGTCGTCGGAACGGATCAGAACCAGGTCGGACTCAACGGTTGCCGCCTGAGCCGGAATCGAGGGGATGATGACGACCGCGACGAGAATCATGATCAGAAAAACCGAACGCGGCAGCACTCGATCACGATAGGTGCTGCGGGGAGTCATAGATGCGTTCGCGAAATCAGATCGGGATGATCTCTCTGGCCAGGTCGAGTAGCGGGCCAGGAAGAACGCCAACCAGGATCGTGAACAGCGCCGTCCCCACCAGCACAGATCGGATTGAGAGGGGCGGTGTTTCGAGCTCGACACTCTCACCGTCGTCCATGAACATCCGCACAATCACCCGCAGATAGAAGAAGAAAGCGACAACCGAGGCGAGTAGGGCCACGATTACGAGCCACTGATAGCCGGCGATCCATGCAACCTGAAACACACCGAATTTGGCGATGAACCCCGAAGTGACCGGAAGACCCGACATACCAACGAGCAGCACCGCGAAAGTGACCGCGAGATGTGGGCTTCTCCTGGCGAGGCCGGCGAAGGCCGAGATGTCGGATCTCGAACCGGCAGCGCCAGAAACAGCCGCCACCACACCAAAAGCCCCCACCAGTTGAACCGTATAGACGGCCAGATAGAACCAAATCACACTCGCCCCCGCCGCTCCGGCCATGAGACCGGTGAGAATGAAGCCGGCATGGGCGACTCCCGAGTAGGCGAGCATTCGCCGCACGTCGTCCTGAACAACTGCGACCACCGCTCCCACCACCATCGAGACGGCTGCCAAGCCCGCAATGATCGGCTTCCAGTCGTCGGTGAATTGAGGGAAGGCCGTCAGCAAGACCCTGATCAAGGCCGCGAACCCTCCCACCTTGGCGACCGACGCCATAAAACCGACAATGCCGGCTGGTGCCCCCTGGTAGACATCCGGCGCCCATGAGTGGAACGGAGCTGCCGACACCTTGAAGGCGAGGCCCACCGTTATCAACATCATTCCAATCAGAACCACCGCAGGCTTCGTCAGGACGACGCCCGCGAGATAACCCCTTACGTCACCGAGTCCAAGCTGTCCGGTACCCGCGTAGACCAAAGAGACGCCGTAGATGAAAACAGCCGATGCCACCGATCCCAGAAGGAAATATTTGATCGCGGCCTCGTCCGAGTCTGCCCGCTCTCGCGTCACCCCCGCCAGCACGTAAAGGGCGATCGATCCGATTTCGAGCCCGAGGAACATCATCACGAGATGAAGCGAAGCGGCCATGAGCGAAAACCCGGTGGCCGCCAGCAGGATCAAAGCCAACGTCTCGGCAGCACGGCGTCCCAGACTCTCGAAGAGTTTCCATCCGCTCGCCACTCCGAGCGCGGTGACGACGACGATCACGAAACGCGCAAACACCGCGGCTCGGTCGAGAACGATCATCCCGCTGAAGGGCACAAAACGCTCGAGGAAGGCCGGATCACCGGTCCCGCGGGCCATGATGTCGTCCACCGCCAGGTGTTGGGCGAAAGTCAGCCCCAGAGCCACAAGGAGCACGAAGAAGACAAAACGTCCGAGAACCTTGGTAGCTGGTTTGAACTGAACGTCGAGAAGAAGAACGAGTGCCGCACCGATTCCCATCGCAAGCTCAGGTCCGATGGCGGTCCAATAAACCGAAGGAGCCGCTACCTGGGCAATCATTCGCCCGCTCCCTCGTCGCCCGCCACAAACAAACCGGCCAGACGGCCGGCCGCCGGCACCTCGAAGTCGGATGATGCCTCGATCCGGTCCAGTATCGCCTCGGTCGAAGCGCTCGTCCGATCCAGGAGGATGTTGGGATAAAGACCGAGCAGGAAGATCAATATCACCAGCGGTGCCATCAAACCGAGTTCACGAGCCCCGAGGTCCTTCAAGACCTTGTTCTCCTCGCGATCTGGTACTCCGGTGAACACTCGCTCGTATGCCCAAAGCAGGTAGATGGCGGCGAGAACCACGCCAGAGGTCGCGATCACGGCATGGACCGGCAGGGTGGGGAACGAGCCGATCAGAACCAGGAATTCGCCTACAAAACCGGCGAGGGCCGGGAGCCCGATCGAGGCGAACGTGGCAAATAGGAACAACCCGGCAAAGATCGGCATCGGCTTTGCCAACCCACCAAAGTCGGAGATCTTCTTCGTATGCCGTCGTTCGTAGATCATCCCGACAAGGAGAAACAGCGCACCGGTCGTCAGGCCGTGGTTGATGTTCTGGATCACCGCCCCTTGGAGTCCGGCAGATGTAAGGGCAAAGGTTCCGAGAACGATGAACCCGAGATGGCTCACCGATGAATAGGCAACGAGCTTTTTCAGGTCGGGTTGGACAATGGCAACAACGGCGCCGTACACCACACCGACCACGGCGATCGTCGCCATGATCGGGACTGCGTCAACGGCCGCTTGCGGGAACAAAGTCAGGTTGAAGCGCAGCAGTCCATAGGTTCCGAGCTTCAGCAGAACACCGGCCAGCAGGACCGAACCAGCAGTCGGCGCCTCGACGTGGGCGTCGGGCAACCATGTGTGCAGTGGGAATAGTGGCACCTTGATCGAAAACGCCAGAGCGAACGCAGCAAACATCCAACGTCCCGCTGTCTGGGTCAGTTCGACATTGAGGAGGTCTGGATAGGCGAAGGTGAGGAACCCGACTTGGCGGGCGTGGGCGATGGCAAGGGCGATGATGGCGCCGAGCATCAGGGCCGAACCGAATGCCGTATAGAGGAAGAACTTGAGCGCGGCGTAGACCCGGCGTTCCGAACCCCAGATCCCGATGATGAAATACATCGGGATCAGAATCACCTCGAAGAAGACAAAGAACAGAAACAGGTCGAGGGCGAGAAAAGTCCCCAGAACACCCGCCTCGAGAACAAGAACGAAAATCACGAATTCCTTGAGCCGGCGCTCGATCTTGGTTGAAGCCGCCAGCGAAATCGGAATGAGAACGGTGGTCAAGGCCACTAGACCGAGGGAGATCCCGTCGACCCCGAGATGCCAGGCAATGCCCCATGGCCGGTACCAGCCGGCCTGTTGCACAAACTGGAATCCTGCCTCTGCCGTCTCGAATTCGTAGAACACGACACCGGCAAGGGTCAGGGGAACCACGCTCAGGAGGATGCCAACGGGCAACACGAGCTCGCGGCGTCTGGTGGGTAGGAAGGCGACCACCAGTGCGGCAAGGAGCGGGGACAGAACGAGCCAGGTCAGCATGCTCGGACCCCCGTTGCGCTCATCCAATGCGACATGGTCATGCGCCCACCGTCAGGATCCAGATCACGACGACGACCAATCCTGAAACGAACAAGACGCCGTAGCTGCGGACGAACCCGGTTTGAATTCTGCGCGTTGACTCGCCGACCAGCGCCACAGCTTTCCCAACCCCATTCACCGCACCGTCGATGATCGGCAGGTCGACCTTGAATGCAGCCACCTCAGCCACTTTGCGCCCGGGCGAGACGATGGTCTTGCCATAAACGTCGTCGACGTCGTAGGCGCGTTCCCACAGCCCCCACAACTTCCCGAATCCCCCCTCGAACCGCTCCCATTGTTCCTGGGGCCGGCTGTAGACCAGATACCCGATGGCGATTCCGGCCAACCCCGCCAGCACCGACAGGCCGGCCAGTATCGCAAACATCAGCCAGCCCTCCGGCGGATGGGCGAGTTTGATACCTTCGAAGGCAGGCTCGAGGAAGTGTTCGAGGCCAAATCGGATCGGAGTGTTCACAAGCCCGCCGACGACACTCAGCGCTGCCAGCACGACCAGAGGGATCGTCATGACCCTAGGTGATTCGTGAGGTTCGACCCCTTCGCTCCACCGGGGTTTTCCAAGGAAGACCAGAACGAATTGGCGGGTCATGTAGAAGGCGGTGATCATCGCCGTGAGCAAACCTGCGATCCATAAGACGGTGGCGAAACCGCCTCGTTCAAATGCCACTCCCAGAATCTCGTCCTTCGACCAGAAGCCGGCCAGCCCGGGAAAGCCGGCGATGGCCAGAGTTCCGACGGCCATCGTCGCCGCGGTGACGGGCATCTTCTTGAGCAAACCTCCCATACGGCGCATGTCTTGTTCCTCGTGCATGCCGTGAATCACCGAGCCAGACCCGAGGAATAGAAGCGCTTTGAAGAACGCATGGGTCATGAGATGGAAGATCGCGGCCACATAACCGCCGAGTCCGGCGGCGAGAAACATGTATCCGAGCTGAGAAATCGTCGAGTACGCCAGAACCCGCTTGATGTCGGTCTGGGCGATGGCGATCGAAGCCGCCCACAACGCGGTGATCGCCCCGACGGTCGCCACGGTCATGCCGGCGGCAGGGGCGAGCTCGAAAATGGCCGCTGAGCGGGAAACCAGATAAACGCCCGCCGTCACCATGGTCGCAGCATGGATGAGAGCAGAGACCGGGGTCGGACCTTCCATGGCGTCAGGGAGCCATACGTACAGAGGCACCTGTGCCGACTTTCCGGCGGCGCCGACCAGCAACAAGAGGCCGATCGCAACCGCCTCGGGACCGGACAGGACTTCGGCGGCGCGCTCGAATACGCCCTCAAATGACAGTGTTCCGAAATTGGCGAAGATCAACATCAACGCAATCACAAACCCGATGTCACCGATCCGATTGACGACAAACGCCTTCTTGCCGGCGGCAGCCGCAGACGGCTTGTGTTGCCAGAACGAGATCAGAAGGAACGAACAAAGCCCTACCAGCTCCCAACCCATGAAGAGCATTGCGAAATTGCCTGCGAGCACCAGCACGAGCATCGATGCCGCAAACAGGTTGAGGTAGGTGAAGAACCTCGAAAAACGGGGGTCTCCGTGCATATAGCCAATCGCAAAAACATGGATGAGCGTCCCGACACCGGTGACGACGAGGGTCATCAGGGCGGATAGTGCGTCCCATTGGATTTCGAGGGTGGCCCCCACCGCCGGCATCCAGTCCCACAAGGTGAGGTGTTCGCCATGAATAGCCTCACCAGTGAAGAATGGCACCGCTGCCGCCAGCGCCACTGCGAACGAACCGCCGATGGCAAACGTCGCCAGCCACCCCGCCCGCGGTTCACCGACCCGCCGGCCGAAAAAGTGGAGGAACAACGCACCCGCCAGGGGGAGGGCGATGATCAACCACAAATACTGGGTCATGAGCGCCGCCCGGTGGGGGGTTTGCCCGCAACCGGTCGAGCCGGAGAAAGGAGACGCGACGACACGGTGATCAACCCTTCAACTCGGCCAGAAGATCAACGTTGGCAGAGGTCCGCTTTCTGAAGATGGCCACGATGATCGCCAGGCCGACCACAACCTCGGCGGCGGCCACAACCAGGACAAAAAACACAGATACCTGGCCCTGGATCGAGCCCCACGCCCGCCCCCCGGCGACAAACGACAGGTTCACCGCGTTGAGCATGAGTTCGACGCACATGAACATGATCAGAGCGTTGCGCCGGACCAATATCCCGATCAATCCGATCGAAAACAGGGCTGCCCCAAGTGTCATGTACCAACCGGCCGTAACCGTCATTTTTCAACCCGCCCATCGCGGCTGAAAAAGGCGAGGGCGATCGCCCCGGCCGCCGCGATCGTCAAAAGGAGAGCGGTCGACTCGAACGGTAAAAGCCATTCGGTGAACAAACGGTCCGCAAGGATCTCGATCGTGCCCTCGACCGGTTCGGTACGGACCGTTCCCGGAGTCCAGGCGAACCGATCGCCAATGGCCAGAGCTCCGCCCAGGGCCAGGAGCGCGAGCCCGAGAATACCGATGAAAAGACGCTGTCGCGGGATCGTCTCCGACGTGTCTTCTGTCTTGTCCACCCCGATCATCATGATCACGAACAGGAAAAGAGTCATCACGGCGCCCGCGTAAACGATGATCTGTACGGCGGCAACCAGGTGGGCGAGGTTGATGATGTAGATCACGGCAAGTGAGAACAACGTCCCCAACAACCCCATGGCGGCATGTATCGGATTACGCGCCATCACCACGGTCATCGCCCCACCCAGCGAAGTGGCGGCCAACACAACGAACAAGATCCCTTCGACCATCAGGCGTCCCGCTCCGTTTGGGAGGGTTCGGGCTCCCACGAGGCCGAACCGGCGGTCCCCTGCCACATCTGCACACCTTCATAGGCGGCGGCGCCGCTCGGAGCGGTGGCTCTGACCCAGCCGTCGGCTGCATTCAGTTCCCCCAGGTCGGCGAACTCGTCCTCGGGGAACATATGGGGCACGCTGCCGTCGGCCGCCATCAACAACTCATCTTTGGTGTAGATCCCGTCCTGGCGAGTCGTCGAGGACATCTCGAAGAGGTGTGTCATTGTTATGGCCTCGGTCGGGCATGCTTCGACACAGAGCGCACAGAAGATGCAACGCAACATATTGATCTCGTAAACGAACCCGAACCGTTCACCAGGGCTCACCGGCTCGTCGATCGGGTTGTCGGTTCCCCTGACATAGATACAACGAGCCGGGCACGCTCCGGCGCACAATTCACAACCGATACATTTTTCCATGCCGTCCGGGTAGCGGTTGAGCACATGACGTCCGTGGAACCGCTGCGGTTTGGGTCGGAACTCTTGCGGATACTTCACAGTGACCGGATCCTCGAAGAGATGGCTTCCGGTGACTCGCAGTCCCTTGATGATTTCTCTGATCAAGCCCATGTCATGCGTCTCCAGGTAGACCGAATTGATAGAGGCCAGATGCGACCGCGGTTATCGCCAGCCAGACCAGGGCTCCCGGGATGAGGCGTTTCCAGCCCAGCTGCATCAACTGGTCGTACCGAAGTCGTGGCAGTGTTGCTCGCAGCCAGAAGAACAGGAAGACGATCAGGTAACTCTTGAGGAGGAAATAGATGGTGGGGAGTATCGCCGAAATCCAGGGCCAGACACGACCATCAAAGGTGTTGCCTTGCCAGCCGCCGAGAAACAGCGTCGCGCCGATCGCCGACATCGAGAAGATGTTGATGTATTCGGCCAGGAAAAACATCGCAAATCTGATGCCCGAATATTCGGTATGAAACCCACCCACCAACTCCTGCTCTGCTTCGACCAGATCGAAAGGCGCCCGGTTGGTTTCGGCCACCGCCGCGATAAAAAACACGATGAACGCGCCGAACTGGGCGAACAGGTTCCAGTTGGGAAGCCAGCCGATGAATCCAGGCAACTCCGGGAAAGTGTTGGAGAGGGTGCCGGCCTGCCGCTCGACGATCTGGGAAAGCGACAGAGTGCCGACCCCGTCACCCTGATTCGAGCTGAAGACCACGACCGAGACCATCGCCAGTCCCAACGCCGCCTCATATGAGATCGCCTGAGCGGTTGCCCTGACTCCCCCCAACAGCGGGTATTTGGAACCGGATGACCAACCGGCGAGGACGACGGCGTAGACCGCCATCGACGACATTGCCAGGATGAAGAGGATTCCTACGTTCAGCTCTGCGCCCTGAAGAGGAATCTGCCGACCGGCGATGGTCACCGTCTCTCCCCACGGGACGACCATAAAAGTCAAAAAGGCGGGGATGGCGGCCAGGAACGGCGCCAGGATGTACATCCCCAACTCGGCCTTCTGGGGGGTTATTCCTTCCTTGAAGAAGAGCTTGAGGCCATCGGCGAGGGTCTGGAGGATGCCAAAAGGCCCGGCTCGATCCGGTCCGATCCGGCTCTGCATCCAGGCAACGACCTTCCGCTCCAGCCAGACGTTGAGGAGCGTGAGGACCATGAGAAGCACAAACACCGCCAAGACGCGGCCGAGCACTATGAGGATGTCGGCGAGTTCCATCAACGGTCCCTGACGATCACAACGGGGGCCGAGATTAGGGACCGCCCACCTACGGGAACAAACTCATCCAGCCGCCCCGTGACTGTGTGCATTGTCCTCCGACCCCGAGTGGGGTCAACCTGCCGGAATCACAACCACCGGGCGGCGGCTCGCCTGAACCATTTTCGAAGAGGTGCTGCCCAGCATCAACATCTTGAGCCGACCAAGGCCCCTGGCACCGACTACCACGAAGTCGGCCCCCACCTCATCGGCGACGTCGAGTACGGCCTCTGCCGGAGAGCCGTGGACGAGCTTGGCCTCGACGGTGACCCCGGCGTCCCTGACTGGTTGTGCCCACTCACCGTTGAGTGTTTCTCGAGCCTGGTCGGCGAGGTCGGCGAATGTCTCGCCCTTGTCCATCTCCTGAAGATGCGCCAGCGGCTCGAATACATGCACGAGAACGACCTTGCCACCCGATCGTGCTGCCATTTCGGCGGCAACGTCGACCGCTTTGGCCGCGTTCTCAGAACCGTCGGTTCCCACCACGACTACATATCCGCTCACACCGAGACCTCCTCAGACTCCCGACTCGCCCGAAGCGAGAGGAAAACCGTGACCGTGAGGATCACAGAAATCACTCCGAGAGACAGGAACGAGTTGATGTGATACCACTCCGACACGATCATCTTGACGCCTACATAACCCAGGATCACTCCGAGTCCCTTGCTCAGATAGACCAGTCGGTCGTGAGCTCCCGCCAGCAAGAAATAGAGGGCTCTGAGACCCAGAATCGCCATTGCGTTCGAGCTGAACACAACAAATGGGTCACGGCTGACAGCCAGGATCGCCGGCACCGAATCTACCGCGAATACAACATCGGTTGCCTCAACCATCACCAGGACGACAAAAAGAGGTGTTGCCAACCGGCGTCCGTTCTCCCTGGTGAAAAGCTTCTGCCCGTCGAACTCGGACGAGATCGGAACCAGACGCCGAACCAGTTTCAGGACCGGGTTTCTCTCCGGATGGATCTCCTCGTCGCCGTGGCTCCAGACTCGCCACGCCGTAAACAGCAGAAGGCCGCCGAACACGAACAGGAGCCAGCTCAGTCGCTCCAGGAGGGCGACCCCGGCAAAGATGAAGATCGCCCGCAGAACCAACGCGCCAAAAATGCCCCAGAACAGGACCCGATGTTGATACTTGTTGGGCACGCCGAAGTAGGTGAACACGACCGACCAGACGAAGACGTTGTCAACCGAAAGGGACTTTTCGATGACGTAGCCGGTGATGTATTGCCCGGCGGCATCCCCACCAAGCATCCACCACACCACCCCTGTGAACGCCACCCCAAGGGCGATCCAGGCCGCCGACGTGACCGAGGCTTCGCGCATGGATATCTCGTGGGCGTCGCGATGGAAGACCAAAAGGTCGAGGAGCAATAGGACCGCCACTCCGACGAGGAATGCGACCCAGAGCCAGCCCGGTACGTCGAAACGAACCAGTTTGTTGGCGCCGGCTTCTTCTGCCGCGATGGTCAAGATCCGAAACATCGTGGAGGCACGGTAGCCGGTAGGGGTTCTTAGCTCGAAAACCCAGGTAAACCTCGCGTCCGGTTCATGGGTGTGTCTGTCATGAAGGACGGAGTATCCGGACCATGCCTGCGACAATTCAGGCCGTGAACCCATACGAGGCGGCCGAGTCTTTCGACAGCTTCTACCGGAGGGAATTTGCACCAATGGTTCGCCTGGCCGCAGCCGTCGGAGGAGACTCGGCATCGGCCGAGGACATTGCCCAAGAGGCCCTCAACCGGGCGTACACCCGCTGGGACAAGATCTCGGGCTACGAAAAACCAGGGGCGTGGTTGCGCCGGGTGACGATCAACCTGTCCCTCAGCAGCCGATCTCGCGCACAACGCGATCTCATCCGTGCGAGGCGGCTCGGACCAGAACCTTCGGTTCCGCCACCCGACGAGCCGCACTCAGCCGTGTGGGATGCGGTCAAGACACTCCCCCGAAACCAGCGAGCGGCGATCGCCCTTCATTATCTCGAGGACCGCAGCGTCGAAGAGATCGCCTCGATCCTCGGGTGCAGCCGCTCCACCGCCAAGGTCCATCTCCACCGTGGAAGGACCACTCTCCAACGGAAATTGGAGGATCACCGATGAATCCAGAAGACCAGATTCGGGCCGCCTTCGAGGACCTGAGCCGGCGTGTCGCCGATGAGCCGAGCCGTCCAATTCCGAGCAGCGGTCACCCGAGTCGTAATCGACGAGCCCTTCCCGCTCTCGCTGCGGCGATGGGAACGATCGTTGTCATTGGCGGGATCGCGTTACTTCAGATCCTGCCCAGCGATCCCCCGATAACGGCCCCGGCGGTCACAAGTGGATTGGTGACCACGACGGTCCCCGACGGGTCGCCCACCACCGTTCCCCCGTCGACGACGCCAACTCCTCAGGTAGCGGATGACCGCTATCGGGTGAACGCCGAACTCGTTGCCGGTGACAGTTCGGATCCGTTCCTCAATGTACGAGTCGAGCCGGATCCGTCGGCCCAACTGTTGGCAAAGCTCCCTCCCCAATATCGAGGCATGCGAGTGACGGGCGCCGAAGCGACGGCACCCGACGGCGGGAGTTGGGTTGAGGTGGAGTTGCTCCATCCCACCCCGATCACCAGCGGCTTGGCGCCAACCGGCGGCAAAAACCCGCGCGGTTGGGTAAACAGCTCTTTTATCGTCCATCTCGTCGATGGGATCTCGGTCGGCACAGAATACCTTCCGCCATGTGCGGGTGCCTCCGCCGCCCCTGGCAGCGACGGCACCGCCTCGTATGTTGCATCGCTCGAAGCGGTCAGGCTCACTGAGAACTGTCTTCGAATCGTGGTCGGATTCGGATTCGGCACCGGTGACTTCGAGTGGATGTCGGTGACCCAATTCCTTCTCACCGAGCCCCCGGTTTGGAGCGAGCTTCAGGGTCCGAGACCGCTCATTCTTGCCCTGCCCAACTCCACGATCGCCTGGCCGGCTGCGGCAAACGCATCGGATGTGTACGTCGTCAGGTTGCCCGATCTGGGTCTGGGGTTGACCTCGCTCGAGGCGGCGGATTCGGTGACGATCCGGGATTTCGAAGGAATGCTCGTGATCGATCTCGAAGGTGGTTCCCAACCGCCTCCGATCAAGGACAATGGAGTTGTCTTGACCGGCGAGCCCTCGGTCGGCCTCGGTTCGATATCGGTCGCCGGACTCGCTCGCCCCTTCGAAGCGAATCTCGGGGTCTACATCGAGGACCTGAGTGGGACGCCGGTGAGTGCGTTGTGGTCGGGGAGCAGCTTTTTCGGAACAGTTCGCCAAGACTCATATGCAGTGCAGACCAACGACTGGACCACAGCCTGGGCTGGTTTCGCGGTGAGGGCCGAAGGGCTGCCCAACGGCTCCTACGTCATGGTCTTGTCTCCCGACGGGGGGTCGGATCAACCAAGGGCTCTCCGCCTGCCATTTGTCGTGTCAGACTCCCAACCCGCGTCCGACCCGCCCTCGGTCCAGTCCAACGAGATCGCCACCGCGCTTGCCAGTTTCGCCCACGGGGGTCCCACACCGCCCCTTGCAGAAAGTGTCATGCTTCGGCTTGGAGTATCCGACAACACCGTCACCTTGGACACGCCCGGTCTCGCCGATCCATCCAATTGGGTGGTGGATGCCAACGAGTTCGAGGGGTACACGGGGCCATTCGATTTCCTCAGCTTTCTGAGGAACCGTCCGTTCGTTTCGGTGACCGACGGGCAGGTGGATCACTGTGCATCACCTCCGATCGATTATTGGCCGGCGGTGGGTCTGACCAGTCCACCCGTCAACATCCAGCCAATCGGGATCGACAGCTGCATCGACTGGTTCAACCTGGCCGTTCGCCTCGACGATCAAGGCCAAATCACCGAAATCGTGCTCGACCTCTACGGGCCGTGACCGTTCCTTAGGCGCTTCGCCCCGAATGCGGATACAGGGGCCGAAAGTTCGCCACAACCAAGAGCCTCTACCACCCTAAGTCGCTTTGGGCCACTCTCCGTGGTGGAAACGAATCCCTGATTCGAGCATGCTGATTGAACGCGGCGAAAACAGAGGTCACATCGCAAGCCGAAGTGTGGGAGCCTGGTCCAACTTTCGGCGATTCGCCCCGAATACGGGGCCCACAGCCTAAGGAACGGTCAGAACCACGGCAGGGCCCGAGCCGAGGCTGGGGACGCCTGGTTGATTGAAGGGTACGTAAACGGTTCCCGGCGCCAGTGAATCATCAAAACGGACCGGGAGCACAACCGAACCTCCCGAAGCCGAGACGGTGGCCTCGCCACCATCGGCGAGACCCAGCCTGGCGGCATCGTCAGGGTGGACCGCGACAAACCCGCCCGGGGCCAGCGAATGGAGCGACAGTCCTTTGCGCATCAGAACACCGTCGTCGTACATCGTGCGAGCCGAATGCAACACCAGATCGGACAAGACCGACCTGGTCTCGGTCTCCACCGGCACATAGTTGAGGGGTTGCGCTGCCTCGCCGTGAGGCACCACCACTCCGTCCTCTGCATCCCATTCGAGCAGCTCGAGCGTCAGACCGTCATAGGCGGGCGCTGTGGCCGCGATCTGTTTAAAGATCACCTCGGGGGAATGCAGACCCAGGTCAACCCCCATGGCTCTTGCGAGATCATCGATGATCGACCAGTCAGGGCGCGACTGACCCGGCCCGGGAGTTATCCGATTGACGGTTTGCACCCGCCCTTCGAGATTGGTGACCGTGCCCGCCTTCTCGGCGAAACCTAGAGCCGGAAGAATCACGTCTGCGTAAGCGTTGGAGTCGTTGCGAAACAGGTCGATCGAAACTACGAACTCGGCCCCTTCCAGACCTGCGACCGCCAGAGTCCCGTCTGGCATGTCGCGAACGGGGTCCGCGCCGAGCATCAACAATGCCTTCATCTCACCACCGGCCAGGGCTTCCATCATCATGCGCGTCGATCGCCCTGGGACTGTCGGGAACTCACCCCACGACTCGGACAGATTGGCACAATGGACTCCGGTCAACGGAGCGCGTCCCGGCAACAAGGTGGGTGCCAGACCCATGTCGAGCGCTCCGAATACGTTGGCGCGTCGCGCGAGTGGCAAGACTTTGGCGTCTGGGAGGGTGCGGACGAACGCCGCCACCGACTCGGCCAGGCGCGCATCTTCGGTCAATCCGCAGCGGCCCACCAATGCCACAACTGGTCCGTGATCCAGGGCCGCCTTCGCAGCCGTGGCGGGACCGGTGCCCGATTTGAGCTGTGCCAGCATTTCCCCACCGGATCCTGGGCGGTAGCGAAGGACGTGGTGTGCCCGATCGTCGAGACCCGATTGGCGGGGATGCACCACGATCAGGGTTGCTCCCAACTCTTGGGCGGCCCGGCGCACTCGCAAATAGAGGGTGGGATGTTCTTCTTTGAGGTCAGGACCCCACAACAAGATCGTCCTGGCAGAATCGAGGTCACCGATCAGGGCACGGTCGGCAACCGCCGCCAGGAACTGGGGGTCGAGTCCGTCATCGAGTTGAGCATCGATGTTGTTTGATCCGACCACCGCTCGCATGAATTTCGACAAGGCGAAAGCGTCTTCGTTTGTGCCACGGGAGCCACCGATGGCACCGATGGCGGCCCCGCCATGCCTAGCCTTGATCTCCGACAGTTTCTGGCCGATCAGAGCAGACGCTTCACCCCAACCGATTTCGGCAAAGGTTCCGTCCGACTGACGGCCGAGAGGCACCGTCAACCGCTCGGGGGAATTGAGGTACTCGAACCCAAATCGGCATTTGTCGGAGAGCCACCCATGATTGGTCGCCTCGGAGTCCACCCCGACAAAACGCAAGACCTCGTTCTGACTGGCGTGGATCGCGATCCGATCACCGCTGGTGCAGTGGGTGCAAGTGGACTCGACCATCTGCAGGTCCCAGGGTCGTGCTTTGAACCGGTAGGCGGTGGCCGTCAAGGCCCCCACAGGGCAGATCTGAACGGTGTTGCCGGAGAAATACGAGGTGAATGGATGACCTTCGAAGATATTGATTTCGGTGAAGTTCCCCCTCTGTTGGAATTCGATCAGAGGATCGCCCGAGACCTCGTCGGAAAAGCGGGTACAGCGGGCGCAGAGGATGCAGCGTTCCCGGTCGAGCAGCACCAGGTCCGAGATCGGAATTGGCTTTTCATAATGCCTCTTCTCTTCGACAAATCGTGACTCGCCCGGTCCGTAGGCGATCGCCTGATCCTGGAGCGGGCACTCTCCCCCTTTGTCACACACCGGGCAATCAAGAGGGTGATTGGCGAGAAGGAATTCGAGGATCCCCTCTTGTGCCTTCTTCACGGTGTCGTTCTTGGTGTCCACGACCATTCCGTCTGCAACCGGGTTGGTGCAGGCAGTGATCATCATGGGGCCTCGTGGCGTTTCGATCTCGACCAGGCACATCCGGCACATCCCTACAGGATTCATCCTCGGATGCCAGCAGAAACGGGGAATGTAGGTCCCGTTGTCCTGAGCGGCCTTGATGATCAGCTCGCCTTTTCTGACCTCGTAGGCTTGGCCATCGACCTTGATCGTCACCAGTTCGCTCACAGGTGATCACCTCCGAGAGGGCAGACGCCGTCCCGGATGTGGGCCAGCACTTCGTCTTTGAAGTATTTGGTGATCGAGATGATCGGCGAAACCGCCGAGGGGCCAAGCGGACAGATAGTGGTCATGCGCGGCGGCCACGCCAGGCCAACCGAGATGTTGTCGGATACGTCGAGCATCACGTCGACGTCGTTGGGCCGACCCTGACCCGACTCCACCCTGTGCAGGATCATCTCGAGCCAGGTGGTGCCCTCGCGGCAAGGCGTACATTGCCCACAGGACTCGTGAGAAAAAAACCGGACTACCCGCTCCGCCGCCTTGACGACGCAGGTGGTGTCATCCATCACCACAACGGCACCAGACCCGAGCATCGAGCCGGCCTTGCCAGTGACGTCCTTGGTGATCTCGAGGTCGAGATGGTCGACAGGAACAAACCACGGGGCCGACGCCCCGCCCGGAATCCAGCATTTCAGCTCGCGGCCGCCCCGGATTCCGCCGGCGATTTCGTAGATCAGCTCGCGCCAGGTGATTCCGTGAGGCAATTCGTAGTTTCCAGGCTTGTTGACATGACCGGACACGGAGAACAGGAACGTGCCGGTGTCGGCCTCGTGCCCTAGCGCCTTGTAGGCGTCCACCCCCATCTCCATGATGTAGGGAAGGTTCGCCATGGTTTCGACGTTGTTGACGATGGTCGGCTGCATGTACAGGCCCTTGGCCGCCGGAAAATAAGGCGGTTTGAGGCGAGGTTCACCTCTCAATCCTTCGAGAGAGTTGATCAGTGCAGTCTCTTCTCCGCAGATATATGCCCCACCTCCGATATGCACGGTGACCTCGAGGTCGAACTCGGAGCCGAAGATCCCTTTGCCCAAAAACCCTTGTGCATAAGCCTCATCAACAGCCTTCTGGAGCCTGCGAGCGGGTTTCGGGTATTCGCCTCTGATATAGACAAAAGCGTGGTGGACCTCGTTGGCGACGGCGGTGATGATGATTCCCTCCACCACAGAATGCGGGTCACGCTCCAAGAGCTGTCTGTCCTTGAACGTCCCTGGTTCGGATTCGTCGCCGTTGATGACGAGATACGCGGGTCGAGGGGAAGCGAGAAAACTCCATTTCATCCCGGCAGAAAAGGCCGCCCCACCGCGGCCGAGTAATCCAGACGCCTTCACCAATTCCACGAGTTCGTCGCGGGTTTGGGTGAGGGCCGTACGGGCCTGGACGTAGCCACCGGTTTGCTCATAGCGGGACATGGTGTTGGAGTCCGCGGGATGTTCCGACATTCGCCGGGTGATCACCTGGGGATAGGTCATGGTGTCTCCCGACCGGTGGTCCCGAGTATGTCGATGGCCGGAAATGGCCCAATCGCTCCCTCTGATTCCGATACGGCCCAGTCGAAACTGGTCTTTCCGCCAAAAAGCGCCTGCATCTCGTCGGCCCTCACCACAGGTGGAAGGCCGTCACGCAGCCAGCGCACGAGTTCTCGAGCCTTGTCGGGAGTAAGACCTTCGACCAGCTCATAGTTGACCTGAACCGCAGGCGCTCCCCCGCAGGCACCGATGCACTCTGCGTGTTCGACCGAAAGCAGACCGTCGTCATCTGTGCCTCCGTGAGCCACCCCGGACTCGTCTTCGATGGCGTGGAGGATGGCATCACCGCCCAACAACATGCACGAAATGGAGGTGCAGGCAGAGATCAGATACCGACCGGTGCGTTCGCGCTTGTACATCGTGTAGAAAGACGCCACCGAGCGGACTTGTGCAGGGGTGATCCCAACCCACTCAGAAACTTCTTTGATTCCCTCATCCGTCAGCCATCCGTCTTCTGCCATGGCCAAATAGAGGAGTGGCATCACTGCCGAACGCCGCTGGGGATACCGGGCGATGATCCCGCGGGCAATTTCCTGGGTGACTTCTGACCAACGGCTCATCGAGGGCGCAGAATAGGAAGACAAGGCACTGCGGTCGAAACCAACCGGCATACATTTGCTTTCGAAGGAATCTCCAGAACGAAAGAGGTGCGGCAACTCAAATCTGAAACCGCCGGTTCACTGCCGCGAACACCGAGCGAATAGTTGCCTTTGCTTCATCCTCGTGCGGCCGCACGGCGGCAGAGCCGATCAAGGGTTCTGCCGGTCCTGACTCCTGAATCAGGACGGTGACGTATGCGAATCCACCCAATTCTCCTCGGGCGACTCCGACAAAATCGGCAGTAGCAGGCGTGGGCGACGCCGCGCGGGCGGCGGAGAGCGCCGCTCGCGCCACAACCGTCAACCGGTCCTGAGCCGACCCCTGGGCGATACCGGTCACCTCGGCACCGTTCCACTCGACCACAACGGTGACCTCGAGCCGACCACGTTTCGTGACTTCGTCGAACATGGCCAGTCGGGATCTCACGCGGGCAGCCTAACCACCCGACGTCGCAGTCAGATTGATACATTTGTCCCGATGCGAATCGGGATTCAGTTGCCGGAGACCGAACGTTTGGTTCCATGGTCCGAGCTCAGCGAGATGGCAACAACGATCGAACAACTCGGTTTCGACTCGATCTGGGTCGGAGACCATCTCCTCTATCGCGACGAAACGGGTCGCGCGGCGGGGCCGTGGGAGGCGTGGACCACCCTGGCCGCGCTGGCTGCCGTAACCGAACGGGTTCAAATCGGACCGCTGGTGGCGGCCACCGCGTTCCACAACCCGGTGATGCTTGCCAAACTTGCCTCAACCGTCGACGAGATCTCCGGGGGGCGGCTCGTCCTGGGCGTGGGCGCCGGTTGGAATCGCCTCGAGTTCGAGGCATACGGTTTTCCCTACGACCGCCGTGTTTCGCGCTTCATCGAGTCGTTTGAGATCATCCGTCGTCTCCTCGCAGGAGAAACCTTTGATTTCGACGGGTCCTTCTTTTGTCTACGTGGAGCCGAACTGGCCCCGCCTCCGAAACCGGGTGGCCCGCCGCTCATGATCGGATCGAACGGATCACGCATGTTGCAGGCAACTCTGGCCCATGCGGCCTCGTGGAACTCCTGGTTCGAGGATTTCGGCAATCGTCCCGAGGCCTTGCCGCCTCTCCTGGACAAGATCGATTCGGCTTGCGAGGCCGTCGGTCGGGACCCTGCCACCCTCGAAAAGACCGTCGCCGTCCTCGTTCAATACGGGACAGAACCACAACGTCGGAACGACTCAAACCCGATTGTGGGATCGGCATCGGAGGTCGCCGACGTCCTTCATCGTTTTGGCTCCATCGGGGTCTCACATGTTCAGTTGGTGCTCGATCCGATCGATCTCGACAGCATCGGGGAAGCGGGGCTTGTCCTAGATCTGTTGAGGAGCCCGCCTTGATCGTCCCTGAGCCCGAATTCATGGAAGAACACCTGGCGCTGGAGGCCGTCTATCTGGGTTCCGAGGTACCGGAGAAACAATCGGGTTATTCGGGAGGGCGGGAACGATGGGTCAACGAGCGATCGCCCATCGCCACCGCCCTCAACCGGTCGGGCACCTTTCTCGACGTAGGGTGCGCGAACGGGCTCTTGCTCTGGGACATCATTCATTGGGCCGGCGCCAGGGATATCGAGATCGAGCCGCATGGCCTCGATCTCGGAGCAGGCCTCATCGAACTGGCACGGGAGCGCCATCCTGACCATCGCGACAACTTCTCGGTCGGCGATGCCTGGATATGGCAACCGGACCGGAGATTCACGTACTGCTATTCGCTACTCGATGCAGCACCCGACCACCTCATGTCCGAATGGATCGCGCGCCTTGGCGATTGGGTCGAGCTCGGCGGTCGCCTGATCCTCGGCTCTTATGGCTCAACCTCACGCGGAGAGGATCCAGTTGATCCTGGTCCGCTCCTTCGGGCCGCCGGGTTCGCTGTCGCCGGTTCTGCGGGAGGAGGCGAGCCGGTGAATGCCCTATACGCATGGAGCGAAATCGGCTGACCGGCGTGCCTGCGGTTCTGCCGGCCTAGTTGAGTACGGTGCGAACCTGGCGAAGAGCCACCATCACCGGAGCAATGTCTGTGCCAGAGACACCCTCCATCGACCGCAGAAAGCGGACGAGTCTCGCCACGGATCGCGCTCTTTCGGCAAGAAAACGCTCGGTCGCGGCTTGCCCGGTCAACCCGTCGGCGGTTTCCAGCACCCGCTCGGCCGCTCGCCTGCGCGTGGAAAGCAGGTCTTCCTCGATGGTCCAGAGCGCCCACCGCTGCCATCTGCTGGTGATGACGATCTGGCGCGTCACCTCGGTCAGACGATCCAACCCCAACGCTCTGCCGGCGTGGAGGAACACATCGAGGACTTCGGCCTCGGGCAGATCGAAGCGGCGGGCAACCTCGATGATGTCCGCTCCGTAGTTCATGACCGGAAGACTGCCCTGGTGGGTCGCGATGTGTTCGCTCGCTCCGGCCTCGATCAACCTCGCCATACGTTGTCTCCGATTCGAGCGCCACTCCTCAGGGCCCGATTCGAGAGCCGCCGCCTCGATCCTGGCGAATGCCGGACGCGATGTTTCCACCAGGGCGGTGAGCGTCTTGACCTTGGGCTGGCTGAGGTACCAGCGAGTCACAGCCGCCACCATCCGGTCCACGTTCTGCATCATCCTGGTCCAAGTGCCCGCCTCGACCGATCCCAACGCCCCCTCGATCTCCTGCCACTTCTCCACGGCCCCGGTGACGTCGCGAGCGATGCGATAGGCCGCCACCACCTCGGCCGGATTGGCTCCGGTCTGAGCCATCAGGCGCGTGACAAAGACGACGCCTTCCGAATTGACCACGTCGTTTGCTATCAGCGCCGAGATCAGGCGCTTCCGCAAAGGATGCTCCGCGAGCAGATGGCCAAAACGCTCCACGACCGGGCCAGGGAAATAGTCCCGCAGCTCGACCTGCACGTACGGGTCGTCGGCGAGAGCAGAATCTCCGAGAGCCTCCTCGAGGCTACGTTTCGAATCTGCGAGCAGAACCGCCAGTTCAGGTCGGCTTAGACCGGCGTCTACGCGGGAGCGCTCTGCCATGGCCTCAGAAGAAGGCAAGTACTCGACGGCTCGATCGAGTATGCCTTCCTCCTCGAGCACCACCATCAACTCCTCGTAGGCCTCGCAGCGACGCGCAGACGCGATCTGCTCCTGGCTGAGCATCTGCGCCTGCTGGAAATTGTCATAGAGGATGCGTTCGACCACTTCATCGGCTACCGACGCAATCAACTCGTCTCGGCCGGCAAGGTCGAGCTCGCCCCGCTCTATCGCCATCCCTAGAAGGATTTTCAGGTTCACCTCGCGATCGGAGCAGTCGACGCCGCCCGAGTTGTCGATGAAGTCGGTATTTATCCGTCCTCCGCCTTCGGCGTATTCGATCCGTCCACGCTGGGTGAGACCGAGATTGCCGCCTTCGACCACTACCCGGCAGCGGAGGTCGACCCCGTTCACACGCACCGGATCATTCGTCCGATCGCCTACGTCGTCGTGAGTCTCGGCCTCAGCTTTCACGTAGGTACCGATTCCCCCGTTCCAGAGCAGATCCACCGGAGCTTTGAGGATGATCCGAATCAGTTCATTGGGTGCGGCCTCTTCGACCTCGGTACCCAGTGCAGCCCGCATCTCGGAAGTCAACGAAATCTTCTTGAGATCGCGACCGAAGACGCCACCTCCATTCGATATGAATTCGGTTTGGTAGTCGGCCCAAGAAGATCGGGGCAGATCGAACAACCGGCGGCGCTCGGCGTACGAAGCCTCCGCGTCGGGATTGGGGTCAATGATGATGTGACGATGATCGAAGGCCGCCACCATCTTGATCTGATCCGATCCGAGCAGGCCGTTCCCAAAAACATCACCTGACATGTCGCCGATGCCGATGGCGGTGAAGGGCTGGGTGTGAGGGTCGATACCCATTTCCTGGAAATGCCGTTCGAGCGAACGCCATGCCCCCCTGGCAGTGATGCCGAGAGCTTTGTGGTCGTACCCGCTCGACCCACCCGATGCGAAGGCGTCACCCAGCCAGAACCCTCGATCCATTGCCAAGGAGTTGGCTACGTCGCTGAATGTCGCCGTCCCTTTGTCCGCTGCGACGACCAGGTAGGTGTCGTCTTCATCATGTGCTCGCATCCGCTCAGGGCGAACTACCTGGCCGCCGACGAGATTGTCGGTGAGGTCGAGAAGCCCGCCAATGAACACTCGATATTGAGCCTCCACCTCCGCCCGCAACTCGGCCTGGTCTTCAGGCGGTCGGCGTAGGACAAAACCGCCCTTGGCACCGGTTGGGACAATCACGGCGTTTTTGGTCATTTGCGCCTTCATCAGGCCAAGGACTTCGGTTCGGTAGTCCTCCCGACGGGTCGACCAGCGGATCCCTCCACGTGCGACCATGCCTCCTCGCAGGTGGATTCCCTCCACTCCCGGACCTTGCAGGAAGATCTCGAACATCGGGTGGGGACGAGGCACGTCCGGTACTTCGGTTGATCGCAGCTTGAAGGCGAGACAGGCACGACCGGATTGATAGGCGTTGGTTCGAACCGTGGCTTCGATCAGACGCAGGAAAGCGCGCAAGACGCGGTCGGCGTCCAGAGACGGGATGGCGTCGAGATCCTCGATGATTTCCGAGCGGAGCTCGCCAAACCCGGTCCCGTCGTGATCAGGGTCAAAACGAAGTTCGAACAGTTTTACCAGCTTGGACGCCACCTCGGGATGGCTCACCAGGATGTCATTCACATAGGCCACGGTGAACACGGGCATCACCCTGCGCCAGTAGGTCCGGTAGGCCCGCAGGATCGCCACCTGTTGATGGATGAGACCGCCCGAGATGATGAGCCGGTCGAGATCGTCGGTCTCCGCCTCACCGCCCCATGCCGCCTCGAGCGCGGCGTTGACTCGCTCACCGCACTCGTCGAGATCGAGCAATCCTCGAGTTATGCGAACACCAAAGTCGTGGATGAACAGCCCGCCCTTGAGACGCGTCGGAACCTCCTCCACCACCTCGAGGCCAAGGTTCTCGAGCGCGGTGACGAGCTGGCTCAACGACATCTTTCCACCCTTGCGATACAGCGCGATCCGGGTGAGTGACTCCTGGCCCTTTGGTTCGTTCTGGATACCGACGAGGAAGTCGGACTCGGCGCGTTCGAGCGCGTCGAGCCGTAAAACGTCTCCTGCCGCCATCTCCATCGGATTCGATGTGGTGTAGTACTCGGGGAAACGAGCCGCCCATTGCGACGACATCCGGCGCGCCTCTGATTCGCCCACGATCGCGACCAGCTCGCTGAAGAGTCGCTCCTTCCACGACCTCGCCAGGTTCACAACCTCCGTTTCGAGCTCGGCGCGGTCGACCTCGGGAACGGGTCCGTCCATCCACACGGTGAAATGGATCTGTGCCGGGTCGGCTTCACCAAGATCGAGGTGGTAGTCGACGCTTGTTCCACCAAATCTGGCTACGAACAACTCCTGGAGATTTCGCCGCAGATTGGCATTGAACCGATCACGGGGCAGGGCCACGAGAATCGAAACACTGCGCTCGAGAAGGTCGCGGCGGATGAAGAGCTTCACTTGATCGCGTTCTTGGATGGCGAGCATGCCCACCATCGCCTTGCGCAGGTCATCGACAGAAGTGGTGAAGAGATCGTGTTTCGAAAAACCCTCGAAGAGGGATGCCATCGCCTTGTGATCGTGTGAACCTTCGATCAAGTCTTCTGCCGCCATCACTGCCGCAAGCTTGCGTCGGAGGATGGGAGTTCGCGACGAAGGCTCCATGTACGCCTTGGTGGTGAACAAGCCCACCATGCGCGCTTCTCCTTTGGTCGCACCATCCGGTCCCAGGATCCGGACACCGACGTAGTCCATCTTGGTTCGCCGATGGACGGGAGAAAGGCGATTGGTCTTCGTGAGCACCAGGAGGTCTCCGCTCTCGTATCGAGCTGCCAGCTCAGGGCGCAACGACGACAGCACCACCGGCTCCGAGACGTTGGATCGATCATCGTCCTCGAGAATCCCCAAACCCGAACCCGGAACGAGGAACACCGCGCGACCCTCTTCGGTGTCGATCAGTTGATATTCGCGATACCCGAGGAACACGAAGTTGTCGGCCTTGAGCCATTGAAGGAAGGAGAGTGCCTCCTCGATCTCCGCATCGGGAACATGGCCGACCGCCACCCGGGCGAGATCGATCATCCGGTCGATCCGCCCGAGAAGTGGATGGAAACTCTCGACGGTCCGTCTGACATCTTCGAGAACCAGGCGCACCGCCTTTTCCAGTGCGGGCAGATCGGCGTCGAAGAGTTTCCGATCGAGCTGGTAATGCTCAACCGATTCCCTGGTCAAGGTATGTCGTGCGTGCCTGACCGCGACCAGGCGCCCTGTTTCGGCGCGTTCGGTTCCTATGACCGGGTGGATGACATAGAGGACATGCAGGTCATGGGCGTCTATCTCCGCTGTCACCGAGTCGAGCAAAAAAGGTGAGTCGGCGATATTGACCTCGACCACGGTGCCTTGCGCCTCGTAGCCGTGCGTTTCTAGCGTCGGGTTGAACGCCCGCACCGCCACCTCGGAGGGCCGATCCACCACAAAATCGAACAAGGATTTGATCCGAGGGGCCAGCACGTCGGGATCTTTTTCGATACTCGCCGGCAGGCGGTGGAGGAAGGCAGAAGCAAACCCGGCGAGGGGTGAAGATTCGTCGACGGCGAGTGTGGCGATGACGGCTGCGGTCAAAGCGGGTTCGGTTCCCACAGGTTTAGACGCTACCTGATGCCCCTGGTCGATTGTCGTCATCTAGCCGGGATGGTCGGCCGGCGGCGGGGCCGGCTAAGCGATCAGCGGTCGACGTCGCCCATCACGGGATCGAGTGACGCGATGGTGGCCACGGTGTCCGCCACCAGAGAATCCGCCATCATGATCGGGAGACTCTGAAGGTTGTAGAACGAAGGCGCACGTGTGTGCATTCGCCAGGGTTTGGCCTCGCCATCGGAGACGATGTAGCAACCCAATTCGCCCCTGGGCGACTCGACGGCCACGTAGGTTTCTCCTGGCGGAACCTTGAAACCTTCGGTGAAGATCTTGAAATGGTGAATCAGGGCCTCCATCGACTGATCGATCCGGGCCCTCGGTGGCGGTGTCACTTTGCGATCGTCCAGGCGGTAGTCACCTGAAGGCATACGATCCATGGCCTGCTTCACGATTCCGAGCGACTCGTGGATCTCGCGAACCCTGATGCGATAGCGGTCGTACACGTCGCCTGCACCGCCGACCGGAACCGCGAACTCGTAGGTTTCGATACCGGAATATGGGAACGCCTTGCGCAAGTCCCACTCGACGCCAGTCGACCGAAGCGTCGGGCCGGTGATTCCATAGGCGATGCACTCCTCGGAGGTGATGACGCCGACCCCCTTGGTTCGACCAACCCAGATCGGGTTGTTCTCGAGAAGGTCGTCGTATTGCTCGAGTCTCGGCGGGAGGGTATCGAGGATTTCCTGGACATCCTGGCGCCACCCCGGCGGGAGGTCGGCAGCCACGCCGCCAGGCCGGATGTAGTTGTGGTTCATCCGCAGGCCAGTCGTCTTTTCAAAAAAAGCCAGGATCATCTCGCGTTCGCGGATGCCGTAGATCATCATCGAAAGAGCCCCGATATCCATGCCGTTGGTGGCAAGGGCGACAAGGTGGGAGCTGATCCGATTCAACTCGGTCATGAGCACCCGTATCGTCTTGGCCCGCTCCGGTACTTCGACACTCAAAAGTTTTTCGACTGCGAGTGAATAACACAGTTCGTTGTTGAGCGGCGACAGGTAGTCCATCCGGGTCACATTGGTCGGGCCCTGAAGGAAGGTCAGCTGCTCTGCGGTTTTTTCCATCCCGGTGTGCAGATAGCCGATCACCGGCTTGGTCCGTCTGACGACTTCGCCTTCGAGTTCGATCTGGAGACGGAGCACGCCGTGCGTGGAAGGGTGTTGTGGACCCATGTTCACGATCATGCGCTCGTCGTCGTTCAGACCGTCGAGGTCGTAGTCGTCGTCGATCACGGTTCCGAGCTGTTCGCGCAACTCGGCCTCCGACTCGTCCCAGCCCATTCTCTGGGCGCCTTCGTCGGTCGACGAATCCTCCCAGATTTCGGACTCCTCGGTCCCGCTCACCCAAAGGTCGAGGGTCTCGATCTCTTCCACCGTTGTCTCGTCGGCCATTTCAATCCACCTTGTGCGCGGCCTTGAACTGAACCGGCACCGACCCGACCGCGAAGTCCTTCCTCAGCGGAAAACCCTCCCAGTCATCGGGCATGAGGATGCGGCTCAGATCGGGATGGCCCTCGAACTCGATTCCGAACATGTCGTAGACCTCGCGTTCGCCGTAGTTGGCGCCGGGCCAGAGAGAACACAACGACGGAACGGTGGCCGCATCGGCGCCGATCGGTACCAGGAGGCGCAGGCGAAGGCGATGCTGCATGGACAACAGGTTCACCACCAGTTCGAAGCGAACCCTTCGCTTCCTGAACCAGTCGACCGCGGTCACGTCGACCAATGATTCGAAACCGCCCTTTTTTGCTGCCGCCGCAAATTCGAGAAGAGTGTCCGCACCAAGCACGACGACGTCCTGTCCGCTGCTCGAGTGCCACTCGGCCATCTCGAATTGTTCGAGCAGGTCGCGTATTAAGCCTGGCTCTGGCAACGGCCGGACAGCGGGTTCCGGAGCCTCGGTCTCTGGGATCGATGGATCATCTGTCATGTTCGAGCGTGGATCTCGCCGGACATGATCTTGGCCTGGAGCGTCAAGATTCCATGCATGAGGCTTTGAGGGCCCGGGGGGCAGCCGGGCACATAGATGTCGACCGGCACGACCTGGTCAACACCCTGGACCAGTGCATAGTTGTTGAACATCCCGCCGGACGAGGCACACGCACCCATCGAAATGACCCATTTCGGATCGGGCATCTGGTCGTACACCTGACGGAGCACCGGTGCCATCTTCTGGCTCACCCGCCCTGCCACGATCATGAGATCGGCCTGCCGGGGTGATGCCCTGAACACCTCCATGCCAAACCGGGACAGGTCGTTGTGGGCCGCCCCGGTCGCCATCATCTCGATTGCACAACACGCCAGCCCAAAAGTCGCCGGCCACATCGACTGGGTCTGTGCCCAACGGGCCGCCTTGTCGATGGTGCTGGTCAGGAGGTTGGTTGGCGCAGACAGGCGAGCCATCAAGCGGCCTCGGCGTCGACCGGGCGGTAGCGGGTCCGACTCTTCACGTTCCAGTCGAGTGCGCCTCGTTTCCAGACGTACAGAAGAGTCTCGAGAACAAAAGCAGTGAAGATCGCAATTGCCCCTATCCCCTGCCATCCAAACTGGCCGAACTTGGTTGCCCACGCGAAGAGGAAGATGATCTCGACATCGAAGATGACAAACAGCATGGCGACCAGATAGAACTTCACGGGAAACCTCTGGGCGGGCTCGGTCTCTGGGAGGATTCCGCATTCGTACGGCGCCAGCTTTTCCGGGGTCGGCCGGTTGGGTGAAAACAGCCGCGAGACCACCATCGAAACCCCGACAAAGGCGGTCGCCAGTACAAACATCATGGCGATGGGGAGATAGTCGCTGAGCATCGCTCATCGAGGATAGAACCACCTGCCCGATGAATGAAACCGATCCAACCTGGTTCCTTAGGCTCTACGCCCCGAATACGGACAATATCGCCGAAAGTTCGCCGAGCGAGAGCGGTTGGCGCCAAGGCCAAGTCGAGAACGGGGCCGCCAAGACCCAACTACCGGCCGATGCCCCAGAACTCCGGATTCGCGGGACCGTGCCGTTCGGAGCCCTCTCGATCAAGCACTGACTAAGGGGACCTGCCAACTTTCGGCGATTCGCCCCGAATACGGGGTCTAGAGCCTAAGGAACGGAATCAGGCAATCGGGGCGGCCTTGATCACGGTGGCGAGTCCGTCGTAGATACGCTCTCCCAGTTTTTTGTCTTCCTCATCCAAGAGGTTTGCCATCACCTTGAGGGTCCACTCCATCAGAGATCTGTTGCGCAGGCCGGTGTGGGCCAGAGTCCGCATCACCGCAGGGTTTCCGATGGCTTTGACGAAAACGCGGGCCATCTTGTAATACAGGCCGTACTCATCCTGGAGATGGGTCGGGTAGCGCGAGAGGAGCCCGAGATCGCCGGTGGCGACAGCCCTCCCAACGTATTCGGCCGCGATCCGCCCCGTCTCATAGGCATAAGAAATGCCTTCCCCGTTCCAAGGGTTGATCGCCCCGGCCGCGTCTCCAACCACCAGCCAGTTGGCACCCACCAGGGGACCCTTGGAAAAGGACATCGACAACTTGCCGCCGGTGGGTTCGCTCAGCTTCGAGTGTTCCGACAGCTGCCAGTAGTCAGGGGCCACCTTGACGTAGTCGTTCATCATCCTCGTGGTGTTGACGTGCTTCCACCTTTTGAAAGTGGAGAGAAGCCCGACCCCGACGTTCACGGTTCCGTCTCCGAGCGGAAAAATCCAGCCGTACCCAGGCATCGAGGCGCCGGTGTCGTCGCGGATGTCGAGTTGGCTTTCCATGAACCCATCCTTGGAGCGAGGGCTCGAGTAATAGCCACGGGCCGCCAGGCCCATCGGATAGTCCTTACGCCGCGTCGAACCGAGTTCGCGACCAAAACGATTCAAGGAACCGTCTGCGATTACAACGACTTTGGGCGTGACCAATTCGGTCTCACCGTGAGAGGTCAGCTCGACCCCCGTCAGGCGGCCTTCGTCGATCACCGGTTTCGCCTCGGTCTTTTCCCGTGCGACCACCCCCTGTTTCTCGGCCAGCTGGGCGACCTGCATGTCGAGGTCCCGGCGCCGGATTATTCCTCCCCAATTGGGGAAACGGGTGTGTTGTGGCCACTCGAGTTCGAGCATGAGGTCATCGCCCGCGTAACTCCGCAAACCGGTGATCTTGTGGAACTGCTGGGCGGTGAAATCAAAGCCCATGTCTTGGAGCTGGAGGATGGCGCGCGGGGTGAGGCCGTCACCGCAGGTCTTGTCCCGCGGGAACTCCTTCTTCTCGACCATGAGCACGGAATGACCGTCGTGTGCCAGCCAATGAGCCGCCGCTGCTCCGGCCGGGCCGCCGCCTACCACCAACACATCAGGAGTCATTCCCACGATTGTATGGAGCGCCTCGACCGATGCGGAATCGGGCGTCACCAACGTCTCTATCGTGTGTCCGTGGAACCCAGCATGCCGACGGCCACCGTCGCCAGACTCTCGCGCTACCTGGCGGTACTCGACAGCGTCACCGCCCTGTCGATCTCGTCAGAAGCCCTGGCCGAGATGACAGGCGGCAACGGCGCCCAGGTCCGCAAGGATCTGTCCTACCTCAGCGCGTCGGGGACGAGGGGTGTCGGATATGACACACGCTCTCTTCACGAGTGCATTCGGCGGGCTCTGGGGCTGGGCGAAGAACGCCGCGTCATCATCGTCGGAGCGGGCAACCTCGGCGCCGCCCTCGCCGGTTATTCCGGATTCCCCCAGCGAGGTTTCCAGGTGTGCGGCCTTTTCGACAAGGCAGACCATCTGATTGGGACAACTGTCGCCGGTCACCGGGTCCGCCCGCTCGACCAGCTGGCCCGATGTGTGGATACACCCCGTTCGACCATCGGGGTGATTTCGGTGCCTGCCGGCGCGGCCCAAAGTGTGTTCGATGTTTTGATCTCGAGCGGGATCGTCTCGATCCTCAACTTTGCGCCGGTGTTGTTGGATGCGCCGGCCGGAGTCGATGTGCGTCAGGTCGATCTGTCGACCGAACTCCACATCCTCAGCCACCGCCTTACGGCATCACCGCGTAGAAACTGAGGAGTGAAATTCAGAGCGAAGCCTGCTCCTGGCTCTTTTCGTACTGATCGAGAGCCGCCACAAACATCAAGAACAGGATGAAGGATGCGACCAGAAAGGTAAGCGCCGGAATCCGAACCTCAAACGCATTCAGACCTTCGATCTCCACCGGCCTCGGACCCCGAGGGGCGTACATCACAAACAGCAAGCTTCCGATCGTGTTCCAGGCGAAGATTCCTGCGCCAGTAACCAGGAAGCCCAACTTCTTGCCGAGGTTGGTATAGGTCAACAGGTAGATGGTCCCGAAGAAAACCGCGATCGAGGCGATGAAAAGCAGGATCCCGGTGACGAAGAGATTCGCCGACAGAAGCTCACGGAAGAACTCTCTGATCATCGTGGGCCCTTTCCGGTCAAGTCTCCCGCTCTGAGCCATTTGGCGAGAACGAGAAGGTCTTCTTCAGAGAGGATCTTTCCAAACGCCGGCATCCGTCCACTGCCAAAACCATTCACCCCGTAAGGCTTGTTCAGTTCGGCGCCAACGATGAGAAAATCTTTGAGGTCTTCATCGGATAGAAACTGTATTGCCGGACGCCCGTCCCATAGGGCCGGTCCAAACCCTCCCGACCCTGCTTCCTGCGAGAAGGGGACACCGGCCGACCAGCCTGAGGTGTGGCATCGAGCGCAATAGGCGTTGAAGATCCCGATGACACGTTCTGCCGAGCCAAGATCGCCGCCGAAGGCGATATCGGCCACCGCCTGAGCGTCGAACTCCCATCGTTTCGCCTCTTGGGCTTCCAACAACTCGTTCAACGTGACCGAAGTGGACGAAAGCAGACGTTCCTGGTTCTCGGTGTTGACCTGGGCGTTCAGGGCGATCGTCTCGATGGAGGCGACTGTCGTTGCGAGGGTTCTGCTGTCTAGCCTGCCGCCCATCGATTCTGGGTTGATCGGATCAAGGCTGGCGACACCAAACCCTCTCGGGAGTACGGCGGTCTGCGCCTCGGTCACGAAGGCACTGATCTGAGATTCGCTGCCGTCAGCCAATCCGTCGCCATCACCATCCTCACCGGGAGCTGCGATGGCGGCCGCCACCTTCGCCGCGACGGTCGACAGTATCGGCGCATCCGATTGTCCCAGACTGGTCACGGCATCCAGGAACGCCTGGGCTGCCACCAGGTCTGACGTTCCGTCGGTTGCCGGGTTGGCCGGATCAAAGGTCCGATCCTCGAGACCAGGGAAGAGAAGGTATGCCTTGATCTCGGCGGTCAGGGCATTCAAATCCGTCTCGGCCTTGTCGGAAACACCGTCACCATCGGAGTCGACTCCGACGGCGGCGCTCTCCCCGATTGTTGTTGCTCGTTTGCCGAAGGCGCTGAGTTGGGTGCTGATCGTACTCGATCGCTCGATCTCGGCGAGGAGTTGGCGCTGGTTGAGAATGGCTGTGGCCATTGCGTCCTCCGCCCCCGCCAGCGTGGACAACGCGGCGGCAATGCCGGCTTCGACATCCCCGGCCGCTTCGGCCTGGGTCACCTGTTGGCTTTCGAGGTAGTTCACGATGTCATCGACCTGCTGGCTCGTGAGCGGACCACCACCCGGGGTGCCCCATGCCGGCATGGGCGAGTTGCCCCGGCCGTAGGTGACCCAATAGGCCACCTCGTCACGGTTGTAGCGATAGAACACATTGTTCAAGGCCGGCGCAGCCCACAGCACGGATGCTCCGGTGCGCTTCTCGGTGTATGCGGCGTTCCCGCCGCTGCCGCCTGGTCCGTGACAGCCGTAACACCCCAACTCGACGACGAGGGCTGCGCCCCGGTCGACGCTCTCTTCGTGGAACTGGTCGACGAAGGCCTCCTGTCGGGGAGTCTCGAAGAGGTAATACAGCGGCATGCCGACGGCCAAGAAACCCGCAACCATGACAGCCGCCATCTGGGTGCGTTCGAGGCGCCGGGTTTCGAGGACGTCATCGGTGATACCCGGTGAAAGGTTGGCGGGGATCTCTTCTGATCCCTTTGAGCGGAGGGCGGACACCCCGATGAAGGCAAGCCAGCCAATGGCGGCGAGTACCGCCAGCGTTGTCACCAGGGTCGGACTCATCAGTGCTCTTCCTCCGTCGCAGCAACTGCTGCGATGCAGGACGGTCCCTGCGGATATTTGACTGACGCCTCCGGGGCGCGCGGACTCTGAAAGATCGAACCGGTTTTGACGATCAGATCACCCGCGGGGTTGATCTCGACCTCGAATCGATCGAGGTTACGCGGTGCCGGCCCCGCGAAGTATTCTCCCAGCCCGTTGTACTTCGAGCCATGGCATGGACACTCGAAACCTTGGGAAGGCTGACACCAGGGGACACGACAGCCGAGGTGAACACACCGCTGGTAGAGCGCCATGACACCTTCAGCCGCCACCTTCTGGCCGTCATATTGAGCCGAAAGGACATCAGGCGCAGGAACGATGTAGGCGCGCGCCTCGGGGACGAATACTGGTGTGACCGTGCCGTCGGCGTTGATGGCGCTGACCAGCAGATCCGTCGCCTTGCCAACGTTGACGTCCGCCCCGAACCCGCCGCTCACCCGCGGCCAGAAAAACGCCAGCATGTCGAGTGCGAGAACACCGACGAAGGTGCCGAAGGTGGCGCCGATCGCCCGATTGAAGAAGGTGCGCCGGGTGACGCCGGCTTCCTCGGCAGAGACCTCGACAAGTCGTTGTGCGGTGGCAACGGTCACTCCGACCGGTTCCGCCTCGAGCGGTTCGAGATCTTCTGGTTCTTCGACGGCTTCTGCGATCGCCTCCGGTACCTCGACCGATGCGGCCTTGTCGGCCCGCCTCGCCTCGGCATCGAGTTTTCCCTTCCAGTCGTCGCCGGTGCTCTTGCGCAACACGATGACGAACGCCGCAGCAGCGGCCAGGATGGCGACGGCGGCCACCCCGATCAGGACGATGGTTTGGCTTGTCATTCGAAGTGCACCCAGTCCTTCAAGTCATCGAAGAAGATGCCATCTCGCCACGGGTAGGAGAAGTTGAACCCGCGCCCTCTGAACAGCACCCCGAGAATGGAGAGCGTGGCCGATCCGGCCAGAAAGACCGTGTAGAGCATGATCGCAAACTTGCGGTCGGACGGCTTGGTGGAGGGATTGCGGTCGACGTAGGGGATCATCATGAAACCGATCATCCCGACGATGGTTGGAACGGTCACACCGGCGATCTGTGGATCGAAGTACGACAGAAGCTCCTGGAGTCCGAGGAAGTACCACGGCGCTTTCGAAGGGTTGGGAGTGGCGTTGACGTTCGCCGGCTCGAGGAGTGGCGAGTGGATGATCACAGAAAGCACCAGGAGCAGCGCAGTCACCGCCAGCAGCGCGACAAATTCGGCGAGCATGAGATGGGGCCAGGTGTTGACCTTGTCTGTCGGTTCTGACTTGACCTGCTGGATCGCCTTGGCTTTGACCACCGTGAGCAGCCGCTGGGTGCGCACCCCTTCCGGAGCATTGGTGGGTGGCGCCACCGGACGCGGCGAAACCGACGCCGCCACCCGCGTGGCGCCGTTGCCGGAATGGCCGTTGCCCGATGGGGCTTCCTCTTGTTTGTCCTCGACGGCGACAGATCGGAAGAGCACACGTC
>JBGTHP010000010.1:0-75640 GCA_041746105.1 Acidimicrobiia bacterium
CGACGTGACCGAGCGCACCGCATACGCGATCGTCACCGACCTCACCGAAGCCGGCTACGTCGTCAAAGAGCGTGATGGACGCCGGAACCGCTACTCCGTCCAAGAACATCTCCCCCTACCCATCAATGGTGCGGGCGAACCGACCATCGGCGAACTGTTGGGCCTTCTCAGCGACGCCGAACTAGGCCCATCAACGAGCCGAGGGTGATCCGCCAGACAGGCGGCAAGAAGTTGGCACCAACACTGGAGCCACCGCGACCTCCGGGCAGCGACCATGGCCGGCAAAACCGGACTCGAGCCGGCCAGCCATTTGACCCCGTCCGCCAACACGATCCCGACAAGTGTCGGGCGCGACACCCGCTCATCTGGGGCGATCACGATGCCATTGGTGATAACCGAAGAGAAAGACGAGAGAGGCTTGGAGCGGATACGCCAAACGCCAGGCGACGCAGTGGGTGAAGCGTTGACTGGAGTCGCGACACCGCCCTCGAGCCAAATCAGGGGTCGCTGAGTCCGAAGTGACGAGCCCGCGCACCGCGAGTCCGAGGTTGGCTGTGTAGACCCTCGAAGTTGAGGGCATACAAGACGTGATGGTTCATTCCCCGGAGCCCCGCAGGGCCTCGTTCATGGGAGGTGCGGCCGGGTTGGGTCGGTGAATCTCAGTAGACCAAACCAGAAAGGCCTGGGACGTGGTTGATTCCCCGATCTCGGCCGGAATCTGTTGGAACGGACCCGATCGCCAATCACACGAGGTCCAAGTGGCGGTATGGCCGGTAGCGGGATTCACACGGTCGACACGCATGGTGTGGAGTTGACTGGGTTGTCCCGAAGTCTCATCCGTCTAGGGCCCAGAGAGATTCACGAGATTAAACGATCGCGTAGGCTGATCAGGGAGGTGGATTTGGCGAATACCGCTGATTTGCTTTACGCACTGGCATCAGCTCCTGCGGATACCTCGGCGATTGGTGGCAAGGGTTCCAGCCTCGGTCGCCTGATGGGATTCGGGCATCTTGTCCCGGCTGGGCTGGTCGTCACCACCCAGAGTTTCAAAACGGCGATCGATCAGCTCGGTCTGCGTGAGGCAGTATCGGAGTTGGATTTGTCGATCGCTGACGGCCGGCCGCGTCATGACCTGGCGGATGACATATTCTCGAGGCTCTCCACAAGCGCGATTCCAGGCGCCGTCAAGTCGATGGTGGAGGCCGAGATCGAGCGTCTCGGATTGTGGACCATGTCGAGCGGGACGTTGATCGTGCGCTCATCTGCCACTGTCGAGGATTCGACGGAGTTCTCGTTCGCCGGAATGTTCGAGTCGCTCGTAATCACGCAGCCGGAACACTTGGAGGCTGCCATTCGGGAGGTCTGGAGCTCCGTCTTTTCGCGTCGAGCTGTGGAATACGTCTCCCAGAGCAATGCGGGCGGTACTCCCGAGATGGCTCTGGTTCTTCAGGTGTTTCTGGAAGCCACTCGGAGTGGTGTGATGTTCACCACCTTCGGTGGCGACCGTGTGCTGATCGAGCACGTGGAAGGCGGTTGCGAGAAGCTCGTCAAGGGCGAGGTGATACCGGACCGTCTGTGGCTCGACAAGCGGTCCGGTTCGGCCGATGGTGTTTCAAGCGAGCTCGAACCCTACCTCACGGAGCTCGCGTCCCTTGCGGCCGTGCTCGAGACCCAGTTTGGCGGACCTCAGGACGTTGAGTGGTGCATATTCAACGGTCAGCTTCACGTGCTGCAATCTCGCCCGGTCACTGCCGGCTTCGAGAATGTGGCCGTGAGCGAAACCGAGAGTGCCATCGTCAGCGGTGTTCCGGCCAGTCCCGGAGTAGGAACCGGTGAGGTCCACCTGGTGTTCAATATCGACCACGCATTGGAACACGAACCCGGCCAGGTTCTGGTTACGCCTATGACGAACCCTGACATGGTCGTGGCCATGCGGAACGCTGCCGGCATCGTCACCGACGTCGGCGGGATCATTTGTCACGCCGCCATAGTTTCCCGAGAACTCGGGCTGCCTTGTGTCGTTGGAACGGGTTCGGCCACAACGGCGCTTGCCGCCGGCGCCATTGTCACCGTCGATGGTTCAAGCGGGGCGGTGTACGCGGGTCACGTTCTGATTCGAGACCCTACCGGTGGTCGTCCCGCAGGTGATTGGACCCATGTTTGGGCCAGGTGGTGTGAGCGGTGGCCGTTGGAAACGCCGGCGGTGTCCTCTCTCGATGCGCTCGAGTCAGCCCCACGAGGCATGGCTCGAGTGGTACTGCGGCCCGATATCGATCTCCGAAGCAATGCTCAGGGCTTGTGGAATGCTCTGGAATACCAGCCTGAAGCTGAGCGAAACGCTCGTGTGGCGGCATATCTTCAGCAGGCGGAGGTTATCGCGCGGTCACTTGATGTAGGACGGCTCGAGGTTTCGTTGTCGAGGTTACCTCAGCTCCTTCGGGAGGCCCTCGTCTCCGCTGCTCGCGACTCTTCGCTTTTCCTGATCGATGACGGCGGCCGATCGAGGCCACTCACGTCGGCACTGCGAGAAGGCAAGGACATCGCACGAACGGGACTTCCTACCGTGGCCGATGCGATCTCGGCAGCGAGAGACTCTCTGAAGTTCTTCGGCCACCAGCCGGCAACGCGACGGGCGGCGATGCCGGCTCCCGAATCTCGTCGCATGTGGTGGGACATTCTCGCCGAATACGGAAGGTTTCATTCTGAGGCATGCACGGCCGCTGCGTCCGGTGAGTTTGATTGGTTGGAGGTGCGTCCGGAGCTTGTGATCTCGACCATGTTGAAATCGCTGGTGCAACCCGGTTTCGAGATGGTTCCCAGAGTGATGGGGTTTCCTGAAAAACCTCCGCTTCATGTCAAATGGATACGGGGACGCTATCACTTTCGAGCTGATGCCTTTGCCGAGGTATGGGAGGCCATCGTCGACTCGACCTGGGACCCGGCCTACATGTCAAATCTGATGAGGAGGGTCAGGGCGTCATACGACCGGTTGGCCGAAGTGCTCGTCTTGTTCCCGGCCGATGGTCGTGACCTGGAGGCTATCTCGAGTGAACAAATCGCCGCGTTGGTCACTTCATGGTGGACCCGCTGGGTCGAGTTTTTTGCCCTCTCCTGGTTCCTGCAAGCACAGGGAGATGATGTGCTGTACCCATTCATCGATCAGGTGGTCGCCGCCAATCTCTCGTCACTCGAGGCCACAATGAGTGAGCTGGCTTGGCCGCGATCGGCGGAGCTGTTGGCTCCGACCACGCCCGTGCTGAGCGGTGATTACATGGCGGATGTGGACCTCTTGCGAGCCGGGTTGTTGCATCGCCAATTGTCGACGGTCGAGGATGCTCTGGCCGTGATGGGTCGAGGGGACGCCCCTGACCTCGTTGCGATGGTCGATCGGCACCTCGCCAAATGGGGATGGATGCGTGATCGCGATCTCATTTTCGAGCCGTGGGACAGCGCCCGCCGCATCATCGATACCGCTCTCAAGACCCAGCCACACCAACCGGCTGATTACGCCGAAAATCGGAAGCGCAATTTGTCGGCACTTGCCATGCACAGCGACCTGGTAGAGGCAGAGGGTCTTGCACCGTTGCTCAATCACGCTGTCCGCTTCTTCCACGATCTGAGCGTCGAGAGGGAGAACCACCATGTCCTCTGGCTCAAGTACTCATACCCGTTGCGGCAGTTGCTGCTGGAAGTGGAGCGTCGGCTCCTGGAGACCTGGTCGCTCGAGCCTGGAGATATCTGGTTCATGCAGGTCCCGGAGCTTCTTGGGGTAGTGCGCGATCTGTCTCAGCCTGAGGATATTGAGCTGATCGACAGAGTGAGCAACCGGCGGATCGGTTTTGAGTATGAAGCCCGGTTCAACTCACCAGACGGACCGGCAGGTCATCCTGAGGACGACTACATGTGACAGGAATCAGAATGTAACCGTGCCGCTGGCGCCGTCGAGGTGTACCAGGGTGCCGTGCGGTATCAACTCGATGGCACTGCCCAGACCTACCACCGTCGGCACACCGAACTCGCGGGCCAATATCGTGGCATGCTGAAGGATGCCTCCTTCGGCCACCAGTAGACCAGCCACCCTATCGAGGGTCGGGGCAAAAAACGGGTGGAAAACCCGCACGATCAGCACCGATGATGCCGGAACTCGAAGAACGTCTCCGTCGAAGCGCATCACGAACGCCGGTCCAGACGCCTTCCCGTACGACGCCCCGATGCCAGTCAACGATTTGGTCATGTCGGATTGCCGAAAATCGCGGTCAGGCGCGTTTCCCCAGACCCGTGCAGGCGGAGATACTCGCTGTCGGCCAGGTAGTGGTCGAAACGTTGAGCCAATGTTTGTTGGTCTGGTCCGCCACTGGTCAATTCAGTGTGACCAGCGAACAGAAGGAGGCTCGGGGGCAGTTGTCGCTGCCGTCCCAAGTTTCTGATCAGCGGGACGAGCCCCTCATAGAAAGCCGACCTCAGATACCAGATCTGGGCGTCGATGAACGCCATCCAGCCCTGTGTGACGCCCTCCAAATCGAGAGGGCCTTCTTGGTCGCGAGGTCGGATGGCCTGGAAACGGGGGCGCGAGGTCAATGGCGGTCCGATTGGGGTGCCCCGACCGATCAATGCCTGCAATACATATGCAGGTGTCTCGAATCCCGGTGCTTCCCAGGCGACGGGTCCAACGCCGTTGAATACGCGACAGAACTCTTCGAGTGACCGTCGGGCTTCTGCCGGCACCGCGGGCCATCGCTTCAGCAGTTGCTCCGGTGTCTCGCCGCAGCCGGCCAGCCAACGACCCATCTCGTTGAGGGCCTGCGTAGTGAGCATGCCGATGCTCGGCCCCAACGGCGGAGCGTCCGATGCGGCTCTTGACGCCTCGGACAACAGGAGCGGGAGGATCTTCGAGAGAATCGGGTATGGCATGAACTCGGAAATGGCATCCAGCAGCGCAGCGGCTCGCGCTTGGGCCGTTGCCTGGTCGATATCGTCGCAGTGCGTTGCGGCCTGCTTGGTGGCATGTTGGAGGTCGGAACAGCGCCTACGTCTGGTTGATTCGAGTGCCTCCAAAAAAGCGGGATCGGGGTTCTTGGGGAACCTCTGGATGATCGCTTCAATCGCGCCGGCCGCGACGAGCAGGTTGCCTCGAGCATCGACCGATGCATCGAACCGCTCATGGCCAAGCCCGATAAGCTCCATGGAGTGCCCCACTCGGGAAAACAAAGACATCTGAAGCGGTAGGCCAACGAACCTGCTCCGTAGAACGGTATGACCCGTTCTATCAACCGGACTCGCCCATTCCATCGCGCTCCTTCAGCTCCAAAGCCGACAATCGCGGAAAAGCTCCGCGGAGCGCGGCAATTCGCTCCTTGGGACCTAGTGCGGTCATGCCGAGCCTGACCTCATCCATGGGGTCAAAGGCCACCAGTGAGATCTCGACCGGATCGAAGATTGCCTCCGGATGGGAAATCACCACCAGGACTCGGTTGGCTCCAGATACCAGTGCCGAGTCAGGAAGGACCAGGCGATAGACCCCCGCGACCAAAGAGCGGTCGACCTCGACGAGGACTCCTCGACCCGCCAAGGAATGAGCGCCTTGCTCGGTATCTCTGACGAAACCCGCGCGCACCTGACCGAGGTCGATGCCGCTGGCGGGGGCACCGTCCGGCATCCGCGCAAAAACGAGGAAACTCCTGTTCAGGCTCCCACATGTGACCGTGTAGCTGTGGAAAGGCATCATCCCCCCCGTTCGGCCAAGAAGTCCGACAACTTCTTCTCACGATCGAGCCCTGCCTCGAACTCCATCTCGGTGAGATTGGGTAATGCCCTTCGCAAGAACTCGTGCCGCTTGCGGTCTTGCAGGTGCTCCATCCCAAGACAGCTGGCGTCCTGTGGATCGTACGCGACCAGCTCGATTTCGATCGGGTCGATCGAGCACTCATCAAAGCCGACCAGCACCAGGGCGTGTGGCGCTCCCCGGTGGAAGAGATCATCGGGGACCCTCAGTCTGTAAACGCCAGGCATCAAATCGGGATCAACCTCGGTGAAGCTGCCTTCCTCCATGACCAGCTGCCGCGGCGATTCGCCCTCACGCACAAACGACGCGCGCGCCCCAGGAGACAGATGAGAGAGGCCGACGACTCCTCGACCCAGCCGGTCATGAGAGAACAGCAGTAAGGAGCGGCCCGAACTCCCCCAGCGCACCGTGTAAGACGAATGGACCGGCATCAACCCTCCTCATTTGGCACACTACACGGCCGTCGCGAATGCTGTCATGGCAGGCTCAGGCGGACCAACCGATGGCAGATCTCGCACACGGACCTCTTTTCGATTGCTGTGGTGTCGACTACCTCCACCGGACCCAGCAATTGCGTCCATCTGCGCAGTGCCTCACTCCAATTGTGCGAGAAGACCGGTGACGACATGGTCATCTCGAATGACTTGCTCAGTCGGATTTTGTCCCGCCCCCCGGATCGTCCGACGAGACTCGAGTGATCGGCAGTAAGCAAAATGGTCACGGTGGGTGGGCAAAGTCTCCTGATGACCGGGCTCGCCACCTTGGAGAGGTCGGCGGCATCGATGTTGCCCTCCGCTTCCAGCATCGCGATCGGACTGGCGAAGTACCGGTCCACGATGACCGTACCGGAAGCTGATCTGCAACGTTCACTCAGCTCTTCGACTGCGTCGAGATACTTCTGCAATCGCGTCAGCGGTGAGGCCGTTCGATCCATGTCGTCTTCGTCACGCGTGCGGACAAATGCACTGGAAAAGCGCATGACCGTGCCCCCAAACTCTTGCGCCAGGAAAGCTGCAACGGTTGACTTTCCGACATTGTTGGGACCCTCGATCACGACTACACGATTGGGCTTGGAAAACGACATGCGCTGCCCTGACACCTGAGGTTGGCTCCCACTACGATTGGTCACGACGGTGACCCTGTCTCGCGGGGGCGGTGTTTGGATGGATCTCGGAATTCTACTCGCTCGTCTATCGGGCCCCTTCGATACCGACGACTCGGTAACGGCCGCCCACGAGTTTCTGGCGCTTCCAGACCCCTCCGCGACGCTGGACCGTTCATATGGCTTTCTTCTCTGGCAGAGAACGCTGCGCCAGGTCCTCTCCAACCTGGCCAGGACCGGTTTTGACCTCGAGCTCATCTCGATCCGGGCCAGCACCTTCGCCGCCACCTTTCCCAAGGGTTATCCGCCCAAATGGGCATATCGCCTGGACTCGGACCCGACTGCCCGCCAGCTGTGTGACATCCTCGAGCGTCACAAGGAGTTGCAGGGCATCCCGCTGACCCTATTGACACGGATGGGCCAGGACGAGTTTGTGGCGGTATCGGGTCGTGCGTACCAGGCGCTCTACCCGACGTATTCCAACCGGGCTGAATTCGATACCGACCTGGTTGCGCCGGACCTGGAGTCGGCTATGTCGATGGTGAAGTCCCTCACCTCATCGGGCTACGGGCTCGAGTCGGTACGGGTTCGCCGTCTCGGGGAAAGCGCTGATGCTTCGATCGAGGTCCGGACGGAGATCTCGAATCACACCGTTTCCATCGGAATTCTGGTGGGGGGTTACCACAGCTATCGGAATCCGCTACTGCCGACTGCGGTATTCGTCGATTGGGTGGGTCAGAGGCTACGCGTGCCCCGGCCCGAGGACCTACTTCTGATGCTTGCCGCGCGAGTGGTCCGCAAATCGAAGTTCGCGTTGGTGAACTTCAACGATGCTGCGGTCGTTCTCAGACACGATGGCTCCTCCATCGACTGGGTCCAACTTTGCGAGCATGCGACCAGATTCCGGCTGGAGCCGGTCCTTTCGGTGCTCCTGGCCAGGGGTCAAGTTTTGGCCGGCGAACCCGTGGTCCCACTGCAAGTGTGGGATCAGCTGCAGGGAGGTGGATGGCGGCGATCGTTGTCTCGGCTGTCAGGCCGAATCGCCAACCCCGTCCTCGAACTGGGATCGTCCCGAGGACCGGCCGACAACCCCCACCTTGCAAGTCGGTTGTGGGTAGGGGCGGTGCGCCTGCGGCAGCATCGATCTGAGCATTTCGAGCGCGTTGGCGACGTGCTCGCAGCGAGAATCGGGCGTAACGTTTATCGACGACAGCTGAGGCAGGTGCGCGCAGGAAGCGGACACCCACGGTTGGGAAGAAACCTGCGTCCTCGTTGTGGAGCTTTCTGCGAGATCAGTCCTCATCTTGCGGCCGGTGAGGGGTGCCTCTCCCAGATCGATGGCGACGTGCCCAGGAGTTGGGATCTCGAGGTGCTCGAGGCCGCCGGACGGCTGTTGGAGGTGCCCGGAGGGCGCCACAATTGCGACGCATTGAGATTCGACCTCGTCCGATGAGCAGTGAGCATCACGGCCGGATGACGTCGGCAGCCAAGAAAAGCCGACGAAGATGACGGATGGCCCCGTCGTAAATCCGATTGGAGAGTCGGCCGGAAGGGTCGTCTTCTCAGCCCCGTTGACTGACGGCATCGGGCTCTATGGAGGAACCAACTCGATGCCTGCTCACCACCGATCCTCGGCGCCTCCGATCCGCCCAATTGACGGCGTCATCGGGGTGGTGTCCATTGGAATGTCCAATGGAGGCTTGGAGTGGGACACTTTCGTGCGGGCGGCGTATGGCGCCGGCGATCTCAACCAGTCGATAGTTCTTGGCAATTGTTGTCTGGACTCGACCTCGATGGTGCAATGGGCGCAGCGGCGTCCGGAATCGTGGAAGCTGGCCTCCGAGAGGGCACGCAGCTACGGACTACGTCCAGATCAGGTCCAAATCGCGTGGTTCAAGATGGGATCACGCAGCTCCGAACTCCCAGCTCTACCGCTCGACCGGCGGGTTCTCTTGGAATTTGGGTGGCTGATGGAGGTGTTGGCCCACGCCCAAACCACGTTTCCGAATCTCCGTAGGGTGTATTGCTCCTCTCGGAGTTATGCCGGCTACTCGAATCACCCTTCGCAGGAGGAACCGAGGACCGGTTTTGACAACGGTTTGGCCGTCAGGGCCCTGGTCGCCGAGTCGGTTGGTGCCAAGACGCCGATCTGGGTGGCATGGGGCCCGTACCTCTGGGCGAACGGAGCGCTTCCGAGAAGTGATGGGATCAGCTGGGAGCGCCGCGACTTCACCGGGGACGGTTTCCATCCCAGTGAGATCGGACGAGCCAAGGTTGCAGTCCTTCTCACGGACTTTTTTCGCTCGGATCCCACGACAAAATGGATGTTTCGAAAACCGAGGTCGGATTCGCTCGAGCTCGTCCGCGCCGTGGCCCGTCGCCCCTAGTCCAGCACTGACCGATTCTTGACATCCGATATTCGGGTGGCGCAAGCAGAAGGCGCCCGGAGAGTCCAAGCGCGGTGATTGGTGCCCGGCTGCTCCGGAAGGCGACACCATCCGACGAAGCGGACAGCTGCCAGGTGTACGCATATCCGGCTGGACATCCTTTCTGCCTCTGCTGGGTGAACTGCCCAGAAACGCGTGATACGTCGTCCAGTCGTTCGGTCCCGACACGTTGCATGCGTTCGCCGACCTGTGCCGACCTTCGCCGATCGTGTTGGGTGGCTCCGGCGGGTGTCTGGCTTTCCGTCCCAAGACACCGGACATGGGCGAGCGAGGGGCGGCAACCGGGCAGTGAACAACGCCATCCGTGTTTAGGAGAGAACCTCTCCCGAGGCAGTCGCAAGGAAGCTAGGAAAACCAGCCAAACCGCTTGGATGAATAAAAACCGGAGACACGAGAGCGCAGAACCCCGAAGAGGGAGGGCACACCGTTCACCTGGTGTGGGTTCCTAGAGGAATGCCCCTGAGGCGGCAAAACGAGCGCAGCGTGTCCTCGTCGGGTACACAAGAACGACCAATCCTCCCATGGATGGTTGGTCCACCCAGCCGCTAGTCCAGTGTGGTCGCCCACGGGCCGTCAACAGGGCTTGCTTCGTGGTCGCCAAGCCACGGCGGCATGGTGACGCAGATGAATTTGAGGTCATCGGTCCCGACGTTGCGGTACTGGAACCGTGTGCCAACCGGGATGTCGATCGTGAGGCCCGGCCGCAAGTCGACGATGCGCTCGCCTGCGTCGTCCTCACGCCAGATCTGCCCGTGACCTTCAAGCACATGCCAGAACTCACTCACCGTCTTGTGAACCGTCGCCCGGTTGATCTGCCCCGGTGGAACGGTGCTGTGAATCATGCCTCCTTGGTCGCCTTCGATCAGGTGGCGGACGAGTGCCCCAGCGGGCGACGTTGCATCTGGCTCTTCCGGAAACGTCGACTCTTGCACGCTGCAAATCGTAGCGAAGCAAGTCGCGTCAGCGCATGGGTTCGACGATGGCTCGCTCGTTGAAATAGCGGAGAGTTAGCTGCGTTGCCCGCCGCGGACCAAGCGGGAGGGTCGGGCTCGTCTTCATGAGCGGATGCCCGAGTTCGAGCGCGTGTCGGGCAGCGCTGCGCCTTAGAGGCATTGGCTGACCACAAGAAGGCTCATCGCGAGGAGCGGCTGCCGGCGGGGTCTCGATGGCCGGCGAGGTGGGAAAACTGGTGTTTGTAACCGAGACGGCACGCCGTTCGGCGAGCTTGTCTGGTGCTGCGGCTAGGCCAACCACTCCCGGATGTGAGAAACGGCTTCGGGATCGTGGCACAAGCCGCCATGGTGTCGTCCCCCGAGCACAAGCACGTCCGATGATTCCACACGACGGTGCCGACCCTGGCCTAATGCACTGCCGACTCTCACGACGAGGTCGCCGACAATGACACCGAGCGGATGGCTTGGTTGGGTGGTGACTGCACCGGCTATGACGTGGTATTGCACTCCCTCGGGTCGGGTGTCGACGCCGTGGCGGAGGTCTTTGATTCCGGCGCTCCTCCCATCCAGGAAAGCCGTGAGCGGACGGGTCTCCTTGAACAGTCCGAGACCTTTGCTGACGCCCTCGACGCCCTTTTCGATGGGTGACCCGAGATGTGGTGCACCTATCGAAACGAGATGCGTTGCCAGGTCGGCCCACTCGTGTCCTGAAGCGCGAGCGGCTACCACCGCACTGCGGGCGACCAACCCACCCATGGAATGACCTATCAGAACCAACTCCGTCACCGGGACGGGCCACGACTGCTGCACCGTTTCGAGAAGTCCGGCCACTTCGGAGCCGTTCTCCGTTATTGCCCGACCGGTGTTGTAGCGCGGGCGAAGCACTGTGAACCCATCGGCTTCCAGTCCTTCGGTCAGCGTTGCGGTGTTGTCGGATCGCCAGCACCGTTCGGTTTCGCCGAGACCGTGCAGCATCACCGCCAATCGACCCGTCGGGGTCGGGAAGGCCCGACTGAGTGAGGTCGGAGCGGTTGATATGGGGATCCCGTTCAGATCACGCAAGCTGAGGTCGATACGCACCGGGCTGGCATCGGCTTCGAGTCTGTCTCCGAATACGCCGTTGAATATCGATTGCACATACCTGCCCCTGGGTGTTTCCCAAACTGGGGGCAGGGTCACGCGGGAACTTGCCATTTCGGACACGACCGAGATGGTCGACCCGACAGCCGAGCCACCGAGACGAACGGTCTGGTAGATCGAGGCGGTCAATCCGTCGACCAGACGACGCGCAGGCTCGACCCTCGGCCCGGCAACACCCAACCAGCGACCGACGATCGCCCTGTGCATTCCTTCCACGGGGGCGACCACCCGTTGGGTGGTGATGGCGATCATGTCTCCGACACCACGCCAGTCATCGAGGTTGGCTGGGCCGTCCGACGTGCCGTCCGGTAGATCGCGAGTGGTGTCCACGGAGGAAGGATACGACCCGTCAAAGTGATACCAAACGCGCTCCCGGCAGTGCGGGCGTTTTCTGCCAAATCCGAACTCCCACCGAGGCGACAACCAACCAACAACAACCATGTCCCGCTCCGGATATTCTGGGCTGAATCGAAAGGAGCCTCGTGGGATTGAGCGTGGACGGATGGGTTGATGGCTACAGGCTGGCGTGGGAGACGCGGGATGCGGAGGCCGCCGCTTCTCTGTTCACGTCGGAAGCCACCTACCGGTCGAACATTTTTGAAGACCCGTTTCTGGGCCAGAGCGGCGTTGCCGAATACTGGCGGTCGGTGACGGCGTCGCAAAGTGACGTCGAGGTACGCATGGGTCATCCGTTCGCCGATGGGGAGCGAGTTGCCGTTGAGTTCTGGACGAACATGAAGGTCGACGGCGACGACGTGACCTTGCCGGGCTGCCTGCTGCTCGACTTCGATTCGGACGGCTTGTGTTCTGCGCTACGCGAGTACTGGCACTATCAGCCCGGTCGTTTCGAACCGCCCGATGGCTGGGGTAGCTGAGAACCACGGCTGCCGGTCGTCTCGACCTTCCGGGGTCCCCAGCACCTGACCGGCCCGCCGACGACGGGCCATTCGATCGCTCCGGTCAGTTGGCGTTTTCCAGCTGATCTTCGAGGCGGCGAATCTCGATCTTGAGTCTCCGTTCGTCTTCCTCGAGGAGTTTGGTGACTTCCCGATAACGAAGTTCCAAAGCCTCCAGCCGCTTCTGTGCCTGGGTCTCCTCGACTTCTATGCGTTGTTTGACTGCTGCCATGGTTTGGTCGCGAGTCAGTTGCGTTTCCTTCTGGGCGGTGCGCACGATCCGGTCGGCGTTGTCGCGCGCCTCTTCGAGCACTTGGTCGGCCTCCACCTTCGCCCGCTCGACGATCCCGGCGCTCGTCTCGGCCCTCCCTCGCAATTCAATGCTCTCGGACTTGATGGCATCAAGTTCGTCCCTGGCGGTCGCCAGGTCTTCGTCGATCGTGCCTCTGCGGGCCTCCAATTCGCGCTGGATCTGGTCGATTCCATGGGACGCCGCCAATCGGATGTTCTCGGCTTCTGATTCGCCGGCAGCCAGCATCACACTTGCCTCTGATCGGGCAGCCTCGAGGGCGCGTTCGGCGTGCGAGACCAACTCGTGTGCCTTGGTCTTGCCTTCCTCGACGATCCGAGCGGCTTCCAATTCGGCTGCCCGCCTCAGCTTTTCTGCCTCTTCGATCAAACTCAGCGCTCTCGCCTTGGTGGCCGCCGTGAGTTGTTCGTTACCCGCTTTTGGTGGCGCTTCCGGGATGTCGGCCTGGCTCTGAAGCAGAGCGACGAGTTCCCTCGCCTCGTCCAGTTCGGCGGCGAGACTTCCAAACCGCCCCGCCTCTCTTTCGAGCTCCCCGATCCGATCGATGGCCTTTTCCAGCTGTATTCGCCATGGCAGGGCTCTGGTGGTCACGAATCTCTTGACCTGTTCCACGTCGTAGCCGTTCTCGACAACGGCGAACTCCGGGATCGGAGTGTCTCCTCGGTTCATTTCCGCTCCCACGCCGGATGTATGCAGCAAGCCACGCGTGAACCGTCCTTCGAGGGGCGGAGTCGGTGGCGCGATGTCATCGTGATCACGCAGTGTTGGGTTGGACGCTGCGGGCTTGGGTCAAAGCGTGTTCTACCAGCGCGACCAGCGACGCCTGAACATCTTTGCGGTTGCGAGCGTCGCCGTAGGCCATCGGTACGTGGGGGCTGATCTGGAGAGCACTTCTCACATCCGCCAGGCTGTGAAAACGCTCGCCGTGAAAGGTATTGACCACCACCAGGAACGGCACCTCACGTTTTTCGAAGTAGTCGATGGCTGCGAAACACTCTGCCAGCCTTCTGGTGTCTACGAGGACGATGGCCCCGATTGCACCCTTCGACAGTTCATGCCACATGAAGTGGAACCGGCCTTGACCGGGTGTCCCGAACAGATAGAGGACGAGATCGGTGCCAAGAGATATCCGACCGAAGTCCATCGCGACGGTGGTGGACGTCTTGCCGTCCGTTTGGGACAGATCGTCGATGCCGGCGCTGGCTTGGGTCATCACCGCCTCGGTTCTGAGCGGTTCGATTTCTGAGATGGTCCCGACATAGGTTGTTTTGCCGACACCGAAGCCTCCGGCGACCACGATCTTGACCGGGAGTCGGCGTTTTCCGTTCTTGTCAGAGGCTGCGGATTCCATCAAGCACCCTTTGCAGTAGGTCGGTGTATGCATACGAGTTCTCGTCTTCTGCGACGCGGGCGGCGCCATCGCGGACCAGGTCTCCAACGATGACTCGCGCCACTCCGAGCGGGATTTGGAGGTGTGCGGCGATCTCGACCACCGCCATCGGAGAAGAGCAGAGTTCGATGACCCCGGCTGCCTCCCAGCGGTACTTGCCCGCCGCCGCCCGTCCTTCTGCGGTGATCTCGATCTGCGCCTCGAGTGCAACGTCGTCTTCCTGGCCGCCGGAGCGTCCACCGGTGATGGCGTAAGGCCTGACCAGTCGTCCGTGGGTTTCGCTGCCGCTCATGTCAATGCCTGTTCAGTAGTTCGCTCTTCAGCTCTTCGCGAACCTCGGGTGTCAACATCTCGCCGGCCCTTTCGGCAAAAACCGCCATCTCGTAGCCGATCATGCCGATGTCGGCTTCCTTGATCGTGACCACACACATCAGCGAGCCATCGTTGATTCCGGTCACGAACAGCCATCGATGCTCCATCTCGATGATCACGTTGTTGACGGACCCTGCACCAAATCGCCCGGCCGAACCGTACGCCAATCCGATGAGGCCAGAAGAGACCGCAGAAAGGCGGTCGGCGGTATCGAGGTCGACTCCGCTGGACACCGCCAACGGCAGGCCGTCGGAGGAGACCACGACTGCCTGGCGGACGGCCGGAACCTGCTCGACAAATCTGATGATGAGCCAGTTGAGGCTTTCCACACCCTCACGCATAAGAATCACCTTCGTCCTCTTGGTCGTCACGCTCCCACGGCCTCGAGGCTTTGGCAGGGGTCGGTTGGGTTGGGAGGTCCCTTCGGGGGTCGTCCCACCACGACGATGCCGGACTGTTCGGAACCTTTCGAGCCTGTGGCGCCGGGGGTGGCGGTGCCGGGGGTGGCGGGCTCGAAACCGGCGCCGGCTTTGTGTCCTCGGTCGAACGCTGTGTCAGTTCTGGCTCCATCCGTCCGAGCCTGGCGCCGGTCTGATACGAGCCAAGGGCAGACTTGAGATCCTGGGCACTCCGCTGGGATGGCCCGGTTGTGTTGACCGGGCTCTCGTCGACGAATGCGGTCCCTGGGTCACGGAGAGGAAGGCCGGCGCTGGTGGTTGTGGCCGGCGCAGGCGGCTTCGGTTTGGCCTCTTCGTGGCCATTCCCGTTGGGATACGCCACTTCGGCAGCGCTTGCTCCGTTGCCTACGGACGGTGCCACCATCGGCGGTGTTGTATATGGGTTTCCGATGATCGGAGCCGAACTTTGAACCGGAGTGGGCGCCGGGACCAGCGGTTTGGGCGCCTCATGTCGAGGAGCGGGGCCATTCGCAATCGCCGCGGTTCTCAGGGGTAGTTGATCCCCTGTGGTCTCGGTCCGAATCGGGTTCGGGGCGCCGGAATGAGATTGTCCGTTGGTGGGAGCGGCGGCGACCGGTTTGTGGCCGTTGCCGTTGCTCATGGTCGCAGGTGCAGGCGTGACCGGCGCATCCTGGAGGAGTCGGCGCGGAATGGTCATGTGGACGGTCAAGCCAGGCGAACCCTGGACCAGACGGACTCGCACATCGTGTCGTTTGGCGAGGCGAGCCACGACGTAGAAGCCGAGGGTTGTCTCCAGTGTCAAACCAACCGCCGGCGGCCGTTCGAGCAGCGCGTTGTAATGGTCAAGGCGCGCCTGCGAGAGCCCGGGACCCCGATCGCTGATCGTGATCAGATAGCCGTTGTCGTCGAAGTGGCCCGCGACCCGAACCTGAGAGTCAGGCGGCGAGAAATACGTCGCGTTGTCCAGAACTTCGGACAGCAGGTGTGACATGTCGGCGACCGCCGCTCCGGTGACCAGAGCCTGCTCGACGGCCAGAATGGCCACCCGTCGGTAATCTTCGACTTCGCTCAGCGCAGCACGCAACACGTCGTCGACTTCGACGGGACGTGAGAACTGGCGCTGGGTCTCGACGCCCGCGAGAACCAGCAGGCTCTCGGCGTTGCGCCGGATCCGGGTTGCCATGTGATCGAGGCGGTAGTACTTGCCGAGGACTTCGCTGTCCTCTTCGCCTTGCTCGAGTTCGTCGATAAGGGCGAGTTGGCGATCGATGAGGCTTCGGTTACGGCGGCTCATCGTCACGAAGATGTCGGCGATCCCTTTCCGAAGCACGCTCATCTGATCGACCGCGACCGACTCGAGGGCATGCTGAACGGCGTTGAAGGACTTGGCCAGCGACGCCAGTTCGTCACGACCGCGCACGTCGAGATCTTCGAGCTTGGGAAGTTCGATCTCTTCGTCGGAGTTCTTCAGGGTCGATACCAGCGCCGGGAGGTGGGTGGTGGCCACGATCTGGGCCCGTTCCGTGAGCCTCTTCACACGATTGGACAAGCGGGTGATGACCGTGGTCGCCAGGAAACCGGCCAGGAGCATGACTCCCAGGGTTATCGCGGTTTCGGTCTGGGCTCTTCTCGTCGACTCCGCGGCTGCCGCGGTCGCCTCTGCCGACAAGCGTTGTGTGAACTCGACTTCGAGGGCAGCCAAAGTGTCTCGTTGACCGCTGAACGATTCGATGTTCTCCCAGGCGTCGCTGGGGTTGTACACATCGCCCAGTTCTGATTCTGTACCTGCGTAGCGGTCGCTCAATGCCGCGGAGCGATCCTTGGCTCGTTGCAGGATCTGAGGTCCGTTCAGCTCTTCGAATCTACTCAGAAACTGGGGCGAAGCCGTCGTCTTGAGGCTCAACATATAGCGGTCGAGGTCCTCTTGGCCGCTTTCGATGTCGTGGATCAAATCATTGAGTTCTTGGCTGGACTTGACCTGACCGAGGTCGTCCACAACGTATGTCCTGAGCTCGGTCGCGGTTTTGGTGGCGTTGCTGAGGGCGCCGATGGTGGCGAGCTCCGCAGCGAAGTCGGGATCCGAGGCATAGGTCGGCGTCAATTCGTTGATCGTCAACAACCGGTGTGCGACCCCGTCGAACCGTCCATCGACCGCAGGTCGCGGCAGCTCACCGGCCTCTAGATCGGATCGGGCGGCAGAAAGCATCCCCCGCACGTCGGCCAGCACATCGTTCAGGGCTGGATCGGTGGTGCCGCTGGCATCGATGTGCCTCTTGACTTCCGTGAGGGCTTCGTCGGTGGCGGCGCGAGCTTCTGTGGCTCTCTCGACATCCTCGAAGACGAGGACCAGCTCGGAGCTGTATCCCTCCAATTCGAGGCGGTGTACGGTTTCGGAAACCCAGCGCGCGAGTGTTCCGAACTCGGCGGTCTGGGCTTCACGACTGGCGTCGTCCAGCGTCGACTGGACGAGAATCGTTGTGGCGGCTCCGAGGGCGAGCATCAATGGCAATAGCGCGGTCCAAAGCTTGGACCGAAGAGAAAGTCTCTTCAACATCCCTTGCTCCCGTGGTAGGACGCGCTCCCTATCGGCCGTGGCGCTCAAAAACTTGAATCGGCCGCGAGGAAATCAGCTCAAATTGCGCAAAATCGCTTCGACCCAGCCGACAAGGGGCCCCGTCGCGGATCCACCTCCCCCACTGCCGCCGCCGTGAGCGGCCTTGCAGTCGCCAACCGAGATTTGGCGAAAGTGGTTCAGAAACACCATGCCGGTGAACTTCCGCCCATTTCCCGTCGTCTCAAGTGCACACGAGCATGATCATGAAGCGGTCGTCACAATGGTTGTTCTGAGCAAAGGACGGAGTGGAGCCCGAAACGGCACTCATCGAGAGGGCGATCGACGGCGATCAAGTCGCCTTTGCCGCGCTCGTGGAACCTCTCCGTGCGCCGGTGTGGAGGTTTTTGTGCCGCTACCTTCCGGACGAGGCCACCGCCGAGGATGTCACTCAGGACACCTTTCTCAGGGTTTATCTGAGATTGGGGTCCTTTCGAGGACGTTCGAGGTTTTCGACATGGGTGTTTCAAATCGCTCGCAATGCAGCGATCGACGCCGACCGGTCCCGCCGGCGAAGGGATCGTTTGCCCGGCGTCCTTTCGTCGTTCGGACCGACGGCCACCGATCCCCCGACAGGGAGACTGGAACTGGATCAGGCGATTGCGAGCCTGTCGCCAAAGCTACGTCAGGTGTTTGTGCTCGTAGAAGTTGTTGGGCTCTCGTATCGGGAGACTGCGGACGTGGTCGGGACTCCGGAAGGCACCGTGAAGAGCCGCATGTTCCTCGCCAGGGAAGCATTGACCAAGTGGCTGGCCAACGATGAAATGTGAAGAAGCCCGCCGAATCGAGTCGGCGCGACTGGATGGGATCGAGGCGGACGTCGCAGATGTGCCGCGGTTCGATGCGCACATCGAGTCGTGTGACGATTGTTTGCGGTATCGCCAAAGGGCGCTTCTTCTGCGTGGGGCGATGAGAGCACAGATGACCCCGCCACCCCCTCTTTATCCGCTTCGGGAGACCTCTCGATTCACGAGGCCAGTGCGAAAGTGGGTGGCGGTGGCCGCCGCCGGAGGTCTGGCGCTGGGGTGGTTGATAGGCGGGATCGTTCCCCAAGAAAGTGACTCCATTGTCGCCGGGTTCACCCAAAATCTCGCCGCCCAACTCGGCGAAGTCGAACCGTTCTCGGCCGATGTTGCCGTCGTCGAGAGAGGCTGGCATCCCGACGTCCCGGAGAGGCGGTTCTCTGGTTCGATTGGGTTCGCTGGACCCGACTCGGCCGCTGTGGTCCTGGTGGATGAGACGATTTATCCCTCGGCAAACTGGGTGAAAAACGACGTGACGGTGGTCGTTGACGGTGCGCATGCCTGGTCATCGGCTACCCGGCCTTGCCCGTCCAACCTCCTGCCCGGTTGCGCTCGAGAACCTCTTGTCGCCTCGACCAATGGCCGGTCGCCGTTTTCGAGTGGCCTGCTGGTGGCTTCGGACCTGGTTGTGTCCCCACTCTCGTTTGCGTCCGAAGAGGTCGGTAGGGCACCAGACAATGAATCCATTCCGGGGAATCCCCTCGGTCTCCGAATGTCGGTCGCACAAGCCAGGCCGCTGCTCGGAGCCATTCTCCCGGCAGGCAACTTTCGTGATTTCCACCCCGCCGACACCGTTGATGTGTGGCTCGATCCGATGGAGCTGAGACCGATACTGATCGAGGTTCGTCCGGCAGAAGATCCTGCTCGCCGGGCGTGGGCGGCGACGCACGGTTATCGGGACGGTCTGGAGGTGATCCTCGCGGTGACCATCACGCCGCGTGCCGGCGATCCGGTTTTGCCTTCGCCGCCTCCCGCATACGATCCCGGCACTTTCAGGCCAACAGGGAGACCGTCGGCAGCCTTGGCCGGTCTCGGACAGTGGCGACAAGGTTGGCTTGGCGGGACGTTGATCGAAACCTGGGCGCGCGGTGCCGCTTGGTTGAGGATCGAGAGAACGGCGACCGACGATCCACCAGAAGTCGAAGGTTTGATCGAGATGACGATCGGCAGCGGTTTCGGATACTTTGATGCCATGAGCCGTTCTGTGGTGGGATTCGACGACGGTCATGTCTTTGTCGCAACAGGTTCGCTCGCGCTGGATGATCTGGCCGAAGCACTCAACAACTACGGGATGACCGGGAGACGGCTGGCGCCGTCGTCGACAGCGGAATCCGTTGGACTGCGGCTCGGGTCGCCGGCCGGATTTGGACCATCAACGATCTGGGGAGATGGGTCGGGCTTGACGGAGGTTTCCTGGGGTGGGGGAGATCGTGTGATCCGGCTTCGGCAGAGGAGCGGTTCAAACTTGCCGCCGCCGATCGACCCTGCCGCCACCGGGGTTGAGTTTCGTTCGACCGTTGCTCGATATTCGGCGGAGGCAGGAACCCTCGAGTGGGTCGAGGACGATGTGGCCTATAGGTTGGACGGCGTGGGTCTTTCTCTACGGGATTTGGTATCGATCGGCGAGCAGCTCGTTCGATGAAGGCCTCAATGGCCGTTGCCGCGGGCTTTGGCGTCGGTGTCCTTGCCGGCTTTTGGCTGGCCGGTGCCAACCAAACAGAACCACCGCTCTCAGTCTCCCGAACGACGGAGCCTCCCTCGGTTGTCGCAACCATTGCCCCGCCGGCTACTCCTGCCGTCGGGGTCGCGCTGGTTTGGGTACCGGGGGAAGTGCCGGACGCCCTCACGCGCTCGATCGCAACAATCGACGGCGTCGAAGCGGTGATCGAGGCGGTCGCCGGCCAGGTTTATCTCTCATCTACGTTCGCCGCCGACGGCTCTGTTCTCGATGCCCCGTCCGGGGACGGTCTGATCCCGATGGAAGTGGTTGGTTTCGAACCGGCCGAATTGATGACGATTGATCCGGAAACGGCCGGTCGATTACTGGTTGGGGAAGTGTTGCTTGGCGAGTCCTCCGCCGTCGTCCGGAGGTTGGGCGCAGGTGGAGCGCTGGTCTCGAGCAGCGGACCTCGATGGACGATCGGTGGCGTGGTCTCCGACGGGCTATATGGTGCCGCCGAAATCGTGATGGCGCGTCGCGAAGCCGTGGCGGCCGGGGTGACGGCCGTGCGATACCTGCTCATCGCCTACTCGGGTGATCGGGCGACGATCGAGCAGGAGATCCGGGATCGGGCGAAGGGAGAGGTTTCTCTGCGATTCCGCGGTCCGGGGGAGACTCCCTTTCTGCATCATGGAGATGCGGTACTGCCCCAGGCCGTCATCAAGCGGATATTCGGAGAGTTCGTCGTCAGTGCGGTCGAGGGCGATGCCTTCGAAATCGATCGCCTCTGGGTACAAGAAAACATCGTGACCGAAACGATTCCGATCTTGGGTCCCATCACGTGCCACCGCTCGATCATTCCATTGGTTACGGCCGTCATGGGAGACCTGGAGGCGGCGGGTCTCGGCGAACTGGTCGACCCAGAAACCTTCCAGGGTTGTTTCAATCCCCGTTTTGTCGCCGGATCCAACGCCATATCGCACCACAGCTGGGGAATCGCCCTCGACGTCAACTACCGCGGCAATGAACAAGGCCTAGCCGCAACCATCGATCCCCGTGTGGTCGACATATTCGAACGTCACGGGTTTGGTTGGGGAGGCGATTGGCTCGTGCCCGATCCAGCCCACTTCGAGTGGTTGGGTGGATAGACGAGCCTTCAACAGGCGCAGAAGAAGTTCTGCAACTCCTCGAACTTTTGACCGAGCCCGGGAGCGTCGAGGAATCGAATCTCCCCGCCGGGTTTGGGAGCAGAAATCGTGCGAACCGCCCGCATCTGATCGATCGCGATGACCTTGATCCCATCGGACATCGAGACCCATAGCTCCGCGCCATCGGCCGAGATGCGAATGTCGCTGATGGCGGGTTCGGCGACCGGCTGGTTGGTTGCTCGCCATCCCAACGCTGGTTGCAGTGTCACGGTGTCGATTGCGAAAACGTTGTAGCCGTCAGAAACAAACAGCCTGCCGGCGTCTCGTGAGACCGCGATCGGCGTCGTGCCGGCGGAGTTGCCCAATAACTCGATGGATGCCGTCCGGGTAACGACCATATCGATCGCATCAATCTCCGCAAGCTTCTTGGCCACGGAGTCGACGACGTACAGGTGTTGGCCATCGGGATCGACCGCCAGCCCCATCCCTGATTCCTTCTGGCCGATGGGTAGCGGCAAGAAGATACAGAAAGACCAATCCCGCTCGAGCGAGATGACATGTACGAAGCCGTAACGACCATCGCCTTCGCCATCGGTGACCGGCTCTCCGCTGCCGACGGTGTAGAGGGTGTACATGAAAGTTCCGTCTGGATGGATCGCCTGGGCTCGGGCGTGACCACGCATCTCAGGGTTGAGTGGCACCTCGGGGGTGTAGACGTCACCGATAAGGCCATTCTCGAGATTCAGTTGTCTGACCAGGTAGTGATCAGGATTGGTGGCCGGGGCGAACTCGAGCAGATACAGAACCGAGCCATCGAGTGTGAACGTTTCTGGCTCGAAGTTGCCTTCGAGGTGGAAGGTCTTGGGCGGTCGACCATCCTTCCAGACAATCGTGAAATCGGTCACCTCTCTCGGTTCGGGAGAGTACAGGCCACGATGACCTTGAGTGGAGGGAGCGAGCACCGCCGCCATGCCATCGACGCCAACCAGACGCACCTTCAGCCGGGGCGGGACCGCCTGTTCTGCCTTTACGCTGCCGTCGGAAGGATCGACCTGCTGGACGACCGACCGATCGCCCTCTTCTGCGACGCGGTAGAGCACCGATCCGTCAGGGGCGGCGAGAGCTCCGGAGATCGAGAAAACAGTCTGGCCGGTGTCGGGATCGATCAGTGAAATAGTGTCCTCACCGTCTCCAACCAGCACGCCAGAAGTATCCGACGGCTGGTTCATCAGGAGTCCGGCTGCCGCGATCATGAACATCGCCAGGCCGGCGGGCACGAACCAGCTGAGGCGTTTTGGGGAGTATGGAACCGGTGGCCGATTTACTGCACCGACCGTGATCTCGATCGGCGGCGCAGGTTGATCTATCGAGAACTCGGTTGTTGTCATGATCCTCCTCGTTGCGTATGCCAATGAGACGAACCAAGGCGGGTGGATGTTCAGTTGATGTTGCTGCTACAAACGGGCCATGACCGAAATGGCGGAACTCATCGAAGTGCGAGCCGACGAGCAGTTCGACACAGAAAGGCTCGTCCACTGGCTCGGGGATCGGTTGCCGGGGTCGGACCTGCCCTTGGAGGTTCTGCAGTTTGCGAGAGGCAAGGCCAATCTGACCTACCTCCTTCGGTTTGGCGATGTCGAGTACGTTCTGAGACGGCCGCCACTCGGACAAGTCGCACCTTCTGCCCACGACATGAGCAGGGAATTCAAGGTTCTGTCAACCCTTTGGCGCGCTTTTCCCAAGGCGGCCCGCGCCTACGAATTCTGCGACGATCCAGCCGTCATCGGCGCCCCGTTTTTTGTGATGGAACGACGGCATGGAATTGTTGTGCAAGGTGTTATCCCTGACATCTTCGGCGGCGGAACCGACGCAGTCGCCAATCGGAAACTGAGCGAGGCAGTAGTCGACACGCTGGCCGAGTTTCACGCCGTGTCACCGGTTGCTGCCGGCCTCGGTGATCTTGGTCATCCGGACGGATTCACTCGGCGCCAGGTTGAAGGGTGGGTCGGGCGGTGGCACAAGTCCAAACATGAAGAGAACCCCGTGGCGGGAGAGTTGGCCGATTGGCTCATCGACCACCTTCCATCGTCACCCGATGTGACGCTCGTCCACAACGATTGGCGGCTCGACAACATGGCCGTGAGCGAGACGGACCCAGGCGAATGTGTTGCTGTTTATGACTGGGACATGTGCACCCGGGGCGACCCGCTGGTCGATCTCGGCACCGTCATGTCGATCTGGTTTGACCCGGGAGAGGCCCCGCCGGAGTTCGCTGACATGCCGACTGCAGTCCCGGTGAACGAAGGTGGTTTCATGCGAAGAGCCGAAGCCATCAGACGTTACGGCGAACGGTCTGGCAGGGAGCTCTCGGAATTAGCCTGGTACGAGGTGTTTGGCGCTTTCAAACTCGCCGTGGTGCTCCAACAGATATTCATCCGCTGGCAAAGGGGCCAGACACGGGATGAGAGGTTCTCTCGAATGGGGGTCGGGGCCAAGGTGTTGTTGGAAGTTGCTGCGTCACGTCGCTGATCGGGTTCGGCGAGGCCGAATATCGGACAAGCCTCTGACCGGTAGGGCCAGGACCAGGCCCATATCTGCCGGCGCCGTGGCGCCGTTTTTAGAATCCCCGCCATGTTGACCGGTGGTAGGGCACTCGTGTTGGTGGCGTTGTTGGTTTCGGCCTGCGGCCCTGCGATCGCAACGCAGTCTTCGCCGCCGGACTCGGCATCGAAGGTCACGTTGGCCGCCGAATCCATCGTGACCACAACCGCTGCGGTCGAATCGACGGTCCCGGCGACCACCACAACAACGGTTCCTCCAACCGCCGAGCTGAGGTTGGAACTCATCGCCACCATCCATGGTGATATTGCGCCGAAATCGGTCGTGGCGTCTGGGGCCGGTCTCTTCTTCGCCCAGAACATGATGTATCGCCACACGATCACGGTCTACGACTCGGCCGGGCAACTTGTTGCCACCATCCCGGACGAAGTCGACCTGGTAGCGCATGGACACTCGGCGGCGGAGGGTGTCTACCGAGGGGCGCCGGTGGAGGCGGCGTTCACATCAGACGGTTCGTTCGCATATGTAACGAACTATCAGATGTACGGCCCTGGATACGGGAGCGCCGGTTCTGACGACTGTGGTGACTCCGGCTGGGACGGATCCTTCGTCTATCGAATAGATACAACAACCCTTCAGATCGACCAGGTGATCGGCGTTGGCGCGGTGCCCAAATATGTCGCGGTGACACCCGACGACTCCAGGGTGCTCGTCACAAACTGGTGCTCGTTCGACATGAGTGTCATCGACGCAAACCTCGGTAGCGAGGTGGCGCGGGTCGACCTGAGGCGCCATCCGCGGGGAATCGCGGTGGCGCCGGACGGGTCTGTCGCCTATGTCGCGGTGATGGGAGGGCGCGACATCGCCGTTGTCTCCATGAACGATCTATCCGTCGAGTGGATCGAGGATGTCGGCGCCAACCCGCGACATCTCGTGATCAGTCCTGACGGAGCGTTTTTGTATGCGACGCTCAACGGCTCTGGCAGGGTCATCAAGATCGGTACGGCTTCCCGCGAGGTGGCGGCGGAGGTGACGACAGGCACTGCGCCCAGGAGCATGGCCATCTCTCCGGCGGGAGACTCTCTCTATGTCGTCAACTATGAATCCAACTCGGTTTCCAAGGTGCTCACCGCGACGATGGAAGAAGTCCAGGAGCTTGCCACCGGCCACCACCCGATCGGAATCACCTATGACGCCCAAACCGGCCACGTCTGGGTCTCGAACTATTCCGGCAGCCTGATGATCTTCGCCGACCGCGCTGTTCCTTAGGCTCTGCGCCCCGAATACGGACAAAATCGCCGAAAGTTCGCGGCGGGACTCATATTTGGCCGCCCTGCCCGCCATTCAGACCCCGGGTTCTGCTTCGGGGACCGCCAATAGAGCCCTGGCGGTCGCGCCCCCTCTTCTGCCGTCGCAAACCGGATCGCCCACGTACCGGTGGTGACCGGTCACTTCGGGCCGAACGTTCGGAGATTCGCCCCGAATACGGGGTCTAGAGCCTAAGGAACGTTCGAGGACGATCAGGTGTAGCCGTAGAAGCCTTGGCCGGTCTTTTTGCCGAGGAGGCCTGCTTCGACCATCCGGGTCAGGAGCGGGGGAGAGGCGTAGAGCGGTTCTTTGTATTCGTCGAACAAGACGTCTGCCACCAGTTTCATCGTGTCGAGACCGATGAAATCGCAGAGTGTGAGCGGCCCCATCGGGTGGTTGGCGCCGAGTTTCATCCCGGTGTCGATGTCCTCTTTGGTCGCCACTCCGTTCTCGTACATGCGGATGGCGGCCAGCAGGAACGGCACGAGCAGCATGTTTACCACGAACCCTCCGCGGTCCTTGGCGCGGATCACGGTCTTGCCCAACACATCGGTTGCGTAGGCCTCGGCACGCTGTTCCACATCGTCTGACGATTGCACCGTCGTCACCAGTTCCATCAATGCCATGACCGGTACCGGGTTGAAGAAGTGCATGCCGACCACGCGATCAGGGCGGGTGGTGGCGGCTGCGAGTCTCGTGATCGGGATGGAGGAGGTGTTGGAGGCCAGAATCGCCCGGGGATCGTCGACGGCGCGATCCAGTTCCCGGAAGATGTCTAGCTTGAGTCCCTCATCCTCGGTCACGGCCTCGATCACCAACTGCCGACCCTTCATCTCGGACAGATCTGTGCAGTAAGAGATCCGACCCAAGGCGGCGTCACGCTCGGCCTCCTCCATCTTGCCCCGATCTACCGCCTTGTCGAGTGAGCCGACCAGACGCGCTCTCGACCTTTCGGCCAGGTCCGGGCTCATCTCCATGATCAAGACGTCGGTTCCGGCCTTGGCGGCGACTTCGGCGATCCCGGCGCCCATCTGGCCGCCTCCTACGATCCCGACACGCTCGATACTCACATTTCCTCCTCGGCTGTTTGGGGAATCTTGGCAGCTGAGTCGGTCCGGGTTGCGATCCCTGTCTGGACGTTCCAGAGGCCGGTGTAGATCCCCGCCGCCGCAACGAGTTCGTCATGAGTCCCCGCCTCGACGACCTTGCCCTGGTCGAGGACGTAGATGCGATCGGCGTTGCGAACGGTAGAAAGCCGGTGTGCGATCACCAGGATTGTCCGCTGATGTGCCACCCGCTGGACGCTTCGCTGGATCGCGGCTTCTGTCTCGTTGTCGACGGCGGAGGTTGCTTCATCGAGGACCAGGATCGGCGAGCGGGTGAGCAATGCTCTGGCAATCGAAATTCTCTGTCTCTGTCCGCCCGACAGCTTCTGACCGCGTTCGCCGACCACGGTCTCGTATCCGTCGGCGAGTTCCTCGATGAAGTCGTGTGCCTCCGCCGCCTTGGCAGCGGCGATGATGTCATCAAACGACGCATCGGGCCGTCCATAGGCGACGTTCTCTTTCACGGTCCCGTGGAACAAAAAGACATCCTGGCTGACGAGACCGATGGCGGACCGAAGATCGTTGAGGTCCAGCTTTCGCAGATCATTGCCATCCAGTTGGATGTGGCCACCCGAGGGGTCGGCGAACCTCAACAGCAGCTTGATCAGTGTCGTTTTTCCCGACCCTGTTGCTCCCACCACCGCCACGGTCTCCCCGGCGGGTATCGAGATGGTGACCCCGTTGAGGACCGCCGGTCCGGTTTGGTAGGAGAACGTGACGTCAAAAAACTCGACATGACCCTTTGGCGTTATTAGTTCGATCGGCCCGCTCTGGATTTTTGACTTCGTGTCTAGAAGATCCAGGATGCGGGTGGTCGAAGCCATGGCGCGTTGGTAGAGGTCGAGGGTCTCGCCCAGCGCCGTCAACGGCCACAACAGCCTCTGGGTCAAAAAAACCAGGACGGAGAACGCGGCCACTTCGAGGCTGCCTTCAATCGTTCGGAATCCTCCGTATATAAGAGTGGCGAGAAATCCGGCGAGGATGAAGACCCTGATTCCCGGAGTGAAGCCGGCAGACAGGCGGATCGCCCATCGGTTGAGCACTCGATAACGATCCGATTCTTCGGCGAGTCGAGCGGCTTCGCGCTCCTCGCCGGTGAAGGCCTTGATGGTCGCGACCCCGCCGAGCGCGTTCGAGAGGTGTGACGCAAGATTGCCCGCCTGATCTCTCACCGCCGCATAACGGGGTGTCATCCGTTTGGTGAAGGCGATCGAGCCCCAAATGATGAGGGGTATCGGGATGACGGCCAGCAAAGCAACCGACGGAGCAAGGATGAAAAAGACGACGGCCACGCCAAGCACGGCTGTAAGTGTCTGGATCAGATCATTGGCGCCCCCGTCCAGAAATCGTTCGAGTTGGTTGACGTCGTCGTTGATTATGGCCATCAAACCGCCGGTCGAGGTGTCCTCGAAATAGGCAAGGTCGAGCCCTTGGACGTGGTGATAGGTCTCGACCCTGAGTTCGTGCTGGACGGTCTGGGCAAGGTTTCTCCACACCAATTCGTATGCGTACTCGAACGCCGATTCGAGGATCCAAACAACAAACGTCAACGCGGCCAGCACCAGGATCTGGTTGCGCACGTCGACCACCCCAAATCCGGCAAGCCACGAGTTTTCGCGCCGGACGACCACATCGACCGCACCACCGATCAGGATCTCTGGCGCGATGTCCAGGATCTTGTTGGTGACCGAATAAAACGAGGCCAGCCACACCCGCCCCCGATGGCGGCCGGCATAGTGGCTCAATCTGGACAGCGGACCGGAGTTCTCCATCGGTTTTACGATAGAAGCCGATCAGCGAGGGTCGAGCAGACGAAGTAGAGCTAGCCCGTAGGCGTCCTCGGCGGTCTCGGCGGACGTCGTCTGGTGCTCCCCCTCGATCACGAGTATGCAATGAAACCCTTGCGTAGCCCGGTCGAGATGGATGAAGGCAGGCCCCAAACGCGATCGCAATTGTGTTTCAGAAGGCATCCAAACCACCTCCTGGCTGAGGATGTAGTCGAGTGACCATTCCACCGACCCATTGAAGGTGATCGCCCCAATGCCATCGACGAATTCTGTGACCTCGGTGGAGAGATCGGAGATGATGAAGTGGCGATCGTCGAGGTTGCGATCCGGGATGTGGAACGCGTCGCCGAGCTGCGGCTCCCAGACCAGCCCGGCTGTGCGCAATTGGATCGCAAGTTCGATGGACAGCACCCGGCGGAGCCTACCCAGCTCCTCTCAGCGCCTCTCGAACTGATCGCTGATGAGGGCAAACCTGTCGTCGATTTCGTCGATGTCGGCCGGGTGGAACAGGTGTTCGTCTCCGTTTCCCCACTCGACCAGGAATCTGGCAATGACGGGCGCAAGTGCCACGATTGTCATCGTCAGATAGAACATGTCGCATTATCGTCGCAACTCCCGACGAGATTGAGGGGGGAATTTCGCGCTGTTGTTTCCGGTTTGCCATTCACGTGTCTCCGTCGTCAGATCTCAGGGTGGTTGGTTTTGCCGGTTCTTTGAGAAGAACCTCCTACAACCGCGCTCTGCTGCGAGCGGCCGTCGAACTCGTCCCGGATGGGATGATCATCGACGTCATCGATCTTGCGGGAGTGCCCTTCTACAACGGTGACATCGAATCGGATGGTTTGCCGGACGAGGTGGCGTTCTTGCGCGACCAGATCGCGGTCGCAGACGGATTGCTGATTGTCAGCCCCGAATACAACGGGGGACCGTCCGCCATCACCAAAAACGCGATCGATTGGGGGTCTCGGGCCCCGTCGGCGCCGTTGGCCGGAAAACCGGTTGCTCTGGCAGGGGTTGGAGGGCGGTTCGGCACCGTGCGTGCCCAATCGCATCTCCGGGACAACCTGTTGCACACTCATTCGATCGTTCTGAACCGCACGCTCGCATTGACCAGGGACGGTTTGTTCGATGCCAAGATGAATCTGGCTGACGAAGCGGCCCGCGATCGGGTGAGGCGCCATCTGTCGCACTTCGCCGATTGGATGGTTCGCTTTCGTTGAACCTCGGTGGGCGACACACCGCTCCCGGTCGGCGGTTCACCGAGCCTTAGGCTGTGGTGCTCATATACGGGGCCTATCGCCGAAAGTTCGCCGATCGGATCTCTCGCTTCTGTTGACCGTCGAGGCCGGAATGCTCCATGCCGATCAATTGCCGTTCGACGAGAAGTGCATCCAGTCCTTCAGCGACCTCCAGTAGCCTCCCCAAGGCCAACCGATGTCGGCGAACGCCTGGACCACTACATCATCTGGTGCGATCATCCCCGGCCTGAAGTTGGACCGATCGACATATGCCGTCGCCAACTCGGGAAGCACCACATCCTTCTTGAGGTAGGGGTTATGGAAGGGATTGATGTCGATCGCCAGGCCGTAGGCGTGCTGGGACCATGAGGTGCCACCGGTCGCCTCGCGACATTCGAAGACGGAGGTCACGTTGCTGTCCCCGGTCGGCGGCGCGTCGAGCTCGTCCATTCGGATGATTCGCATCTCCTCGATCGGAAAACGGGCGTTGAACAAGCGCTCGAAAACGCCGACTATGTCCTCGGCGATCGCGGCATTCAACAGCAGATCGCCTGTGTGCGCCTTTTGGTCGAATCCCCAGAAGGTGACGGTGACATATCGGAGTTGGGCGAGGGTCACAGGACATTCCTCCCGCCAGGTGGAGCGCGCCACGACGGAGTCGGGGACCGGTTCGATCGTCGCCCGGAACTCGAGACCGACCGGCGGTGGGAGGTGATCGGGCGTCACAAAACGTCGATCGATCATCTCGGCCGGAGTGGGCTGGATCTCGCCGAACCCGTCCGGTCGGAGCGGGAGCACCCGCAGACCCAACCAGTCAGGTGCGAGGGTTACACCCGCGGGAAGTGCTTCCGTTGTGGTCGTTGTCGCCGGTGTCGTCGTTGCCGGCGTCGTGGTGACCGGGGATGGCACCGTGATGGTGGTGGGAGTGCTGCCGGGGATGGTGGGTGCGGTGGTGGTCGACGGGGAACCCGCCGCAGATGAGCATGCCGTCAGCAGCACCATCACAACGATCGACCTACGCATCGACAACAGGGTACCCGTGGCGTGCTGGTGAAATTGAGTGCCGCCTCGCTCAGTCGGGCGTGACCCCGATTCCCGTGAGCGTGAACCCGACTACTTCGCGGGCCAGTTGGTGGCGATCGAGCGGGCCATCCGACCGGTACCACCGCTCCACCGAATTGAGGATCGATAGAAGAAAGATCGAAGCGAGTTTGGCGTCTACCTCGGACCGGATCGACCCGTCGCCAATGCCCAGGTCGATCGCCGCCCTGAATCTGGCCTCGTAGTTGTCGCGGCGGGCAATGATCCGGCGCCGGTGGGCTTCGTCGAGAGCGTGGGCCTCGTTCAGGTAGGTCCTGGCTGCCGCCACATGTTCCAAAACGACATCGAGGTGGCCCGCAACCAGGGCTCGCAGCTGGTCGACCCCGGTGGCGCCAACCGATTGGGCCTGGGTGGCCGAGGCGTCGAAGAGATCTGCGCCTCGGTCGATCACCTCAACCAGTAGATCCTCTTTGGAGCTGATGTGTGAATAGAGAGATGACCCGTGGAGCCCTAGTTCCCTTCCCAGATCGCGCATCGACGTTCCGTGGTATCCACGCTCTGCGAACAAGCGTTCTGCGGCCGAGATCACGTCCAGCCTGCTGTTGCGGGTTTCTGTCGTCATCGCTTGTCGAAATCGACTACCACCGCGTCCGTGAGGGGGTGCGCCTGGCAGGTGAGAATGAATCCGCGGTCGAGGTCTTCCTCGACCAGCGCCCAGTTCTTGGCCATCTCCACCTCGCCTTCAACGAGATGTGCCTTGCACGAGGCGCACATGCCGCCTTTGCACGAAAAGGGAAGATCGGGGCGGACTCCGAGCGCGGCGTCGAGGATGGACGTGTCAGGCCGCATTCTGGTGGTGGTGGATCGGCCGGAAACGGTGATCGTGAGGCCAACCGTTCCTGGTTCATCTGGTGGAGGCGGAGCGATCGCGGTGGGTGGACCGGCGAAGAACAACTCGTCGTGGATCATTCCTCCGCTGACGCCTAGTTCCGAGAGTGCTTTCCTGGCACCTTCCACCATCTCGAATGGTCCGCACAAATACCACCCGGCTACGTCGCCGATGTTGATCAGCGAGTCGGCCAATTGGCGGATTCGTTCTTCGTCGATCCGGCCGGTGGTCAGATCGAGACCGGTGTCTTCGCGGCTCAAGACGTAGATCAGATGCAGCCGGGTTGGATATCGATCCTTGAGTCCCTCCAGTTCGTCGAGAAACATCGTGTGACGGGCATCCCGGTTTCCGTAGACCACGGTCCAGCGAGTCCCCGGCGCTGCTTGCAGCGTGGTGGACACAAGTGACAGCACCGGGGTGATCCCGCTCCCGGCAACGACTGCGACTCGATGGGAGGTGTCGGCTGAGTCGGGGACGATCGTGAAGTCTCCCGTGGGAGGAAGGACTTCGATCACGTCGCCGGTCCGCAGGCGCTCCGTCGCGTATGTAGAGAAGGCTCCGCCATCCAATCGTTTGATGCCTACTCGCAGCTTCGCCGTCGATGCGTTCTCGCATATCGAATAGGACCGTCGCACATCTTCGCCATCGATCATCAGACGCATGGTCAGGTGCTGGCCCGGAAGGTAATCGAAGGTGCCATCGGTGACGTGGCCGGCATCGAGCGAAACGACAACCGAATCTTCTGTGAGCGGGTCGATCTCGGTCACCGTCAGCTTGTGGAATTGGTGGGGAGCACTCAAGGTTCGAGTACCTTGAATCGATCAAACGGCTCGAGGCACGTTTCGCAAACCATCAGTGCTTTGCAGGCAGTGGAACCGAACTCACTTGTGACTTTGACGGTGCTCGAAGCGCACCTCGGGCACAACACCGGGCCTGGGTCATCGGAGGGCGGAGGTGGGGCGATCCCGAACTGCGAGAGGGCCTGCCTGCCTCGGTCGGACATCCAGTCCGTGTTCCAGGCTTCGTCAAAAACCGTTCGAACCGAGACCTCTGCAAAACCGGCGCCGAGCACTTGTGTCTCTATGTCGGACTTGATCGCCGCCATCGCCGGACAACCGCTGTATGTGGGAGTGATGTCGACCTCGGCCGTGGTTCCGCTGACTCGAACGCCCCGGACGATGCCAAGGTCGCCAACGGTGAGCACCGGGATCTCGGGATCGAGCACGTTCTCCAGGGTCTCCCAAACCAGGTCCACTGACAGATCGTGAGAGTTCACCATGTCTGACCTGGAATCGAACGTTGGAGCCATTGCATTTCCGAGAGCAGGTGGCCGAGGTGCTCGGAGTGAATCCCAGCCCTTCCGTTGGTTCGGATCGGCTTCACCTGGGGCAGACCCAACGTGGCCTCTTCGATCACGTCGCCGACGTGTCGCAACCACGGCTCGTACAACGAGTCGGGCTCGACCCCGATTCCGGTTTCTGCCATTTCGCGGTCGATGTCGTCGCTCGCGAACATTTCGGCGGTGAAAGGCCAGAGTAATTCGAGACCGGTTTGGATCCGATCGTGCGAAAGATCGGTGCCGTCGCCGAGTCGGATCACCCAGCCTGCCGAATGGCGATGGTGGTATCGGGCCTCTTTGAGCGCCTTGGCCGCGATCCCGGCCAGGGTGCGATCGGTTGATCGAGACAATGAGTCCCAAAGGAGAAGTTGGTAGGTATCGAATAGAAGAGCCCGCGCCATGGTCACGCCGAAGTCGCCGTTGGGTTGTTCGACCAAAGTCAGATTCGTGAACTCCCGTTCGCTGCGGAACATGGCAAGTTGGTCCTCGTCTCGCCCCGCTCCTTCCACAATGGCGGCGTGCGTCAGCAACGCTCGCGCCTGACCGAGATGGTCGAGGCCGATGTTGCCTAGGGCGATATCCGTCTCCAGTTCAGGCGCGCGTGAGATCCACTCCCCGTATCGCTGGGCCAGGATCAGATTGTCATCGGCGTGTCTGAGGAGATATCGGTAATGGGCGCCGTCCACGGCCCCCACCCCCGCACCCCGTCTGTCGATTGAGGAGTCGCTCACATGTGCCCCACTTCCTCGGGGATCTCATAGTGGGTGGCGTCGCGGTACGGTTTGGCGTTGGCCTCGACGTACTCGATCGCATCGTCAGGGTCGAACGCGGCGATCGCGGTCGACGGAACCACCCAGACGCTCACTCCCTCGCCCCTCCTGGTGTAGACGTCGCGGGCGTTCTGGAGGGCGGTTTCTGGATCGGTTGCGTGAAGGCTCCCGGCGTGCACATGGGCCAAACCCCTGCGCTGGCGAATGAAGACCTCCCACAGCGGCCAACCGGCATCCAACCGGTCGGTCTCGAACGAATCGTCGCCTTCCATGCGTGGAACGGAGTAAGCCATGTCAACCCCTCTTGGCCTGGTAGGCGGCCGCCGCCTCCCGCACCCAGGCTCCCTCGTCCCAGGCGCCAACCTTGTGTTGGATTCGTTGGCGATTCATTGGTCCGTTTCCTTTCACGACATCCCAGAATTCGCTCCAGTCGATTTCGCCGAAGTCGTGGTGACCGCGTTCTTCGTTCCATGAGAGCTTTTCATCGGGAATCTGTAAGCCGAGAAACCTCGCCTGAGGCACGGTCATGTCGACAAACTGCTGGCGGAGGTCGTCGTTGGAGACCCGCTTGATCTTCCAGGCCGTTGACTGCTCGCTGTGGGTGGATTCCGAGTCGTTGGGGCCGAACATCATCAACGATGGCCACCACCATCTATCGAGAGCGTCCTGCGCCATCGCCTTTTGTTCTGCTGATCCCTGGCACAGCGAAATCATGATTTCGTAGCCTTGCCGCTGATGAAAAGACTCCTCTTTACAAATGCGAACCATGGCTCTGGCGTACGGCCCGTAGGAGCACCGGGTGAGCATCACCTGGTTGGTGATGGCGGCACCGTCGACCAGCCAGCCAATGGTTCCCATATCGGCCCAACTCAAGGTCGGGTAGTTGAAGATCGATGAGTACTTTTGTTTTCCCTCGTGGAGTAGTTGGACCAGCGTCTGGCGAGTTACGCCCAGCGTTTCGGCTGCGGAGTAGAGATACAACCCGTGGCCGGCCTCATCTTGAACCTTCGCCATCAGAATCGCCTTGCGGTGGAGGGTGGGGGCGCGACTGATCCAGTTTCCCTCCGGCTGCATTCCGATGACTTCCGAATGTGCATGCTGGGCGATCTGGCGGATCAGGATTGCCCGATACTCGTCCGGCATCCAGTCGGGAGGCTCTATCTTGTCTTCGGCGTCGATGATCGCCTCGAACTTGGTTTGTGCGGAGCGTGGTTCGACAAGGGTCATATTCTGAGACTAACGAACGATCGTTCGCTAGTCAACGGACGGGGTCTACCCGATGAACAAGACCGCGGCAACCGCGATCAGACCGACCGCACACAAACGCTCGACACCACGAATCTTCTCGAGGAGCGTTGTTTCCCAACGTTCGTAGTCTCCAGACCATTCGCCTCCGGCGGGAAGAAGCCACCTTCCGAGTCCAAACCCGGCTCCAGCCAGAATTCCCACAAAGGGATCACCTGTGAGAGCAACCATCACCGCCAAGCCGTGTGCCAAAGGTGACGGCAGGTAGGTGCGAACCCCCGAACCCATTTCCACTCCGAATTGGAAGGGACCTCCGAGGTTTCCTCTTGCGATGATGTCCTGGCCGACCAACCGCTTCTTCTGGGGCAGCTGGAGAGGACGCCCCAACAAACTGCTCGTGGTGATGACGGCGACAGCAGCGAGCATGAGAGCCCGACGGAAGTCTGCCGCTCCGGTAGCCGCCAGCAGCCCTCCAAAAACCCCCACCAGGGTCCCGGTGAGCACACCCCCAACGATGAGACCTGCTCCGAATTCGGATGAACGCTCTCGCCAGACCGACGAGTTCAGCAGTGACGCCGAGTTACTGCTTCAAGGCGAACCCGATTGGGCAAAACCTGCGGAGGCTCCGGCCACCAGCCAGAGACCTATCAATGCCGGTGCCCGAAGCTGATCGGCACCGAACAACAGGGCAGTGGCCATGAGCGCAGCTGCCAGCAGAATCGCCCAGGCCACCCTCGTGGGTGTGACTCGAACCCTGACAGGTCGAGCACTCGCCGCCGGAACGGGCTCCGTCATAGGATCGGGCTGCAGATCCTCAGTTGCGGACTGGAACCACACCGCTGCTCGGTTCCGTCGGAGCAGCGATACACGTCGCCCGAGATGGTCCAGCGCCAGGCGTTGCGAGCCCCATACCCTGGGTTGCCCTCACCACAGAGGATGATCAACCACTGACTTCTGCACTCGTTTCTCGTGATGTTGGCGAACCACTTGTGCTCGTCACAATATCTGCTCGAGAACCGAGCTCCCCAACACGCACGTGTGTACTGGGGGATGACCCCGTAACCGCCACAACTGTTGTCTTCCTCGGTCCACTCCGTCGACTCGTGGGCCCATGCCCGGCGGCGAGTGGAGATCCAGTCGAGACCGCTCAGGGCGAGGGTGCCTCCGACAAAAACCATGGTCCTGAGCACTGAACGGCGGGTCACGGCTGGGACTATCTGCGTCGGCTCGTACCCGGAGCCGTCGTCCGGGCGGGACCAAGTTGGGATGTTTTCGAGGAGCGAACCCACCGGTATCGACGTGTGTGTTTCAGTTGACACTGGTCCACTCCTTCTGCAATCGCGCCGACATCGAGTCTTTGCTCCCGGCCAGCATCCGCCATCGTTCGGCTCCGGTTCGATCAAACATGAGCAAGGTAGGAGACGCCGCCAGTCCCAGTTCGCCGACCAACTCGGGGGCGGAGATGACCTGCACCCGTGTTGTATCGAGCGCTCCAGGATAATTCGGATCGGTCGAAAGAATCGACATGGTCACGTCGGAGGGGATGCTGGAAGCAAGCTCGAGGAACTGAGGCAACCGTTCGGCGCAGACCTCACAATTCCTGGTTACGAAAAGTACTGCGGCGCCGATCTTTCCGACCTCGGTCCACCGAAAGTCCGAGCGCTCTACGATCGGACTGCTTCCGCCCTGACGGGCGACCACGATGGCTCTCAGGTCTCTGACCTGGCGCGACAATGCGGCGGTTGCCATCGCCAGAATGACCGTTCCGAGGAGGGCAAGAAGGGCCGTGGCCGAGATGACTGAGGAGCTCATGATGGGGACACTTTCAGCGCGACCTGGTGGTGGCCGGCTCCAAGGATTGATCGCGGTAATCGAATCGGATGGTTTCGATGACCTCTGCGGCCCGGCTCCCGCCCTTTTCGAGGTCGACCAGATGGGCAGCACAAGACTCGTTCGCCAGAACGTAAACCCGCCCAAGCCGCGCGCCTTCCTCGGTCCTCGCCTCGTGCACCCACACCTCGCCACCTCTGACTTTTGCCCCTCGATGTCTTGGAATGATCGATGGATCGCTGGCGATCGAGCGAACCGTGACACCAAACGTGGAAGGAATACTGTTGAGGGCTCCAAAAACCCGCAATGAATTACCCGAACCCGCCCTGGGTCTGATCTGAAAGCCTCTCAGACCGTCGCTCAGGTGTAGCTCTTCGAGCAGCCGGACGAAAGGATCGAGGCTCGCCACCTTGCCGTGAACGAACGTCGACATCTCGTGATAACGCGAGGTGAGAAGAAGAGTTGATCCAGTTTCTTCCTCGTAGGCCGCAATCCGCGAACCGCGATACTCGCCTTCAAGGGCGAGTGTGCTCGGGGTGTCTGGCTCGCTCAGACTCACAGCCTCGAACGATCCTGCCGCTCCCGTCGTGAGGCGGTAGGTGGAGCCGCGCATCGTCAGGGTCGAAACAAAGGCCCAGGGACCGATGAAACCTGCTGGGTTGTCGAGCACAGAGACGACTGTCCCATCGGGGCCAACCGCTTCTTCATGGCTGGTCATGACACGACCCCAGTTCTGGTCGCAACGCCGCCGACCGGTGAGTCGCGCAAAGAATCGAAACGGAATCCTTCTGACACGCGGACCATTCCTTCGGACGTCGCAATGCCATCGAGGTTGCCCTGCCCATATCCGATCAAGCCCCATCTCCCAGTCGTCGATCATCAGGATCAGCCGCGAACGTCCGAAAGTCAAGGAAAACGTCAGAAAGTTCAGCACACGTAGCAGGCTCGGTGCTCGCGTCCACAGCCGATCCTCCTTATCGGCAGGAGCCAGGCATGGGCAACGAAGCAGAATCACACCCTGATACGCTTTTGGTTCGAACTCATGGCATACGACTTCCAACACATCGAAACCAAATGGCAGAAACGCTGGGCTGACGAACGCACGTTTTCGGTCATCGAGGATGCCACGCGTCCCAAGTTCTACAACGTTTGTATGTACCCGTATCCGTCGGGCGACATCCACATGGGTCACGTTCGCAACTACACCTACGGCGACCTATTGACTCGTTACAAGACAATGCAGGGGTTCAATGTGTTGTCGCCGATGGGCTGGGATAGCTTCGGCCTGCCGGCCGAGAACGCAGCCATTCGCACCGGGGTCCATCCGCTCATCTTTACGGAAAACCAGATCGAGCGGATGAAAGCCCAGATCGGGCGTCTCGGAGCGGTCTACGACTGGGACCGAGAACTTGCCGTCCATCGCCCCGACTATTACCGATGGGATCAATGGCTGTTCCTCGAACTCTATGACCGCGGTCTGGCCTACAAAAAGAACGCTCCCGTCAACTGGTGCCCGAATGATCAGACGGTGCTCGCCAACGAACAAGTGGTCGATGGGTTGTGCGAACGCTGCGACGGCGTGGTCATCAAACGCGACCTCGACCAGTGGTTTTTCAAGATCACCGACTTTGCCCAGCGCCTGCTCGACGACCTCGAAGGCCTCGAGTGGCCGGAGCGGGTTGTCACGATGCAGCGGAACTGGATCGGGCGCTCGGAAGGTTGTCAGTTCTCGATGAGTGTTTCTGGGACAGACCACTCCTTTGAGGTCTACACCACCCGCCCCGACACGGTTTTCGGGATGACATTTGCGGTTCTTGCGCCCGAGCATCCACTCGTGGAGCAGTTGATCTCGGGCTCGCCACGTGAAGAAGAAGCACGCCTGTATATCGATCGCGCTCGGAACGCCTCCGAGATCGAACGCCTCTCGGAAGGTGAAAAAACCGGGGTCTATCTCGGGTACGACGCCGTGAACCCGGTCAACGGGCGATTGGTTCCGATCTACATCGCCGATTACGTCCTGATGGGTTATGGAACCGGGGCGATCATGGCGGTGCCCGGCCAGGATCAACGCGACTGGGACTTCGCTTCACGTTATGGCATCGAGATCATCCGAACGGTCGAACCCCCGGCGGGATGGGACGGTAAGGCATACACCGGCGACGGACCTTGCATCAATTCGGGTTTCCTCGACGGCTTGGCGATGGTCGAAGCAAAAGCCAGGATCATCGACTGGTTCGAGTCAGAAGGACTGGGTCGAGGGACGGTCAACTTCAGGCTCCGCGACTGGTTGATCTCGCGTCAGCGTTATTGGGGATGTCCGATCCCGATCATCAATTGCCCCGACTGCGGTCTGGTGCCGGTGCCCCGCGATCAGTTGCCGGTCATCCATCCCGAAGTCGAGGACTACGCGCCTGCGGGACGCTCTCCGCTGGCTGGTGTCCCCGAGTTCGTCTTCGTCGAATGTCCCGAGTGTGGTGGACCGGCCGAGCGCGAAACCGACACGATGGACACTTTTGTGGATTCATCCTGGTACTTCCTTCGATACGCCGACGCCAGGAACGAAGACGTGATCTTCGACCCCGAGAAGGTGGCTTATTGGATGCCGGTCGATCAGTACATCGGTGGTGTGGAACACGCCGTTCTGCATCTGCTCTACGCAAGGTTCATCACCAAGTTCTTCCACGACGTCGGAATGGTCGATGTCGTTGAGCCGTTCGCCAAACTCTTCACCCAGGGAATGATCGTGTTGTCGGGCGGCAAGATGTCGAAGTCTCGCGGAAACGTGGTTGCTCCAGACGAGTTCTTCGAATCGCATGGGGCCGACGCTCTGCGGCTGTATCACTTGTTCATGGGCCCGCCGACCGACGGAGCGGTTTGGAACGACAGCGGAGTCGACGGCACCGCGCGATTCCTTGACCGCGTCTGGCGGATTGCAGTGGGTGAGTTTGCGCAGACCGAGGAGCGAGAGGAGTCCGCAGCCGATTCCGAGATCTTGGCGGATGCCCATAGAACTCTTCAGAAGGTGACGTCCGACATCGATCGCTTCGCCTTCAACACGGCGGTGGCGGCCCAGATGGAGTTCTCGAATTCTCTGTCCGCCTACCTGCATGCCGGTGGGCGCACTCAGACCCTTCGTGAATGTGTTCGGCTCCAGCTGTTGATGCTGGCGCCGATGGCGCCTCATATCGCCCATGAATTGTGGGAATTGGTCGGATACGGAGGTTTGCTCGCGGTCGAGCCGTGGCCGCGATGGGATCCAGAATTGGTGAAGAGGGACACGGTCACCATGGTTGTCCAGGTCAACGGCAAGGTGCGAGACAAGTTGGAGGTTTCTGTCGATGTCACAGCAGAGGAAGCCGAGGCGGTGGCACGTGCTCTCGCCAAGATCCAGCCATGGCTCGAAGGGGCAACCGTCCGCAAGGTCATCGTCCGCCCGCCCACTCTCGTCAACATCGTGGTTGCCAACGATTGACGGGCTGAGAGGACACGGTATTCAACCCTGACCGGTTTCGCGTTCGCCCTTACGGGATGACAACGTTGGAGAGGTCGTCCTCGTTGGGTGGGTATTGCATGTCGAGCCCCTCCAGGGTTCGCACGATGGTGGAGGCGATGACCAAGTCGCGATACCACTTGCGATTCGCCGGCACGACATACCACGGCGCATGTTCGGTAGAGGTGAGCGTGAGAGCCGTCTCGAACGCATCCTGGTAGTGATCCCAGCGCTTGCGTTCGGCGAGGTCGCCAACGTCGAACTTCCAGTGTTTCGCCGGATCATCCAGGCGGGCCTGGAGGCGCCGTCGTTGTTCATCCTTCGAAATGTGTAGGAAGAACTTGAGGATGGTGGTTCCTTCGTCAGTTAGAAGGCGCTCGAAATCGTTGATGTGGGCGTAGCGTTTCGACCATCGGTCCTCCGGTACCAGGTCATGAACTCTCACGACCAAGACGTCCTCATAGTGAGATCGGTTGAAAACGGCGATCTGACCGTCGCCGGGAACATGACGATGCACTCTCCACAGATAGTCATGGGCCAGTTCGCGCTCGGTTGGCCTTCTGAACCCTGTGACCTGGACTCCCTGAGGGTTCACTCCCTCGAAAACACGCCGGATTACTCCGTCCTTGCCACCGGTGTCCATCGCCTGGAGGACCACCAGCAACCGGTGCTTTTTCTCGGCCCACAAGAGTTGTTGAAGATCGGCCAGGCGACGCCGGAGCAGTTTCAGCGCCTCGCGTCCGCGTGGTTTGCCGCCGTCGAAATCCCCGGTGCCGTCGGGTCGGCGTTCGGTCAGGCCGGCCGCCGAGCCGGGGTTCACCAGATACGACCGCGTCTCGATCAAGCTTGCCTCATCGAATGCGAGGCTACCTCGGTCAGCGGGTTGGGCGACTGGCCTTGGCCCAGATGTCGGCTTCTTCGATTCCGAGCTTCGGCAGTTGCGACGGGCGCCTCGCCCGGAAAGCCTGAGGATTGGACTGTACCGGCTCGTTGATCGCCACTGTCAGCTCGGTGGGTTCGGTCGGCCCGCTCTGTCGGAGACGGGTCATCTGATCGAGCATTGTTCGAGCCTTGTGCTCGGTTTCTGCCATCAGCTGTTCCGACTCGCGCCGCGCAGCCATTCGAATCTCGTGAGCTTCACGCCTGGTTTGTTCAAGCAACTCGGTGGAGCGCAGGCGCCCTTCTTCGAGGGCTGCAGCTCGCAGGAGGTCTGCGTCGGCTTCGGCCGTGCGCCCGATCTCGCGAGCGCGTTCTGCCACTTCTTTGGCGAGTCGAGCGGAGTCGTCGAGGATTTTTCTGCGCTTGTCCCGTGCCTCGCCGACGATGGCCTCTGCCGCGCCGGTGGCTGCCTGGTACCGCTCGAGTTCCTGGCGGATGCTCTGGATCTGCTGTTCGAGGGAGACGATGCGCCGTCCGTTGGCCGAAAGCTCCTCGATTCTGGATCGAGCCCCCTCCAACGCGAATCGAAGCTGCTGAACTTCGTCATGGACCGCATCCACTCTTATTGCCTCCCTGTTGCTCCTGATGAACAACGTAGTTCGAAAGACCTATTTCGCAACCTCCTGTTTTGTGTCGCTCTGATGGTGTAGAACCGAGGTCGATCGACGGCGGGGAAAAGGGAAGTGCGATGACCGACCCTGTAGTCGAACCCGAGCAATCTCGAACTCGGCTCGATCGTCTGGTGACGAGTGGTATGCGCCAGTCGATCGAGACACTCGCAAGTCGCCTGGTACCGGCAGCTGCGGCCATTGTCGCGATCGTCGTTGGGGTCGCAGTGGGTGGACCGCTTCTGAATCGCGCTCCGGCGGCGCCCGAATCAGAGACTGTGGTCAGCGGGCTCACGCCGGACCCTGGCGAAATCACGGTCCATGTCGGAGGGATGGTTGTGTCACCCGGTCTGATCGCCCTTCCCGCAGGCGCCAGGGTCGCCGACGCCATCTCTGCGGCCGGCGGTTTTGCCCCCGGTGCCGGTCTTGCCGGTTTGAATCTGGCCAGACCGCTCGTCGATGGGGAATTGGTTCAGGTGGGCGCACTTGGTGATGAACCGGTGGTGGGCACGGAAGATGGGCTGCTGCGACTCAACGTCGCCGACGCAGGAGAACTCGAAGGCCTCCCCGGGGTGGGACCAGTTCTCGCACAACGAATCCTCCAGTATCGCGAAAAAAACGGGCCGTTTTCCGAAGTGGAGGATCTGCTGTCGGTGCCGGGGATCGGAGCCAGCAAACTCGAGGCAATCAGGCCTTTGGTCCAGGTGCCGTGATCAACAGGCCCGGTCGGCCTGCGATTGGTGCTCTGGCGGCGGCGGCGGCTGTGTGGTTCGGCGTCCTGAGCGAGCCTGGGTTCGCCGTCGTGTGTTCGTTTTTTTCTCGTCGGCGTCGGTCTTGTTGGCCGCAGGTCGATCTTGGTCGTCGCCGCAGCGATGACCATGGCCGGCGCCGTCACCGCGACGTCCAACCATGGATCGCTCGACCTCGCCGGATCAGTCACCGATATCGAAGCTACGGTCGTCGCCGACCCGGTCGCGACCAGATACGGGTGGGTAATCGTCATCGGGATCGATGGTCGCAGGGTGGATGCCTTTTTCGATTCCTTTCCTGCGATCGCCCCCGGGTCGAAGGTTGTGGTCTCGGGGATGGTTCGGCCGCCTGCCCCGCCCAAGCACCTGCAACCATCAATCTCGGTTTCTTCCATGCGCCCAGTCGAGGGTCCCGGCGTTCTCTATCGACTGGCCAACGCTCTTCGAGGTTATCTATTGGGTCAGATCCGGGCGGAAGAGAGTCGCGGCCGCGGATTACTGGCGGGTTTCTTGGTGGGGGACACCTCCGAAGTCGCCGGCGCCGACCGAGAGTCAATGCGCCTGAGCGGTCTGTCGCATTTCACCGCAGTGTCAGGGAGCAACGTGGCTCTGTTTCTCGGTGTTTGGGTGATCGTTCTCGGCCCGCTCGGCCGCGCGCCGCTCCGGCGCCCTGCGTTGGTGATAGCGGGAGTGGTTCTTTTTGCTGCCATCACCAGATTCGAGCCCTCGGTCATACGAGCTTCGGCGATGGTCGTAGCGATCATGATCGGCCGGATGCTCGGCGTTGTGGCCGACGGCTGGACCGCGCTCGGCGCGGGAGTATCCGGAGTGTTGATCGTGCAGCCAGAACTCGGACAGTCGCTCGGGTTTCAATTGTCGGTAGCGGCGACCGTGGCGGTCCTTGGTGGCTCCCGGCTCATCGAGTTCAGCCCGCGCTGGATGTCCAGCGTCATCTCCGTGACACTCTCGGTGCAAACGGTAGTGGCTCCTCTGCTGCTCATCCGCATTGGCGAGGTGCCTGCCCTGTCGCCGCTGAGCAACCTCCTTGCGTCACCCCTCGTCGTCGGTGCAACTGTGACAGGCGGGATCGGAGGACTGCTCGGATTCCAGCCGCTGGTCGCAGTCGGTTCGGTGCTCGCGACGGCGGTGCTCGGGCTGGCGAAGGTTGGGTCCACCTGGCCTCAGATGGGATGGCTCGGACTCGGTTTCACCTACGTGTTTGTCCTTTCGCTGCGGTGGTTTCGTGGATCTGCGACGGCGAGGCTGATATCGGCGGCCGCACTCTTGGTGGTTCTGCTGCCAATTGGAGGCGGCTCGGTACGTCCGGCGGTCGTCTTTTTGGATGTCGGCCAGGGTGATGCGGCGTTGGTGATGACTACGACATTGACCGTGCTCATCGATGGTGGGCCAGACGAACGAGCACTTCAGGCGGCGCTGAGCCGGTACCGAGTGAGAACCATCGACCTGGTGATCGTCAGCCATTCGCATGCAGACCACATAGAGGGACTGGCTGCCGTCTTCGGGCGGATTCCGGTCGGCGTAGTGTGGGACGTGATCGAACCGTCCGAGTCGGAATCCGGAGACTGGTTGATAGCGGCCGCAGCGCAAGCCGGTGTGCCGAGAGTCGCGCCCCCGGTCGGGCACCGGCTAGTGGCGCCAGGTCTTGTTCTCGAGGTCCTCGGTCCGGGGCGAACGTATTCGGATGCCAACGACAGATCGCTCGTCGTCCTTGCCGAATTCATGCAGATCAGCGTGTTGTTTTCGGGAGACATCGAGGCGGTGGCGCAAAGGGACATTGACAGTCCCGGGCACGATGTCATCAAGGTTCCGCACCATGGCTCATCGAGTTCCGACCTCGGGTGGTTGAGCGAGAACGCCGGGCAGGTGGCGGTGGTGTCTTCAGGCGAAAACGACTACGGCCATCCCAACCCGGAGGTGGTTGCGACGCTGGTCGAGGCGGGATCGGTGGTGCTGATGACCGACATCGTCGGCGATGTAGTGCTGCGACCTGACCGGGGCCTGCCGGCGGCTGGGGATTGATTGGATTCGGCCACGGGCAAACTCGCAGCCCAATGGCCTCGTTTGCTGTCGTTCTCAATAGTCATCTTGCGCAATCTCACCGTCGCTCAGAGTTGCGCCAACTCTCCCCACATCGACCTTGGCCAATCTCGTCGCGGGCGACCAGACATTGGACGCGGAGAACAAAGCCTGGGTCGGTGGAAGGATCCACGAGCTCATCGCAGACCGCAATTGGTCAGATGCTCCGCCGCTCAGCGACGAATCATCCAAAAAGACACACCCTCAAGACCGTCGAGCTTTTCGCCCGAGCCGATCCGAGTCCCCTCGACACGCTCAATCGCGAAGGCAGATCCAAACGCCGATTCCACTTGCGTGGTCCGGACATTCGACGAGATATCACGTACCTGGCACATCATCAGGAAAGGGGCGCCTGGCGCGCACAAAGAAGCGACATTCTTGACGTAAGCCGCGTGTTGAAATTGTTGCAATCCGTGGAAGCACCCACGGTCAACCAGAGCATCGAACTTGCTCAGGTGCGAGGTATTCCTACAGATGTCAACGACCTCGAATTGGACTGCTTCGGAGCTTCCCGGGCCCGTGTGCTCGACGCGAGCTCGTTCGATGGCCGCGCTGGCAAAGTCGATGCCGGTCGGCCGATAGCCCAGATCTGCCAACAGCGACGTCAGCTCGCCGGTTCCGCACCCGATGTCGAGAATGGTGGCACGGGCCGGCAGCCATCCCGATTTCGCCGCTTCTTCGATCTCCCACGGAAGTTGGTTCAAATGCCACGGCGGGAGAAATCCCTCAGTCGCCCACTTTTGCTCCCAATTCCGCCGGCTGCGCCATCGCCCGGTTCTTGAGACCGAGCCTGCTCATGGCCTGAGACCTGCCTCAATGGCCTTGCTCATTACGACCCAGTGGTGCATGACGTCTCCGAATTTGGTCGCGGCCGATACCGCGCCCTCAAACCTGACTCTAGCCACCGCCCATCTGGTGTGGCGAGAATCTATAGGCGACCTATGACCAGCTTGAACCCCTCGCGCGCCGCCGACTGGGCGACGATCGACATTCTCGTGATCGGCCCTCAGCGCTAGCCTGAAACGATGTCACCTGTCGCTGCCGGTCGTGGGGTGGGCGGGAGCATCCATCGAACCGCCATCGCCCGCCAAAGTCGCCACGGATGACGGGATCTTCGCGCTGGGACCGATGGATGCGTTGGCTTGCCGCCCCATGGCGGGACGTTCTCCTGACGGCGGCGTTGATCGCTTCTGCCTCCACACCAAGCTTCATGGCCGCCGCCGGTACCGCCTGGACCGGGGCTGCGGGCGACAGAGTCACAGAACAATTGGTTGCGAAACTGTCCGCTTCCGAAGCCGGTCTCGTCATCAAATCCAGTGCCCTGTTCGCGAACGACGCTTTTTTGGCAGCAGACCGGGCGATCACCACCGCCTTGGCCGATATACCGGGCCTGGACAGACCTACACCGAGCATCTACACCTTCAGGGGCGTATTGGTTCACGATGGGGCAACGGTTCCGATCTCGGTGCGCGCCCTGGCCCGCCCCGGGGCCGTGGAAGCCCTAGATCGTACGAGCGGCGCCGGGGCAGATGGAGTCTGGATCAGCGATTGGCTCGCAGAACGTGCAGGCATCGGTGAAGGCGCCATGATTTCCTTCGAGGCCGGAGCCGAACCCGAACAGGCGGGCGCCGATGTCGTCCCCGGTCGTGGGAACGGAGTCGAACTCACGGTTGCCGGTGTCTACTCCAGGCTGTGGAACGAGGACAACACCCGCCAAGAGGGGTACTGGCGTGAGGTTGCACCGGATCTCCTTCCAACCTTTGTCGGTCCCTTCAATGAGCCCAGTTTCGAGCTGCTGGTAATGAGCCCGGAGCTTCTGCTGTCATCGGGCCTTGTCGGTGAGGTGCGCTGGGATGCCCCTCTGGCCAAGTCTCCGGTGACCTTCAACGGCTTGTCCGATCTGGTCTCGAGATATCGGAGTATCGAATCGGCCATCGTGCGAGGAGCCTCCGTGGCCCCAGAGCTGCGCCAACTCTCCCCCCATCGGCCCCCGGCCAGTGTTGTCGTGACCCGGGCAACCGAGACGCTGGTGGAGGCCAACAGTGCCAAGCTCGGTTTGAGAGGGCCTCTTGAGACGACCCGCGCTGCAGGGATCGGACTCGGCCTGGTCCTGGCGGTTGCGACCGGAAGTTTTTTCGTGCGGCGCCGTTACCTGGAGTTTCGGCTCCTCGGCGCCGAAGGGGAGCGGTGGTTGATCATGAGCCTTCGCGCTGCCGGGCAGCTCGCGCCCCATCATCTGATCGGTGCCCCGGTCGGTTCGGCCCTTGGTGTGTTCGCCGCCTCCCAATGGGGGCCGGCATTGGAATACGACCTCGAGGGGATCGACTTTGGCGTCATTGGCCGTCTGGCGCTACTCGGCCTGACGGTCATGGCACTGAGCGTTGGTCTGTCCGGCCAGAGGGCAGCTGAAGGACGCTCCCGGGTTTCATCTCCGCGAAATGTGCTCGCCGCCTCCGGGGCCGTCTTGACCCTGGCATCTGCTTTTGTCTGGCTCCAGACTCGACGACCAACCTCCACCCGCCCCACCACGATCGATCTAGAGGTATTAGTTCTGCCATGGCTGATCATCGCTGCTGTGGCCGTGTCGGTGTTGTTGCTCATCGACGTGGTTGCCGCGCGTGCGCGGCTCCGGGAATCTCGTCTCCGGCCGGCCACGTTCCTTGCATTGAGGCGGTTGTTGACGCCAGAAAGTGGCAGCCGAATAATCATTCTGGCGATGAGCCTGGGACTGGGATCGTTGTTGTTCACCGTATCCATCGTCGCCAGCCTCGATCACCTCGTCGATCTGAAACTGGCAACAGAGATCGGTGGCTCAACTCAGGTGGATCTTCTGGGTATCCCCCCTCCCGGTTTGCCGCCGCCACCGGACAGCACATACGTCTATGTCCAGGACACGCGAACCCGGCCGGGTGACGCGCAGGTGAGAGTGGTGGCAGTCGATCCAACGACCCTTGCCGCCGGTGTTGAGTGGCCAGAGGGTTTCGGACTGCCGATCGAAGAACTGACCGCGCTTCTCGAGCAGAACCTCGGAAACGAGTTGGCGGCCGTTGCCATCGATGGCCAGGCCCTGCCGGAAGAGGGTGCCTTTGGGTCCTCACAGACCTTCCCATACCGGCTTGTCGGGCGGAGCGCTTCCCTCACGCTGGCGTCGGAGTCACGACCGACCCTCATGGTTTCGGCGATCCAACTCGATCGGCTTGCCGCCAGCCTCGCGGCTCAGGCCTTGGGACTGGAACCAGATGACCCCGACCTGTCATCGTTGAGGCCACCGACGAGCACGTTCAGGCGACGGTTGGTCTCACAACTCCCGCCGGACGCTCTCGCCGGTCATCTCGAGGAGCTTGGTTTGCGGGAACGTTCTGTCGTGACGCTCGGGTCGAGGCTGTCCGACCCGGACATACTGATCCCTCGCTTCGCTTTCGGGTACATGAGACTTCTGTCCTGGGTGGCGATGGTGGCGTCGCTCGTGGCCCTATTCGTCTACCGATCTGCTCAAGCCGATCGGAGAGCCGTGTCATTGGTCATGCTCCTCCGGATGGGGATGACCAAGAGGGCCGCCATTCGATCGGCCCGCCTTGAAATGGTTGGTCTGGTTCTGCTCTCCGGTGCGATCGGTGGATCGGTGGCGCCATGGGTGACCGCTCACCTCCTCGCTCGATTCGACCCCGTCCCATCGCTGCCTCCGGCCGGTCGGGTTCTAGTTCCAGTCGTCCAGATCGGGCTTGGTGCCGGGTTGGGTTTGGTCGCTGTGGCGATTTTGGCCGGTCTGATCGAGGCAAGATCGGCGGCGCGAAGCCCAGTGGAGGTGCAGCGTGGAATCGTCTGACCCGGTCGTGATCTGCAGTCATCTGGTCAAGATCTACGATTCCGCCGTCGGGCGGGTCCAGGCAGTACGAGGTGTCGACCTCGAGCTTGAAAGAGGGAAAGCCACCGCCGTCATCGGTCCCTCTGGCAGCGGTAAATCGTCGCTGCTCAGAATGATCGCGGGACTCGAAAGACCCACTGCCGGAACTGCCCTCGTCACCGGCGTCGATCTCCATCGCCTACGACCAGGCCGCCGAGCCAAGGCGAGAGCCGAACTACTCACACATGTCTATCAGCGACCATCCGACAACCTGATCGCGCATCTCACCGTTCGCCAGCAGTTGGACCGTGTGGGTCGAGGGCCACGCGGTCTGACGGCCGACGACGCAATGAGGCTGATGGGACTTGGCGATCGAGCAGGACATATGCCGTCGGAACTGTCGGGGGGCGAACAACAACGCCTGGCATTCGCCCGAGCCGGAGTCGCCGGACACGCTCTCATCATCGCCGATGAGCCAACCTCCCAGCTCGACTCCGAGAACGTTCAGGCCGTTCTCGATGTCGTGTTCCTGTTGATCGAGCGAGGGGCGTCTGTTTTGCTCGCCACCCACGACGCCAGGATCCTTACCGCGGTGGATCAGGTGGTGACGCTGCGCGACGGCGCAGTGGCAACCATCACCGCCGCCGGTTCGGAACTAGCCGTGATCGACAGTTCCGGTCGTCTTCAACTCGCCCCGAATGTCCTGGATTCGTTCCCCGACCGGCGGGCCAAGGTCACGTGGGACGAGGACCAAGAGCGCCTGACTCTGGATCCGCCATGACTCCCGTGATCCAGATGCAGGGAGTGAGCAAGAGTTATCACACGAAGGCGGGAACCGTGGTGGCTGCCGCGGACTTGAGCCTGGTCTTGGAGCCTGGCCAGATCACCGGGGTGATGGGGCCGTCCGGGTCGGGCAAGACGACCTTGCTCAATCTGATCGTCGGTTGGGAGAAACCAGATCACGGCAAGATCAATCGGGAATCGTCCGTCAAAGACGACTGGAGTGGGGTCACGGTCATCCCCCAGGGGATCGGTCTCCTTGATGAACTCGACGTTGCCGGCAACATCGTTTTTCCATCCTTGGTCACCGCCGGTTTGGTGGCGCGGGTGCCGGATCCGGCTCCGGCCCTGGGTCTTACCGCACTTCTCGGGCGCAAGGTCGGCGAGCTGTCTCTGGGCGAACAGCAGAGAGTGGCTGTCGCGAGAGCCGTCTCGTACCGGACGCGGCTCATCGTCGCCGATGAACCCACCGCACATCAGGACGAAGGGAACGTGCGTGCAATTTGTGGTGTGATTGTCGGGGCCGCCTCCGATGGAGCGGCGGTTCTGGTCACGAGCCACGACGACCGGGTACTCGAATTCTGCCACCAGGTGATACACATGACCGACGGTCGCTTTCTTGGCTGAGGCGGCCGCCTGACCTGTCAGAAACCCGGAATGTCCTGTTCGATGGCCAATCGGCACGTGGCTTCGAGTTGGTCCAACTCCGTTTCGTCCCCCGGCACTGTCACAGTTCCCACCGTGGGAGTGGTAATACCCCAGTCGATCAGGGCGGCTTTGAGGTTGGTTGCCACGACGGTGGCTCCCTCTGCTTCGGTTTCTGGCAGAACCAACAACAAGTGGTGCTGTGAATCTGCAAAATGGACGAGGTGGTCAGATTCCCTGGCCGCCTCGCTCAACCGCATTCCGAGGGATCGGAGAGACTGCGCCTTGGCCCTGGCCGTTCCCGGCGGTTCAACGAAAGAGGCGTTGACCACAGAGAAGACCCCGGCGTAACGGGCCGACCGTCTACGTTCTCGTTCGATCGCCGACAGGAAGGATCTGGCGTTGCCGAGACCCGTTGCGTCGTCGAGCTCGTCGAACAGAACAAGGCGGTTGAGTGACGTCTTCACAACGTCGGCTGCCCACCCACCGACGACCCCAAAGGTGATGAAACCGATCAGTCGGGTCGTCAACAGCCCGGATAGTGGTGCCCAGCCGACCAGTCCGATGGCGCTGCGGCGGAGGAGAAGATACCCGCCGGCGGCCAATCCGGCCGTGACGGTCCCGCCCTTGAGCCCGAAACCCAGCGCTGCGACGAAGATCGGGGCGAAGGCGGCGGTGGCCACGATCTCCACCGGATCGACGCCGCGCAGCCCCATGCTGCCTACCACCAATCCGATGATGGCCAGCCCCGCAGCCATGATGGTTCGTTGGGCGGCGGCCTGAGAGCGCCGGGGGCGAGTGTGATCACTGACAGATGGCATCGCCGGGAGTGTACGTTGACATCGATCCGGCGCTGCGACAGACTCGGTCTGTGAGCGCGACCACCCGCCTGGCTGTTGCCAGAATCTTGTTGATAGGGGTGTTTCTTCTTCCGATCGGATCTTCGTCGCTGCGCGGGCTGACTCACGTGCTCACCTGTCGCGAAAGGGTGGCCGCCCCGTTCCAGGTGATATTGCTCAATGGAGAGGCGGTGGTCTCGTCCGCCCAGCAGATCGAACCCGGCGCCGATGGAGGTTTGTGTGGTGGATTGACCGTTGAAGTGAGCGCCGCCGCCTTGAGCGATGGACAGGTGGAAGTGGTTGTGCCGATCTCCAACGGAACTGATTCGGACTGGTTCGGTTCGGTCGAACTCGATGTCGCCGGAGTCCGTTTTCCTGTCGACCTGGGGCGGGTGAACGCCGGTGAGACCCGGCGTCAGCGACTGGAACTCAACCTTCCGGAAGGAACCACGGAGTTCTCCGGGGTTCTGATGATCGGGCCTTGACGCGGGCTCGGTTGCGACCGCTAGCGTCCAGCCGATGAGCGCCATCCTCCATGTCTCCGGACCCGCAGGGGCCGGACCGGGCGAACGGTCTCGAATGTTGGAGACGGCATCATCGTTCCTCGAGGAACAGGGGATCGCCCACCCCGACGTGGTGAGAGTTGATGTCCCGGCGCGTGGGGCGGGAGAGGAGGGCGACGGCGCCCTCAGGGCCGAGCTGGATTCGGTGGTCCCGATCTTGCAGTCAGGGTCGTTGTTCGGGGGCAAACAAGGGCTCCAACTGGTGGATGCCCAAAGGCTCCGAGTCGGCGAGGCGGAGGTCATCGCTGGTCTGCTGGCCACCATTGACCCTGAGGCGGTAGCCGTGGTGTTCGTGACGGAAGGGGCGCTGCCGAAGTCGCTTGCGACAGTCGTGAAGAGTTCAGGGTCGTCACGAAGGATCGACAAGCTGTGGGAGCGCGACGCCACCACTTGGCTTCACGATCAAATCCATGAGCGGGGACTCAGCCTCGACGGGGGAGCGGCTTCTGCGTTGATCCAGCGATTTGGGGCCGACGTCGCCTCGCTCGGCCAAGCGCTCGATCAGCTGGCCGAGGTACCGGGAAAGATCAAAGCCGAAGATGTGCTTGACCGTTTCCGAAACCGGCCCAACGAGCCCATTTTCCACTACACCGACGCAATTACCAAGGGTGACACGGCCGAGGCTCTGCGGCGCCTCGGCGATCTCCTCACACATCTCCCGGCGTTGGTGATACTCGGATCGTTGGAGGCCGAGGTGAGGAGAAGAGCCCTCGCGTTGACGGCCACCGATCAGGCCGATCTGGCCAAACTCGCCGGTGCCACCAGTCGGGACAAATGGGTCGCCAGGGTCTGGCGGCAGCGGGGCCGGCTCAAGGACTCGTCGCTACGGCGCGCCGTCGACGCCTTGGTGAGGGCGGATCGGGTACTCAAGTCGGCTCCCGAGGAGATGCATCAGGTGACCATGGAACGGCTCACCGTGGCGATGTGCCGTTGGTTGTCCGGCCGCTAGGCGCCGTTGTTCGCCGTTATTGGGCGAGCTTTTTGGCGAGTCGGCTCTTGCGGCGAGCGGCGGTCTTCTTCGAGAGCACACCTTTGGAGGCGGCGCTGTCGATGCGCTTCTGCGCCAGACGGTAGAGCTCGGCGGCCTCGTCGGCGCCGCCGTCGATGGCGGCATGTGTCTTCTTGATCCGGGTCTTGAGCTCTGAACGAACCGCTTTGTTGCGGTCGTTGCGCTTTTCGTTCTGTCGGTTGCGCTTGATCTGAGATTTGATGTTGGCCATCGTCTACCTGCTGTCGACTGAAGATGTATTGATTCGCACGGCGATCTTGGGTTCTCCGTGGCTTCCCGTCGGTTTCGACGCGTATGGACGACTGCCGAATCTGGGACGAGGCAAATCTAGCACTGCATCACACCCGGTACAATCCCGACGTCCCTCTACCCCTGGTGCCTGTGACCTCGCAATCGCGCATCCGCAACTTCAGCATCATCGCTCACATCGATCACGGTAAGTCGACCCTGGCCGATCGCCTGTTGGAACGCACGGGCGCCATCACCGAGCGGGAGATGCGCGAGCAGGTGCTCGACACGATGGATATCGAGCGCGAACGGGGAATCACCATCAAGGCGAACAACGTTCGCTTGAAATACACCGCGGCCGACGGCGAGGTCTATGCCCTCAACTTGATCGACACACCAGGCCACGTCGATTTTTCCTATGAGGTCTCGCGTTCTCTCGCTGCTTGCGAAGGTGCGCTCCTACTCGCCGACGCCGCACAGGGCGTCCAGGCACAAACCCTGGCCAATGCCTACATGGCGATAGAGGCGGGTCTGGAGGTGATTCCCGCGCTCAACAAGATCGATCTTCTCGCCGCCGACCCTGAGCGGGTGGCGCAGGAATTGGTCGGGATTCTCGGCGGTAATCCAGAAGATGTGATTCGGTTGTCGGCCAAGACCGGGGCCGGCGTCGACGAACTCTTCGAACGTTTGGTGAAAGAGGTTCCGCCACCTAGTGGCGACCCGCAGGCGCCGCTACGTGCACTGGTTTTCGACTCATACTTCGACGCCTACCGCGGAGTGGTGTGTTATGTCCGCATCGTCGATGGGCGGATTTCGACCGGTGAGCGGCTCCGCTTCATGGCGACCGGTGAGGAGCACAACGCCAACGAAGTCGGGTTCCTGACGCCGAGTGCCCAACCGGTGAAGAGCATGGGACCGGGCGAGGTCGGATATCTGATCACCGGCGTCAAAGAGATCGACCGGATCAAGGTCGGCGACACCGTCACGGCCGCCTCCTACTCGGCGACAGAGGCCTTGCCTGGTTATGACGAACCCAAACCGATGGTGTTTTCCGGGATGTTCCCAACTGACGGCGACGACTTCGAGAGATTGCGAGAGGCACTCGACAAACTCCGACTCAACGACTCGTCGCTCCAGTACGAGCCTGAGAGCTCGCGTGCCCTCGGTTTTGGGTTCCGTTGCGGCTTTCTCGGTCTCCTTCACATGGAGATCATTCGAGAACGGCTCGAACGTGAATACAACCTCGATCTGGTCGCGACATCGCCGTCCGTGGCCTACCGGGTTGTGGGTTCCGATGGCGCCGCGTTCGAGATCCATTCCCCCCAGGACCTGCCCAACCCCGGATCACTGGCGAGGGTGGAAGAGCCGTATATGCGGGTGATGATCATCTCTCCTTCCGAATACATCGGGGCGATCATGGAGCTGGTCACCGTGGCGCGAGGCGAGATGGTCAACATGAGCTACCTGTCACCGGAACGAGTCGAAATCATCTACAAGATGCCGCTGGCCGAGGTCGTTTTTGGCTTTTTCGACAATCTCAAATCGAGAACCCGTGGTTATGCATCCCTCGATTACGAGATGGCGGGATACCGGGAGTCCGACCTCGTCAAGGTCGACATTCTTCTCAACGAGGTTCCGGTGGATGCGTTCAGCGCAGTTGTCCACCGAGACAAGGCTTACGAGTACGGAAAAAAACTCGTGGACAAGCTGCAGGAATTGATTCCACGTCAGTTGTTCGACGTTCCGATCCAAGCCGCCATCGGATCGCGCATCATCGCCAGAGAGACGGTGAGAGCCAGACGCAAGGACGTTCTCGCCAAGTGCTACGGAGGAGACATCACCCGGAAGAAGAAACTTCTCGAAAAGCAGAAGGAAGGAAAGAAGCGGATGAAGATGGTCGGTTCGGTCGAAGTGCCATCCGATGCCTTCGTGGCCGCTTTGCGCGTAGACGACTGAAATGTCCCTACCGGCGCCGGTTTTCCCTGATTCGGTCGAACTGGCGGAACTGGCATCCGATTGGCGTTCTGCCTACGTCCACATCCCGTTTTGTGCGTCGATCTGTCCCTATTGCGATTTCGCCGTCGTTGCAGGGCGCGACGAGCAGACGGAACGATATGTTGCCGCGCTCGAGGTCGAGATCGGGACGGAACCGGCCTTTGGCCTGCTCGACGCCGTCTTCATCGGCGGGGGAACGCCAAGTCGGGTCGACCCGGCGCAGTTGGGGCGAATCATCGAAGCGGTTTCGGCGACTCATGGGCTGGCAGATGGCGCCGAGGTTTCGGCCGAGGCCAATCCAGAAGACGTGACCCCGGATCTGGCCGAGGGACTGGCGAGCGTAGGCATCAACCGGATCTCGATGGGGGCCCAGTCTTTCGATCCAGCCGTTCTCCTGTCGCTTGGCCGCAACCACCAACCGGAAACCATCGTCGCGGCGACGTCAGCCGCCCGCTCTGCGGGAATCAGATCGGTCAGCCTCGATCTGATCTACGGATCACCCGGTGAATCGGTCGAGTCGTGGGAGGACACGGTTGCGGCTGCGATCGCGCTCGACGTCGATCACATCTCGGCATACGCCTTGACCGTGGAGCCGGCGACACCGCTCGGGATCGCAGTACGCCGCGGTGCCGACGCTCCCGACCCAGACGACCAGGCCGACAAATGGGAGTTGGCCGCACGTCTGCTGGCCGGTGCCGGATACCGCAGATACGAGGTTTCAAACTTCGCAAGACCAGGGCACGCCTGTCGATACAACCTCTCGGTTTGGGGCTACGGCGAATACCTCGCTTTTGGACTCGGGGCGCACGGTTTCAGGGCCGGTCTGAGGAGGCGGAACGTCAGACGACTCGACACCTACATCGAGCGAGTCGACACCGGCACCGGCCCGGTTCAGGCGACTGAGGAGATCAGCGGCTGGGCGGCGGAAGTCGAGAGGTTGATGGTCGGGCTGAGGCGAACCTGCGGGGTCAGCCTGGGGGTAGGGGGTGGATTGCTTCTCGAGTCAGCCCACGGTCGGCGTCTGGTCGAAGCCAATGTCATTGCCACTTCGGGAGATCGCATCGTCGTTTTGCGGCCCCTTCTCACCGACGAAGTAGTCAGGGCTGTTCTCGCAATCGAACCCTGAAGGCGTCAGGCCGGTCCGCGGTTCCTGACGGCGTGGACTTCTTCCAGGGCGGTCCGTAGTTCGGCGAGCCAATCCTCCTGGTTTTTTTCGACGAGGCGGACGCACCATGCCAGTGCATCACTTCTCGACCTCGCGGCACCGACGTCGACGAGCGTGTCGAGAACCTTCCTTTCGGAGAGTCGGAGCCGGGTCATGGCAGGAACCGACAGCGTTGTAAACGTCTCGTTTACTTCACCGCAGGACGCGCCCCACGAAACTTTGCGCTCGAAACGCGATTCTGCCCTCCGGGCGATGGCGATGCGTTGACTTCTTGTCTCTTCCCTGAAAGCCTCTATTCGCGCCAACAACGCCTGACGTCTCAGCTCGTCGGAGTCCGACTCGTCGAACTCGGGTTCGGGCAACCTTCCGGTTGTCAGGATTTCGTCCCTGTCATAGGCCACCGACATTTCGGTCCACCACCCCGATGGGATCTGGCCTTTCAACCAACCTTTGATCGAATCGTGTTCTTGCATGTGAGTGATTGTAATTATCATTACAAGTAATGTCCACCCCTGGGCCGGCGGGTCGAGTCGGCGGGTCCTCGGATGGGTTGGGATACCCAACGGGGGGAAGGGGCCGACTGGTGCCCGAGCCTCCGCTGGAGGGGTCGTTATCAGTCGTGGGGCTCGATTGCTAATCTGTTCTGGCGATGGATGACCAGTTCGAAGAACGCCGTGACGAGATTCTGCGAGCCCTCGTCGAGGAGCACATCCGTACCGGCGAGCCGGTGAGCTCACGGGGCGTGCTCGAGGCGACCGCGTTGGGTGTTTCTGGTGCGACGATCCGAAACGAGTTGTCCGCCCTCGAGCGAGAGGGTTATGCGGTCCAGCCGCATACGTCGGCCGGCCGAATCCCCACCGCCAAGGCGTACCGCTATTACGTCGACCACCTGCGGCCTTCGAGGCTGAGAGCCGCCAGCCAACAACGAATCGCCGGATTCTTCACCAACGTCCATTTCGAGTTGGGCCGTCTGCTCAAGGCGACCACGGACCTGCTGTCCGACCTGACCCAGTTCCCGGCGGTGGCGATGTCGCCGGGCCCCGTGGGTGAACAAATCAAGGCGCTCCACGTGGTCCAACTCGGAGCCAAGACCGCTCTGCTGGTGGTCGTTACCAGTTCGGGGCGCGTGAGCCAGGAGCTGGTGAGGCTCTCGAAAACATTCACGACTACGGAGCTCGAACGAGTCGAAGCGGTGGTTTCTTCTGCTCTGGTCGGCGTCGAGATGGGCTCGGCGACCAAGGTTGTGACCTCCGAATTGGATGCCAACGGGAGGGCGGTTGTTGGCGATGTCCTCGCCGCTCTCGATCGGGCGAAACTCCAGACCGCCGAGATCTACGTCGGCGGCGCCCACCAGATGGCCACGGTCTGGGACAATTTGAGCACTGTCCATCGGGTCTTGGAGGTTCTGGAGGGTGAGGCGCGAATGCTCGAACTTCTGGCCCATTCCCCCGGCACATCGATTCAACTAGCCAACGAGATGGGTCTGGCCGATGATGTCGACATGGCACTCGTCTCGTCGAGTTTTTCCGGCGCGGCCGGTGCCGGCAGGGTCGGTGTGATCGGGCCGATGCGGATGGACTACAAGAAGGTCATATCGACGGTGGAGGGCGTCAGCCGGGAACTTGGCGACCGGATCGGAAGCTGATCCGTGGCCGTCGACTATTACAAGGTCCTTGGCGTCGCCCGTGATGCGCCTCCCGAGGAGATCCGCAAGGCTTTCAGGAGCCTGGCGCGCGAGACCCACCCAGATGCCAATCCTGGTGATGCCCGGGCCGAGGCGAGATTTCGCCAGGTGGCGGAGGCATATGAAGTCCTGTCAGACCCCGACCGCAGACGCCGTCACGATCGAGGTGACACGATCGACCTCGGAGACCTCTTTGGTGGCGGGTTCGGAGGTTTCGATGACCTGCTTCGTTCTGTATTCGGCGACAGCGGGCTGTTTTCGCAGGCACAGCAGCCGTCGAAACCTCGTGGTCGTGACATCCTCGTCAGAGCCGAGGTCGATTTGGCTCAAGCAGCATTCGGAGCCGACGTCGATGTGGCGTTTCGCACGAACGTGGCCTGCGAGCGTTGCACGGGCAGCGGAGCGGAACCCGGAAGTCAGCGCATCGACTGCACCACCTGCGCCGGAATGGGCGTTGTGAGGGTGGCGCGCCGCAGCCTGCTTGGGACCATTCAGACGGTCGCCAATTGCTCGACGTGCGGAGGTTCGGGCGAATTGATAGCCAACCCATGCAAGGTTTGTTCTGGGGCGGGGGTGCACACCGACTCTCGCAGTGTGAAGGTGGAGGTGCCCGCCGGCGTCAATACCGGAACCAGGCTCAGGCTCAATCGTGAGGGCGAGGCCGCTCCCCGAGGTGGCGCTCCCGGAGATCTCTACGTCGAGATCGTCATGAAAAACGATCCCAGGTTCGATCGCGACGGCGACGACCTGATCCACCGATCGACGGTCGGCATGGCCGAAGCCGCTCTCGGAACCATGGTCGAAGTCCCGCTGGTGGACGGCGAGATCGAGCGCCTGGTGATCCCAGCCGGGACCCAGCCGGACAGCATTCACAGGATTTCCGCTCAGGGCATGGGCCGTCTCGGGCGTCGCGGTCGGGGAGACATGATCGTGATCGTCTCGGTCCAGGTCCCTAGCGATCTCTCCACAGAAGAAGAAGAGCTCCTCCGCCGGTTTGCCGAGCTGCGAAAGGAACAGCCGCTCGAAGGCAAGCGTCGCAAAAAGCGCTGATGCGGCATGTCCCTCATCTCTACGTGCCCGGTCCGTGGCGGGACGGTGACCTCGGCCTCGAGCCCGTCCAGATTGCCCACCTGACGAAGGTTTTGCGTCTCGAATCGGGGAGCGCCGTCACGTACACCGATGGCGAGGGGACGGTCGGGTCAGGGGTTCTGCGCGATCGGTCCGTTGAGCGAGGAGCCGAATCGGTGCTCAGTGCACCAAAGCGGCGTCTCGTCATGGCGGTGGCTCCGCCTTCGAACAAGGACCGGGCGAGGTTCTTGGTGGAGAAGCTTGCCGAAATCGGAGTGGACGAACTGGTCTGGGTTGAAACTCGCCATACCCAAGGACACCCGCCACCAGACCAAAAGGCCGGGTCGTGGGCGGTGTCGGCACTGGAGCAGAGCCGGGGCGAGCGGCTGATGCAGATACGACGGGGCCATCTCGACCAGCTCCCGAACCCGATCTCGGTGGCCGAACCGAGTGGGCCCCCGCTCGTCTCGGCGCCGGAGATGACGATCCTGATCGGACCCGAGGGAGGTCTCGACCCGACCGAGGTTCCTGACGGTGCAAAACCATTCTCCCTCGGTGAACGCATTCTGCGGATTGAAACGGCGGCGGTGGTTGCAGCCGGTGTGGCGCGATTGTTGTGACAGAACGTGCAACAAAACCACTCTCCGTGGTCTACAATGCCACGACGGGCTAGGAGGCCGGGAGGGCCGATGACGGAAGAACCGCAAGCAGACGCGTTCAATCGGGCGCTTGGAGAGCGTCTCCGTCTGGCGCGCCGTGCGCGCGGTTGGTCGCTCAACGACATCGAGTCTGTTTCGAAGTCCGAGTTCAAGGCCTCAGTGGTTGGAGCCTATGAACGGGGAGAGCGTTCACTCACGGTGCACCGCCTGTGCCGGCTTGTTTCGATCTATGAGATCCCGCTCGCATCACTCCTCAGTGACCTGGTGGCGGGCGACGGAGTCGCAATAGACCTGGTCGCAACCGAGGGCGCGGATCCCCATCAGGGCGAGTTCATCGACCGCTATCTGGGCACGATCCAGATGATGCGTCGCTCGGCACCGTCGGAAATGACCATCCGCAGTGCCGATCTCAAGGTCTTGTCGTCGATGATCACCAACGATCAATTGGACTCTCTCGAACGTCGCGACGACTAGGACTGACGCGACACACTTCGGATTTCCGGGTTTAACCCTTACACTGTGATCACTCGCGTGACACTCGAACTCTCCGAACGTCGTCTTCGCGTCCCCTCCAACCACCTCATGCTCGAGTTGTTGGGTCAGGCGGACGCTCACCTGCGCACCATCGAATCTGCTTTTCCGACGGTGCGACTGGTCGCGCGCGGCAACGAATTCGGCCTCAGCGGACCAACCGAGGCGGTCGAGGCGGTCGAAACGGTGTTGAACGAGCTGTTGATCTTGGTTCAAGAAGGCCAGGATCTCGCCCACGGCAAGGTGACCCAGGTCGTGGACATGGTCAGGGACAGGGTTCCCTCCCCATCGGGGGTGCTCGCCGAAGGAATACCTGTGGGGCGGGGCAAAGTTGTCAGGGCGAAAACCCGAGGACAGGCCAGATACATCCAGGCCATCCGCGACAACACTCTCACGTTTGGCATCGGCCCTGCCGGCACCGGCAAGACCTATCTGGGAATGGCCGCAGCGGTCGAGTCGCTGGTTTCAGGGTCGGTTCATCGGATCGTGTTGACCCGCCCCGCGGTGGAGGCAGGGGAGCGGCTTGGTTTCCTTCCTGGGGACCTGACCCAGAAAATCGATCCTTACCTCAGACCCCTTTACGACGCGCTGTGGGACATGCTCGGGCCAGACGAGACCGGCCGGTTGCTGGAACGGGGGACGATCGAGATCGCGCCTCTGGCCTACATGCGAGGTCGCACGCTCAACGACGCCTGCGTCGTGCTCGACGAGGCTCAGAACACCTCGCAGGAGCAAATGAAGATGTTCCTCACGCGGCTCGGCTTCAATTCCAAGATGATCATCACCGGTGATGTCACCCAGACCGATCTGCCCAGCCAGAAAATGTCGGGTTTGGCGATGGCGCGCCAGGTTCTCAGTGACATTCCCGGGGTTTCTTTCTGCGAGCTCAGCTCGAAGGACGTGGTGCGTCACCGGATAGTTGCCGCGATCGTCGAGGCCTATCAACGCTACGAGGACAACGGTCGTGCCTAGGTCGTCCCTTGCTCGTGGCCTGGCCCTGGTCGCAACGGTGGTCCTCTCGTGGGGAGCCCTCTCGTATGGAGACAACACCGGTGCGTCCAATCTCGGTGTCGGGGCGATCGCTCCTCGTTCCTACAACGCCATGCGGGACGAGAACGTCGAAGATCCAGACAGGACTGCGGCTCGCCGAGCTGAGGCTGCCGCCCAGGTACCTCAGTCGTTCCGGCGTCTCGCCGAAACCGAGCAGACCATCAATCGAAATGTAGAAGATCTGATGTCCAAGGTGGGCGGTGCGATCATCGCCGGGACGGCGCCGGGGATCGGCAGGGTGCCTGACGTGACTCCTCCGACAACGGAGGCTCAGACCGGTGAGACCACTGACACGACCCAGGCGCCCGCAGTGCGAACCGAGTTGGTCGGCCGGCTGGTCTTCGACGTCGATTCCGATGGGATTCTGGAGGAGACCGAAACAGACGCGTTCCGCCTCGACTTCGGCCTGGGGGGTGTTGGGGTTGCTGCATTCAACGACGGTGAGGTCATAAGAGGTGTCACTGCCTCCGATGGCAGCTACCGGTTGGGGGTACCCGCGGGGCCTTTGAGTGTGTCGCTCGATTCGGCCGGAGGATCGTTGCCAACTGGTGTTACTCCAACCATCGACACCACCGAGGTCGATTGCACGGGCCAGGACCCGTGCCAGGCGGATCCGATGCTGGTCACCGCCGACTTCCGCGCCATCGACGAGGTGGCAGAACTCGTAGCCGCCGAGTTACAGGTAGATGATGCCGAGACGCTGGCAACGCTGGCGACATTGAGTCGCCGCGATTTCATCAATCGACTGGCCGATCCCACGGGTGACATGTTGATCGATCAGGTTCTGTTCTCGATCGAAACCTGGCTTGCGGGCGAGTTCAACCTCGGGATAAAACAGGAAGATCTGCTTGCCAAAAAGGCGTCACTGGCAATAAATGCACCCTTGATCCAGCCTGGGTTCCCTACCGATCTGAGGGATGCGGCGCGGCTGGCGGCCGCCGGTGTCATCGACACCTACCTGGTTCACAACGTCATACCGGACGAAGACGCAACCGCAGAGGCGAGGGCGGCCGCGGCAGAGGCAGTCCCCGCGGTCGAAGTGCCAGTTCGCCGCGGCCAATTGATAGTGGATCAGGGTGAGGAACTCACCGCGTTCCACATCGAAGCGATTCGGGCTACCGGCGCCGCCGAAGGCGATGCCATTCCGGAATTGGCCCTTGCCGCTGTCCTCACGGTCCTCGTCGCCGTTCTCGGTTATTACCTGGCTCGTTTTCGGGGCCAGTTCTGGGAACGACCGAGAATGGTCGCCCTGTTTGGTCTTCTCATCGTTCTCGGAGCCGTTGCGGTGCGGGTCGCGAACGTCATGGAGGCGAGAGACTTCACGATTTACGCCCTCCCGGCAGTGGCCTTCGGGTATCTCGCCGCAGTTCTGTTCGACAACCGGATGGGCACGCTCATGGCCGTCGCCATGGCGGTGTTGACGGCGGCAGGCACCCAACAAACCGGTATCACGGTGTACGCCCTGTTGGCGACGCTCGCCCCGATCGGCTTTGTCTCCTCTGCCAGCACCCGTCATGCCTACCGCAACTCCGTCGTGGTCTCGGCGGTGGCTGCTGCGGTGATCGCCGCCGCCACGTCATGGTTGTTCTATGCCGATCCCGACGTTTCCCCTTGGGGTGTCCTCCTCACCGACGCTGCCTGGGGGTTTGGGGTTTCCCTGGTTGTTGCCTTGCTCATCCAACCGGTTCTGGCATCCCTCGAGTCGTGGTTCGACATCACCACAACCCTCCGACTCCTCGACCTGACGGACCGAAACCATCAGGCGCTCCAACTCCTGCTGGAAAAGGCGGTCGGCACCTTCAACCACGCGCGCATGGTCGGGACCCTGGCCGACGCCGCCGCTCGATCGATCGGTGCCAACAATCTCCTTGCCCTCGCCGCGGCCTACTACCACGACCTCGGTAAAACCGAGAACCCGTTGTTCTTCATCGAGAACCAGTTCGGCATCTCCAACCCCCACGACGAGCTATCGCCTGTCGAGTCGGCCAGAGTGATTCGGCAACACGTTCTCGACGGCTTGGTGCTGGCCCGCCGATATCGGATCCCGTCGGAGGTGGCAGAAGGAATCGTCAGTCACCACGGGGACGGCGTGATGCGATATTTCTACGAGAAGGCTCGGTCGGCCAACGGGGGAACGGTCAACGAGGACGACTTCCGCCACGTCGGGCACAAACCTCATTCCAGGGAGATGGCCATAGTGATGATGGCCGACGCGGTGGAAGGCGCCTGTCGGGCGGCATTTCGCGACGAAGATCCCAACTCCGATGTCATTTCCAAGGTGATCAATCGCGTGATAGATGAGAAGGTCGCCGATGGTCAGCTCTCTGAATGCGATCTGACCATGGGAGAACTGACCAGGGTGAGAGCCGCTTTCCTCGAGGCGCTGGTGGGCCACTACCATCAACGTATCGCCTATCCGAACTTTCCAGGCAGCTGAAGTGGACGAGCCCCCTAAAAGTTGGATTTTACGGTGACGGTTGTCGACGAACAACCTCTACCGATCGACCTCGAGCAACTCCGCTCGGTCGCCACTGCCGTACTCGAGTCCGAGGGATATCCACCGGAGACGGAACTGTCGATTTTGTTGGTCACGGATGACGAGATCGCCCGTCTTCATCTCGAATCTATGGATATTTCGGGACCGACCGACGTTTTGTCTTTTCCGCTCGAGATGTTGATGCCAGGTCGACCGCCGGTCACGGACCCGAACGGCCCACCGATCCATCTGGGCGATGTTGTTCTGGCGCCCAGTTTTGTCCAGACCCAGGCGGCGGAATATGGAGTGGGGTTCCTCGACGAGATCTGTCTCCTCGCCTGCCACGGCATCCTCCACCTCATGGGATACGACCACGAGGAAGACACCGACGCAGAATTGATGGAAGAACGAGAACGAATCGTGCTGGCCGAGTTCGGGATCAAACGACGATGATCTGGGCACTCGCAGCGATTTCACTCGGTCTGGCCTTCGTTCTGCGCCTCGGAGCGTCATCGTTGCTGAGCACGCGGCGAGCCGATGCAGCCAAAGCCTCGGTAGAGGGTGTGGGTGGCGCAAGCTTGGTTGCGGCACTGCTCGAAAAGCGCGAGGCAACGGTGCAAGCAGTGGCGGTGGTGCACAGCACTCTGATGGTCGTGGCAACGCTAAGCGCAGTGTGGGCGGCGGCGGCAGCCGATGAGGGCGTTCTGCGTGGCGTGATGCTGGCGGCGCTTGCGTTGGTCACCGTGATGATCGGGGACATCGTCCCGAGGGTTTTGGGGCGGGCCAAACCTGGCCGGATCGGGTTCGCCCTTGCCCGGATCGTCTATCCGGCGGTTCGCCTTGGATCGTTGGTCACAGAGGTTGCCGCCATCGATGAGGCGCTTCCACCGGAGGCTCTTCAGGAGGAGCGCCAGGAGCGCCAGATGATCTCGTCTGTGATCGAGTTCTCAGAGACGATGGTCCGCGAAGTGATGGTGCCGCGGACCGAGATGGTTGTTGTCGCCGAGACCGATGGGTTCGACACTTTGCTCGCCACGGTCAACGAACACGGCTATTCGCGAATCCCTGTGATCCGCAGCGGGATCGACGACGTCGTGGGAATCGCCATCATCAAAGACCTGCTCAAACTGAACGGTGAGAAGGGGAGTGCAGGCACGATGGAAGACCTGATGCGGCAACCACTGTTCGTGCCGGAGACCAAAAAGGTGTCCGACCTGCTTCGGGAGATGCAGGCATCGAAGATGCACATGGCGGTAGTGATAGATGAATACGGATCGACGGCCGGCGTGGTCACGATCGAGGACCTGTTGGAGGAATTGGTTGGAGAAATCGTGGACGAGTACGACCGCGAGGCTCCCTTGCTGACTCAGATGGATGATTCGACATGGCTCGCTGACGGCCGCATGGATATCGCAGAACTGTCCGACGCGATCGGGGTCGACCTGCCGGAAGAGGACTTCGATACCGTGGCAGGGTTGATCCTTGGACTCGCCGGGCGAGTTCCAAAGGAGAGCGAACGGTTCGAATTGACCGATGTCGAGTTCACCGTCACCCGGGTGCAAGGTCGGAGGGTGGCAGCAGTCCGTGTGGATCGGCTCGCCCGTAGCGGACACGGCGACGATCGAGGATGAAATCAGGAATGGTCCCGGTGGTGGGTCGGCCCAATGTTGGGAAGTCGACCCTGGTCAATGCACTTGTCGGCGAGAAGGTCGCGATCACGTCGACTCGACCGCAAACCACCAGAAACAGGATCAGGGCGGTTCTCAACGGCGACGATCATCAAATCGTCCTCATCGACACGCCAGGTGTGCACAAGCCAAGAACCGAGTTGGGGAGCCGTCTCAACTCGCTCGTCTACCGGACACTTGGTGATGCCGACACGGTGTTGTTTGTGATCGACGCCACCCAGCAGATCGGACCAGGCGACCGGCTCGTGGCGGAGCGGTTGATCGAAGCCAAAGCGGTGGTGGTCCTCGCCGTCAACAAAACCGACGATGCCTCTCATGGCCAGATCGTTTCACAACTCGAAACGGCAGCGGAATGGGACTTCGCCGCCTACGTGCCGGTTTCGGCGCTCGCCGCCGCCAATCTCGATCCCCTCCGCAACGAATTGATCAATCGAATGCCGGAGGGGCCTGCCCTCTTTCCGCTGGATGCGGTTTCAGACCAGCCGGAACACATCCTGGTGGCGGAATTGGTACGAGAGAAGTTTCTCGATCGTCTGCGAGACGAACTGCCCCACTCGCTGGTCGTGGTCGTCGACGACATCGAAGAACGCGACTCTGGCGCCGTGGTCGTCACGGCGAGAGCGATTGTCGAGCGAGACTCACAAAAAGGCATTGTGATCGGCAAAGGCGGTTCATTACTTGCCACGGCCGGGCGCGAGGCTCGCGAGGAATTGGAACAGGTGTTTGCGGCGAAAGTCCATCTGGAGTTGCGGGTGGTCGTCGAAGCAGACTGGCAGCAGCGTCCTGCCGTCCTGGATCGGCTGGGTTTCGTCGCGAGCGACGAATAGATCTGAGTGAACCGGTCTTGGCGCGCTAGTTTGAAAATATGACCGAACGCGTTGTGGCCCCAGTTCCGGAGAGGGTTGCGGAATTAGCCCACGATGGGCAACTGGCAGAAGCCGCACTCGAGTTCGCTCGGTTCGTTTATCCAGGGCTCGACCCGGACCCATTTCTCTCCCGCCTCGATGCAATGGCGGGCGCAGTCCAAGGTACAAACCACATGGCACTGCGGCGGGTGATCTCGATCACGGAGGGAATTGGGGGCAACGTCGAGGACTATCACCATCTGGATAACTCGATGCTCAATCGGGTCCTCGAGACACGCCGGGGAATCCCGGTTTCGCTGGCGTTGTTGTGGATCGAGGTCGGTAGACGCGCCGGCATCGAAGTGGTCGGGGTGGGGCTGCCCGGGCATTTTGTCGTTTATGCCGCCGGCCAGATGTGCGATCCATTCCACTACGGCGAGGCGATCGGTTTCGATGAGGCGGCGGCGTTGGTGGCCTCGGCCCTCGGCGGACCGCCCCGGCTGGACCAGTCATGGCTCGAACCGGTTTCGTCTGTCGACCTGATCCGTCGCATGTTGCGAAACCTCGAAAATCTCGAGGGCGTAGAACTCGAATGGGTGAGCCGTTGTCTGGCGGCCCTGTGAGCCGCTGGCCGGTGTCTGGCGGCCCTGTGGGCCGCTGGCCGGTGTCTGGCGGCCGTGTGAGCCGCCGTCGGTTTCTCGTCGATGGCTAGGTTGTACCCATGGATCTGTTGAGTGATCTCGAGCGTCAGGAGTTCGCAGCCTCTTACCCCGACTGGGCGGTCGGACCGGAATCGATCTCGCGGACGTTCAAGCTGGGCGGGTTTCCCGAAGCGGTCGCCTTCGTGGGGGAGGTTGCGATCGTGGCAGAACGCGCCGACCACCACCCGGATATCGATATTCGCTGGAACAAGGTGACCCTCACACTTTCGACCCACTCGGAAGGCGGGTTGACGTCCAAGGACACCGAACTTGCTGCGATCATCGACCGTCTCCGGTCGTGATAAAAACCCGCCGGCCGATTGTCGCGACGACCCCTTGATCACTCCTAACCTGGGCTGATGGCCCTTCGCCACGACACCGGAATCGTTCTTCGAACCTACGCCTTCGGCGAGGCCGACCGGGTTGTGGTTTTGCTCAGCCCTCAACGGGGGAAGATCCGTACGGTTGCGAAGGGAGTCCGCAAGACCACCAGTCGGTTCGGGGGAAGACTCGAGCCATTCACCCACGTCGAGTTGGTCCTTTATGAAGGCCGAAATCTCGACACGGTCACCCAAGTTGAGGTCGTCTCGGCGTTTCCACGCCTGCGGGCCGACCTGGACCGGGTTGTTTCGGCATCCACCATGCTCGAAGTCGTCGATGCGGTTGCACAGGAGGGAGAACCGTCGGCCGCCCTTTTTGGCCTCTTGTGCGACGGATTGCAGGCTCTCGAAATGGAGCGGTTTCATCCCGACACGACGACGGCGTTTCTGCTGCAGGTGGCCGGCGTTGTCGGGGTGGCGCCTGCCCTCGAAGAATGCGCATCGTGCGGCCGGGGAGGGGATCTCGTTCGTTTCAGCTTTGCCGACGGTGGCGTGGTTTGCGGCGAGTGCAGACCCGACGGCGCCGTCCGGCTCCGTACCGGGTTGGTCGAATACCTGGCGCTACTCGCCCGGTCGGATCTCGATGCACTCCCGGTGGTTCAGCCGGAGTTGTCGAGTGACGGCATGGGAGTGGCTCGCCGGTTCCTCGAACACCATCTCGACCGCCGACTGGCCTCGATTTTGGTCATGGATAACTGATGGGTTCACTCGATTTGTCACTCGTCGACATGACCAGGATCCCGAGACATGTTGGCCTCATTCTCGACGGCAACGGTCGGTGGGCCAACGCCAGGGGTTTGCCAAGGACGGCGGGACATCAAGCCGGAGAAGAAGCCCTATTTGACACCGTGCACGGTGCCCTCGAATTGGGGATCGGCTGGCTCACCGCCTTCACCTTCTCGACCGAAAACTGGTCTCGCGACGGTGAAGAGGTCTCGTTCTTGATGTTCTTCAACCGCGACCTGCTCTTGCGACGGCGAGATGAACTCGATGATCTCGGAGTCCGGATTCTGTTCGCAGGAGATGCCGGCGACCCCCGCATCCCCGAGGAGAATCGCAATCACATGTCCGAGAGCGTCGCCCAGACCGCGGCCAACAAGCGTATGTCGATGGTTTTTGCCTTCAATTACGGAGCACGGCGTGAGATCTCCGACGCGGCCAGGGCGCTGGCGCGCGCCGCCGCCGCCGGCCGGATCGATCCAGAATCGATCGACGAGGCTGCTTTGGCTTCGCGTCTGGCGGTTCCCGAGATGCCCGACGCCGACCTGATCATCCGCTCTTCCGGTGAACATCGGTTGTCGAATTTTCTGTTGTGGCAGGCCGCCTACGCCGAGTTCTATTTCCCCGGGATTCTCTGGCCGGATTTTGATCGCCACGCCCTGGTCGACGCGATCGTCGACTATCAACGCCGCGACCGTCGTTTTGGCGGGGCGGTGGACCGATCTGCCCGCTGACCTACATCGGGATGCCGCCCATGGCTATGCCGGCCATCGCCATGAACGCGACCCCGAGTGCGATGAGCGAGTTTCTGACCCTGGATGGGGTCTTGTACCCAACGACCGAGCGGGAAAACACGACAGAGAACGCCCACGCTTCGATCGCCAGCATCGGGACGTACCAGATGATGGCGATGACGGCCTTGGAGCCGGACATCCGCCAGTTGTCCAAGATCGTGCCTTGGACAACTGGGATCTGGGTGGCGGCACCCGCCGCCAGTAGTAGAGAGACCATCCATCCGGGTCGTCGCCGGCCGATCGCGACCGCCCAGAGGACAACGGCCGGCCACATCACCGCCCCGCCTGCACCCAGTCCGACCAAGGTCAGAAAACTAAAACGCCACCAACCCACCCCGCCCGAAAGGCGCCGCTTGCGAGCAGCCGCCATGGAACCAAAGGCGATCGCAGCCGCCAACAAGATGAATACCGTTCCGCTCCAGCTGAACTCTGGCGATTCACTGATGAAGCGCATCCACGCACGCATGATCGCTCCCCAGACCAACCCGGCACCAACCCCCACCGCCAAGGTGCGTGGCCATGTCGCCAGAAAAGCCGGCAACGATTCCGGAGTCTTGGGCGCGGCAGGGGCTTCAGCGCTGCCAGCATGCTCGGAGACCTCTGCGACCGGTTGAGTTTCCATCATGATCCTTTCTGATATCCCCTACAGACGAAGAGGGTGGCGACGTCGGGTGACACGCCGCCCTCAGGTACCACGTCACCCGAAATTGCCTGGTCGTTCGTCGGTAGGGGGAATGGTTCTGCAACTCGAACGGTCGGCCTACCTTCTCTTTGCCCTCGATGCGCCACCGCTGGCATCGGGCCAGGAGGCGCTAGACGGGTTGGTGTCGAGGGTCTTCGAGGAGGAGGCAACCAACCTGGTTCGGCTTGCACGTTTTTTCGTCGACGATCGCACCGCGGCCGAGGATCTGGTTCAGGAAGCGTTCATAAGGCTGGCCCGGTCGCTTCACCGCATCAACGACTCGGCCAAGGTCAAGCCGTACCTCCGATCGATCGTCCTCAATCTGGCACGGGACCACAACCGGCGGGGCCTGATGTCGTTGCGCCATCGTCCGCCCGCCGAACCCGACCCGCCGTCGCTGGATGAGACGATGGCGATCCAGGACGACCGCCGCCGCGTCATCGCCGCCCTGCGCGAGCTGGCACCGGGTCAACGCAAAGTGCTGGTTCTCCGCTACTACATGGAGCTGTCGGTGGCAGAAACGGCAGAGACACTCGGTGTTTCCGTGAACACCGTCAAGACCCAGCAGCAGCGCGGTCTCGCCGCACTCGAAAAGCGGCTCGGGGGAGAGCGATGACCGCGCTCGAGCAACGACTCCATGACGCCTTGATGGAAGGGGCGGTCCGCACCGAGCCGGCCCCCGACCTGTTTTCCAGGGTGAAGATCTCGATCGAGGAAGACCGTTGGCGCCGTCGGCGCCTCCAGCGCAGGATCTGGTTGGTTGCGGCCCTGGTAGGGGCGCTCGCCTCGATCGTTTATGCAACGTCTACATATGACAACGGGAGGTTGGCAATGCAGTGGTGGGTTCTCGAGGCGATCGCGACGACGATGCTGATAGGTCTTGCCTTATGGCTGGGGCCCTTTATCAAACGTTTTGGCCGCGCATATGCCGCTGACGTGTTCAGGGCCAATCCGGCAACCGGCAAGAGCTTCATCCTGCTGGCAGACATCGTCTACTACCTGATCTTCGGCGCGTACATTCTCTTCACGGTCCGCTTTCAGCGAGAGTCGAACTGGAGCGAAACCGTCGGCCCCCGGCAATTGCAATGGGAGGTGGGTCGAATCGGGGGCATTCTCCTGATCATCGGAATCCTCCACGGCGCCAATATCGTTTTGATGCCCCTTCTCGGCCGCCTTTTCTCCCTCAATCGCCGGCTCGACGCCCGCATCCGTGATGACGACCTCGACGTCTGAGGACGAGAGACTCGGCTGGGAGGGATGGGCTGTTCTGATATTGGTGTTCACCCAGGCCCTTCCGATCGGTCTGTATTTCGTGCTGTTCGGGATTGAAGCTTCGTTGGGTGGCGGCGGTCTCGTGCGCCGGACGGTCGGCGACGAAGTTGCCGTTTCTCTCGAAACAAGCAGGGTCATCGTCGGGTTTGGGCTAGCGCTCGTCTTCGTAGCACTGGCGGCATGGCTTGTCCGGTCGACGGATTGGGACCAGACCCCTTCCGCCTAACATCACGGCTTTCCCAACCTTTGAGTCAAATGACCGTCTCGCTCGACACAATCGCCACTCTTGCCCAACATCGCGGGTTCGTTTTCCAGAGCTCTCAGATCTATGGCGGCACCCGCTCGGCCTATGACTACGGCCCGCTCGGAGTGCTGATGCTTCGCAACGTCAAGGACGCCTGGTGGCGTTCGATGGTCCAACATCGTGACGACGTAGTGGGCTTGGACTCTGCGATCATCCAGGCCCGCCAGGTGTGGCAGGCATCGGGTCACGAGGCCGTTTTCACCGACCCTCTGGTGGAGTGCACCAACTGCAACCAGCGCTGGCGGGTGGACAAACTGGAAGACCCGGAGCAGTGCCCGGGTTGTGGCAAAAGGGGCACATTCACCGAGCCCAAGATGTTCAACCTCATGTTTCGGACCCACACCGGTCCGATTCAGTCAGACGACAACCTGGTCTACCTGCGCCCGGAAACGGCGCAAGGCATCTTCATCAATTTCGACAATGTGAGGCGCACCAACCGGCTCAAACTGCCGTTCGGGATCGCCCAGGTCGGCAAGTCTTTCCGTAACGAGATCACTCCCGGCCAGTTCGTGTTCCGCACACGAGAGTTCGAACAGATGGAGATGGAGTACTTCTGTCGGCCGGATGAGAGTGAACACTGGTTCCAATACTGGGTCGAGGCGCGTCACCGCTGGTATCTCGAGCTGGGCATGAACCCCGATCGGCTTCGGATCCGCCCCCACGAGTCGGATGAGCTCAGCCACTATTCCGCAGGCACCGTGGACGTCGAATACGACTTCCCCTGGGGCTGGGATGAGTTGGAGGGCATTGCCAACCGCACCGACTTCGATCTGCGACAACATTCAGAACATTCGGGCCAGGACCTGCGTTATTTCGACCAGGAGGCCAACGAACATTTCTATCCCCACGTGATCGAGCCCGCCGCCGGCGCCACCAGAACCATGTTCGCGTTCCTGATCGATGCTTACGCAGAAGAAACGTTGCCGAACGGTGAGACCCGCACCGTGCTCAGGCTTCATCCGCGGCTGGCGCCGTACCAATTGGCCGTGCTGCCGCTTTCAAAAAAACCTGAATTGGTTGAACCGGCGACCAAACTCGCCGACGATCTCCGCCGCCGCTGGATGCTCGAACTCGACGTGACTCAGTCAATCGGTAAGCGCTACCGGCGCCAGGATGAGATCGGCACGCCCTATTGCATCACCTATGACTTCGACACTCTCGAGGACCAGGCGGTGACGGTCCGTGACCGCGATGCGATGACCCAAGATCGAGTGTCACTCGATCAGTTGACTGGTTATCTCGCACAGCGATTGGACTGAACCTTCTAGCGGCGGACGCCGTATAGGGTCCTCGAAAGCAGTAGGGAGCATTCTTGAAGCGCATCGTCCTTTGGATTCTCGGTGTCGGAGTCCTTGGCTCGCTCGGAGTCGTCATCTGGTTCTTCGCCACCACCGGAATCGATGAGTCGACGGCGCAGGTGACGGCGCCCACCCTGGCTCCCACCGAAACGACGGAGGGATCGTCGGGCTCCACGGAGGGCCAGATCGTCGACTTGACGATCGCCGAGGGGAGCACGGTTCGTTTCGAACTCGATGAGGTGTTGCGGGGTGAACCCAAACACGTGGTTGCCACCAACACCGAGGTTGCTGGACTCCTCCGTCTTGATCTGGCCGATCTTGGGCAGTCCGAGATCGGCGACATCGTGGTCGGTGCACAGACCTTCACCTCCGACTCTTCAAACCGCGACCGGGCAATCCGGGGCCCGATCCTCGCAGCCTCCACCTTCCCCGAGATCCGTTTTGTCCCGGTTTCGGTGGATGGTTTGACCGGACAGGCGGAGGTGGGCCAGGAGTTCGCCTTCACGGTGACTGGCGACCTCACGATCCGCGAGACGACCATGACTGTGACGTTTGACGTCACGGCGACCCTGGTCGCGGCGGACCGAGTCGAGGGAACGGCTTCTGCTCAGGTCTTGCGCTCCGACTTTGGCCTCCAGATCCCATCCGTCGAATCCGTCGCCGACGTCACCGATGAAGTCATGATCTTCATCGACTTCAGCTTCGTTCCTTAGGCTCTAGACCCCGTATTCGGATAAAATCGCCGAAAGTTCGGGGGGCAACGGCACTTTGCGATGCGGTTGGGCGTCGAACTGTCTTGTGCCACCGAGGGGACCCGCCGCTCACCGTCGGACCTCGTTTCGACCGGCCGTCGCTCCGATCGGCCGACATGCCGGGCCCGGCCACCAACCGGGACCTGCTGGCTCGAACTTTCGGCGATTCACCCCGGATTCGGGGCGCACGACCTAAGGAACGGCCACCCGCCCACCGCCGGACACAGGAGGATCGCTGGGCCGTACACTCGGCTTCCAAGATGGCATTCAGCGAAGAGGACAGGGACAAGGTCCGCCAGGCGACCAACATCTCGGAACTGATCGGGGCAATCACCACCGTCAAGAGGTCCGGTCGAAACGTGATGGCGGTCTGCCCGTTTCACCAGGAGAAGACCGCGTCGATGTCCGTTGACGTCGCTCGCGGGCTCTACTACTGCCATGGATGCCACGCCAAAGGCGACATCTTCACCTTTGTCCAGGAAACTCAGGGCCTCTCTTTTCCCGAAGCCCTAGAGGCTCTCGCCCGCCAGGCCGGTATTGCCTTGACCGAAGATCCCAAGGCCGCCCAGCAGCGCGGTATTCGTCAACGGTTGGTCGATGGGACCAGAGCCGCCGTCGACTTCTACCACCGCACCCTCATGAAGTCGCCCGAGGCCGGAAATGCTCGCGCTTATCTTCGGGGCAGGGGATATGGAGCCGACATCGTCTCCGAATATCGATTGGGTTATGCCCCACCCGCCGGGGACTTGTTGGTCAAGGAGCTTCGGTCCCAGGGCATCGATTTCAAGACCATGATCGATGCGGGTTTGGCCCGACGAGCCCAAGGCGGCGCCCACGACTACTTCCGTGACCGGTTGCTGTTTCCCACGAACGACGTTCGGGGTGATCCGGTCGGATTTGGTGGTCGCATCCTGGGTGAAGGTCAGCCCAAATATCTGAACACGCCAGAGACACCGATCTACAAGAAGTCTCATCTGCTCTACGGCCTCGACCGGGCCCGCCGCGAGATCCAGAAATCGGGATACGCGGTCGTGGTTGAGGGTTACACCGATGTCATAGCGCTTCAACGCCATGGTGTACCAGAGGCGGTCGCCACCAACGGCACCGCCCTTGGCAACGACCATTTTGACCAGCTACGGCGTTTCAGCGACCGAATCGTGCTGGCTTTCGACGCCGACGCCGCCGGCAGCCGGGCGGCGCTCCGAGGTGACGAGTTGGAGGTGGCGGTCAACCTCGACCTCGATCTGAGGGTGGCGGAGTTGCCGGCGGGTGTAGACCCCGCAGAAATGGTCCAGACGGGGCGGACCGAGGAGTTGTTGATCGCGGTCGAGCGGGCACGCCCTCTTCTCCAGTTTCGGATCGAGCGTGAACTGGGGGAATACGACCTTTCCGAACCTGAGAGCCGGGCCCGTGCTCTGCGCGCCCTCGCCCCGCGACTTGCGAGAGTCGCCGACGATTTGGCCCGGACCGAGTATGCACGGTTCTTGGCCGAACGGATGGGGATCGATCTCGGCACCGTCGAGCAGGCGGTCGGCCGCCCTACCCGGCGTCGCGGCACTTCTGGTCCAACCCGTCCCAAGGCCCGCGTCGGCTCGGGGAGGGAGCGGGCGGAGCGCGAACTATTGATGGCGGTTCTCGCCGACGGCGGATCTGCCCGGGTAGCCGGCGTGGGTTCGAGTCTGTTTGCTTCCGAACCTCTGCGCGACGCCTTCGATCGGATCAGTGGACTTCTCGACGACTCGGCGGTTGGTCAGGCAGTCCCACTTCTCACCGCCGAAGATGACACAGCCGGACTTCTTCACGAGCTGGTGGCCGACGACCGCAAGCTGGCGCCGATCCCCGAACTGATCGATCGGATCCACCAGTTGGAGGTGGAAGACCAGATCGATCGGATCGAAAAAGAGCTGGCCGAGATGAATTCGTCCGATGATGGTTATTCCCAAAGGCTCCAGGAGCTGACACACTTACAGCGCCAGCGGAAGAAGTGATTCGATGAGCGGGGACGTGAACGTGGAAAATGTGGTTGCCGAGCTGATCAAACGCGGCGCCCAACGCGGTTTTCTCACCGTTCATGAGGTCCAGCAGGACCTGGTCGATATCGATGCCTCGATCGACGAACTCGAGAAGGTTTTTGAGATTCTTCGCGCCAAGGACATACGGATTGAGGAAGATCTCGAAGAGCCGCTCGACGACCTGATCGACGACGAGTCGATCGGCGTGTCCGATCCGGTCAAGATGTATCTCCAGGAGATAGGTCGCTACAAGCTGCTGTCCGCCCAACAGGAGGTCGAGTTGGCGATGCAGCTCGAAGCGGGACGCAAGGCCAAGGAGCGGTTGGGTGCCGCCATGACAGAAGAAGACCGGCTGCTGTTGGAGGCCACGATCCACAAAGGCGAGCTGGGTCACCGGCGCCTGGTGGAAGCCAATCTTCGCCTGGTGGTGTCCGTGGCCCGCACCCATGTCGGCCGAGGTCTGGCGATGCTCGACCTGATCCAAGAAGGCAACATGGGTCTGATGCGAGCAGTCGAGAAGTTCGACTACCGGCGCGGATTCAAATTCTCCACCTATGCGACGTGGTGGATCCGTCAGGCGATCAATCGCGCCATCGCCGATCAGTCGCGGACGATCAGGGTGCCGGTTCACATCATGGATCTGATCAACAAGCTGGTCCGGGCCCGGCGAGACCTGACCCAGACTCTCGGTCGTGATCCGACCGTCGACGAAATCGCGGCCGATCTCGACTTGGAGCCCGATCGGGTCGAGGAACTCATCCAGATCGCTCAGAACCCGGTTTCGTTGGAGTCCCCTGTGGGTGAGGAAGACGACTCAACCCTGGGCGACTTCGTCGAAGACGAGGGAGCGGACATCCCGGTCGAGGAAGCCACCAGAGTGCTACTACAAGGTCATCTGTCCAATGCCCTGGAAGGTCTGTCCGATCGCGAACGCCAAGTGCTGGTGATGCGTTTTGGCCTCCAGGACGGTCGCGTCCGCACGCTCGAGGAGGTTGGCGACCATTTCAACGTCACCCGCGAACGGGTTCGTCAGCTCGAGATGAAAGCACTGGCCAAACTCCGCCACCCCCAAAACTCCCGCCGGCTCGAGGGTTTCCTCGAGGAGGGTTGATCCCAACCCTGGGTTCACAACCACGCGCTGTGTGGTCTCCAGCCCTGGTTTCAGGTGCCAGTAGGTCGGTTCGCCATCTTTCGGATCCCCTTCGACCCTTCCTCGAAGCCGCGGGCCACGGTGTTGCGAGCGACGTCGACCAGGGCTGTTGCCTGGTCATTGATCTGTGAAACCGCCGGATGCTGGCGCGCCCGAGCGGCCGCACGCTTGATCTGTTCATATCGCTCACGTCCGGCTCTCGCTCCGAGCACGTACCCGATCACACCGCCGACGAAAACACCCAATCTGAATCTCATATCCTGATTCTGGCAGCTTGCCCCCGGCTAGGCATCGGAGAGGCCGATCATTACACTCGCCGCTTGCGTCACTCGACGCGCCTTCCGGGGTAGCTCAATTGGCAGAGCGGCGGACTGTTAATCCGTAGGTTGAGAGTTCAAGTCTCTCCCCCGGAGCCCTAAAAAGGCCAGGTCAGCTGGGGTTTTCGCTTCTCTGCGGTAGGTCGATGATGTCGCCTAGG
>JBGTHP010000011.1:0-69953 GCA_041746105.1 Acidimicrobiia bacterium
GCAGCCGCCCCGGTGAAGAAGGCCGCAGCCGCCGCCAAACCCGCAGCCAAAAAGGCAGCAGCACCAGCCAAGAAGGCGACCACTGCCGCCCGCAGCGCAGCCAAAAAAACCACCGCAGCCGCCAGACCGGCAGCCAAGAAGGCAGCCGCCCCGGTGAAGAAGGCCGCAGCCGCCGCCAAACCCGCAGCCAAAAAGGCAGCAGCACCAGCCAAGAAGGCGACCACTGCCGCCCGCAGCGCAGCCAAAAAAACCACCGCAGCGGCCAAGAAGGCAGCTGCCCCCGCCCGCAAGGCTACGTCTGGCGCCAAAAAACCGGCCACCCGCTCTCGCTGAGCCCAACGCCGAAGCCGGGTCCGACTTAATATCGGACCCGGCTTTTGTTTGCCCCAGCCAACTGAGCCCTGTTCCGCCTACCGGAACCGTCCCACATCGCGGATTGCGGTCGACTACGCTGCCGCGCCAAATGAGCAGGAGCCAGCCAGTATGAGCAGCCCGTCCAAAGTTCCGAGCGACCTCGAAATCGCCCGCGCCACCACCGTCTCCCCCATCACCGAGATTGCGGCCTCGATCGGTCTCAACCAAGACGAGTTGATCCTGTTCGGCAACACCAAGGCCAAGATCAATCTGGACGCGCTCAAACGCATCGGCGCCAACCCCAAGGGCAAGTACGTCGACGTCACCGCGATAACCCCCACACCCCTGGGAGAGGGCAAGACCACCACGACAATCGGCCTCACCCAGGGTCTCGGGTCGATCGGCCACAAGGCGATCGCAGCCATCCGCCAGCCATCGATGGGACCCACCTTCGGGATCAAAGGTGGCGCCGCCGGAGGCGGCTACAGCCAGGTCGTTCCGATGGACGAGTTCAACCTCCATCTCACGGGTGACATCCACGCCATCACCGTGGCCCACAACCTGGTTGCCGCCGCAATCGACGCGCGCTGGTTCCACGAGACCAAGATGAACGACGAACAACTGGCCAAACTTGGTCTGACCCGCCTCAGCATCGACGTGTTCAATCTTCAATGGAACCGTGTGCTCGATATCAACGACAGGGCTTTGCGGAATGTGATCGTGGGCCTTGGCGGCAAAGCGGAAGGACGGCCCCGCGAAACCGGATTCGACATCGCAGTCGCCTCCGAACTCATGGCCATCCTCGCTCTCGTCGACGGAGTCGACTACGCGTCGGCGTTGCGAAACCTGCGCGAGCGGGTGGGCCGGGTTGTCTTCGGTATCTCCAAATATGGCCATCCGCTGACCCTCGAAGACCTAGGAGTCGCCGGTGCAGTGACCGTCCTGATGAAAGACACACTTCATCCGACCCTGATGCAAACCATCGAGGGGCAAGCCGCGTTGGTTCACGCCGGACCCTTCGCAAATATCGCTCACGGCAACTCCTCGATCTTGGCCGACCGCATCGGGCTCCACCTCGGCGACTACGTCATCACCGAATCCGGCTTCGGCGCCGACATGGGCATGGAGAAGTTCATGGACATCAAGTGCCGCACTTCTGGCCTTCGGCCGGATTGCGTGGTCTTGGTGGCGACAGTCCGTGCCCTCAAGACACACGGCGGGGGACCAAAAGTGGTACTCGGCCGACCTCTCGACCGTGCCTACACCGAGGAGAACCTCTCGTTACTCCAGGCCGGTATGCCGAATCTTCTTGCCCACATCGCCAACGTAAAACGATTCGGGGTACCGGTGGTGGTGGCCATCAACGCCTTCCCTACCGACTCGGCTGCGGAAGTGGCTTTGATCAAGGAAGCGGCTATCGCCGCCGGGGCATCCGACGCGGTACTCGCCAACCACTGGGCAGAAGGTGGAAAGGGAGCGGTCGCTCTGGCCGAGGCCGTGGTCCTTGCATGTGAAGAACCGAACGAGTTTGCCTACCTCTATCCCTTGAACATGTCGATCAAGGAGAAGATCGAGATTATTTGCCGCGACATCTATGGCGCGGGGGACGTCGAGTATTCGCCGGCCGCGGAAGCCCAGATCGCCGATTTTGAGAGGGCCGGGTTCGGGTACCTGCCGATCTGCATGGCCAAGACCCATCTGTCGATCAGTCATGATGCTGCTCTCAAAGGTGCACCATCCGGTTTCACGGTGCCGGTCCGCGAAGTGCGCGCCTCGGTCGGCGCCGGATTCATCTACCCGCTCTTGGGCGAGATGAGAACAATGCCTGGGCTTGGAGCAACCCCCGCGTACCTCAAGGTCGATATCGACGATGAGGGCAATGTCGTCGGGCTGTTCTGACGATGACAACCGTCCGGGGCATCACCGTCGATGTGTCCGACCTGGATCGGGGTTTGCGGTTCTGGGGAACCCTCCTCGGTTTGGAGGAAGTCGAGCGGTATCAGGAGTATCTGTGGATGGGAGACATCGCTCCCGGCCTTCCTCTGATTCTGCAGGAGACCGGCGACCGCAAACTCGGCAAGAACCGTGTTCACTTCGATCTCAGCGGCGACGCCGACGGGGCGGTCGAACGCCTCGCGGCCGCATTGGGCGCAACACTGGTCGAAGAAGTAGAGAATCCGGCCTACGCTTTGGTGGTTATGGCCGACCCAGATGGAAACGAATTCTGCATCAGCAGACGACTATCCCCTGCTCTGGAAAAGGCGTATCCGCGAACCCAGGTTTCAGGACCACACGTAGGGTGGTCTCCAGCCCAGAGTTCGACAGAAGGGAGGTGAAAACACGATGGCAAGACCACGATTGACAACACCTCTCGTGCGCCGGGAAGGCTCACTCCATCCTGCAAGTTGGGATGAAGCCCTCGCCGCCGCCGCCGCCGGATTAGGGGCGGTTCGGGATGGGCACGGTCCCTCGGCGGTTGGAATGTTCAGCTGCTCGAAGGCGACCAACGAGACCAACTACATGGCCCAGAAGTTCGCCAGGGTGGTGCTCGGTACCAACAACATCGACTCCTGCAACCGAACTTGACACGCTCCCAGCGTCACCGGTCTGGTGGCGGTTCTCGGAGCCGGAGGCGGTACCAGCAGCTACGAAGAGATAGAGAACACGGACGTGATCCTTCTCTGGGGTTCCAACGCGCGCAACGCCCATCCAATCTTCTTTCACCACCTCCTCAAAGGTGTCCACAACGGCGCTCGCCTCTATGGCATCGACCCTCGTCGGAGCGAGTCGGCCCAGTGGGCCGATGTGTGGCTCGGCATCGACGTCGGCTCCGATATCGCCCTCGCCAACGCCATGGCCAAGGTGATCATCGACGAAGGCCTTCATCGTCTCACCTTCATCGAGCACGCCACCACCGGGTTCGACGCGTATGCGGAAACGGTCTCCTCCTATACGCTCGAGCGCGCAACCGAGATCACCGGTATCCCAGGTGAAGTCATCCGGGAGATGGCGATCGCCTATGCCACCGCTGACACGGCCCAGATCTGCTGGACGCTGGGCATCACCGAGCACCACAACGCAACCGACAACGTTCTCGCTCTCATCAGCCTTGCCCTCCTCACCGGACAGGTCGGACGCTACGGGTCGGGACTGGTCCCGATTCGTGGACAAAACAACGTCCAGGGTGGCGGGGATATGGGCGCCCTGCCCAACAAACTCCCAGGTTTCCAGGACGTTGAGGACGATGCCTTCCGAGGAAAGTTCGAAGCTCTCTACGGCAAGACGATCCCGACCCAGAAGGGATGGCACCTGACCCAGATGTTCGAGGCGATGGCCGCAGGCAAATTGCGAGCGCTATACGTGATCGGAGAAAACCCCGCCCAGTCAGAAGCCGACTCGGCCCACACGCGCAATTCGCTGGAAAAACTCGACTTCATGGTGGTTCAGGACATCTTCCTGACGGCAACCGCGGAAATGGCCGACGTCGTATTGCCGGCTGCGGCCGACTGGGCGGAGGCAGAAGGCACGGTGACCAGTTCCGAGCGGCGGGTGCAGAGAGTGAGGGCGGCGTTGGTGCCACCCGGCGATGCCCGTACCGACCTCCATATTCTCTCGGCATTGGCCGAGGCGATGGGATCGGGGTGGGGGTACCCGACAGCCGAAGATGCCTGGGACGAACTGCGGTCGCTCTCGCCACCACATGCCGGAATGAGTTACCGGCGGCTCGAACAAATGGGCGGAATCCAGTGGCCGTGTCCATCCGAAGATCATCCCGGCACACTTTTTCTTCATTCGCGGCTATGGGACGAGGATCCCGTAGTCGACCCCGCCCCGTTCATCCCGGTCGAGTGGGCCGCTCCGGTCGACACCCTCTCCGATGAGTTTCCGCTTCGCATGACGACGGGGCGCCATCTCGATGGGTTCAACACCGGAGTCCAGTCGGGCGGATTCGAGTCTCCGATCCGAATCGGCTGCACCATCGACGTATCGCCGGAGGACGCCGACCGTCTCGCCCTCGTAACCGGCGAAACTGTGACAGTTGCGTCACGTCGTGGTTCGATCGACGCACCGGTTCGAATCGATTCAGGACTCAGACCAGGTCTGACCTTCATGGCGCTGCATTATCCCGACGAGGTCGACATCAATGTCCTCACCATCGAGGCGTGGGATCCCAAGTCCGGCACCGCCGAGTTCAAAGCCACCGCCATCCGCATCGACAAGGTCGATACGCTGACAGCGGCCGGGCATTGACGTGGATCTGAAGCTAGCCGGAAGACAGGCCACCTCCGCGGAAAACGCAGTCATCGCCTCGGTCTGCCCCGAAGCCGAAACCGTCGAACTGGCCGGGCGCGTCATCCGCCTCGAACGCAACACCCATCGCCACCTGCTCCTTCCGGCGCTTGCCGCCGTGCAGTCCGAGATCGGCTGGGTTTCACCGGGGGCGCTCGAGGAAATTTGCCGCCGCCTTCACATTCCACCAGCAGAGGCCTTCGGCGTTGCATCGTTCTACGCGCTGATTTCGACAGAGGCTCGGCCGGCGTCCGTTGCCCACGTCTGCGATGACACGGCCTGCCGAGCGGCCGGAGGCGCCGCCCTCCTGGCCGGCATGGACGGGCGCGACGACGTGATCTCATCACCGTGCCTCGGACAGTGTGACCGAAGACCCGCAGTGCTGATCCAGCGGGCGGGCGAACCGGACCTGGTCATAACCGGAGCAACCCGTGAAAAGGTGCTGGCGGCATTGGCCGGGGCCACTTCGGCCACCACCGACGCCCCGCTGGTTGTCGGTGACCGTCTGTTGTCTCGAATCGGCAATACCGACCCAACCTCCCTCGACGATTTCCGAGCTTTTGGCGGGTTCCAGGCGCTGGCCCGTGCACTCGAGATGGGGCCGGACGAGATCATCACCCAATTGAAGGCGTCTGGACTCAAGGGCCGGGGTGGGGCGGCCTTTCCCACCGGGGTCAAATGGGAGGCGGTCCGCGCCCAACCACCCGGTCCCAGAGTGGTCGTGTGCAATGCAGATGAATCGGAGCCGGGGACTTTCAAGGACCGCGTGGTGATGGAGGGCGACCCGTTCGCCCTCATCGAGTCCATCACGATCGCGGGTTTTGCTGTGGAGGCGGACCGCGGATTCCTGTATATCCGGGGCGAATACCCGCTCGCTCATGCCAGCCTCGCCCATGCCATCGCCACCAGCAGGGAGGCTGGTTTCCTCGGCACCGATATCCTGGGTTCGGGTTTCGACTTCGACATCGAATTGCGCAAGGGACAGGGCGCATACATCTGCGGGGAAGAGACGGCGCTCTTCAATTCGATCGAGGGCTTCCGGGGAGAACCCCGCCAAAAACCTCCCTTTCCCGTTCAGTCGGGACTCTTTGGCCTTCCCACAGTCATCAACAACGTCGAGACGTTGGTCAACGTGCCCTGGGTGATCACCGAGGGGGGCGAGGCGTATTCGCGCATCGGGACACCCGACTCGACCGGAACAAGGCTCTTTTGCCTTTCCGGGGACGTCGCCCACCCCGGGGTCTATGAATTCGAGTCGGGCCGCACCTTGGGCGAGGCCATTGAAGCCGCCGGCGGCCCAGTCGGAACTCCCTCCTTCATCATGCTGGGCGGCGCCGCCGGCTCTCTGGTGTCTGCCACAAATCTCGATCTGAAACTGACCTTCGAGGATTCGCGTGCGGCCGGAGTCTCGCTCGGCTCAGGGGTGATCATGCTGTTCAACGACGGGGTCGACATGAAGGGGATCGTCCGCCGTATCGCCCGCTTCTTTCGTGACGAGTCGTGCGGTCAATGTGTGCCATGCCGGGTGGGCACCCAGCGCGTGGAGGAGGCGGTCGCCCGATCAGATGGCAGCATCGAAGCCGCTCTCATCGAGGATATCGACCGGGCGATGAAGGACGCATCCATCTGCGGCCTCGGCCACACTGCGGCTGCAGTCGTCCGTTCCGCAATTGCTTTGGGGATTTTCGGAGAAGCCAAATGAGGGCCGCTCAATCCGCACTCCCGATACGCCGCTCAGTAGACCAGTCGCCTTTCCCGGCAGTCATGCGATGAACGAGTTCGTCACCATCACCATCGATGGCAGCCAGGTCGAGGTGGCGGCTGGTTCGACCTTGCTCGACGCCTGCCGATCGGTGAGCAAGGACCAACCCACACTTTGTTACCTAGAAACGCTGACCCCGGTCAACGTATGCCGGGTGTGTGTGGTGGAGGTGGAGGGAAGCCGGACCCTGGTCCCGTCTTGTTCGCGGGTTGCCGAGGACGGGATGGTTGTCCAGACCGAATCGGAGAGGGTCAGCCACTCGCGCAAGTTGGTCTTCGAGTTCCTCGCATCCTCGGTCGACATGTCGCTCGTCGATGAAGACACGAGGGTGTGGATGGATCGCTACGAATGCCAACCGGAACGGTTCGGTCCACCGGCGGCTCCTGCCACCGATCGCGACCGCCGCCACGCCGGCCACCACCACTCACCCGATGGCGCCACTGCCGAGACCGTGCACCAATCGGTCAAGGTGGACAATTCGCTGTACGTGCGCGACTACTCCAAATGTGTACTTTGCTATAAGTGTGTGTCGGCCTGCGGCGAGGATGCCCAGAACACTTTTGCGATCGCTGTTGCCGGCCGCGGATTCGACGCCGGCATCTCGACCGAGTACGACACCGGCCTCACCGATTCGGCATGCGTCTTCTGTGGCAACTGTGTCGGGGTTTGCCCTACCGGCGCCCTCATGTTCCGATCGGAGTACGAATTGCGTCGGGCCGAGATGTGGGAAGAGGACCGCCAAACCGTCACCCGCACCATCTGTTCTTATTGCGGGGTCGGCTGCAATCTCGACCTCCATGTCCAAGACAACCGAATCGTCAAGGTGAGCTCACCCAACGATCATTCTGTCACGTCGGGCAACCTCTGCATCAAGGGCAGGTTCGGATACGAGTACGTCCAAGAACTGGGCGACCTTGCCGACACTCCGATCGACCTGATCCTGCGCCGGGCGAGGGACAAGGCATAGAAGCGGACCCGTCGGGAGACACCCAAGATCGATGTCCGCTCAGTGGGCGCAGATCGGGCTGGACCTAATCAGGCCGCTTGCGAAGCTCGTCTTCGAGGGCCAGCAGAACTGGCAACACCGCCCGATCCTTGGGCCGGTTGGCCGTTCGTTTCGAGCGGATGATGTCGGCCAGGGCAGCAGCCCGAACCACGAGCCCGTCAATTTCAAAAACGACGGCGGATTCGACAAGATCGGCATATCCACCAGTCCCCACTGGAATCGAAGCAAGATCGAGGTCCCCACATCGAGTCGTCAGGTTCAACATCGCCACCGCCGCCAACAGCTCGGGGTGGGGTTCGAATGCGATCCCATCTGGACTCCGTTCGCTCCTGATTTTTGCCTCGAGGTCGACCAGAGCCGTCGCCAACCGGTCGAGGTTGGCTGGATCGGGGTCAGGCACGATGTCGGCGTCGTTTGTCAGGACCGTGGATCCGTGGAGGGTTGCTGCCATGCCCCCGACCAAAACATAGGCCACCTCGTGCCGGTCGAGCACCTCGAAGAGGCAGAAAGGATCCAGAACGGCAGCCATCAAGCGGAACCGAGCACGGCAGACGCACGGAGACGCGACATGTTGGCAAGACCTTCGAGTCGCTGCCGGGGTGTCAGGGACAGCTGCTGGATGATTTGAGCACGGTCCACATCGGGCCCGATCACGAGGTCACCTACCAGCTCACAGGCCGACAACAAGGCCGCAAGCGTTGAGAGTCTCGGCTCATCATGGCCGTTCTCCCAACGCGAGACGGCCGATTGTGTCGTGCCGAGACGATGGGCCAGCTCCACTTGGCTCAAACCGGCGCCGATTCGCCACTGCCGGATGGCAGCCGAAATCGTCTCCGGTCTGTTCACGGAAATCCGGTCCAATGCTATATCCTTATCGCTATATCGCCATATGATAAAGCATATAATAGCTTGATTCAAATGCCAGGTAATGGGGCTCCCCGGGTCTGCCGACAACTCACCGACGGCCACCGGGCTAGATTCCGGCGATGCCGGAAGCTCGATTTCGCGATCTCGTCCACGACCAGGTGGTGATCACATTCGACGGGAACGCCCTCGAGGTCTTTACCGAAAGGCACGCAAGCGTCAAGCGCTTTCACGTGTCGATGCTCGACCTCAGCTTCGATGGCCCCGACCGAAACGGCAGGTATCGGATCAACATCTCGACCGGCCGCAGCACCGGAGCCGGTTTCGAAGCCAATCTCGACGCTGCGGGTTGGGGTGCCACCCACGAATTCTGGACGGAGGTCCACCGGGCGGTTGCGACACAGTCCAAATCCTGACCCGAATTGTTCTGGCGATGCGATCTCCAACTGTCATCGCCGTTGTGACAGAATCCAGATGCCATGATCACAGCCCGCTTCGACGATCTCCGGCCCCGACGCCACCGGTCGTTCGGATTGTCCGACCCGATCGAGATCCTCACGACGGACAAACTTGCTGAGGTCGGATCGATCCTCGATCGTTGCGAAGCCGCCGTCGACGCCGGGCGCTGGGTGGCGGGGTATGTTGCCTACGAGGCGGCTCCGGCGTTCGATCCTGCACTTGTCGTCCACAGTCCCCAGTCCGGACTTCCCCTGATCTGGTTCGCGGTATTCGATCGTCGTCATTCGGTCTTGCCCGCCGGTCCCGGCGCCTACAGCCTCGGAAACTGGCGGTCGACAATCGATGCCGGCGCCTACCACGACGGCGTCGCCACAATCCGAGAACACATTCGCCAAGGCGACACCTACCAGGTCAACCACACCTTCCGGATGACGACGAACTTCACGGGCGACCCGCTTTCCTTCTACTCCGACCTGAGCCGGTCACAGTCGTGTGGATATGGTGGTTTTCTCGATCTCGGTGACTGGGCGATCGCCTCGGCGTCGCCAGAACTGTTCTTCGAGTGGAAACACGGAAGGATCATCTCGAAACCGATGAAGGGAACCACCGCCCGCGGTCTCGACTTCGCCGGGGATGAAGAAAAACGCCGTTGGCTGGCGGGTTCTGAAAAGAACCAGGCCGAAAACCTGATGATCGTCGACATGGTGCGAAACGATCTCGGTCGGATCGCTCGGCCTGGCACGGTGGCGGTGCCTGCGCTGTTTTCGACCGAGAAATACGACACCGTATGGCAGCTCACTTCGACCGTGGCGGCCGAGCCGAGACCGGGAGTCACCCTCGCCGAGGTGTTCGAGGCACTTTTCCCATGTGCATCCATAACCGGAGCGCCCAAGGTGGCAACGATGGGAATCATCAACCGGCTCGAGACCGACCCGAGAGGGGTTTACTGCGGCGCACTCGGTTTTGGTGGACCTGCTCCCGGTGGAGGATCGCAGTGGGCCTTCAACGTCGCCATACGAACCGTGACCATCAACAAGCCGACCGGAACCGCCTGGTATGGCACCGGCGGCGGAATCACCTACGACTCGACGGCGGCAAACGAATACGAGGAAGCGCTGCTGAAGGCAGCTGTGCTGGCCCGTCGCAGCTCCGACTTCCGATTGCTGGAGACTCTCCGATGGGAACCTGGTGCCGGTTTCCTCCGGCTCGAGCGCCACCTGCGTCGCCTGCTGGGTGCGGCTTGGTATTTCGACGTCCCGATCGACCCGGCCGAGATCAGGGCTGCGCTGGAAAGGGCCGTTTCGGGTCCCGTAGCTCTCCGAGCACGACTCCTGGTGGGGCGGGAAGGCTGGGTCGAGGTTGAAACGATTCCCATCGCGGATCCAACAAACACACCACTCTGTCTGGCACTCGACGATCGACCTATCGACCCAGCGGATCCCTTTCTCTATCACAAGACGACAAACCGGCGGGTTTACGACGAGGCGCGGGAACGGCACCCCGAGGTCGATGATGTCGTCTTGTGGAACCCGGACAAACTGGTGACCGAAACCACCATTTCAAATCTGGCGGCCCTGATCGACGGTGTCTGGGTGACGCCGCCGACGGCGGACGGTTGCCTTGCCGGAACCTTCCGCTCTGAGCTGCTCGAATCGGGTGAACTCGTCGAAGGATCTATCTCGATCGACGAACTCTTGTCGGCTCGTTCGGTGGCGCGGTTCAACTCACTCAGAGGATGGGAACCGGCGACCATCGAATAGCGCCCGACGGGCCGGATTCGACCACCGACCGAACTCACGTCTGCTTGCTCTTGCCCGCCTTGCGTTTCTCGGCCTTCCAGGCCTTGACTGCCTGGAGGGACTCGGCGGAGTCGACATCGGCGACGGTCCGCGGTTGGTCGTCGGCAAATGGACCCGCCGATTCCTCCCAGCCGGCGGGCCGGACGCCGAACCGTTTGGCGAGGAGAGCGATGAAGATCTGGGTTTTCTCCGCACCAAAACCGGGAATCGCCCTGAGCCGTCTGACCAGCTCGCCGGCTTCCTCGACTCCGTCCCAGATCCGTGCGGTTTCTCCCTCGTAGTCCGCGACGATCAATTCACACATCGCGTGGATTCGCCGACCCATCGCCGCCGGGAAGCGGTGGATGGCGGGCTTGTCGCAACACACTGCAACGAACTCTTCGACGTCCATCGTCGCGATCGACCCGGCGCGCAGCTCGCCCAGCCGATCGAGCAGCGTGGCCGGCGCCGAGAATGCCCACTCCATCGGGACCTGCTGGTCGAGCAACATGCCGATCATCAAAGCCGTGGGATCGCGGTTGAGCAGCGCATCGGTTCCGGCGCGGCCGGTGATCGCGAGGGTCCCGTTCATGAGCGATGCATTCCTTCGACAGGTTCCGGAAGTGACGATACAGCACCTTTCCGTAGCAGGGCTAAAATTAGTGCTAAAAGTTCATCCATTCGCTCTCCAGGTCCGTATACACATCGAGTCTCCCCAACGAGAAAGGACCGAGACCGATGAAGAAGATCCTTATATTGGCGAGCGCAGTTTTGCTGTCCGCCCTCCCATTGACCGCCTCCGCCCAGACGGCGGAAGGTACGGTCACCGTCGTGCACGGCATACCCGACCTGGCTGTCGACGTATACGTCAATGATGCCCTGACGCTCGAAGGTTTCAGCTACGGGACCGTCACCGATCCGCTCACGCTGCCTGCCGCCGACTACGACATCGATATCCGGGCTGCGGGCGCCGACGCCGCGAGCGATCCTGTGCTCACCCAGAACGTGACGCTGCCCGCCGGTGCCAACGCCACCATCCAGGCAAACCTGGACGGCGCGGGGACTCCAAAGATCAGCGTTTGGGTCAATGACATCTCGACGATTGCGGCCGGCAACGGCCGGGTCACGGTGCGCCACACGGCCGCCGCCCCCAACGTCGATGTGTTCGCCAACGACGGCGCACTGTTCACCAATGTGCCGAACGGTGCAGAAGGTGCAGCAGACGTTCCCGCCGGCACCTACCAGGTCAAGGTGACCGCCGCAGGCGATGCCTCTGCGGTTGTCCTCGACACCCCGCTCGACATCCCGGCCGGCACCAACGTGATCGTCTATGCGATCGGCGACCTGGCCGGTGGCAGCTTCACAGTTGCCGTGCAGAGCATCGGTGGACTCGGAGCAGCCCCTAGCGGCGTTCCCAGCGGCACCGGGGGCGAGCTCCCTGGCGTCCCCGCCTGGTTGATCGCCTCGCTCGGACTCGGTCTCGCATCGATCACCTACGGTGGCGTCAAACTTGCCCGTGAGCGTGCCTGAAATCGAAAGCCAATCCAACCCTCGAGGGGACGGCGCATCGCCGTCCCCTCGAGGCGGTTCAATGTTCGTAATGTTCGGGGTGGCGCTGGCTTTGCTCTCGGCGCTGACCTGGTTGACGACGAAACTCGCTCCCGAGGCCGGAGATGTCGCTTCGATCGAAAGCAGACTCGCCGCCGGCCCCGCCACGACCTCGCCGACAACAATCGGGCCGGACAACTCCGTCCCCCGATTCTCAGTCGGCGGCCAGACCGCTCGACCGTCGCAACCAGTAGGGATCCGCATCCCCGACATCGACAAGGTCGCCCCGGTGCTGGCGATGGGAGTCGAGCCAAACGGGGAAATGGAGATCCCATCCAACGTCGATGATGTCGCTTGGTACAAGTTCGGTCCCTCGCCCGGTCAGCCCGGTTCGGCCGTGTTGGCCGGCCATGTCGACCTCGAAAGCCAGGGACCCGGGGTGTTCTACGAACTTCGGCTGCTCGAACCAGGGGCGTTGATCTTCGTCGACTACGACGATGGCAGCACCCGGGCCTTTCGAGTATCAGCCCGTCAGACATATTTGAAGAACGAACTACCCCTCGACCTGATCTTCTCCAACCAGGACGAGCCGATCCTCACGCTGATCACCTGCGGCGGTGACTTCAACCAATCGGTCGGCAGCTACGACTCGAACGTGGTCGTTTATGCCCAACCGATCGAGCCCCGTGCCGGCCAACACTCACCGGCTTGACTTGGCGGCGCCTACTGCTTCTTTGCGGCCAGTTTGCGGTCGGATTCGGTCAGATGACGTTTGCGCACCCGAATCTCCTTGGGAGTGACCTCGACCAGTTCGTCATCGGCGATCCACTCGATGGCGGTTTCCAGTGTGAGACGGCGCGGAGGAGTGAGTTTGATGGCGTCGTCAGAACCCGAGGCGCGCACGTTGGTGAGCTGTTTGGCCTTTGCCGGGTTGGCCATCATCTCGTCGGGACGAGAGTTCTCGCCGATGACCATGCCCTCGTAGGTGTCCTCGCCAGGGCCGATGAACAGCTCCGTTCGTTTCTGCAGGTTGTCGAGTGCAAAGCCGGTCGAGATACCAGACCTGTCGGCCACCACTGCTCCCCCATGCCGGTGCGGCAACTCTCCCACCCATGGAACCCATCCGTCGTGATGCTGATGCACGAGCGCGGTACCCCTGGTCGCTGTCATCAGCAAGGAGCGGAATCCGAGCAAGCCCCGGCTTGGCGCAGTCAGAGTGATGATGGTGCGGCCGCGGTCGCCCGGCCTCAGATCGAGCACGGTCCCCTTGCGGGGAGCCACCGCCTGGGTGACGGTTCCCACATACTCGTCGGGCACATCGACAACTGCCCGTTCGAGCGGCTCGTGCGGTTTACCCCCGATCTCGCGCAGAATGACTTCCGGACGGCTCACCTGAACCTCGAATCCTTCGCGGCGCATCGTCTCGATGAGTACCGCCAACTGCAGTTCGCCGCGGCCTGCCACTTCGATTACTTCGGGAGAGCTCGTCGGCCCGATGCGAATGGAAACGTTGCCGAGGACCTCGCGATCGAGGCGATCCTTGAGTTGACGCGAAGTCAGGAACTTGCCGTCCTTACCCGAGAGAGGCGAGGTGTTGACGCCAAACGTCATCCGCAACACAGGCTCGTCGACCACCAGGCGCGGCAGCGGAGTCGGGTTGTTGGGATCGGCCAGGGTGTCGCCGATCTCCACCTCCGGAAACCCCGCCACCACGAAGAGATCACCTGCTCTTCGCTCTGTCACGTCGACGCGATCAAGCCCTTCGAAACCCATCAGCTGAGTCAGCTTGCGACGAATCGGCGGCTCTTCGTCATTCGAGTGACACAGTGCGACTTGGGAACCCGCTCGCAGCGTGCCCGCGATTACGCGCCCCATTGCCAGACGACCCAGGTAGTCGGAAGCATCCAGATTGGTCACGATCGCCTGGAGCGACGCCTCTGAGTCACCGGTCGGTGCCGGAATCGTTTCGACGATGGCATCCAGCAGTGGAGCCAGATCTGACCCATCTGACGGGATACCGATTCCGGTGATGGCTTGCCCATTGCGAGCAATTGTGCTCAGGACGGGAAACTCGATGTGATCCTCAGACGCACCCAGATCGAAGAACAACTCGTAAACCTCGTCGATGACGGCGTCGGGCCGAGCGTCGGAGCGGTCGACCTTGTTCAGGACCACCAGCGCCGGAAGGCCCCGCGCCAAGGCTTTCGACAGCACGTAACGGGTCTGCGGTAGCGGTCCCTCGGCAGCATCAACCAGGAGCATGACACCGTCGACGAGCTCGAGAGCCCTTTCCACCTCGCCGCCAAAGTCGGCGTGACCCGGGGTATCGACGAGGTTGATCTTGGCGCCCTTCCATTCGATCGAAGCCGCCTTGGCAAGGATCGTGATTCCCCGCTCACGCTCTTGATCGCTCGAATCGAGCACGCGGTCGACCAAGGCCTCGTGCGCGGCGAACACCCCCGTTTGGCGGAGAAGGGCATCAACCAGGGTGGTCTTCCCGTGGTCTACGTGCGCGACAATTGCAACATTGCGAATGGAGGGGGTGCCCGACATGGCCACCACATGGTACCTGAGCTCGATCGGTCTCCAGCCGCCGCGATCTCTCCTTCCTCGGGTGCGTACACGACGAATCGGACAAATCCCGGGAAACTTGGGTGAGGATGGCAACGTCAGAGCGACATGAGACCACTTCTGGTGATAGCGCTCGGGCTGATTCTCGTTGGCTCGGCATGCGGCGCGCCGGTTGAGAGCCCGGCAGCAGATCTTGCCGGGCGCACGTTCATCGCAGCGACTCTGATGACAAATGGAATCGAAACCGACGTTGCCCTATCCCCACCCACGATCAGCTTCTTCGACGGCCAGGTGAACGGCCACAATGGCTGCAACTCGTATGTCGGAGTTGCGTTCATCGGGAACACCGGATCCTTCTCGCTCGGCGCCCTTGGCCAGACAAAGATGTTTTGCGTGGATACTGCGGATATCGAGACGGCTTTTAATGCGGCCGCCTCCCGACTGACCCGGTGGAAACTGGATGGCCAGAAGTTGACTCTGTCTTCTGACGACGGTGAAACGTCCATCGTTCTCGTCGAAATGGGTCCGGCCGCGATCAACTGAGCAAACAGGACCAGGCTCGGCTTGAATCACGTCCATGACCCGGTTGGTGGATGTCCATGGCGTACGTGTCATCGAACACAGCTTTATTCCGCTGGCCGACGGGACCCGCCTTGCGGCCCGGATCTGGCTCCCGCTGGAAGAGGTCCCCGTCCCCGCAGTCCTCGAATACGTTCCCTACCGCAAACGCGGTGGTCTGGAAATCCGCGACGAGATCATGCACCGCTACGTCGCCGCCCGGGGTTATGCCTGTGTCAGGGTCGACTTGCGCGGAAGCGGTGAGTCGGATGGAATCCTCCTGGGTGAATATCTCCCTCTGGAGCAATCCGACGGGGTCGAGATTGTCGACTGGGTCAGCCGGCAAACCTGGTGCGACGGAGGCGTCGGGATAATCGGCAAGTCTTGGGGAGGTTTCAACGGGCTTCAGATCGCGTCCCATCGACCGCCCGCGCTTCGGGCCGTGGTTTCGGTGTGCTCCACCGATGACCGCTACCTCGACGACATCCACCACAAAGGCGGGTCCCTCCTCACCGAAAAACTCGCTTGGGCCTCGACCATGTTCTCCTATCAGTCAACCCCGCCAGATCCCGATCTAGTGGGTGGCGACTGGCGACAGACATGGCTCGAGCGCCTCGACGCCAACAAACCTTGGATCATCGAGTGGCTTCACCACCTCCTCCGCGACGACTTCTTCCGAAATGGCTCGGTCGCAGAGGATTTCTCCAAGATCGAAGTCCCGGTACTGGCCGTCGGTGGTTGGGCAGACTCGTACACGAACGCAATTTTCCGCCTTCTCGCCGGCCTCGGCTCCCCGGTCAAAGGAGTGATCGGCCCGTGGGTGCATCTGTACCCCCACCAAGGGCTGCCGGGACCGGACATCGACTTCCTCGAAATGTGTATCCGTTGGTGGGATCGGTGGCTGAAAGATGTCGACAACGCGGTTGACCAAGGGCCGGCGGTTCTCGCCTACGTACAGGATTCGATTGCGCCGGCAACCGAATATTCGATCCGCCCCGGTCGGTGGATCGCCCTCGACGCCTGGCCCCAGGCGACCGGCGAGGTTCTGCACCTGACCCCGCTCGGACTTCGCCCGCAGGCAGGGGGCGACTTCGACCTCGAGATCGACACCGTTCAGAACCTCGGCAGCGCCGGCGGTGAGTTCTGCCCGATGTGGCAGGGCGCCGATCTCCCGGAGGACCAAGCAGCAGACGACATGATCTCTGTCTGCTTCGATGCTCCCCCGTTCGAACAACCACGCGACATCATCGGTGCGATGGAACTGGAGATCGAATTCACCGCCACTGCCCCGGCGGGCAACATCATCATCCGGGTCTGCGACGTTTCACCGGACGGCGCGTCGGCGAGGATCGGCTGGATGCCTGCCAACCTCACTCATCTCGACGGTCACGACCGGGTGACGAGTCTTACGCCGGGCCGGCGCTACGTCGCCACGATCAGGCTCGATGACCTTGCGCACCGGTTCGCGGCCGGAAACAAGCTTCGTTTGGCTCTGTCGACCACCTACTGGCCGCTGGTATGGCCACCGGCGAACGGCGGGATTCGTATCCATCGCGGGGCGCTGAGTCTGCCCGGGGTGGTTGATACGGACCGTTCGGTGCCTGCACTTGGGGTCGGCATCGGCGCCGCCACCATGGAGCACTCGTTGGAGAAGCCGGAACGCCACACGAGATCGTTGACGCAGGCAGAAGACAGCTCGGTTCTCCGAACCGTCGACGACTTCGGCGTTGAGCGTTTTGCCAGTGGACTGACCAGGGCGACGGTCTGCAATGAAACTTATGAAATCGACGACAACGACCCGCTGACCGCTTCGATGACCACCACATGGACAGAGGAGTTGAGGCGCCCTGGTTGGAAGGTAAACACCGAAACGACCACGACGATGACCTCGAGCGCATCCCATTTTCACATCAAGGCGAGGCTGGATGCCTGGGAGAAGGAATCGCTGGTATTTTCCCGAACATGGGACGAGCGCATCCCCCGGGTTGGCACCTAGCCAACTTTGGGCCCGAGACCACACCACCCGTGCACCAGCCCTGGGTTCACAACCCCCACCAACTTTGGCCCGAGACCACATCAGCTCAAGCGGGCACTCCCCCTTCGGTGGTGCGTCGCGCCACGAAGTCGGCGAGTTCGGCAGCGACCCCGCCGTCGAGGGGCGGTGGTTCGAAATCGGACAGCACTTGTTTGTAGACCTGCTCTGCTCTCCGATCCGCAGTCATGCCTCCTGCCAACTGCCAGTTTTCGAAGTTTTGCCAGTTGGAGACGATCGGGGCATAGAACGCCGTCTCGTAACGCTCCAGGGTGTGGGCGGCGCCAAAGAAGTGACCGCCGGGCCCGACCTCGGCGATGGCGTCGAGCGCCATCTCTGTCGCGTCGACCTTTATCGGGACGAGAAACTCGGCCATCATCTGAAGAATCTCGACATCGATGACGAACTTCTCAAAACTGGCCACAAGCCCGCCCTCCATCCAGCCCGCACCGTGCATGACGAGGTTGGCGCCTCCCAAGACCGCACCCCACAACGACATTTCCGCCTCGTATGCCGCCTGGGCGTCGACCGCGTTTCCGGCGGTTGCGTTCGACGAGCGGTACGGGATGCCGTAGCGCCGAGCGAGTTGGCCACCAGCCATCGCAGCACGGGTGTACTCGGGCGTGCCAAACGCAGGCGCACCCGATTTCATGTCGACGTTTGAAGTAAATCCGCCGTACATCACCGGCGCCCCCGGTTTCACCATCTGCGTGAATGCGAGACCTGCCAAGGCTTCGGCGTTCTGTTGAACTAGCGCTCCGGCGAGCGACGCCGGCGCCATCGCTCCTGCCAAGGTGAAAGGCGTGATCACCACAACCTGATTCATTCTCGCCATCTCGGTCAGGCCCTCGATCATCGGACCATCGAGCCGGAGCGGGGAAGATGTGTTGATGATGGTGAACAGCGATGGTTCGGTGGCGAGCTGTTCTCGGTTGATGCCGCGACCGATCCGAACGATTTCGAGGGCATCCAGAATCCGACCGCGGCCCAGCGAATAGGCGTGATAGACCTTGTCGCTCAGCGTCACGAACGCAGCCAACGCATCCAAATGGCGGGTTGACGGAGGAAGATCCACCGGTTCAACCGGGTACCCGCCAAACGCATGAACCACGTTGAACGCCTGACCGAGGCGAAGGAAGTTTTGATAGTCCTCGAAATTTCCTGGCCGCCGGCCGTTCTCGAAGGATGAAGAGTTGGGGGCCGACGCCACAGAGCAGAAGTTGACGTGGTTCCCGCCGACCGTCAGGTTGTGTTCTGGATTGCGGGCGTGCAGCGTGAACGTCGACGGTGCCTTGGAAACATGCTCCATCACAAGAGCGGGATCGAAGCGCACACGTTGGGTCCCAGATTCGACGTCGGCCCCCGCATCGCCGAGAACGGCCAACGCTTCGGGATGAAGAAAGTCCATGCCGATTTCGCTCAGGATCCGAAGCGAAGCATGGTGGATGGTCTCCAGCTGATCCTCCGAAAGTACAGCCGTATTGCCGTATGGGTTCGTTACACGGCGCCAGGCCTGCTGATGGATCCCGCCGCCACCCCGGCTCGCTCGACGTCCTTCTCTGGTTGAACCCTCGCGGGGCATTGTCAGAATCCTCTATCTCTAGGAGACGGGGTGAGCCCCGCCCTCGCGTATTCGTCGCTCCTTGAACTCGGTGAGTGCACCCAGTCGATCGGAGTCAAAGGGGGGCTGCTCGAACTCGTCCAAAACCTTCCTCCATATCCGGTTGGCTCGTTGAGTCGCGTCAAGTGAGCCGTTCTCTGCCCACAATCCGTAGTTCGACCAGTCGGACACCAGTGGTGAGTAGAAGGCGTTTGCGTAGCGCTCCATGGTGTGAGGTGTACCAAAAAAGTGGCCCCCTGGTTGAACATCGACAAGCGCTTCCCATGCGTATTCGGCTTCGCCCTGGTCCAACGGACTGAAACTCTCTGCGTACATCTGGAGCACCTCGACGTCGGTTATGAGTTTTTCGTAGGACGCAGCCAAACCTCCCTCGAGCCACCCTGCCGCGTGCAGAACCATGTTCGCCCCTCCCATCAGGGCGCCAAACAGGCTCATCATCGTCTCGTATGCGCCTTGGACGTCCGGAGCATTCGACGAGGTCGGTCCCGACGAGCGCCAAGGAAGCCCAAGCCGTCTCGCCAGTTGCCCGGCCGCGATGGACGCCTTCACATACTCCGGCGTTCCAAACGCCGGCGAACCCGAACGCATATCGACATTTGAGGTGAAGGCGCCGTACATCACGGGCGTGCCCGGGTTCACGATCTGGGCCAAGGCGATTCCGGCTATCGCTTCTGCGTGCTGAAGCACCAGGGCTCCCTTGATCGTCACCGGCGCCATCGCCCCCGCCAGGGTGAATGGCGTTATGACGAGGACCTGGCCCGCGGTCGCGAAGTCGATTATCCCCTGGCACATCGGAATGTCGAGTTGTCGCGGTGAGTTCGAATTGATCACCGACCATGTGAATGGCCGCTCCCTGAACTCGTCGACGGTCACGCCGTTGGCGAGCCGGATCATTTCAAAACAGTCGACAACCTGCGGATTCCCCCTCGCATAGACGAAAGGAACCTTGTCGCTGTCGGTCATGGCCGAGTATGCCATTTCGAGATGCCGGAACTCCGGCGGTACATCCATCGGTTCGACTGTCGCCCCGGTCAGATGGAGCACGTCGAATGACTGGGTCAGCCTGGTCATCTCGACAAAGTCGGACAAAGTCCCGGGACGTCGCCCGCGGTCGAGGTCGGTGGCGTGGGGCGGTCCGGAGACAGGAACAAAGGCAACGGATCTTCCGCCGAAAGTCAGATCCCTCTCTGGATTTCGACTGAAGATGTCGAAGGAAGAAGGAGCAAAAGACAGCGCCTGCTCCATTGCCTCCGGATCGAGGCGGACCATGAGCGAGTCCTGGTCGATAGCAGCGCCGGTCTCACCGAATCGTTCTCTCGCCTCCGGCAGCAGCACCCTGATCCCATGCTCCCCGAGAAGCCTCAACGCGAATGAGTGGATGTGCTCCACCTCATCCTCGGAGAGAATCGTGAGCGGGCCAAGAGGATTGGAAAGGCGTCGGTAGTCACGGAAGACAACTGTGCGTAGACGTTCCTCGCCACGCCGTCGGCGAGCGCGGCTCGGGGCCTCTCCCATCAGGCCTTCATCCGCTCCATCTTGGGATCGAACAGCGGATCCGCCGCGACCGTGGCGGGATGACGCTCTCCAAAATATTTGACGTCGAGCGCAGTCCCTTCACCCGCGTGTGCGGGCGGCAGGTAGCCATATGCGATGAATTTGCCAATTGAATAACCCATGTTGGCCGATGTCACATAGCCGACACACTCTGGTCCTGCGTAGATCGCCTCGCCCCCGATCAGGGCAACGCCGGGTTGGTCGAGTGTCAGACAGCACAATTTCTGAGAAAGCGGTTCACCCGATTGACGACGGGCGGACTCCGCACCCACAAAACCTTCTTTGTCGAGTCGCACGGTCCAACCAAGGCCGGCTTCGAACGCGTTGTAGTCGGTATGGACGTCCGCACCCCAACCCCGGTAACCCTTTTCCAGGCGCAAAGAATCAAACGCACCTTGCCCGACGCCGACGATTCCGTGGTCAACTCCGGCAGACCACAACAAATCCCACACCGGCAACGCGGCGTCGATCGGAAAGTGCAGTTCCCATCCCATCTCACCGGCGTAAGACAAGCGCAACGCCAGCGCCCACGTGTTGCCGAGATCTATCCAGCGCGCACCGAAATACGGAAACCCTTCGCTCGAAACGTCGGCGGTCGTCACCTTCTCCAGAACGGCGCGAGCGTTGGGCCCCCAAAGCCCGAGGGCAGTCCAACCATCGGTGAGATCGGTCAGTTCAACATCGGCGAACCCGCCCTCGTGTTTTACGTTTTCCATCCAGGCGAGGTCTTGAGGTTTGGTTCCCTGACCGACGAAATACCAGAGTTCGTTCTCCGCGATTCTGGCGACAGCCAGGTCCCGTTTGACGCCTCCTTTGGGTGTGAGCCAGGTCGTGTAGACGATGCTTCCCACTTTGCGATCGACGTTGTTCGAACAAAGGTACTGACCGAATTGGACGGCTCTGGCGCCGCGTGTTTTGAGGATCGACAAACCGTGCAGATCCATCAGGCCGACGGTTTCACGGGTGGCGAGATGTTCTGCCCCCTGGATCTCCGACCAGAACTCGGCCTCCCATCCAGAACGCGCCGGGATCTGGTTTCGGTACCGGTCGACCAGGCCTGCGTTCGACTGATACCAATTCGGCAGTTCGATGCCGGCAAACACCGTGAAGGACCCCTCCCGCTCGACATGGCGTGCGTGGAATGGCGACAGTCTCGAGTTACGCGGTGCAGACAATGGTTGGCGAGGATGCATTACCTCGTAGATCTCGGCATAGTTTTTGGCACCGATGACGTCGAGATATTTCGGAGTCGTTTGGAACTCATGGAAGCGGCGGACGTTGGCTTGACGAAGATCCCACTCGGGTTCACCTGAAACCATCAACTCGGCCGCCGACTTGCCGACTCCGGCTCCGTGGGTCAACCACGATCCGGTCGCCGTCCACAAACCATGGACGGCCGATTCTCCGATGATCGGCATGCCGTCCACCGGGAAGGCGAAAACGCCATTGATCGCGTATGGGAATTCCGGCTCCAGCGAACGCAACATCGGAAACATCCTCTGGCTCTGGGGCCACGCCTCCCCGATGAAGTCCTCCGGCGTGAAAGGATTGATCGCGGTGCGACCGAGCTGCCGCCATCGCACCGACCGGGGCTTGTGGCGATAGCTGCCTATGCCCCAGGACTTCCAGTGCTGACGGAAGTAGAGGGTTGTGTCCAACTCCCTGACGGTCGGGAAAGTCACTTCGTGATCCGGATTGCCAGGATCGAAACCGTCCAGCTCCGGCAGCGGACCGGTCGTTACGTACTGATGCTCGTATCCGAGCAGTGGCACCGGAATACCGAGCTTCTCTCCGAGTTGCGGGCCCCAGATGTTTGTGCTCACGACCGCATGGTCACATTCGATGCGAGGATGATCGGCGTTGGCGGTCAGTACGGCCGCAACCGCGCCGCCCCGGATCTCGACATCGGTGACTGCGGTGTGACCGACAAACCGAACCCCCATGACCTCGGCCGCTTTCTGCATGGCGGCGTTGAGAAGGGGAGAAGCCACAATCGCGCTGTGCTCTACGTAGAGAGCCCCGACGAAGGCTGACGGGTCGACAAGCGGATGCAACGAATGCGCCTCGTCCGGGCCGACAATGCGAGAGGCAGAACCAAAAGCCTCGCCAGAGCCTTGGAGACGGCGAAGGTCGTTCAACCGGCGTTCAGAAATCGCAACTTCCAGCTGGCCTCGCTTGTTGTAGTTGTGCCGCCCCGGATCGACATCGTCGAGTTCGCCGTATAGCCGGCTGCCGTACATGGCGAACTGGGTGAGGAGTTTCGAATGGCTGATGGCCACCACTCCACCGGGGGCGTGGCTCGTAGACCCTTCGTTGTGCGCGGTCTCGCCTTTGTCGACCACGATCACGTCTGACCAGCCCAGCTTGGCGAGATGGAATGCCAGAGACGATCCGACGATGCCGGAGCCGATTACAACCACCCGTGCTCGCATCGCGTTCAGTCCTTCCGTGTGTCCGTCAATCGTAGGCAAAATCCGCCCACCATGTGGCACACAACCACATTGTGGAACATCACTGGATGCAGCAGGCGTTCCAGTTTTCAGCCAGCGGTAGATAGGAGTCCATATCGACCTGAACCAACCGATCAACGCCGGGCACCGGCAGATCGAACAGCAGGGCTGCTCGTGTGATCGCATCCACCAGGTCAACCCCCACTGATGTTCTGACCGCCAGGGGTGGCGTCGGCCAGGGCCCGATAGATGCGATCGTTTTTACCTTCCGCGATACGTCCGGATCGGCGCCTTTCACCGAATCGAACATCACAGAGTCCAGAGCCGCCACCTCACCGCTCCCGTCCATGACTGCCTGCAACGAACGAATGTGACCGCCGGAAAACCGGTGTCCACCGAAAAAGTCGAGGTCGAGGCCACGACGGCGTAACTCATACCGGACCGACGCGTGACCCGAATGTGAAACCGGCTCATTCATGACCAACGGCACGCCGGCCAAATCGGAAAATGCCTCAGCCGGGTGATCTGAATCAACCACCAGATCGGTGAAGTAAACCGGCATACCGAGGTAACGCTCCGCAATCATGACCGGAGCCACCGTTGGACTCCACTCATGGCCCCGAAGGGAAAGCGGAAGCCCGCAACTCCAAGCGAGGTCGACGCCGTCGAGGCCTACGCCGTCGCGCCACTCGGCGCGAAATCCGACCTCGCCGGCGAGACGCTCGACAAAACGCCGGTGTTCACCGACGAGATTCTCGGACATGAAGGAGGCTGCGCGTAAAACCGAGTACATTCCCGCCCTGAATCTACCGATGAATACCACCGTGCACAGCCAACGCATATTGCAGCCCGACGAAGTGGTCAAAGGGCGGCCATTCACCTCGCCCACGAGATACGAACGCGATCAGTCCGTTTTGGGGTACATGCTCGAAGATCTGCGGGCAACCCTCGGCGAAATGGCAGAAGGCGAAATCACGGTTTCACTCTTCGAACCGATCGAATGGATCGTGATGGGCCTGCAACGTAGATTGATCCTCTGCGACCCGATGCGCATCGTCAAGCGTTCAAAAGTGTGCGTTGTCGGGTTCTTCGGTGAACGAAACCGGGATCGCGACTGGACTCCGCTCGAAGAAGCCAACGCGGACATCGTCCTCGAGTTTCGCAGCTACCCCGGGATCCTGTCCTACACCTCGATCGAACTCGCCGACGGGAACTGGGCGAATCTCGTCATCCATGATCTTCCCGACGACCGCGAACGGTGGCGCTCCAGCGAACGCCACGCCCAGGTCGCCTCGGCCTTGTCACCTCTCTATTACAAGAATGTCAGAATCCACAACGGTTATATCGACGGTGGCGTGTTGAGCGGCAAGGGAATCGTGCTCGAACGGACCAAATACTGGGACTACCGGGCCAAAAACGTCTGGCAGGCAGTTCGAGAACTGCGCGAGTCCAACTCCACCCCAATTCATTGACCGCCGCCATTGCCGCGATGCCCGAGCGGCCGTCGTTCGTCGTTGATCGTTTTTGATATCGTGCCTGACCGGCATCATGCATTTCATACTCGATGGGCAACCGACTGACTTCGAACAGACCGAAACCGTGCTCGCGGCGTCGTTGCGGGCCGGGAAATGGCGGTCGGGAACATTGTGTCTGGCCGGAGACTGCGCCAACTGCCTCGCCGTCGTCGACGGTGTGGGCTATATCAGAACCTGTTTGATTGCGGCACGAGCGGGGATGCAGGTCGACATCTTCTCGGCCAACGAGTATCCGCCGCTCCCAAGTGGTCCGGTGGGACCTGACCCCGTGTCACGCCATGAGCATGTCGACGTTGTGGTGGTGGGAGCCGGACCGGATGGGCTCCAGGCGGCATCCGAATCCGCCGGCAGCGTGTTGATCATCGACGACTCCGATGGCAACGAAGCCCTTGCGATATATGAGGGGCCACACCTGGTGGCTCGCATCGATGGCGAAATAGTCGAAGTCCACGCCGGCGAGGTGATCTTGGCGACAGGGCGGGCGGAGATCCATCCCGTCTGCCGAGGGAATGAGCTCGCCGGCATCCTCACCAAAAATGCTTTCGCCCAGCTCCAAGAACACGACTTGGGCATCGTGGTCAAAGTGGGAGTGCAGGACGGGTCGGTCGGGACGCTCGTGAGACTCGAAGGTTCGGGTCGGGTCGAGGCTGCGGTGGCTCGCGACACCGAAGGAAATGAAGTAGCCCATCCGGCCGACACCGTCGTGGTGTCTGAGGGAACAACCCCGCGTGACATGCTCGTGAGAATGGCCTCCGGGTTGAGCGGGGTGAGGGCCGTTGGAACCGTCACCGAACCAGCCGACCCGATCTCCGAACCCAAAGAAGGTGTGGTTTGCCCGTGTTCCGCGGTGAGGGCGTCCGATCTCCACGCGGTGTGGGAGAGAGGATTTGGGGAACTCGACTTGATCAAGCGCGCCACGCTGGCCGGCACAGGAACCTGCCAGGGATCGGTGTGTGTGCCTCATATTCGAGCCTTTATAAGCGCGAGGACCGGCGAGGCCCCACCTCCCCCTTTCACCGCCAGGCCGTTCGCCCGTCAATTGACGATGGGAGAGGCCGCGGCCGGCGTTTCATTGCCTCCGTTCAGACGAACCGGCCTAGACGAAGCACATCGAGCCCTCGGGGGACGGATGGACCGTTTTGGCGGATGGTGGCGTCCTTGGAACTACGGGGACAGCCTGTCGGAGTACTGGGCAGTCCGCCAAGCGGTATCGCTCGGCGATGTCGGCACGCTGGGCAAGTTCGAGGTTTCTGGACCGGAGGTGACCGAATTCCTCGAACGGATCTACCCATGCCGGGTGACGGATCTCGCCGTCGGCAGATCCAGATACGCCCTCGTCTTCGACGAACGAGGGACCGTCATCGACGACGGCATGATCAATCGCATTTCTGAGACCAGGTTCACACTCAGCTTCACCTCGGGCGGTGCCGGGTTCATGGATATGTGGCTCCGGGATTGGGCCGAAACCTGGAACCACCGGGTTCACATCCTCGACCGCACCACATCGCTGGGGGCGATCAATGTCACGGGGCCACTGGCACAGGAACTCTTGTTGCGCGCCGGACTCGAGGCCGCGCCCGGATTCCTGAGACACACCACTGTGGTGATCGCAGGAGTGCCATGCCAGGTATACCGCCTCTCCTTCACCGGGGAGGCCAGCTTCGAATTGCACCACTCGTTCGATCGGTCCGATCAGCTTTGGCAATCTCTGATGGCACTGGGACAGGACCTCGGGATCAGGCCCCATGGACTCGATGCGCTTTTCACGCTGAGGCTGGAGAAGGGCCACATCATCATCGGAATGGATACCGAGGCCGACAGCCACATCTATCGACTCGGCATGGAGTGGGCGGCGAAGATGGACAAACGCGACTTCATCGGCCGCCCCGCCCTCACGAGGCTCGAACGAATCCCGATCGACAGAAAGCTCGTCGGACTGACAACAGCAGGAGATGCTCCGATGGAAGGAGCCGTCTTGTGGAGCGGCGACGAGTTTGCCGGATATGTCACCAGCTCTCGCTTCTCGCCCACCCTGGGCTATTCGGTGATGTTGGGCTGGGTGAAACTGGAGGATGGACGGGTGCCAGACGAACCCGTTCTGGGTGACGGCCGGGTAGCACGGCTGACCCCAACGCCGTTCTTGGATCCGGATGGTCAACGTGCACGTGGCTGAGACGCTTCACGGCCGCAGGATTGTCGGCAGTCCCGAGTCGCTGGACTCGGTCGAGTGGCCAGAGGGATCGATCGTTGCCAGATTCGCGCCGGACGAGGTCCTCGTGCTCGGACACGGAGATATCGCGGTGTCAGACCCTGACGCGATCATCGTCGACGAAAGCGGGTTCTCGGGGTTCTGGATGGCCAGAAGTGAGGCCGAGACGTGGGTCGGCCGCAACGCCGACTGGGAGATAGAGGATCACCGCCTCAATCAGGGACTCGTTGCTTCGATCCCGGTCAAGCTGTTCGTGGCCGGCGACGAGGTTCTGGTGATCGTGGCGACAGCCCTCGCCTACGAGCTGGAGGCTCGTTTGTAATGAACGAGTTCATCGAAGCCAAAGTTGCACTCAGTTGGCGCGACCAGAAGCCGTCCTATGACGTGATCATCATTGGTGGAGGCGGCCACGGGCTGGCCACTGCCTACTATCTCGCAACTCGCCACGGCATCACGAACGTTTGTGTCATTGAGCGCGGTTATATCGGCTCGGGTAACTCCGGGCGCAACACCACGGTCATACGCGCCAACTACGGCATCCCGGCGTCGGTCCGTTTTTACCAGCACAGCCTCGATCTCTACGAGGTGCTCGAGCAAGAAACCGATCGATGGATCATGCACTCGCAGAAAGGCCTGCTGTGGATGTATCACACCGAAATGGGAGGCAGGACCGAACGGGCCAGAGCGGAGGTCAATACCGCGTGCGGGGCCGAGACCGTAATGGTCGGGCCAGAGGAGATCAAGAAGATCTGTCCCCAGATCGACCTCGGCGGGGGTGGTCGGTATCCGGTCTTGGGAGCCAGCTACCACCCCCACGGAGCCACGGCACGGCATGATCGGGTCGTATGGGCCTACGCCGAAGGGGCGATGCGCGCCGGCGTGACCGTTTTGCAGCGCACCGCAGTCGACCGGATCGCCGTCGCAAACGACCGGGTCGTTGGGGTGGAGACCTCACACGGACGCATTTCGGCTCCGATCGTGATGTCGGCCGTCGGTGGCCAGGTGACCAGCCTGTGTGCCACTGCCGGTGTCAGGCTGCCGATTCGTTCACACCCCCTGCAGGCCTTTGTCACGAACCACTACGAAGGCAAGTTCCCAGGCATCGTCGCCTCCACCGAACTCGCCTTCTACATATCGCAGACTCCGCGTGGCGAAATGTTGATGGGAGCAGAGATCGACCGGGCCCCTAGTTATTCGTCCCGCTCTACTTACGAATTTGTCCAAGCATGCTCGGCCAAGGCCCTGAGCTTGCTCCCCTTCATGCGGGATCTCCGCATTCTCCGCCAGTGGGCAGGAGTTTGCGACATGTCTCCCGATAGTTCACCGGTCATGGGTCCAACTGGTGTAGATGGCCTCTATGTCTCCACGGGGTGGGGAACGTGGGGATTCAAAGCGATCCCGGCGGGCGGCGAACAGATGGCTCAACTGATCGCGACCGGTGCCACACCCCCGTTGATAGCTCCGTTTTCGCTCGATCGCTTCAAGAACGATCGGATCCTGGCCGACGCAGGATCGTCAGGGACGCAGCGATGAGGGAGTTGCGGTGTCCCAACTGTGGACAGAGGGGAATCGAGGAGTATCGATATGGGGAGATCCCTCGGGTCCCCGACGAAATAAGGGATCCGGATGCGAGGGACGTCGATATGGCCTGGATGCGCAACAATCCCGAAGGAGAAACCACTGAGAGGTGGTACCACGAGGGTGGATGTCGCCGCTGGATGACCCTCACCCGCGACACCCGTGACTAGTCAGTTCGGCCGCGAAACCTGCGCAAGAAATAGCCATTGATCTCTGGCGATTTCAACCCTGAGGGCTAAAGTGCCGGCCCCTTGCCGACGATACCAATAACCAGGGGACGGTCCCATCGGACCCGAAGTGGAGTCGAGGCACGATATATGGCCAATTCAAGGCATCGTACGAAACGTGAGAGCGGCGCGACCTTGGTCGAAATGGCCGTGGTCATGCCCATCCTTCTGTTGGTTTTTATCGCCATCCTCGAGTCAGGCGTCGCCTTCCGTGACCATCTGGCGGTCAATCAGTCCGCCAAGGACGGCGTCAGGATCGCGGCTCTCGCCGGGGATGAACCAAACGCCGACTGCGCAGTCCTTTCCGGGGTTGGGAGCTTTCTGGCCGGCCAGCTGACCGACATCGTCCACGTCCAGATTTACGTTGCAAACACCGACGGGACGCAAAACTCGGGTTGGACCAACACCTACACCTACACCTCTGGGACGAACAACCCGTTGCCCCACTGTCCCGACTGGACCAATGGGGGACTGGGCCTGGCCCCGACCGCCCGACAGGTGACCGCGGGCGGCGGGCAGCCACTCGACATCGTCGGTGTGAGGGTACGAATGAACCGATCTTGGATCACCGGGTTTCCCCCCTTTAATGGCAGCTATGTAGTCGATGAACACACCATTCTCCGAATGGAGCCGGAGGCTTTCGCATGAAAAAACTCAGACAGCTCGTGGAGAACGGAGAGCGCGGCGCCGCCCTCATGTGGGTAGCGGGGTCTCTCGTCGCGTTGCTGGCTGTGAGTGCCTTCGCGATCGACCTCGGCTGGTACTACCTCAATTCGGCCCGACTGCAGAGGGCAGCCGACTCCGCCGCTCTCGCCGGCGTGGTGCACCTACCGGCATTTCCGACACTGGCACTCAACGATGCAGTCACCGCCGCCACGGCTAACGCCTTCGGCGGTGCGACGGTCACCGATGCCATGCTGGCCGACAACAAATATCAGGTCACGCTCGACGTCACCGTCCCGACCTTCTTCGCCAGAATTGTCGGGATCAACTCCCTTCCGCTCCAGCGCAAGGCAACCGCCGAGTACGTAAAGCCGGTGGCTCTGGGCAGCCCAAGCCGCTGCTTTGGCCAGGATCCATTGGGAACCTATTGCCCGAGCGGTGGGAAATATTGGGCCGCGGTCAACGCCCCCTATACCCTAAAGCGGGATGGTGATCCGTATTCGACCAACTGTGTCGACAACGGTGGCAGCTACACGTCTTGTAGCTCTAACAACCCCGATTACGCCCATGCCGGGTCCTATGTCGGTTATTACTATGCCATCGACGTTCCGACCGGAGCCTCCAACATCAGGGCACGTCTCTTTGATGCCGGCTGGTACGACCGTCCGAACTATCCGACCGTCGAGACCGCCGACGAAAAATATTCACCAGGGTCCGCTGGTAACCCCGGCATCACGATGAACTTCCGGTTGTATTCGCCTGACAGCACGCCCGGCGACCCCACCGACAACTCCAACCTGGTGTGCTCGCTGACACTCAACCCCGAGCAGTCCTCGGCCACATACAAGTGGCGCTGGAACAGTTCGTGGTGTGCAAGCAACCTCAACACTCCAGGCATTTGGGTCCTGCATACCTATGCCAGTGGTACCGGGTCTGGAACAAATCAGTTCTCGCTGGCCGCTTCGTCTTCTTCAGGTCCGCAACCGAGGGTTTACGGGATCAACGAGATCTCGATCTTCTCGAACGGGTTGACCGGAGCCGCACCCGGTGACCGACTTGACCTCGCCGAGATCCCCCTCATCCATGCCGGCAAACGTCTCGAACTCAAGTTCTTCGACGCCGGCGACGCCAGCGGCGCTTCGTGGATCAGAGTCAAGATGCCAAACGGAACGATCCCCAACTGCACCTGGAACTCGGTGAACGAGGCCGGCACTCAGACGGCCAGCGGAAGCGGCCCCTGTGAGTGGCAGACCACCCTGGCCAACGGGACCAAAGTGTTCGACTCGCAGTGGCTCAATGCATACATCGATATCCCCGACGCCGGCACGTACACGTGCCCCGTCGACTGTTTCTGGTGGATGGAATTGCAGCTCACACAACCGAACGAGCGCACCACTTGGACCGCTCGCGTGATCGGCAACCCGGTCAGATTGGTTCCGAACCCATGAGGTTTGGGCGAACAGAACGCGGCGCCGCCGCCGTCGAGACGTCGCTGATCCTGTCTCTTCTCTTGCTGGTAGCACTCGGCGCCTTCGAGTGGGGGATGGCGTTTCGCGAGTGGTCGTCCGTCACGTCAGGGTCACGTGAGGGCACACGAGTTGCCGCCGCCGCGGGCGACGAATCGGGCGCCGACTGCATCATCCTCGAAGCGACAGCCGGAGCCCTTCTCAACCAGAACGGCGACACGATCAGGGTCGAGGTCTTCGAATGGCTGCCCAATGCGAGTCCGCCTCGCAAAGGCCGGTCCCAGATCTTTCGTCCGAGCGTCGCCAGCGACCTTCCGGCGAGCCTGATCTGTGGCACCTGGGTCCGCCTCCAGAACAACTACCCGGCTGCCGTGCGCGACAATCAGGGCGCCGCCCGGGATTGGATCGGCGTAGAGGTCCAATGGGATTACGCCTGGATCACCGGCTTCATGTGGTTCAACGGGACCGTTTGTAACGGCGGATTGACTCCTCCCTGCTGGAGCCAGGACACCAAGATGCACATCGAACCCGACCCGACCCCCTGAACCCACTTCGGACTTGTTCAATGCGAGAGGGCGGCCACAAGGCCGCCCTCTCACTCGTTCGAGATGGGATCGGATCAGCTGAGCCAGGCCTTCCAGACAGCTTCGTTGGCGCTAACCCAGTCCGCCGCAACCTTGGCAGGATCTTCGCCGTCGATCTCCATCGGCGGCAGCATCTCCAACTGATCCTCTGTGGTGATCGTGAACTTCTGGAGGAAGGCGAACACGTCAGGCGCCTTCTCCCTGAGCATCGCAGAAGCGGCCTTGATGATCGCGTCTTCTGGATAATCACAGTCCACTCCCCCGTCGCCGGCGGCCGCCGAAGCACCACAAGCGTCCGTGTAGGCAGGGAGTGCCACATTTACGAGGTCGTACTTCGCCACGGCCGCAGTCGGGGTCCACCAATACAACACGATGGGTTCTCCGGCGGCCGCCCTTGCGTCGAGTTCGGCGACGGTGGCGGGCTCAGATCCAGAGAAGATCACCTGGAAGGGGAGTCCGAGATTGGTGATGATCTGCTCGTCGAACTGGGAGTAAGACGGGTCGGTGCCGAGGAAGCGACCAAGTTCACCGGTCTCGGCGGTCGCGAACAAGGCCGCATTGGCTGGGTCCATGAAGCCTTCACAGGTCGCCAGTTCTGGATGCTCGTCTATCACGTACCTGGGGACGAACCACCCGATCTTGCCGATCGCACCGAGTTCTCCGATGTTGACGACGGACCCGTCGTTGAAATAGGTGTTCTCGGCGTCGGTCAGACCCGACGGCCAAATCTCGAGCACCGCGTCGAGGGTGCCATCTGACATTCCCGTGAACATGGCGTCGTTCTCGTTCACCTCGGAGATCTCTACCGGATATCCCAGTTCGTTCTCGATGATGTTTTTGGCCACTTCCACGTTCAGCCGCGAAGCAGACCATGGGTTGACGATCAGGGTGATGGTTGGTTTGTCGCCGTCCGAGCCAGCGCCCCCGCCGCATGCGACTGCGATCAAGGCCAAAGCGCTGACCGCGATCAGGGTGCGTTTCATGAGTTATTCCTCCTCAAACCCGCTCGACGATCGAACGGGTCACAAGGCTACATTAGGCCAAGTGGAACACCAGACACCGGTCTCTTTGCGAGCAGAAAACGTATGGAAAGTGTTCGGGACAAAACCGGCCGCCGCCATCGAGATGGCCCAGGCGGGCGCGACCAGATCCGAGATCCTGGCCTCGACCGGGTGCACGGTTGGGGTCAAGGACGTTTCGTTCGAAGTTGGTAGGGGCGAGACCTTCGTTGTCATGGGGCTGTCCGGCTCCGGAAAGTCGACCCTGATTCGTTGCGTGTCCCGGCTCACCGATGTCACCAAGGGAACCGTGCACGTAGATGACGAAGACGTCACTGCGATGAACGACACCCAACTTCGCGATCTGCGGCGGCGAAAGCTGTCGATGGTGTTCCAACATTTCGGCCTGTTTCCACACCGGCGAGTGATCGACAACGCCGCCTACGGTCTCGAGGTACAAGGCGTGTCCAAAGCAGAACGCCACAAACGATCGCTCGAAGTTCTGGACACCGTCGGTTTGCACGGATTCGAATACCACTACCCCCAACAACTCTCAGGCGGGATGCAGCAGCGCGTGGGCCTGGCCAGGGCGCTGGCAGTCCAACCCGAGATCATGTTTTTCGATGAACCGTTTTCTGCATTGGATCCGCTGATCCGGCGAGATATGCAAGACGAACTGATCCGTCTTCAGCGCGATTCGAGGCGGACCGTGGTTTTTATAACCCATGACTTCGCCGAAGCCATCAAGCTGGGTGACCGCATCGCCATCATGAAGGACGGCGCGTTCGACCAGGTCGGGACTGCAGCCGAACTCATAACCAAACCGGCAACCGCCTATGTACGCGAGTTCACCAAAGACATTCCCAAGGTGAAGGTGCTGCGCGCTGGCGACGTGATGCACGCCACGGCAGACATCGGCTGGCGTGATGTAAACCTCGCCGACACGATCGAAACACTCGTTCCGTTCCTCCTCGATGACCCAAGGCCCTTGAATGTCGTCGATGACCACGGAGCGGTGGTCGGCCAGGTTGATCGCACGGCCGTCTCGGAGATGCTGGGAGCCGATTGATGGCCACCGCCACCGGCGTGGTTGAGATCCCAGACGCCAATCGCCTGCGCCGCTACCTCCCGCCGGTCATCCTGCTGGTCGCCGTCATCGGGGCGCAAGCAATCATCGGCGCAGGTGTCTCGTTCCCTGCGGGTTTGGACACGTGGCTGGAGGCGCCGATCGACGACGCCGGGAACTGGATGCGAGCCAACCGCCGCAGCCACCCGCTATTCACCAACTTCTTCAGTCCGATGTCGGGTGGGATCAATTCGATCATCGAGGGTGTCGAAGCCGCCTTGCGCTGGCTCCCGTGGTTCGCCCTCCTTGCCCTCGTATTCGCGATTCCGGCACGGGTCCGTAGATGGAAACAAGGCCTGGTGGCAGCAGCCGTCTTGGCGTACACAGGCATCATCGGGTTGTGGGAGGAGTCGATCCAGACCCTCGCCGTCATGTCGGCATCCGTGCTTCTGGCCGTCCTCATCGGGATTCCACTGGGAATGTGGGGTGCGCTGCGGACCAGGGTTGAGACAGTCACCCGTCCAATCCTCGATGCCATGCAATCGATTCCGGCCTTCGTCTATTTCCTCCCGCTTTTGATGCTTTTCGGAGTCGGTGACGTCCCGGGAGTGGTGGCCACAGTCGTGTACGCACTCCCACCGGTCGTGCGGTTGACCACTCTCGGCATCAAACGAGTGCCGAGCCAGGCCGTCGAGGCATCGAGGATGAACGGCGCCACGACCCGCCAAACGCTGTTCAAGGTGCAGTTGCCCATGGCGCTTCCCACCATTCTCACGGGTCTTTCCCAGACGATCATGATGGCGTTGGGGATCGTTGTTCTTGCCACTTTGGTCGGAGCTGGGGGCCTCGGCAGCCCGGTTCTGCAAAGCCTCAACCAGCGGCGCACCGGAAGGGGCATTGCCGCCGGACTGGCCATTGTTGCGGTTGCGATGGTGCTGGACCGACTTTGGCGTTCGTTGGCCGTTCGGGACAAAGCACAGAGGGTGAGAAAAAGGACACTTCGGATCGGGATCGCGACACTCGTGATCGCGACTGTGATCGGTCGGGCGCTCAGGGTCGACCGGTTCCCGGACTTGTGGGATTGGACGATTTTCGACCCGATCGACGACGGCGTCGCCTGGGCCAGAGACAACCTGCGGTGGGCGACGCGACCGTTCAACGACTTCCTTGTGGCCAACATCTATCTTCCGTTGCGAGATGGTCTCACCGATACGGTCGCCTGGCCTGTGTTGATTCTGGTGACCGGTTACATGGGTTGGCGCCTCAAAGGCTGGAAGCTCGGAGTCTTCGGTGCCATCTCTGTCACCGTGATCGGGCTGACCGGATTATGGGATCTCTCCGTCGATACTCTCGTCCAGGTCCTGATGGCCACCGCTCTGTCGGTTGTTGTCGCCATCCCGATCGGAGTGTGGGCCGGGCGCCGACCGAGGGTCGAATCAGCCCTCGGTCCGTTCCTGGATGCATTGCAAACCATTCCGTCCCTGGTCTACATCATCCCGGCGGTGATCCTGTTCACGGTCGGTGTGGTACCAGGAATCATCGCGACGGTTCTTTACGCCATGGTGCCGGGAGTTCGCATCACTGCCCTCGGAATCCGACAGGTGCCGGAAGACAGCATTGAGGCGTCGGAGACCTACGGCGCCACTCCCCGCCAAACGATGTATGGCGTGCGAGTGCCTCTGGCCGCTCCCACCATCATGGCCGGGATCAACCAGGTGATCATGATGGTTCTGGCAATGGTCATCATCACCGGCCTCGTCGGCGGGGGCGCCCTCGGATTCGAGACGGTTCGGGCGCTCAATCGCAGCTTGTTCGGGCTTGGGTTCGAGGTCGGCCTGGCGCTCGTCCTCATGGCAATGGTGCTCGACCGCTACACAGAGGCTGCTGCTCTCCGGCTCCAACCGCCAAGCAACCCGAGCTGACAATGGCCTACGACTTTGTCATCGTCGGCGGTGGATCCGCCGGAAGCGCCCTCGCCAACCGGTTGTCGGCGGACCGGTCGAACCGGGTGCTGGTGTTGGAGGCGGGCCGCCCCGACTATCGCTGGGATGTGTTCATCCACATGCCGGCCGCTCTCGCATTCCCGATCGGCAGCCGGTTCTACGACTGGAAATACCAGTCAGAGCCTGAACCGTTCATGGGCGATCGCCGGGTGTACCACGCCCGGGGCAAGGTGCTGGGGGGATCATCGAGCATCAACGGCATGATCTTCCAACGGGGAAACCCGATGGACTACGAACGGTGGGCATCCGATCCCGGCATGGAGACCTGGGACTTCGCACACTGTCTGCCTTATTTCAAACGGATGGAAACCTGTATCGCAGGCGGAGATGACTGGCGAGGTGACGATGGACCGCTCAAACTGGAACGGGGACCGGCCACCAACCCGCTCTTCGGTGCTTTCTTCGACGCTGTCCAGCAAGCTGGCTACCCGCTCACCGACGACGTCAACGGTTTTCGCCAGGAAGGATTCGCCCGCTTCGATCGCAATGTCTACCGGGGCCGCCGTCTCAGCGCCGCCCGGGCCTACCTTCACCCGGTCATGGACCGAGCCAACCTCGAGGTCGTAACACGAGCCCTGGTCAATCGGGTGGTCTTCGAAGGCAAACGGGCGGTTGGGGTCGAATACATCAAGGGAGGAAAAACCCAGGTTGCAAAGGCCGGCGAGGTGGTCATGTGCGGCGGCGCCTTCAACTCTCCCCAACTCCTCCAACTATCTGGTGTCGGAAATGCCGACGAACTGCGCCCGCTCGGTGTTGAGGTGGTCCAACATCTTCCGGGAGTCGGCGAACACCTCCAGGACCACCTCGAGGTCTACGTCCAGCACGCCTCGAAACAGCCGGTGTCGATCCAGCCCTGGATGGCGATGTGGCGACGTCCGCTGGTCGGTCTCATGTGGCTCTTCCGCAAAGGTCCTGGAGCGACGAACCATTTCGAAGGTGGGGGGTTCGTTCGCTCAAACGCCGATGTCCTCTACCCCAACCTCATGTTCCATTTTTTGCCCATCGCCATTCGATACGACGGCTCTTCGCCTGCGGGTGGCCACGGTTATCAGGTTCATGTTGGGCCGATGTACTCCGACGCCCGCGGTTCGGTGAAGATCACGTCGACCGATCCCAGAAAACACCCTGCGATTCGTTTCAACTATCTGTCCACCGATCAGGACAAAAGGGAGTGGGTTGAGGCCATTCGGGTCACGAGAACGATCCTCGGTCAGTCGGCTTTCGAGCCGTACAACGACGGCGAAATCTCACCAGGGCCGACCGTGGAAACGGATCAAGAAATCCTCGACTGGGTTGCTCGCGACGGCGAAACCGCACTCCACCCATCCTGTACCTGCCGCATGGGTACCGACGAACTGTCTGTGATCGACCCGCTCTCGATGAAGGTTCACGGTCTCGACGGCGTCAGGGTGGTCGACGCCTCGTCTATGCCTTACGTGACCAACGGGAATATCTATGCGCCGGTGATGATGGTTGCCGAAAAGGCTGCAGATCTCATTCTCGGGAACACCCCGCTTCCTCCAGACAAAGCCGACTGGTACCGGATCGGCGGCGCCCGACCACCTACTCCGCAGTTCTAATCGCCCCCGGCGAAGACGGATGGCCCCTTTTAACCGGAACATCAGCGCGTATGCTGATTGGCATGGCCATATCTGCCCAAGGTCCGGTCAGGCTGGTTGACGACGCCCGATTGACGCTTTCGAAGCCCATCAGAAAGCGTAACTCAGGGGGCGTGGTTTGAACGCGTCCCACTCCATCGGTCGAGGTGGGAAAGGCCAGCGCGGCGCCACCATGGTGGAGGCCGCCATCGTTCTCCCGATCCTTTTCATGGCCTTGTTCGCCGTCGTCGAATACGGACTCCTATTCAAGGACTGGCTGACAGTTGGCCACGCCGCTCGAGAGGGCGTGAGGGTGGGCGCTACCCTTGGGGACGATCGCTTCGCAAACATCGAATTGCTCGACACCGTCGCCGACGTCATGGGGACCGCCTCGATCGACGACCCCGGAATGGTGGTACGGATTTACAACCCCACCGGTGCCGGCTCCGATACCTACACCTACAACCCTTCGTCGTCCATCTGTAAAGGCGCAGGCGATTGCTGTCTGTGGACACCATGTCCTGATCCGAGCCCCGAATACGTTGCTTCTGGCGACTACACCGCGCCGGCCTGGCTTCCGAGCGGTCGCGACATCTCGGCACCCGTCACCGACCGTATCGGGGTCGAGATCTCGTACTTCCACGCGTACATAACCGGTTTGATACCCGGTCCCAACGATCTCACCGTCGCCGTCGAGTATCAGGTCGAGCCGCAGGTGTTCTCTTGACGACGCGACGAACTCGAACGCGCCACGAAAGCGGAGCCGCCGCGATCGAGACCGCCGTGGTGCTCATGTTGGTTCTATCCGTCGCGATCGGCATGGTCGAGACCGCGCTGGTGGTCCTGGACAAATTGGCCGTCGGGAACGCCTCAAGAGAAGGCGCCAGGGTCGGTGCGATCGCTGCGGATGACCCGACCGCGGATACTCTCATCGTCTCTGTGGTGGAGAAGGCGTTGTGCTCGCACGACTTCGGACAGGCCACCCGCATCCTGGTCTACCAGTCCCTTCCCGACGGCAAGGTCCCCGGCCATCTCGGAGAAGCGGCGTACACGACGTTCAATCCTGGTCTCGTCAACGTCTTCACACCAAATGGCGGGTCCAACGCCTGTAGCAACGGCAACACCGTGCCTGACTTCTCCAAGTCGGCAGGCACGTGGGATCCGGCCGTCCGTGACAATGATTTGCCGGGCGGCCTCGACGAACTCGGCGTTCTCATCGTTTTCGACCACGACGATGCCACTGGGCTCTATCCGATCTTTGAACAGACCTACTCCGAATTCTCGGTGATGCGACTGCAGCCAGATGTGACCAGTTGAGTGATGGAGTGACATGAGCAACAGACGAAAGGTCAGAGAACTCCTCGAAGAAAAGGGCATCAGCCTCCCGCTTGTGGCCATGAGCCTATTCCTGCTGATGTCGCTGGCGGCTTTTGCCATCGACCTCGGCTGGTTCTATGTCAACTCTCAACGAGTCCAGCGCGCGGCCGATGCCGCGGCACTGGCGGGTGTGGTGCACCTTCCGACAAGTGAAGCCAACGCCATCGCGGCGGCAGTCGAGGTCGGCACCAACAACGCCTATGCCGACCAACCAGGCGACGAGACGTCAGGGGCATATCCACAACTGGTGGCGACCAAGATCGACGCGACACAGCTCAAAGTCCAAATCTACGACGAGGTGCCGACCTTCTTTTTGAAGGTGCTCGGGATGAACACCCAGTTGATCACCGAATACGCAATCGCCGAGTTCGTTCCCCCGCTCAAGCTGGGAAGCCCTGGAAACTCCTTCGGAAATGGATGCGACCCCAGACAGGCCGGGTGCGTTGGCCAACCAAACTTCTGGGCGAACATTCATGGTCGCGATACCGACACACGAATGGGCGACGCATACTCGTCACGATGCAACGACGGGGAAACCAGTGGAAATGCCGGGTGTGTCGTGAACCCCAGTTTCTCCAGAGTTCTCACAACGAACGCCTATGACGGATATCTCTACGGAATCGAAGCAAACGGTGAAGGCTCGATCACGATCCAGTTCATCGACATCGCCTTTCGCAACCGATCCGGCGGGCAGACGACGAGCGACGCCATTCGGACCGGAGACCGCGCGTGCGAGGCGGGTGCCTGGGGCAACTCGGCCGCCCCCGATTGTGGACCCGATGTTCAGGTGACCCTCTACGCCCCCGATGAAACCACTCTCGACCTCTCCGATGCCGTGGCGTTGTGCACCCACACCTTTACTCCGATTCCCCAGACCAACGACTTCTCCACCGCAAGCTACGTATGGCAGGCGCCTCCTGGCGGCTGCTGGACACAGGCGGGGCCTGGCATCGGCACCTATGTCCTGCAGGTTCGCTTGGTGAATGCCGCCGGCAATCAGGCTGGGCTCAATCGTTATTCGGTCAGAGTCACCTCACCAGGAGGCAACGCAAAGCTGTTCGGCCTGCGCGACATGTCGATCTACAACAACTTCCAGGGAAGCTCATCGCTGTTCTACCTGGCAGAGATGACACCGGTCTATGCCGGCAAGACCTTTGTAATCGAGTTGTACGACCCGGGTGAGGTTCCATTGAATACGGACAACTTCATCCAATTGATGGATCCGACCGACACCGGCGACGGCATCGCGGACACCTGTGAGGTGTATTGGAAGGACGCTGAAGGTGATGCGTGGCAGTCACTGGGGACCCACAGCCCATGCAGCGTCAACGCCCGACGTGCCAACAACAACGATCGATACCAGGACGACTGGATGAAAATCGAGTATGAGGTGCCTGACACCTACACCTGCGCAGGCGCGCTCGGTTGTTGGTGGAGGATCAGGTACAACTATGCGGGAGCCGGAAGCGTCAACGACACGACCACCTGGCGCGCCTACGTGATCGGCAACCCGATACACCTCATCCGAGGCTGATTTCCAAAGGCGCAGCCGGCGCTCGTCAACCCCGCCGGCGGCCTTCGCGCCTCGGAACCGCGACAGCGAGAGCGTGCGCTTCCAAACGCTCCTCGATCTCGGATCGCTCTGGACGTGAGCCTCCGGGATGGTCGTCAACGGCTTTGCGCACCGCTGCAATATGGTCGGGGGTCGAACCGCAGCAGGTCCCGATGATCCTGGCGCCGGCTCGTATTGCAAGCTCGACATACTCTGCCATGCCGCTCGGCCCGATCGGATACACCAAGCGGTCGGTCTCGTACAGCGGGATTCCGCAATTCGACTTCGTCACTACAACGGCCGCCGGCGCGATCTCGGTGATGTCGAAAGCCGCCGCCACCGCGTCCCCTGGACCGATACCACAGTTGCCGCCGATGGCAGATGGGCGGTGCTGCTGATCCGACCACCACTCCCCCACCGCCTTCGGTGCGATCCCCATCATCGTTCGGCCGACAGTGTCGAAACTCAACGTTGCCGAAAACGGAATACCAATGGTGGCTGCCGCGGCGGTGGCGGCGTTCAATTCCTCGAAAGATGAGATCGTTTCTATCCACAGGACGTCGACGCCCGCCTCAGCCAGGGCGAGGCACTGCTCGGTGAAGATCTCGACACCGTGATCGTGGCTCATCGGCCCGAGCGGTTCGAAGAGATCCCCGGTAGGGCCGACGCTTCCCGCGACCAGAACCTCGCGTTCGGATACGTCGGCAACCGAACGCGCCAGGTCGACTGCGGCCCGGTTGAGTTCCGCCACCCGGTTCTGGAGCCCGTGCAGCGCAAGCCGGCGCCGGTTTCCGCCAAAAGTGTTGGTGAGGATGATGTCGGATCCGGCTCCGACGAATCCGGCGTGGACTTTCGAGACCAACTCTGGTTCTTCGATGTTCAGAAGCTCTGGACACCCACCGCCTTCCAGCCCGAGCGAGAACAGCGTGGTACCCATTGCCCCGTCAGCCACCAGGATCCCCCGTTTGCCGAGTAGATCTTCGAGGTTGTTCAGGTTTCTCATCTAGTCCTCCGTCTCAACTGTGGTGGCGGAGTGCTCGTGATACGAGAAAACCGCCGCAGCTACCGAAGGCTGGGACAGTCCCGGCTTCGATCGTTGGGGCGGTTCATCAAACCGCCGCTTTAGCTGCATTTCTTGAGCGCCCGCAAGCTGTCGATCAAATCGGCGCTGTCCTCAATTTAGTTGAGCACGCTGGTCAAGTAAAGGCCCGACGGGAGTGCTGAGGGGTGGGGAGGATCCGCCCGAAGCGCACCGGATCCTCGCACAACAAGCGACAGCCTTGTATGACAAGCGGAGTGACCATCGCTCCCGTACAAAAACCGTGCAGAACCGGCCCGCGACGAATCAAGCGCGCCGGCGCCTGATCTCGGCCGAGATGGCAGGGATGACCTCGTGGAGGTCCCCGATGACGGCATAGTCGGCCTTGTTCACCATGTTGGCTTCACGGTCGGTGTTGATCGCAAGGATCCGCTTGGAAGCGGCGGCACCAACCCAGTGCTGGATCGCACCCGAGATGCCACAAGCAATGTAGATCTCCGGCGCGATTTTGGTCCCGGTCTGGCCCACCTGGTCGCTGTGAGGACGCCACCCGCTGTTGGTGACGACCCGCGAACATCCAACTTTGCCTCCCACCAGTGCTGCGAGTTCCTCCAGAATCCCGAAACCCTCGGGAGATCCGACGCCACGGCCGCCCCCAACCACCACGGGGGCAGTCGACAGCGTCACGCCCGCCTCCGCCGCCACCCGGTTCCGGATGCTGCTGCGAGCAAGAGATGGGTCTAGTTCCGGCGAGAACTCGCTCGAGACAAGCGGTACCGGCGCCTCAACCGGTTCGACAGAATGGTGGGCAAATGTCAGGAGACGAATGGCAGCATCGAGCGAAACCGATTCGAGCAGTGATCCACCCCATCGGATCCTGTCAACGGACCAGTCGGCTCCGACAGCAATGCAGTTTGCGACGAAAGGCTGGTCCATGCGGGCTGCGGCCTGGGCAATGACCTCGTTTCCAACATCCGTTCCCACCGCCAACACCACGGCCGCCCCCAACACCAGCGCCGCTTGTGCCACGGTGTCGCCCCAGGTCTCGGGGCCGTAGTCAGAGAGAAGATCGTGATGGGCGTGGTGAACCGTTTCAGCCCCGAATCGGGCCGCCTCGCCGGCGGCGCCGTCGGCGGCTGCGCCGATCAGTATCGCCTGCATCGACAGCCCGAGCTGTCCGGCGAGGAGCCGTCCGGCGGTAAGAGCCTCATGGGCTGCACCCGGCAGCACGCCTCGGTCGTGTTCGACTACGACGAGCAGCATCACGCCACCCCGATTTCCTGGAGAAGATCAACGACGGCCGTCGCCGCATCGGCGCCCTCGCCGAGGATCACGGTCTCCGACACCTGCTCTGCCGGACGAAACAGTTTCACCAATTGCTGGCCCCCGGCCTCTGCTGTGGTCTCCAACTGGGCAACAGTTACCTTTTTCGAGTTGAGCCGGCCCTTGAGAGTCGGATAACGCGGAAGGTTGATCCCTTCCCTCACCCCGAACACAGCGGGTAGCGGAAGGTGATACTCCTCGACGCCGGCGTCGGTCGGGCGCCTGGCCACCGCTCGGCCATCGACGATGTCTATTGCCTTTATGCCGTTGACGATTGGTCGGTCCAGGGCGTAGGCCACCCTGATTCCTACCTGGTAGCCACCCGAATCGGCCGATTCGTTTCCGAACAGAATCAGGTCGAAGGGACCTTCGGATTCCTCGATGGCCTTGATCCCGTCTATCAATCCAGCGGCCGTTCTCTGAGGGTCCCAATCCGCGCCATCGGTTGGCACGAGTGCGGCCGCGTCGACTCCGATACTCACGGCATACCTGAGCTGTTCCTCGGACTCAATGGCTCCCAGTGTGAGAACCGTGGTCGATCCGCCGGTGTTCTCGACGATTCGAACGGCTTCCTCGACGGCACACTCCTCATGCGGGCTCATCGCAAACCCGAGATGGGCGGCATCAACCGCAAGGCCGTCGGCGGTGATATTGATCCTGGCCCCAGGGGCGGGCACCCGTTTCACACAGACCAGGATTTTCACGCTCAGACCTTCATTCGCGAGTCGTCAGGGTCGAACAGTGGGGTGCTGCCCACCCGAGCCACGGTGACCGGATACAGCTCGTTCATGTACATCACGCGCAACTCCTTTCCCTCCACGGCATGTTCCATCGGGAGGTAGGCCATGAGCAGATAGGCATCGAGAGACGGCGCCGCCCCCGCCGTCGTAACGCGGGAAACGCGTCCTTTGGCGTCAAGGATGCGCTCTCCTTCGGTGGTCAGAATCGGTTCACTCCCACCGGTCGGGAACCGATCGATACCGGCTTGGCTCTTGTGAGATTCCATCTTCAAAGTGCACAGAGTGGCCACCGGTTCCGCGGCCCTAGCCTCGAGATACGCAGCCTTGCCGATGAAGTCCGCGCTCTTGACCTTGGACCTGGCGAGCCCGGCCTCAACCGGCGAATACTCCGACTCCAACTCGGCCCCCATGAGCCGGTACCCCTTCTCTACCCGACCGGTCGTTCCATAGACTCCGATTCCGACAGGACGGATCTCAAAGGCTTGGCCGGCATCGGTGATGGCGTCCCAAACCTGCAGGGCCGAGTCCATGCCGACGTAGATCTCATAGCCCAGGTCACCAACGTAGGAGATACGGAACAAGGTGCAAGGAATGCCTGCAATGAGAACTTCACCAACGCCACCGTATGGCAATCCGTCATTGGAGACATCGCCTTCTTCAAGGGCTGCTTCGAGAACTCGCCTGGCGTCGGGGCCCCACACTCCGATCGTGCTGAGTGAGGCGCTGCGGTTCTCGAATTGGACCGAGCCATCGGATGGAAGATTGAGCCTGAACCAGTATTCGTCGCGGCCGCCATCAAAAGCGCCTGTGACGATGCGGTATCGGTTCGGGGCAAGCCGGAGGATCGTCAGATCCGAACGGAAACCACCCCCCTCGGTCAGTACCGGCGTGTAGATCGAGCGGCCTGGGGCAACATCGCAGTTGTTGACGGTCATCTTCTGGATGTAGTCGAGGACGCCGGGGCCAGACACCTCGTAGATCTGAAAGGCAGTCAAGTCGACCATCCCGACCTTGTCCCTCAGATGGAGATGTTCGGCGTTGATGATTGGAGACCACCAACGGCGATCCCACTCGTGCGGTCTGTCGGCAACGCCGTAACGCTCAACCAGGTCCGCGTTTGATGTGTACCACTGAGGGCGCTCCCACCCGCGAGCGTCGTAAAAGACCGCACCCAGTTGTTCCTCGCGTGCGTAGTAGGGAGAACGTTTGAGACCACGTCGCGAACCCCACTGCTCTCGCGGGTGAACGATGCCGTAAGTCTTGTTGAAGTGTTCTGCGCAACGGGCCTCTATGTGAGTCTCAGAGCGTTCATGCGGGTAGAGCCTGGCGATGTCCGATCCGTGTGGATCGCAGACATGCGGATAACCGTGTGTCATCCACTCGGCAACCATCTGTGCAATTCCGGGGCCCTCCTTGATCCACACAGCGGCCGCCGACCACAGATTCTCTACCTCGACGGTTTCGCCGAGTACCGGCATGGCGTCCGGCGTCAGAGAGAGCAAGCCATTGATCGCGTATCGAATCTCTGCCGTCTCGAGGATGCCGCCCATCAACTCGAGGGCGTCTTCGAGTTGTTCGTCGAAGTCCTCCTGAGTGAACGGCATCTCGGTCGGAGAGAGGGCGGCCTCCTCGTTGGATGGGATCTCGTCGGGTTTGTGAAAGATCGGCCGATGGGCATAACTGCCCACCTCCATCGAGCCTGCAGACTGCCTTTCATACATGAAAGTGTCCATGTCTCTGACAATCGGATAGCCGATCTCGTTGCCGGTTGCCTGGAGGATGTCGATCGGACCAACATCGGCCATCTGGTGGACGGCCGGCACCAACGGGATGGTTGCTCCGGCCATCTGGGCGATGCGAGGGCTCCATACGCCGCAGGCTATTACCACATAGTCCGTCTCGATCCGGCCCCGAGAAGTCACCACCGCAGTCACTTTTGGGCGACCGAAATCGGTCGCCTCGGTCTCCACGTCAAGGACCTCGGTGTTGGCAAAAACCTGCAGGGCTCCTGCGTCCTTCGCTTTCTCCCTCATCAAAGTCCCGAATCCGAGCGAGTCCACAACACTGACACTGGGGGTATAGAAGCCCCCGACAACGATCTCCTCATTGATGAACGGAACGTGCTGTTTGACTTCGGCCGGCGTCAAGAGACTTGCCTCGATCCCCCAGGCCTTCGCCGAAGTCATACGGCGCCGCAGTTCTTCCATCCGCTCTTCTGTCCTGGCTACCTCGATGCCACCGCAGGAGGTGTTCATGCCCACTGCCTCGTACTGGCGTTGACTCTCGAGGGTGAGGATCGCCATCTCCTTGTTGTGGTCGGTTGGAAAAATGAAGTTGGAGGCGTGGCCCGTAGAACCGCCAGGGTTGGGAAGTGGACCCTTGTCGATCAGCACCATGTCCTTCCAGCCCAATTCGGCGAGGTGGCCGGCCATACAGTTGCCAACGATCCCCGCACCGATGATCACAACCTTGGCGCTGGGCGGAAACTCGCTCATGTCCTCTCCTCGTTCACAAATTGCCGATAACTTCGTTGTTCTAATATATCAGACGTGTATGATTGATGTGCCATGGCGACCCTTTCTCGTGCGACCAACGGAGGCGAGCGCTCCCAAGCCGACCAGGCCTACGAGTCGCTGCGAGATCTTCTGATCACTCTTGAGATCGCACCAGGAGCTCCGTTGGCCGAACCCGACCTCATGCAGCGGATCGGGGTCGGGCGCACCCCCCTGCGTGAGGCCGTTCATCGGCTCGAGACCGAGAGGCTCGTAACCATCTTTCCAAGGCGCGGGACGTTCGCCTCCGCAATCGACATTGCCGACCTCGCCCTCATCACCGACCTCCGCGAAGAACTCGAAGGCCACGCCGCGAGCAGGGCGGCGGAGCGGGCAACGGAGCGGGACCGGGTCGATCTGCGGCGGCTGGCAGAGGATCTTCACGCCACAACATTCAGACGCCAGATCAAGATTGATACGGTCATCCACCGCCGGATCTACGACTGCGCCCGCAACCATTTCTTGACCGAAACGGCTACGCAATATCACAACCTATCGACCCGGATCTGGCACTTGTTCCGAGATCGACTTCCAGACATATCGGCCCATGTCGAAGAACACGCCGACCTCCTCGATGCCATTACCGCCGCCGATTCGGAGCGAGCACGTTCGGTGGCAGCAGCCCACGTGAGGAGCTTCGAAAAAGCCGTCCGCGCCCTTCTCTGAAGGCTCCCTTCGAACCCGCCATCTTCAGGTAGCGTTCCGGCCGATCATGCCGAGCGCCACCCGCCAAATTTTCGCTGCCAGGACACTCTTCATGTCCATGGCGATCCTGATGGTCGGGTTGGGTCTGCTCGGGTCTTTGATCGGAGTCCGATCATCACTCGCAGGTTTCAGCCCGACCGCGATCGGGCTCATCGGGGCCGGGTATTACATGGGACTCCTGCCAGGTTCGTTGATCACACCGGCGATCGTGGGCAAAGTCGGCCACATTCGGGTCTTCTCGGGTCTGGCCTCGATTGCTGCTGCCACCGCTGCCTCATTCTCGGCCGTGGTGTCGATCGGACCATGGGTAGGACTCCGAATCATCCTTGGGTTCTCCATGGGCGGCCTCTACGTGGCGGCCGAAAGTTGGTTGAACGCGGTCTCGACCAACGAGATCCGGGGCAGGATGCTCGCCACCTACCTGCTCGTGGTCAACATCGGTCTTGGTTTCTCCCAACTGATCCTGCCGTTGACCAATCCGCTGACGGTGGCTCCGTTCGCGATCGCGGCGGTGCTTTTTTCACTGTCGGTCGTGCCGTTGACGCTTTCGGTTGCACCGCAGCCCCCGCATGCCTTCGAGAAACAGTCGATCCCACTTCGCGAGATTGCATCCTTGGTGCCGATCGGCACCGCCACGGCCGTCCTCAACGGCATCGTCAACGGGATCGTCGTGACCATCGGAGCCGCCTATGCCACTTCGGCAGGCATGACCCTTGCCGGAACCGGCGCTTTCATCGGAGCCGCCTTCGCCGGCGGCCTCGTCCTTCAATTCCCCCTCGGGTGGCTGTCGGATAGGTTCCCCCGACGCAAGGTCATACTCGGAACCACGATCGTGGCCGGAGGTCTTGCCGCCCTGGGTCTGTTGGTGTCGCCGACATCGGCCGCCATGCCGGTCGTGATGTTCGCTTACGCGGCCGTGGCGTTTCCGATGTATTCGATGGGGATCAGCCATGTGCAAGACCAGGTGCCGACCCACCTCCTGATCCCGGCGAGCGCCGCACTGCTGGCCTTTTATGGGGCTGGTTCCATCATCGGGCCGCTGGCGGCGTCCTTCACCATCGAAGCCGTCGGCCCCACCGGATTCTGGTGGTCGTTGTCGGTCGCCCATCTTCTATTGGCCCCGTACGCAGTTTGGCGCCTGTTCCGGCGAGCGGTCATGCCCCGTCCGCAAAGAGCCTCGATGGCGGTACCGGCCGACGCAGGCAGCTATTTCGGCATCTTGGTCGATCCCGACGAAGAAACGGTCGGCGTCGAATAGCCCAAGAAACCGGGTCGTCTCGATGGACACGAGACAAGCCATTGGCTACGATTGTTCCGTATAGCAAGACAATTCCGTATCGTGGAACTCCGGTCTCACCGGTATGAAACCGCCGAGTTCCCGGCCGATCGCAGGAGCACCGATGAGCGACGACGAACTCGATCTGTCAGCCCTCAACGACGAAGAACTCGTCGAGCAGATGCACGACGACTTGTACGACGGCCTCGCCAGCGAGATCGCCCAGGGCACTCAGATCCTGCTCGACCGCCAATGGGACCCGCAGAGGGTGCTCAATCACGCACTCGTCGAGGGCATGCGCATCGTTGGCATCGACTTTCGTGACGGCATTCTCTTCGTCCCGGAAGTGCTTCTCGCCGCAAACGCCATGAAGGCGGGAATGGCGCTGCTGAGACCTCTACTGGCCGAGACCGGAGCGCAGACGATCGGAAAGGTCGTAATCGGCACCGTCAAAGGTGACATCCACGACATCGGCAAGAACCTCGTCGGAATGATGCTCGAGGGTGCAGGATTCGAGGTCATCGACCTCGGGATCAACACCGACGCAGACGAGTTCCTGGCCGCGCTCGAAGAGCACAAACCAGAGATCCTCGGAATGTCGGCCCTCCTAACAACCACCATGCCGTACATGAAGGTTGTGATCGATGCGCTGAAGGAACGCCAGTTGCGCGACAAGTACATCGTGCTCGTCGGCGGAGCACCCCTCAACGAGGAGTTCGGAAAGGCGATCGGAGCCGACGCCTACTGTCGCGACGCCGCGGTCGCAGCCGAGACCGCCGAGGCACTCGTCCTCGCCCGGCGGCTGGCATCAGGTGAGGACTGAGTTGGACGCGGCCGGACCCCGAGTCCTGGTGATCGGCTGCGGAGCGATCGCACGAGAACTGCTCGACGTGGTCCGTCGCAACGGACTCGACCAGATCGAGATCGAATGCCTGCCCGGCCTGTTGCACAACCGTCCAGAGAAAATTCCTGCTGCGGTGGTAGAGCGAATAGAACGCGCACTCCCGCACTACGACCGGATTTTTGTTGGTTACGCCGATTGTGGAACGGGCGGCCTACTCGACGCTGCCCTCGCCCGGTACAAAATCGAGCGGCTCCCCGGTTCACACTGTTATGAGTTTTTTGCCGGAACCGACCTCTTCGATCAGCTGCAGGAAGAGGAGCTGGGCACTTTTTATCTGACGGATTATCTGGCCAGACACTTTCAGCGATTGGTTTGGGAGGGTCTGGGCCTCGAACGCGAACTGATCAGACAAACGATCTTCGCCAACTACCGGCGCGTGGTCTATCTGAGCCAGGTCGACGACCCCGCCTTACTCGAAGAAGCGCGATCGGCCGCGCGCCGGCTCGGCCTCTCCTTTGAACACCGCAGCGTGGGTCTGGGTTTGTTGGAACCGTCGATCCTGGGCAGCATCACGTGAGCTACACCTCGGTCTTTGATCTGTTCAAGGTTGGGATCGGCCCGTCGAGTTCCCACACCATGGGGCCGATGGTGGCGGCGTCCCGTTTCGTCTCAGAACTCGACTCCGACCAGATCGCCTCAATATCAGTCGAGCTACACGGGTCTCTCGCCCTCACCGGGATCGGCCACGGAACCGACAAAGCCGTGGTGCTGGGCATGGCCGGCCATCACCCCGCCACGGTTCCGATCGAGGTAATGGCCGCGACGTCACCAATCGCAGGCTCAGAGGTATACCTCCCCGACGGTTCGATGACCCGACTCTCGATCGAGCGGATCAAGGCGATTCACCCCTTCCACGCCAACGTGATCAGGCTCAGAGCAACCGACCACGACGGAGGTCTGTTGTCCGATCGGACATTCGCCAGTATTGGAGGGGGGTTCATTCAGGAGCACGGGGCGGCCGAGACCAACGCAGCCCAAATCGATTTCCCTTTCGACTACAAAACGGGGGCCGATCTCCTCGCAATCTGCGCCACCACCGGCCACACCATCGCCGAGGTGGCACGCGCCAACGAACTGGCCTGGCTTGAACCCGACGAGATCGACAACCGGCTGAGAGTTCTGATCTCGGTCATGTTTGATTCGATCGACCGCGGCATGCGAACCACCGGGGTGCTGCCGGGCGAGCTGAAGGTCAAACGGCGAGCTCGTGATCTGGGGCTCGACCTGGCGGAACACTCCGCAGTGAGGAGCCTTCCCCCGACCACACCAAGCGACTGGGCCGGGGTCTATGCCACCGCCGTGAACGAGGAGAACGCGGCGGCGCACAGAATCGTCACCGCCCCCACGAACGGGGCAGCAGGTATCGTGCCGGCGGCCCTCAGGTTCATGAAGGACTTTTGCCATTCGCCGGTGCCGGCGCCTGAGCAGGTCTTCTTGCTGACCGCGGGCGCCATCGGGTCACTCCTCAAGGCCAATGCCGGAATCTCCGGAGCAGAACTCGGATGCCAGGGCGAGGTTGGTTCTGCCTGTGCCATGGCTGCCGCCGGTCTCACCGCCGCACTGGGGGGATCACCTCCGCAGGTAGAGAATGCGGCCGAGATCGCATTGGAGCACAACCTGGGCCTGACCTGTGATCCGGTCGGTGGGCTGGTACAGATACCTTGCATAGAGCGCAACGCCATAGGCGCAATCAAGGCGATCGCCGCCAGTTCGCTTGCCCTGCGAGGGACCGGAGAACACATGGTTTCACTCGATGTCGCCATCGAAACCATGCGGCAAACCGGCGTCGACATGGATTCAAAATACAAAGAGACGAGCCTCGGCGGACTGGCCGTCAATGTTCCAGCATGCTGAGGAGGTTCCCATGACAGCGCAGTTGACCACCATCTGGTGGCGCGATATCCCGGCCCAGGTCACCGCCAAAGCGGGCCGGACCGCCGAGAAGCGCGAATTGAGCCCACGCTTCCAGGTCGCGATTGATCGCGCTGCCATGAACGCCGGTCTTTTTGGCACCGATGAATATCTCGAAGCGTGGCGACGCGAGTCTTGCCCGTGCTCTGACGATCTCGCTGCCGAGGTCGCCGCCGAAAGCGACCGCCTCGAGGCGGCCTACACCTCAGACGTCCTCCAACAACTCGCCGACCACGGCGGGGTAGCCAAAGACAAGGATCCCTTGACACCATGACCGATACGTACATCAGTTCACCGACCAAAGAAGTTGTGATCGGCTTCGACCGTCCCTTCGTGATCATCGGGGAACGAATCAATCCCACTGGCCGAAAAATGCTGGCGGAGGAGATGAAGAACGGGGATTTCAGTCGTGTCGAGGCTGACGCGCTTGCTCAGGTTGCCGCCGGTGCCCACATGCTAGATGTCAACGCCGGGATTCCGCTCGCCGACGAGCCGGCGATCCTTGCCCAAACCGTCCAACTTGTCCAGAAGCTGGTGGACGTACCCCTTTCGATCGACAGCTCGATCGTTGCCGCGCTCGAGTCCGGTTTGAGCGTTTATCAAGGGAAGGCCCTGGTGAACTCGGTAACGGGCGAGGACGACCGGCTCGAAACGGTGCTGCCGTTGGTCGCCAAGTACGGAGCCGCCGTTGTCGCCATCAGCAACGACGAAACAGGCATCTCCGAGGATCCGGACGTCCGATTCGAAGTTGCACGCAAGATCGTCAACCGCGCCGCCGACCACGGCATCCCTCCCGAGGACATCGTGGTCGACCCTCTTGTCATGCCGATTGGAGCTATGAGGACCGCCGGTCAGCAAGTCTTTCGCCTGGTGGGGCGGCTTCGGGATGAGCTCAAGGTCAACACCACATGTGGGGCGTCAAACGTCAGTTTTGGGCTTCCCAATCGGGCCGGTATCAACAGCGCCTTTCTGGCGATGGCGATCGCAGCCGGGATGACGTCCTCGATCACCAATCCGCTCGAACAGGAAATCATGAACTCGATCATGGCTGCCGATGTCCTGGCGGGACACGACCCGAACTGCGAACGCTGGATCAAAGCTCATCGCACGCCTGTCCCGGAGGGAACCGACGGTGGGCGACGCCGTGAGAACAGACGACGGGGATGAATTCGATTTGACCGACGTCGACGTCGCATTCACGCCCTCTGGCAGGAGGGGACGGTTTCCTGAGGGAACCGCGATCCTGGATGCGGCGCGAGCTCTCGGCGTCGACCTCGACACGATCTGCGGCGGGCGGGGGATCTGTGGGAGATGCCAGGTGCAGGTCGGCTCCCAGCCTGGCATCACCTCCCGACCCGACGCCCTGAGTCCGCCTGGTTCAACCGAGCTCGACTACCGGGGACGGAGGCCGCTTTCGCCCGGCCACAGGCTGGGGTGCTCCGCAAGGGCGCTCCACGACGTTGTCATCGATATCCCGCCAGAGAGCCAAGTGCACAAGCAGGTGATTCGCAAGCGAGCGGAGGTTGCTGCACTGAGTGTCGATCCTGTGATCAAACTCCACTATGTGACAGTCACCGAACCGGACTTGTCGAGCCCCACCGGCGACCTCGAACGACTGATCGAAGCTCTCGAGGCTCAGTGGGACCTGCCGAACATCGAAGTAGATGTGTCCTTGCTCGCGACCCTGCAGCAGACCCTACGGCTGGGCAAATGGGCTGTCACCGCCGCAATCCGGAATGAAAGCGAACTCATCGCGCTATTTGCCGGGTTCAAGGACACCATATTCGGCGTGGCGTTCGATGTCGGTTCGACCACCATCGCCGGCCATTTGTGCAATCTCGCAACCGGTGCAGTCGTGGCCTCCGCCGGCCGGATGAACCCACAAATCGGATTCGGCGAAGATCTGATGAGCCGAGTCTCGTACATCATGATGAACCCTGGCGGCGAGCAACAGTTGACCTCCGTCGTTCGCCAGGCCCTCGACGGGTTGATCGGCGAACTCTGCCTTGAAGCCGCAATCGAACGCAGCGACATCCTCGACCTCGTCGTGGTCGGCAACCCGATCATGCATCACCTGGTCCTTGGCATCAACCCGATCGAACTGGGGACCGCCCCCTTCGCCCTCGCCACGACCGCCGCTCTCAATACTCCGGCCAAACGGCTCGAGCTCGACGTGAATCCAGGTGCCCACGTGTACACCCTTCCCTGCATCGCAGGCCACGTTGGTGCCGATGCCGCCGCCGCCGTCTTGTCAGAAGGACCACACCGGACCGAGACCCTGACCCTCGTGGTCGACGTCGGCACCAATGCCGAGATCGTGTTGGGAAACAGCGAAGGGCTGTTGGCCGCATCTTCGCCCACGGGCCCTGCGTTTGAAGGGGCAGCGATTTCGTCGGGACAGCGGGCGGCGCCAGGCGCGATCGAAAGGGTCAGGATCGACCGAGTCACACACGAGCCGAGGTTTCGTGTGATCGGGTCAGAACTCTGGTCGGACGAACCCGGATTCGCAGAAGAAATCGACAAGACCGGAGTAACCGGTATCTGCGGTTCAGGCATCATCGAGGTGGTGGCTGAGATGTTCCTGGCAGGTCTGATCAGCGCCGAGGGAGTGATCGCCTCCCAATCGCCTTCCGGGAGGATACGGCCCAACGACCGCACATACTCTTTCCGTCTGTGGGACGACCCTGTTATCGAGATCACCCAGAACGACGTGCGATCGATACAGCTGGCAAAGGCCGCGCTTTATGCCGGATGCCGGCTTCTGATGGATCGTCTTGGAGTCGACTCGGTTGGATCGATCCGGCTCGCAGGCGCCTTTGGCACACACATCGATCCTGTCCACGCGCTCGTTTTGGGAATGGTGCCCGACAGCGATCCTTCTGACGTGAGCGCCGCCGGGAACGCCGCGGGGATGGGAGCGATGATGGCCCTGTTGTCAGGAGAGTCCCGGCGTGAGATAGAGGAGGTCGCCCGTTCCATCGAGAAGGTCGAAACGGCAACGGAGCCGGCATTCCAAGAACACTTTGTTGCGGCAATGAGCCTGCCACATCGAACCGACCCATACGCTCGGCTGGGGATGCATGTTGTGCTTCCACCACCCACCGTCGGCGAAGAAACCGGTCGGCGCAACCGTCGACGCCCAGAGAGGAATAACAATGAGTGAAGGACGTCGCGGGCGGGTTGCCCGCCAGGCGGCACGGACAGCCAAGGCGATCGAGTCGATCCCGTACCTCACTCGCCGCCTGGCACCAGTCGAGGTACTGAGCGAAGAGGGATTGGAACTGATCGAGCACAACGCCGATCGGTTGCTTGCCGAGGTGGGAATCGAGATCGCCAACTATCCGGAAGCGTTGGAAATCTTCGCCGGTGCCGGGGCCGAAGTCGACGGAACGCGGGTCCGCTTTCCGATTGGCATGTGTCGTTCATTGATCACCGCAACTGCCCCCAGTAGTTTTCGAGTGCACGCGCGCAACCCCGAGAAGTCAGTCCTCATCGGCGACCCCCACATGGTTTTTCTCCCCGCGTATGGCTCTCCGTTTGTACGCGATCTCGATTCGGGGAGGCGCTACGCGACGATTGAGGACTTCCAGAACTTCGTGAAACTGGCGTATATGACCCCGTCGATGCACATGTCGGGAGGCACCGTCTGTGAACCCGTCGACCTACCTGTCAACAAGCGCCATTTCGAGATGGTCTACAGCCATATCAAGTACTCGGACAAGGCATTCATGGGTTCGGTCACGCATCCCAGCAGAGCCAAGGACAGCGTCGACATCGCCAAGATTCTGTTCGGTGAAGAGTTCCTCGAAAACAACACGGTCATGGTGTCTCTATCAAACGCAAACTCTCCGATGTCATGGGACTTCGCCATGCTCGGCTCGGCCAAGACCTACGTCGAGAACAACCAAGCTGCGTTGATCACACCGTTCATCTTGGCGGGCGCTATGGCTCCCGTGACGGTGGCCGGCGCCGCAACCCAGACCTTGGCAGAGGCGATGGCCGCCATGGCCTTCTGCCAGATCGTCAAGCCAGGCTCCCCTGTAGTTTTTGGTTCCTTTGCGTCTTCGATGTCGATGCAGTCCGGGGCGCCGACGTTCGGGACGCCCGAGCCGACGCTGGTTCTGTTCACGGTGGCTGCGCTCGCCCGGCGCCTTGGTGTTCCGTTTCGCAGCGGAGGGAACTTCACCGCTTCGAAGACGCCCGATTACCAGGCCGCCTATGAGAGTGCGGTTTCCTTCATGAGCACGATGCAGGCTGGGGTCAACTTCGTGCTCCACGCCGCCGGGTGGCTCGAAGGCGGTCTCACGATGGGCTACGAAAAGTTCATCCTGGATGCGGACATGGCGTCGATGGCGGAAAAGCTGATAGCGGGTGTCGATCTGAGCGACAACGGCCAGGCGATCCAATCCATGCTCGACAATGGACCGGGCCAGCACTTTCTCGGTACTCCTCATACCCTTGCCAACTTCGAATCGGCCTTCTGGACGTCACAGCAGGCCGACAACAACAGCTTCGAACAGTGGGAGATGGAAGGCGCCCTCGATTCGGTGGCCAGGGCGAACGTGACCTGGAAACGAATGCTGGCCTCATATGAGGCACCCCCACTCGATGAAGCCAAGGATGCCGAGATCCGCGAATGGATCGACCAACGCCGCGCCTCATTTCCTGACTCCGACGTATGAGCCACTCGCGGGACGCCGCCAGGTCGAGATTGCTCTTGGCGGCTTCCATATTCGAGATAATCCCGATGAAGAACACCGCAGAAAAGGCGCTGGGTCTACCGGCGGGTGTGACCGTCTCGGTGACCGCTTCTCCTGCCAAGGGAATGCTGGCGACCGTCGAGTTGGCCGAGCACATGGCGCGACACGACTACGAGGTCATTCCGCACCTCTCGGCTCGCCTCACCAAGACAGAATCGGAGTTGGAGGAAATCGTCACTCGCCTCGGCCGGGCCGGGCTGCGTCGAGCCTTCATCGTCGGGGGCGACGCCGATGACCCTGGCGACTTTTTCGACGCCGCCGCCCTGATCTCGGCCTTGGGAGGTTTCGAGCATCCGTTTCAAGAGCTTGGGATCACCGGTTACCCAGAAGGTCACCCGAGCATCTCCCCGGACGCCCTGATGAAAGCGCTCATCGAAAAGGCCCCCCATGCCGGCTACGTCGCAACACAAATGTGTTTTGACGTGAAAGCAATCGAACGGTGGATCACAACCATTCGCTCGGCGGGCATAACCCTCCCGGTATTCGTCGGTATCCCGGGTGCATCTGATTCGACCAAGCTGATGACGATTGGCGCTCGGATCGGGGTAGGTGCCTCCCTCAGGTACCTGGCAAAAAACCGCAAGGCGATGGGAAAACTGATCCGACCGGGTCATTTCACGCCGGAGCAGATCGTCCGGGACGTCGCCGCCATCGATGCGGATTTGGGTGTGGCCGGGTTCCACATTTTCACGTTCAATCAGATCGAAGACACCGTGGAGTGGTTTCAGCAGTCCGGTTCGTAGAACGTTCCACGATATGGAACAATGAGGCCTGATGCCGAACGTTCAGTCAATTGAAAGAGCCTTCCACATCCTCAGGGCTCTGGCCGTCGGTCCGTCCGGAGTTTCCGAAATTGCCGGTCAGGTTTCGCTCCCAAAGTCCACGGTGGCCCGAATGCTGTCCACTCTCGAAAGTGTCGGCGCAGTAGAACGAGTCGAAGACTCGTCCGACTACCGCATCGGGATTGGCCTTGGCGAACTGGCGGGCTCACTCGATGGATCCTCAACGCTCACGGTGGCGGTGCGGCCACATCTCATGCGGTTGGCCCATGACCTGGGAGAAGCGTCTGGGTTCTCGGTGCCGGTGGGATACACAGTCCATTTTCTGGCCCAGGTCGAAGGACCCAACCCGGTCCAGGTGCGCGATTACACGGGTCTAATCGCCCCGATGCACGTTGGGCCCTCCGGGTTGTGCATGATGGCCTACTGGCCGAAGGAGGAGGTGAAGCGGTACCTCTCCCGATCACTCGAGAGCTACACGTCCAAGACCGTTGTAGACCAAAACAAGATCCTTTCGCGGCTCGATTTCGTTCGAGAGCACGGGTATTTCTGGGTCGATGAGGAGTTCGCGGAAGGCATCAGCTCGCTGGCGGCTCCCGTTTTCGATCAGAAGGGCCGGATTTTGGGCGCCATTCACATGCACGGTCCCACCTACCGCTTTCCCAACGGTGCGGCTCTGGAACGGGTGGGAAAGACCGTGGTGGAGGCTGCGCAGCGTTTTTCCCAACGTTCCGAGCGTTGGTGATCATCTCGACTAGTTTGTCCTGATGACATGCGCGTGGTGCCGCAGGGCTCTCGGTTACGTCCATGGACATGCAGCGTGCCTCGACGGGTCATGCCAGATGTTCGGACTCAACCAGGGCGAATGTTGTGACGGCGAGACCATCGCCGACTGCCCGGTCCCCACGGCCCGCCTCGCCTCCCGCTGATGGATCGCCTTCGCCACCAGATCGACCAAATGGAGCCGTGGCAACGAGCCATGTTGGCGGCGCTGGTTGGACTGGCCTTCGTTGTCGCGATCATTGTTGTTGTCGCTTCCTCCGGCTCGGGATCTTCACCGACGTCCACGGTTCCGCGCCTGGCGGCCTCCACGACGGCCCCCACACCAACCACCGCAGGCCCAACCACGGTCGTGGCCACGACGAATGCCCCGTCGACAACGGTCGCGGAAGAAACCACAACAACCACAGAACCACCCAACCTCGTGCTGCGACCAGACGGTTTGGGAGAGCTGACCTTTGGCGACGATGCAGAACTCGCGATCCTCACGCTCGGTGAGCTGCTTGGCTCCCCCGACGAAGACACCGGTTGGGTCAATCAAGCCGAGGCGTACGGGGTTTGCATCGGAACGGAGGTTCGTTTCGTGCGATGGGGATCACTCCAAATATTCCTCACGGATGGACCGAGCGACTGGGCCCCGGCCGGGGTGCGCCACATCGCCCACTACGCCGACTCGTCTTTTCTCGGCGAATCGCTCATCCCGTCGAACACGGCGGAGGGTATCGGTCAGGGCTCCACGGTTGATGACATCATCGGGGCGTATGGGGTGGCTGCTTCGATCGAAGACGATCCATTGTTCGGGCCGACATTCACACTCGACACGGCGGGAGCCGGGTTCCTGATCGGGTCGCTCACCGGGATTCAGTCCGGAGACCGGCTCCAGAGCCTGTCAGCCGGTTTTGCTTGTGGTGAGTAGGACGTAAGCTCTCCTGATGCCTGCTCCAGATCTCATTCGATGAGACGCGTCCCAGCCGCCTTGTCGGCCGCCGTCTTGGCCGCCGCTTTTCTGGTCTTCTCGGCGTGCGGACAAGCCGAGGAAACGACGACCACGGCCGCACCAACGACAACCACCAGCAGCACCACCTCCACCACGGTTCCGCCGACTACGACCACCGAGTACACCGGACCCGTGTCGATTCTCAACGGTCTTCCGGTGACCGATCAGGCCGCGACCGAACGCCGCATCATCGCCGTGAAGATCGACAACCATTGGGATGCACGACCTCAGTCCGGCCTCGAGTACGCGGACGCCGTGATCGAACTGAGAGTTGAAGGCGGACTCACTCGTTTTATGGCGCTGTTCCAGACCGCCGATACCGATTATCTCGGGCCGGTCCGGTCTGGGCGGCCGTCGGATGCAAAGGTGATCAGAAGCCTTGAGGCGACCTTCTTCACGTCTGGCGCGCAAGCGTGGGTGAGACAAGGCATCAAGGAGGTGGGGGTCCCGATGTTCATCGACGTGCGACCCGGCATGTTCAGGATCAGCAGCCGGTTCGCTCCCCACAATCTCTACGCCGACACCGCTCTCCTCCACGAGTTCGCGGAAGATCAGGGTATACCCGACGAGCCTCCGCCGGCTGGTCTGTGGGAACTTGGAGACATGAGCGCAGAGGCGAAAAGAGCCACCAAGGTCACGGTGTCCTTTTCAAACGACTTCGCCGCCACGTGGACGTGGCGAGGTCAACGGTGGCTTCGCACGATCAACGGAGACGAGGTCTCCGAGACGATCGACCGTGAGGGAGTCACATCCCAAATCTGGGCGGACACTCTGGTGATGCTCGTAGGAAAGTTCTACACCGCTTCCCCGCCGGCCGGGTCCTCCGGATCCTCGGTTCCGGCAACAGAGACGATTGGCACAGGGAGAGCGATCGTCTTCTCCGGCGGTGAGTTGGTCGAAGGTACCTTTTCGCGGACCGCCGCCACGGAACCATTCGAACTGAAGACCTCCACCGGCCAGACGATGCTGGTGCCGCCGGGGAAAGTTTGGATCTCGATCGTGCCCGATGTCGGGTCGGTCGACTGGAAATGATCCCAGCCGGCGTTCTCAGCTCGGAGATTCGGCGAGGCGAAAGACTGGCACGCGACACCGTCGCAGGAGCGCTCATCGCCACGAGAGCCCAACAAGAGCGATTGAACATCTGCACGTTCATCGAGAGCGACGAAATCCTGGAGAGAGCCGACGCGATCGACGATGCTGTCTCCAGAGGCCGCGACCCAGGGCCGCTCGCCGGCGTACCCATCGCGATCAAGGACATTTTTGATCATGTCGGTCGAATCACCACATGCGGGTCATCGTTCTATCGCCACGAGCCCGAGGTCAACGCCACGGTTGTCGACCGCCTGGAGCAAGCCGGAGCAGTGATCGTGTCAAGAACTGGGCTACATGAGTTCGCGTTCGGATTCAGCAGCGAAAACCACTGGTTCGGGCCGGTCAAGAACCCGCTCGACGAACGGCTCAGCCCCGGTGGATCCTCCGGCGGATCGGCGGCAGCGGTTGCCGCCGGACAAGTACCGATAGCGATAGGGACCGACACCGGGGGTTCCGTTCGGGTCCCCGCGACCCTCGTTGGAGCATTCGGCCTCAAGGTCACCCATGGTCGAGTCCCCCTCAGCGGCGTGTTCCCACTGGCGGCTTCGCTCGACACCGTCGGTCCAATAGCAGGAACCGTCTCCGATCTAGTTCTCGGCTACACCGCAATCGCCGGTTTTTCGAACAGCGATCCGTGGTCGGTTCCCCACCCAGTCGTCGCCGGCAGTGGCGCTCGCCCCGACCTGCGCGGAATACGAATCGGTGTCCCCGTGGAGTGGGTCGACCGGGCGCCCGTCGTCGAAGAAGTGGCATCGACATTTGCCACGGCGATGGGTCGGCTGGCCGGCCTCGGCGCCGAGATCATCGAGATCCGCGACGAACGCCTCACTCCCGAAGGGCGTATGTCGGAGCAGTTCGTCGAAACTGCTGCCGTTCATCGAAAATGGCGTGCGGAAGGAAAACCATACGGTCCCGACATAGACCAACGTCTCGAAGCGGTGGAAGCTTTTACGGCCGACGACCTGGTCCTGGCCATGGAATGGCGCGCCATCATCCGCCAGAGAACGGCCTTGGCGTTCGGACAGGTGGACTTCATCGCCACGCCTGCGACAGGTGCGACCCAGAAAACAATTGGCGTCGACATGATCACAACACCAGAGGGTGACATCCATTATCGGGAGCCGCTTCGTTGTTTCTCGGCCCTGGTCAACATTATGGGGTGTCCCGCCCTGGTCGGCCCGCTTCCTTCGCCGATGGTGCCGCCTCCTGGGCTCCAGCTCATCGCCCCTTGGTGGCAAGAGCACCGCCTGTTGGAGGTCGCCGCGACCCTCGAAGGAGTCGGGGTGTTCCAAAGACCGTGGTAGAACTCCACCAAACGCCTACAATTTCCGGTCGGCGGTCCGACATCCCCTCCAGCCGGTTCGCCCACAACCAAACCAATCTGGAGCAGAACTGAAATGACCGAAAAGACCGCCACCCTCGACGCGCCGCCCGAAACAGTGATTCTCGACAGCGTCGTGATTCGGTTGGCAGGCGACTCAGGCGATGGAATGCAGTTGGCCGGAGCGCGGTTCACCGACGCGTCCGCTGCATTCGGAAACGACCTCGCCACGTTCCCGAACTTCCCTGCAGAAATTCGCGCCCCGGCGGGCACGCTGCCGGGAGTGAGCTCCTTTCAGGTTCAGATCGCGGATTTCGACATTCTCACCGCCGGAGATGAGCCTGACTGCCTGGTGGCAATGAACCCTGCCGGCCTCAAGGCCAACGTCTCCGATCTCCGCCAGGGGGGAACCCTGATCGTCAACCACGAGGCCTTTGACGAGCGCAACCTGGCCAAGGCCGGTTATGAAGTCAGCCCCCTCGAAGACGGATCGCTCGACGGCTTCAGGATGATTCAGGTCCCGATGGACACCCTCACCAAAGAGGCCGTCAAAGAGACCGGGGTGACCGGGCGCGACGTGCTGCGGTCCAAGAACTTCGTAGCCCTCGGGTTGCTCGCATGGATGTTCCATCGTCCCACCGAGCCGACGGTCGATTGGGTGAACGCCAAGTTTGGAAAGAAGCCGGAGGTGGCCGCCGCCAACCTCGCCGCTTTTCGCGCGGGCCACACGTTTGGCGAAGTCACGGAGGCGACCCGGACCACCATCACCGTCAAACCGGCCAAACTCTCACCAGGGACATACACCAACGTCACCGGCAACACAGCTCTGGCTTGGGGATTGATTGCGGCTTCGCAGGCGGCGAAGCTGCCACTGTTCTACGGCACGTACCCGATAACTCCCGCCTCGGACATCCTTCACGAACTGAGCCGGCACAAGAACTTCGGCGTGAGGACCTTTCAGGCCGAGGACGAAATCGCCGGTGTTGGCGCCGCAATTGGTGCAGCGTTCGGCGGCAGCCTTGCGGCTACGGGTTCGTCTGGCCCAGGGATTGCGCTCAAGAGCGAGGCAATCTCGCTTGCCTTCATGACAGAGCTACCACTTATCGTCATCAACGTGCAGCGAGGTGGACCATCCACCGGGCTTCCGACCAAGGTAGAACAGTCCGATCTGCTGTTTTCCCTCTTCGGCCGCCACGGTGAGTCACCGCTCCCGGTCATTGCCGCTTCGGCGCCGTCCGATGCGTTCGACGTGGCGATCGAGGCCGCCCGCATCGCCCTCAAATACATGACACCGGTGATACTCCTCTCGGACAACGTCATCGCCAATGGGACCGAGCCATGGAAGCTCCCGAATGTCGACGACATACCCGACATCTCCGTGCCATTCGCCACCGCTCCGAATGCGCCCGATGGCTCATACCTCCCGTACATGCGGAACGTCGAGACGTTCGCTCGACCGTGGGCGATCCCTGGGACGCCCGGCTTGGAACACAGGATCGGAGGGTTGGAGAAGGAAGCGGTAAGCGGCAACGTCTCCTACACGCCCGCAAACCACCAGCTGATGACCGACTCGAGAGCGTGGAAGGTCAAGAACATCGAGAACGACATCCCCGAGCTCCAGGTTGCAGGCGACGGTGACGCCGAGATTCTGGTACTCGGTTGGGGATCGACCGCCGGCTCGATTCGGTCGGCAGCGGACAAGGTTCGCCGTCGCGATCTCAAAGTGGCCACCGCCCATCTCAGATATCTCAATCCGTTCCCTGCCAACCTCGGCGATGTCCTCAGACGATTCCCGAAGGTGCTCGTTCCGGAACTGAACAGCGGGCAACTCCGCATGCTCATTCGCGCCGAGTTCCTCACGCCGGCCGAAGGTTTGAACAAGATCGCAGGACAACCGTTCCAGGTGAGTGAGATCGAAGACAAAATCATGGAGATGTTGGGATCATGACGACATACACACGTTCCGATTTCCAAACGGATCAGGAAGTCCGTTGGTGCCCCGGCTGTGGTGACTACACGATCCTCGCCGCCGTGCAACAGTTCATGGCCGGCATGGGTGTAGAGCGAGAGAAGATCGTCTTCATCTCCGGAATCGGCTGTTCCTCCCGTTTCCCGTACTACATGAATACATACGGGATGCACTCCATCCACGGACGGGCCCCCGCAATCGCCAGTGGCCTCTCGGCCTCACGCCCCGATCTCGCCGTGTGGGTTGTCACAGGTGACGGAGACGCATTGTCGATCGGTGGGAACCATTTGATCCATTCCCTTCGCAGGAACATGAATCTGAAAATCCTGCTGTTCAACAACCAGATCTATGGCCTGACCAAAGGTCAATACTCACCTACCTCAGAGGTAGGCAAAGCAACCAAGTCGACTCCTTTGGGATCGATCGACTATCCGTTCAATCCGACGAGCCTGGCGATCGGAGCGGAAGCAACGTTTGTTGCCAGAACCATCGACATGGACAGGACTCACACCCAGGGAATCCTCGAGCAGGCCCACGCCCACCAGGGGTCCGCCTTCATCGAGATCTACCAGAACTGCAACGTGTTCAACGACAAGGCGTTCGTTCAGTTGACAGGTAAGGAAGAGCGGGTGCACAACCGGGTCGACCTCATCGCCGGAGAGAAGATCATCTTTGGCGAGGGCGGATCGAAAGCCGTGGTGATGAGGAACGGGTCGGCAACCATCGTTGACCGGAACACGGTCGCCGATAGCGAGATCATGGTCCATGACCCGACCAAGGCAGACGCCTCGATCGCGTTCGCCCTGAGCCGGTTGTCGCATGGTCCATACGGGCCTACACCGTTGGGTGTCTTCCGATCGGTTAAGCGGCCAACCTACGAACAAACGATGATGCGGCAGATGGCCGATGCCCAGGCAAAGCGCGGCGCCGGTGATCTCGCCGCACTTCTCACCTCCCAGGGGTCCTGGACGGTCGATTGAATTCAGAGGTGTTTTGTCGCCTCCCGTATGCTCAAGCCCGAGAGGCGGTCTCGGTGGTCGTCCACAAAACCACGGATCGCGTCCGGGTTGGTGTGGGCATATTGGCGGAGCGCCCAGCCGATTGCCTTCCTGATGAAGAACTCTCGCTCGTGGGCTCGCCGTAGGCAGAAATCGAAGAGCATCGCTGCATCGGTCTCGCCCTTATGACCGAGCTGGCAGAGGATGGCCGTTCTGCGGACCCACAGATCGTCGTCTTCGATCCATCGCTCCAGGGTCGGCCGCATGGCTACCCGGTTGGTGAGGACGACGTCGCCTACGAGGTGAGATGCAATGTCATCGACGAAATCCCACCACGCACCCTCTCTGATCAACTTCTCGTAGAGATCGGTCTGGGCCACCGTCTTGAACCGTTTGAAGCGATCCGCGTAACCGAGGGCGAGGTACTTTTCCTCACGGTGGCCCAACATCCAAAGAGCGTTGGTGCGTGATCGGTATTCGGATTCTGATCCTGGCTCGAACCGCTGACACAACTCGCGCAGTATCGGCTTGCGCAATGGTGACGAGACGCCGTAAAACGGCATATCCGTTTTCATGTAGGCCGCCATCTTTGAAGCCTTGGCCGGATCGGCCACCCGAGCGAGGCTGGATGCCACCCATCGAGTCATTTCGTCGGCCATCTCGCCAGCGTAACCCGAACCCCACGCCCGAACCCACCCCCCGAACTTTCGACAACTCGCCCCGAATACGGGGCGCACAACCTAAGGCTCCTGACCCCGCTACCAGGGCTCGATCGATGAGGATGGCGATAGAAACAACGCCTTTCACCCACCGGACCTGACTTTGGCCGCTCCCGACCCGAACTTTCGGCAACTCGCCCCGAATACGGGGCGCACAGCCTAAGGAACGATCAGAACGCGCCCACATCTACTCCGTTGACGAGGACGTTTCTCGATTCGGTCCAGGAGCCGAGGTCGATGAAGAAATCGACCGGCTGGGTCACCTGGATACAGTTGGCCGCCGGGTTCCCGGCAACCACCAATTCCACGTCCAACGTCACCCCGTCGTCGACAACCGTCCAGTGCGCCTGATGGCACGGGTCTGGAAGCTCACCTACAACATGCAGGCGGATTTGCAGGGGAAAGCTCTCGGCCACCAACAGCTCCAAAGAAGTAGGAGTCCAGGGGTTGGCGAACCATCCATCGGGGACAGGATTGTCAAAGACAGGACCACTCGCCGGCGGAAGGGAATCTGGCACCGGATCAACGAGGATCGGGCCTGACGATTGGGGCAGGGCGCATGACGAAAGGAAGACAACCAGGACGGTGAAGTATCTCATGTCAATTTGACGCAACGTCCGAGGTCAATGTTCCCGATCAGGCCATCGCGACCAGGTCGAGCATCGATTCATCGAAGAAGTGCACGGACCCCTCAGGCATCATGATCGCCCTGTGGGGCCGCAACCGGGCAACGAAGTCCGTGTCGTGGCTCACGAGGATCATGGTTCCCTGGTACTGATGGAGAGCCGTCAGCAGGGCCTCCTTTGCCTGGGGGTCGAGGTTGTTGGTCGGTTCATCCAGCAGGAGCACGTTCGGTCGAGACGTCATCAACATCGCGATCGCCAATTTCGTCTTCTCCCCACCAGATAGTGTTCCCGCGTCCTGCTCGATCTTGTCGGCAAGCAGGAAATGGCCCAGCAGCGTGCGAAGCTGGAGTTCCGGCAGCCCTGACACGTCGTTCATGTGCTGCAACACCGTCTTGCCTGACTTGATTTGTTCGTGTTCCTGGGCGTAGTAGCCGAGTTTGGCGTTGTGCCCGACCTGTACCTCACCCAGATCTGCGCTTTCGACGCCGGCCAGAATTCGCAAGAGGGTTGTCTTCCCTGCCCCGTTGAGACCCATGATCATCATCCGCTCATCGCGATCTAGGTCTACGTCAACGTCGACAAAGACGACGTTATCTCCAAAGGTCTTTGCCAGACCGAACGCCTTGAGCGGTGTCCGACCGGATGCTTCTGGTTGAGGGAAGCGGACTTTCACGTTCTTGCCACGGGTCTGAACGTCAACCAAGTCTTTTTTGATCCGTTCGACCCGCGTTTCCATCGCCCGCGCCTTTTTCGCCATCTTTTCGGTGGAGCCCTTGAACCGTCGGATGTTCTGCTCGAGTTGGGCGATCTTCACGTCCTGGTGTTTTCGCTCTTTTTCTCGCTGTTCACGGCGGCGTTCGCGCTCGACCAGATAATGGGAGTAGTTGCCTCGGTAGTCGTCGATCTCGCCATGCTCGAGGGCAAGAACCGACGTGATCGCTTCGTCCAGGAGCGGAAGGTCGTGAGAGACGACCAGCAAGGCACCCCTGTAGTCCTTCAAATAGGAGACCAGCCAGGCTTTCGCATCCAGGTCGAGGTGGTTGGTTGGCTCGTCGAGAACCATCGTTTCCGCGTCCGAGAAGAGAATTCTCGCCAGCTCGACTCGTCTCCGCTGGCCACCCGACAAAGTGGCAACCGGCTGCGCCAACTCCTCGTTGTCAATGCCTAGATTGGCCGCGGTGCTTTTGGCCTCAGCCTCGGCGACAAACCCACCCTTGGCGTCGAACTCGTCTTGGAGCCGTGCAAAACGCTCGATGGCTCTGTCCCGGGCTTCACCGTCGAGACGTTCGATCTTCCGACGGGTCTCTTCGATCTTGCGCAACATTGCGCCAATCTCACGCGCAGCAAGAATCCGTTCGAGGGCCGTCATATCCGGCCGTTCCAGGTCCGGTAGAACGGCTTCCTGGCTGAAATAGCCGAGGTTGCCCGATCTGAGAACGGTTCCGGCCGCGGGGTGTGTATAGCCAACAAGCGTACGCATCAAGGTGGTCTTTCCTGCACCGTTCCGCCCGACGAGACCCACCTTGTCACCGGCCTGTACGGCAAAATTGGCGCCACTCAGAAGGACGCGCGGCCCAACCTCAACTCGGAGATCTCGGACGATCAACATCGAGCGTCCGGCCTGCTCATCGGAGTACTGCCGCCATCACATCAACGATGGTGTCGACCTGGTTGTCGGAGATCACCAAAGGAGGACAGAAGGAGATCGAGTTGCCGGGCAACGGTCGAACGATCACTCCCCGGTCGAGGGCAGCATCACGGACATCCACCGCATTGACGTGATTGTCGAGGCCAACCCCCCATACCGCTCCGGCTCCCCGCACGTCGGTCACCAGACCATCGGCGTGCAGGGCCTTCAGACCTGTCGAGAGCCGGTCACCGATCACCGGGACACGACCGAGCAGATCCTCTTCCTCTTGGATGGCCAGCGCCGTCAACCCGGCTCTCGCCGCCACAGGGTGGCCCGAGTACGTGTATCCATGGCGCAACACGAACCCCTCATTCGCTTCCAGTGCCGCAGTGACTTCTGGCCCACATATGACCCCACCCAGCGGAATGTAACCCGAGGTCACTGCCTTGGCGAACGTGATCATGTCGGGTTTGACTCCGTAGAACTGTGACCCAAACCACGTGCCGAGCCTTCCAAATCCACAAATTACCTCGTCCATGATCAAGTAGGCACCGTGCGCGTCGCACAATCGCCGGAGCCCAGACAGATATCCCTCAGGTGGCGCAAAAACGCCACCGGCGCCCTGCAACGGTTCGGCGACGACGGCAGCCACCCGACCTTCGTTGTCGGCGAATGCCCTCGCCATCGCCTCGATGTCGCCGCCGGGGACGTTGATCACGTCGCCCACCAGAGCACCCCAGCCTTCACGATTCAGTGGGAGCCCCTGCGCCGACGTACCACCAAAGTGGGTGCCGTGATATCCGTGTTCGCGGCTGAGAATCACGGTTCGTTCGCTGTGACCGGCCTCGCGTTGGGCAATGCGAGCGATCTTCATCGAGCTGTCGACTGCATCGGATCCGCCGCTACCAAAGAACACCCTGGCCCGATCGAACGGTGATAGTGCGACGACTTTTTCTGCCAGGTCATCTGCTGCGGGAACCGTAAAACGCTCAAAAGTGTGATAGGCCCCAAGGCCGGACACCTCATCGGCTATCGCTTCAGCCATCCGCTTTCGTCCGTACCCGATGTTCATGTACCAGAGGCTCGCCATGCCGTCGATATAGCGTTTTCCTGTGGTGTCCCAGATCTCGGCGCCATCGCCCCCCACGATCGAAACAAAATCGGTCCGGCGCGGAGGGGCGAACGGGTGTAAGAGTGCTGCGGTCATTGTTCTCCTGAAGGTATTAAGCGAAGAGGGTAACTGGACTCAGCGAGTCGACTTCCACCACATCGTCACCAGCTGACGCTCGTCGGCACCGACGGTCAGTCGGTCCGGGAGTTCGGTCACATGTTCTGCGAGGAGAGCCTTCAATCGTGACCTTTCGGCTCGAGGAATGACCAACCGACGGCCATAGAAGTCGCACAGCTCGTCCCAGTTCTCGAACCAGAGCTGTCCGGGTCGGCTCCAGCGCTCCACCGAAGGCTCGATCCCGAGGGTTTCTGAAACGACTTTGGCGAGATCGGTCGCGGTGGGGCCGTCCGGACGCTCCAGGCCGTGAACCTGGCGGTACAAGGGGGAAAGATTCGACCACGGATGGCGCTCCGACAGCTCGAGCACAACAGCAGCTTTCGCGGTCGAATCGAGCGCGGTCAAAAAAGGCGCGATGTCGGCTACGTCATAAACCACGTGCGCCGACAATGCGACGTCGACTACTCCAACGGTCTCGGCGGCGGATGGCCACCGGTCCCTGACGACTTGGACATCGACTCCAGCTTCGGAGGCATCCTCCTGCAACCCTGCTGCCATGCCCTCGTCTGGCTCCACGGCAACCAGCTCGTGGCCCTTCAGGGCGAACGGAAGCGACACCCGTCCACGACCGGCGCCCACATCGAGCAGGCGGCCGGCCACTCCCAACATCTCGGCGACCTTCACCGCTGTTGGTGTCGGCGGCTGCTCGACCGCCTCCTCCGATCGTCGCTTCCACATTGTTTGTGGCCATCCGTAGGGAGACTCTTCTGCCTGGGACAACAGCCACTCCGGCAATGCCCATGCCTCGAGATCCACCCTCCACCGTTCGTCTGCAGAGCTCACCGGATACCGGCGAACAGATCGGTTTCGACGTCGGCGACCGGAACCCGGCTGAAAACTCTGACAAAAGCCTCGAGACCCAACACCTGCGGTTTGATTTCATCTGGCACTGTGAGGAGAAACCAGTCTTCAGGTATCTGAGTGCGGTGGGCCCTCAGCGCCCGCTCTTTTTGATCGACTCGATCGACGACGTCGATCCAACAATGAATGTCTTCGTCCGGTGTTCCCGACTCGGACATCTCTGCGAATTCTTCTACGGTCATCTCCCCGGCCGCCAGTTGAGATTCGGCAAACTTGCGGACCCGACTCCGCGGCCAGGTCGTCCAATAGAGTTTCGAGACGGCCCAGGAGGCACCATGGTCGGCCGCCGAGAACCGGCCAAGATCGGTCGCTCCCTGCCATGCAGCGACGCCGATCCGGTGGACGTTGATGTGGTCCGGATGCCCGTACCCGCCAAAGGGGTCGTAGACGACCAAAACTTCTGGTTGGTAACTTCGGATCAGCTTGACCAACCGACCCGTAGCCTCCATGAAGTCGCTTTGCCAGAAAGAGTCGGGGTGCTGATTGGGTTCTGTCCCCATCATTCCCGAGTCCCGGTATCCCAAGAATTCATGGTGTTTCACTCCGAGCACGGCAAGTGCCTCTCGGACTTCGGCCGCCCTGTATTCGGCGAGGCGAGGGCGTATCGCCTCGGGATCGTCGTAATTGTGGATCTCGCCTTCCGCCCCGTCGGTGGCGGTCACCACAACCACGTCTTCTCCCGCCTGTGAGTACCGAGCGAGAACCCCACCCGTGGAGATGACTTCATCGTCGGGATGGGCGTGAAAGGCCATGAGTCCTGGCATCGGAGCCACGTTAGTGAACCCGGTCAGGTTAGAAACCGACCGCCACTCAACCAGTCGAAACCATCGGCTCTCGAAGGTGACATCCGAGAAATTCGTCAAGCGTCACCTCCGGCATCGTAGGTCGGAGCGCTCAGATCATCTAGATTCACAGCCCCAATGCCTACCGCTTCGTTCGGCCATTCGGTCGACACTCTCATGTCCGTGCCAGATGCTTGGCGGGCCCTGCAGGATCCCAAGGTTTGGGAGGCCATCGACGGAGTCGACGCCGTCTCGACACCACAGTTCGACGCCGAACATCTCGTGGGATTTAGGTTTTCTGCCACCGTGACCGGGCGTGCCTATCCCGGACGGGCGATCGTGCAGGACCGGATAGAGCCGAGATCGATGTCTCTTGCAATCGACACTTCGGAGATGTCCGGTGTTGTGACCGTTCGACTCGACCCGAAGCCGGAAGGGACCAAAGTAACGATGTCGATGACGATTTCGCCAAAGAGCTTCACGGTCCGACTGGCATTTCCGGTCGTCGTCGCCACCATCGAGTCAGGGTTCTCACGCACCGCCGAGAGGTTCGCATCCCGGATGGTTGGTAGCGTGGAGGGCTAGAAGGCCTCAGCTTCTTCTCTGCGGCGGGCGAGGAGGCCCCCCACCGCCAGGAGCAGAAGGCCGGTTCCGGCAACGAGATTCAGGTTGAACCCTGTGAATGGCAGTTCCGCCTCGACCACGACAGGTGGGATCGCCGGTTCAACCAGTGGTGGGCCTGGGAGCGTCTCGGGAACATCGATGACTGTGATGATGAGGAACCTGGTCCGGCAGGCTCGGGGTGTGGCGTCGTCGCACAGCTCGATCGTCAGGCCAAAGGTTCCAGCCACTTCCGCCACGCCTGAGAACGATCCGTCGGAGTTCAGGATCAGACCAGGAGGCATTTCACCGTCGATGATCCGTACAGTTATGCCGTGGCCCTCGGGGTCCACCAGCGGCAGTGGCTCCGGGGTACCCCCGGTAAATGTCGTGACATTCCCATCGAAGTCTGGCTGGTAGTCGGGGGGGTTGTTGACAGGGGGCGGCGGGGGGCCGACCGGCGGAGGGGTCCCATCGGTCACCGACACCACCACCACATCGGTAGCGGTCGCACCATCATCATCGGTCACCGTCAACGTGAACGAGTGAACACCCACCGGCAACGACACCGAAGGAGCAGCACCGCTGGCGGTCACAC
>JBGTHP010000012.1:0-18670 GCA_041746105.1 Acidimicrobiia bacterium
TCCGGGGCGGCGACCGCGACGGGTTCGACGGCAGGCTTGGCGGGCGCGCTCTCGGCCGCCGCCGGGGCCGGCACTACCGGTAGTGGCTCGACGACTACGTCCGCTGCCCACGAGAAAGCCGAGACTTCCTCGATCACGACCATCGGTTTCTCGGCTGGGATCGGAGTCGGGACGTCGGTCTTCTGCGAGAACCGGACCGGGGGTCTTGGCTTGGATTCGGCCGGTGTGGTGCCCTTTTTGGACGAAGGCCCGGGAGCAGCAGTCTCTGCTACGGGTGCCGGTACGACCGGCGGCCGCTCGGTCGGTGCCACCCGTTTGACCACAGGTTGGTCTTGGGTACGCCCCAGCCCGATTTTATCCCCAGATGTGGCAGGTTTGACTCGATCGGCGCCGGAAATCTGCTCCACCTGCGGTCTGTGGGCTTTGGTCGCCGACCCGTTCTGGACCGCATCGGTGAGCGGTGTCGGAGCCGCGGGAGAATCATCATCCTTGCGTTTGAAAGTGCGCCGCTTTTTGCGAAGCTTGCCGGAAACCTCTTCAACGTAGGCGACGCCGTCGTAAGCAAATCCAAGGGGGTCCATAGCCTCGAACACGAGAGCCTCCGACCCAAGCGAAAGGTCGAACCTGTTCCCATTGGCGCGCGTAACTTGTACGACATCGAGGCGCCACACCCCCAGTTCTTCCCCGTCACTACGGAGCTCTAGATAGATGTCGTCAAGCCGTAGATCAACAGGTATGCCCTCTTCGCTGTCTCCAGCGACCCTGAGCCGCCCCTTAAAATCCACCGCGCCACCTCTTGCTATTCAGATCGTTCGAGTAGAAAGTCCGCACCGCATAGCAGGGTCGCATCCCCACGCCATGTAGTCAAGGGGTCGGCACCGATACGACACGCCTGGAGCGATTTCTGTCATTGGGTGTAACTCTCCAACGGAGGGCAGGAACAAACGAGATTTCGATCTCCGGCAACTCCGTCGATCCGGCCAACCGGTGGAAAGTATCCCCGGTTCTTCAGCGAGGCGAGCGGGTAGACCGCTCGTTCTCGTGAGTAGGGACGATCCCAGTCCGATGAGATCACGTCGGCTGCGGTATGGGGAGCATGTCGGAGCGGGCTCTCCTCGACCTTCCACTCTCCAGATGCGACTCGGTCTATCTCAGAGCGGATCGAAAGCATCGCTTCACAGAAGCGATCGATTTCAACCAGAGATTCAGACTCTGTAGGTTCGATCATGAGAGTGCCGGCCACAGGGAAGCTCAGCGTCGGTGCATGAAACCCGTAGTCGGCCAGCCGCTTTGCCACATCTTCGGCCGTGACGCCGGTGGTTTTTGTGAGCGGGCGAATATCGACGATGCATTCATGGGCGACGCGTCCGTTGGTACCGCGATACAACACAGGGAATGCCTCGTCCAAACGTTCCGCGATGTAGTTCGCCGAGAGGATGGCGACCTTCGACGCAGTCGTGAGACCTTCGGGTCCCATCAATGCGATGTATGCCCACGGGATCGGAAGGATCCCGGCCGATCCGTACGGAGCGGCTGCAACCGCACCGAGACCGGACAAGGGGTCACCAGGCAAAAAGGCGGCCAGGTGGGCTTTCACTCCGATTGGTCCAACTCCTGGGCCGCCACCCCCATGGGGGATCGTAAAGGTCTTGTGGAGGTTCAGGTGCGAGACGTCGGCACCAAATAAGCCCGGTTTGGCGATCCCGACCATGGCGTTGAGGTTGGCTCCGTCGACGTAGACCTGGCCACCGGATGCGTGGACCAAGTCACATATCTCTGTGATCGCGTCCTCGAAAACGCCGTGGGTGGACGGATAGGTGACCATCAACGCCGAGAGTCTTGGACCGTGAGTTTCGAGCTTTTGTTTCAGGTCGTCGACACTGACGTTGCCACGATCGTCGCACTCGACGACAACAACCTCCATGCCCGCCATCACGGCCGAAGCCGCATTGGTGCCGTGGGCCGACGACGGGATGAGACAAACGGTTCTGCCCGCTTCTCCCCGCGAGAGGTGATAGGCACGAATCGCCAGAAGACCGGCCAACTCACCCTGGGATCCGGCGTTGGGCTGAACCGACACCGCGTCATAACCCGTGATTTCTACGAGCCAACGTTCCAACTCCTCGATCAGCACCCGATACCCGGCCGCCTGATCGGCAGGGGCGTAAGGGTGGATCCGTGAAAAGTTGTCCCAGGTGATCGGGATCATCTCGGTGGCGGCGTTGAGCTTCATGGTGCACGAGCCGAGCGGGATCATCGTCCGATCCAGTGCCAGATCCTTGTCGGAGAGACGTCGCAGATACCGAAGCATCTCGTGTTCTGTGTGATAAAGATCGAAAACAGGGTGGCTGAGCGGGGGGCCATTGCGACGGCTGTCCGATCTCATCGGGGACTCGGCCGATGCCGGCAACCCTTTACCCCCGAGCGCGACCAAGAGCTGCTCTAGCTCCTGTTCGTCTGATCGCTCGTCGAGAGCGATCGCGACTGAGGCGTCGTCCAGGCGGCGCACGTTGAAACCAGCACCAAGTGCTTTGTCGATCAGTGAATCCGCGTCGCCGGCAACGGTCAGGGTGTCGAACCATTGATTGTCACCAACCTCGAGGCCGGCCGCCCTCAAACCGGCCGCCAGCCGATTCGTCAGGTCGTGAATCCGGCCGGCGATTCGCGAAAGCCCGTCTGGCCCATGCCAGCATGCATACATTCCGGCGATTACGGCCAGCAACACCTGGGCGGTGCACACGTTCGAGGTGGCTCGCTCCCGTCGGATGTGTTGCTCGCGGGTCTGCAACGCCAAACGCAAGGCAGGACGCCCTGCGGCATCGTGGGATACCCCGGCGAGCCGACCGGGAAGTGTGCGAACCAGCTTCTCCCGACATGCGATATATGCAGCATGAGGTCCGCCATATCCGAGAGGAACCCCGAACCGCTGGCTGGAGCCGACGACGATGTCTGCCCCCCATTCCCCGGGAGCGCTCAGCATGACCAGCGCCATCGGATCGGCAGCCACCACCACAAGCCCGCCGGCGGCATGTACCGCCGCGACGACCTCGCTCCAGTCGACGATCCCGCCCCGCGTGTCTGGATACTGGATCAGAACACCGCAGCAGTCGGAAAGATCGGCTTCGGCCAAATCGACGACGTCGACCCCGACCCCGATCGGTTCGGCGCGAGTGGCCACCACGTTGATCGTCTGAGGATGGCAGTTCGAAGAAACCAGAAACCGCCGACCCTTTGTCGATCGCACGGTCATGGCCATTGCCTCAGCCGCAGCGGTGCCTTCGTCTAGGAGGGAGGCATTCGCGACGTCCATGCCGGTCAACTCGATGACCATGGTTTGAAAGTTGAGAAGCGCTTCGAGCCTCCCCTGCGAGATCTCCGCCTGATACGGGGTGTAGGCGGTGTACCAAGCCGGGCTTTCGAGCACGTTTCTCTGGATGACAGGCGGGAGGATCGTGTCGTTGTAGCCCATACCGATCAGGCTCCTCACGACCTTGTTCTGGGACGCGATCTCGGCAAGTCGGCGAATCGCGGCCGGCTCCGACAGCGGCGGCGGCAAGTCGAGGGGTTCGGAGATTCGTACCGATGCAGGAACCGTCTGCCGCAGAAGCGTCTCAATGTCGTCTACGCCGACGACTTGGCACATCGCGGCAATTTCTCGAGGGTCGGGTCCAACGTGTCGCGAGGCGAAAAGATCGTCAGAGTTCGGGATCATTAGGTCGATGCTCCTGTCGTGCAGCTCAACCCCTGCTGTCCCGCGCGGTCCAGCCTGCCTCGCTCGATGGTCCTGGTGCCTGAGAGTTTCCGGGGATGGTTGCCCCTTCGGCGCCTTCCAAGGGAGGTCTCTCCCACCGAGTTTTGCGGCAAAATCATCATAACCACCAACCAACTGCAAGATACATGCAAGTGTTTGCATCTCCGCTCAAAGAATGCGAAGATCGTCATCACCGAAGGCGCAACGCGCCAAAGGTACCCCAACCCCAACCTCAGGGAAGGCGAGCGCCCCCCGCTCCCTCCCTGAACCAGCCCTTTTCGGAGGGCGAACAGGGCTCCGGTTCCCCCTTACCGGAGCCCTGTTTTTTGTATCCATCGGAGATCGTCAAAAGCGCGCCAAAAATCGGTTTTTCGGTGAGGTCCGGCCCGTCCTCGACCTAGTTCGAGCCGTTCCCACCTTCGGTGTTGGGGAGCGCTACGATCACGGTCGGGATGGTGGCGTTCTCGACCATATAGGTCACCCGGTGCCCGAAAAAAGGTCTGTCCGAAAACGGCTTGTGGGCGGCGCCCAGGATGACAAGGTCGTAGATCCCGCTGTTGGCAACGGCCACGACCTCCGCTTGGGGGTGGGGCGCCAGACGAACGGCGGTATCGACCTCGACGCCAAGCCTCTCACCGAACGCGGCGGCCACCGCCACCATCTCCTGTCCGATTCGCATCGCATCGGCGATCGCGGCTTCCTCGAGCATCATCCCTTGGCCGTCGGGGCGATTCACGACGTGGAGCGCGGTCACCCGGCCCCCCGTTCGCTTCACCAGTGAATAGGCAAATTCTTCCGCCGCTCGAGTTCCCCGGCTCGCCACGACCGGCACCAGAACCCTCTGCGGGAGCGGGAACGTCTCATCCTGTCTGTCGCCAGGGAATTGGACGACGATGGCCGGGATGTCGAGGCTAGCCAAGAGCTTCTCGACAACAGAGGAGAACAATCCGGCCCCAGCCCCTCCTGGTTCGGAGCCTCCGATCAAGACCAGGTCGTACTCGAGCTGAGCCTCTCTTGCGATAGCGTCGACAACCGACCGCGCCGACTTGTGGACCTTCCGGATCTCCATTCCTTCCAACGCTGCCAGCACGTCGTCTGGCGCCGCCGCAGAACCGCCCCGTTGCAGCGCCCGCCCGAATCGTCGGGTGACCACGTCAACCGTCATGACAGTGACCTCTGCGTCATCGAATACGCCGGCGATTACTTCGGCCGCGTATCGGCTGCTGGCACCGCCCCTGGTAGGCAAGAGCACGCGTCGGCTGGACAGAATTTCGGATGAGGCCAGCAGCTGTTCGCGGTCCAGTCGGACCTGCTCCTCCTCCGGGATCTCCCAACCGCTCACCACCCACTTGAGAAGGAGCGGTGAAATGATCGAAGTGGCTATCGCCACCAGCACCATGACGGTGTAGCCGGTCGTGCTCACGATGCCAAGGGTCAGGGCAAAAATGGCAACAACGATGCCCATGGCACCAAGGGCGGACAGCCCAGAGCCAAGCGCCAGGGCCTCTCGACCGGTGACGCCGCCGAGCCGGCCGAACACCACGGTCCCACCGATCTTGGCGGCGATTGCAAGGAGGATGATCGCCGCCGTCCAGAGCACCGCAGACCAACTGTTGAGCAGACCAAGGTCGACCCTGAGTCCACTGAAGGCGAAAAAGATGGGTGCAAAAAAAGCGGTCGTGAAGTCTTCGAGAATCCGGCGCACCTGAGGAATCTGATGTCTGACGGTAGCCAGCATGATGCCTCCGACGAACGCTCCGAGGATGGCCTCGACGTGAAGCGCCTGGGTGACGGTCCCCGCGATCAGGGCCGCCACGAGACTGATCGTGAGGGCAGCGGTGACGCTCGATCCATGATCCATCACTGCGCGCATCATCCGGTCGACCATCCAACGACCGGCTGTGGCGATGAAGACGACAAACACAACAAGGCCACCGAAAGAGAGTGCAAGTTCCTCCGGCTGGAAACCGTCTCTTGCAACGCCGACGAGGCCGGCCAGCACGAGCCAGCCAACCGAATCCATCGTCATTCCGGCAGCGAGGGTGATCTGGCCGAAGTTGCGGCGCAGAAACCCGAGATCCTGGAGGATCTTGGCCACCACGGGAAGCGCAGAAACCGAAAGCGCCAGGGCGAAAAACCCGGCAAACAGTCCTCGTTCGGTTCCCTCGGCGATGAAGTTATCTGGAACGTAGAACGCTACGGCGACGGCTACCGCAAACGGGACCAGAAGACCCCCCACCGATACTGCTGCCGCGGCAGCCTTGAATCTGGAGATGATGGCGAGATCGGTCTCGAAGCCGATCACCACCAAAAGCAGAATCACACCAAGCCAGGCCAGACCGAAAACGGCCGAAGCAACCACCGGCTCGCCGAAAACCCAGTCGAAGGACCCAGGGGCCACTCGACCGAAGATGGTCGGGCCCAGCACGATTCCGGCCATCAACTCCCCAACCACCGGAGGCTGCTTGAGGATCTTCATGACCCCTCCAAACAGCCGAGCGACTCCGACCAGCAGAGACAGCTGAACGAGAAACACCAATACCTGGTGCTCGTCGAGCGGTGATGCGCCGGCAGCCTCGGCAAGGACAAACATGGTCATGACGTTAGATGCACGCGGCGATGTCGCCGCGCCTAGACGTTGAAACGAAAGTGGACGACGTCTCCATCGGCTACCACGTAATCCTTGCCCTCGACCCGAAGCTTGCCTACAGAACGCAAACCAGCCTCGGAACCGGCTTTCAGAAGATCGTCGATGCAGTAGATCTCGGCTCGGATGAATCCACGTTCGAAATCGGTGTGGATCACGGCGGCCGCCTGCGGAGCTCGTGTGCCTCTGCGAATGGTCCAGGCTCGAATCTCCTTCGGGCCTGCCGTGAAGAACGTCTCGAGCCCGAGGAGCTCGTACGTAGCCCTCGCCAGTACGGCCAGGCCCGGCTCTGCAACACCAAGTTCTTCCAGAAAGGTCGGACGGTCTGCATCGTCGAGTTGCGCGATCTCTGCTTCGGCTTCCGCACACAGGACCACTGCCGCCGATCCTTCCGCCACGGCCTTTTCCGCAACCCGGACGGTGAATTCGTTCCCATCGAGACCCGATTCGTCGACATTGCACACATAAAGGACCGGCTTCATCGTTATGAGACCGATTTCCTCCAGCGCTTCCAGGTCATCGTCGGACCACTGCACGGTGCGAGCGGCCTGGCCTTCTGAGAGGACATCGACCAGGCGGGCGACGACGACGTGGGCTCGAGCGGCGTTTTTGTCGCCCGTGCGCATGGTTCGACTCAAGCGATCGAGGCGCCGCTCCGCCACCGCCAGGTCTGCCAGGGCCAGTTCGAAATCGATGATCTCGATGTCGCGAATCGGGTCTATCGAACCCTCGACATGGGTGACATCCGTCGATTCGAAACACCGGACCACATGCAGCAGTGCGTCAACCCCGCGAATGTGGCCCAGAAACTGGTTCCCCAGTCCTTCCCCCTCGGAGGCGCCTTTGACCAACCCGGCTATGTCCACGATCTCGACCGCGGCCGCGATCACCTTCTCGGTCACGATCACAGACTGGATCTGGGCGAGTCTCGGGTCGGGAACCTCGATCACGCCGACATTCGGCTCGATCGTTGCGAACGGATAGTTGGCCGCTTCGACAGAAGCCGAGGTGAGTGCATTGAAGAGAGTTGACTTGCCGACGTTGGGCAGACCGACGATTCCAGCCTGAAGGGACATGGCGACCTTGGAGAGGGGGCGGCCAAGCTAGTGAAACCGGGACCAACTGGAAAACCCATGCGCCACAAAAATGTGGCAAGGTTGGCCGCAATGAGGATCAGTGTGATCGGCGGAGGATCTTGGGGTACGGCCGTGGCCGCGCTGGCGGCGGCGCACAACCCGACGGTTTTGTGGGTTCGGCGCCCGGACCTGGCCGAAACCATCAACCGGACATCCGAGAACCCCGAGTATCTGCCCGGACACCGCCTTCCATACGGGCTCAGGGCCGAACACGACCTCGCCAAGGCATGTGAAGGGGCCGATGGTCTGGTCATGGCAGTGCCTTCCCACGGCTTCAGGGAGATATTTGCTCAGCTCGCACCCCAACTCGACTCGATGGTGCCAGTCCTCTCGGTGGTCAAGGGGATAGAACAGAACACACGGATGCGGATGACCGAAGTCATGTCAGACGTCTCGCCCGGTCACTCCACCCGCCTGTTGGGAGTGTTGACGGGTCCAAATCTGGCGAGCGAGGTGATGTCTGGTTCCCCCGCTGCAAGCGTCATCGCGATCCCTGACGCCGAGGCCGCCGCGAACCTTCAGCAAGTTTTCATGAGCCCGTCGTTTCGGATCTATACCAACCGCGACGTCCTTGGCTGTGAGATGGCGGGGGCACTCAAGAACGTCATGGCGATCGCGGCCGGGATGGCCAAGGGCCTCGGGTTTGGCCAGAACACACTCGCCGCCTTGATCACCAGAGCGCTCGCCGAGATCACCAGGCTCGGCACCGCGCTCGGTGGGCAGAGCGAAACCTTCGCAGGGCTCGCCGGCATGGGAGACCTGATCGCCACCTGCCAATCAGATGCTTCACGCAACAACCAGGTCGGTATGGCTTTGGCCAGAGGAAAGGCTCTCGACGAGATAGTGGAGGAGATGAAGATGGTGGCCGAGGGTGTCAAGACGGTACAACCGGTGCTGGACCTGGCGGCCGTTGTTGATGTAGAGATGCCAATCGCAAGCCAGGTCGCACAAGTCCTACACCACGGCGCACATCCGCGGGAGGCCGTACTCGCCCTGATGACCCGCGAGGCGCGCTCAGAGGGCTGAAAATGGGATGCGTCGACATCGGGCAGAACGAACTCGGATGCGGTGCGAAGATCCCCAACTCCATGACCGTGTGACGGTCCTGGCGGCCACGTACTCGCCTCAGCGATAAAAACGGTAGATGACCTGGGCAGCACACGCCGGTTTGGCTCCTTTTTCGATCTCGATCACGAGGTCGATCGCAGCTTGAACCCCTTCGGCGAACGATGACACCTCCGCCAGCGTCGCACAACCCCTGACACTGCTCCCCACGGCCACCGGGGATGGAAAGCGGACCTTGTTGGTTCCGTAGTTGATCCCCATCGAACTACCACCGACCGAGACGATCTCGCTCATCAATGGCACGGCGAGCGACAGCGTTAGATAACCGTGAGCGATGGGCCCGCCGAATGGACCGGCGAGCGCCCTCACCGGATCGACATGGATCCATTGGCGATCGTCGGTTGCGTCTGCAAACAGATCAACCATCCTTTGCTCGACTACGCGCCATCCAGAGCATCCGAGACTCATGCCGGCCGGAGCGTCGGCCAGATCGTCGATTGATGCGAAGTCGGTGACGGCCACGATCCGACAATAACGCCCGGCCTATTGCTGTCGCTTCGATACGCTGGCCAGCTATGTCTCGTGTCGATCAAACTCCACGCACCACCGTCCGCCGAGAAGAACGGTCATCGTTCGACCGAAACGAGATCTACGCGGTTCTAGACGAGGCGTTGTACTGCAATGTCGGCTTCGTCGACGGTGACCGCCCTGTGGTGATTCCAACCCTCCACGCCAGGATCGGCGACGATCTGCTCCTGCACGGATCGCCTGCCACACGATTGTTCCGGTTGCTCAAGAAGGGACCTGAAATTTGTGTGAGCGTCACGCTCATGGATGGCTTGGTCCTGGCGCGCTCCGCATTCAACCACTCGGCGAACTACCGATCGGTGGTCGTGTTCGGGAAAACAACGGCATTGACCAAGCTCGACGAACGGCGTGAAGCACTCGACGCTTTCACCGACAAACTAGTGCCAGGACGAAGGGCATCCTTGCGCGAGATGACCGACAAGGAAGTCAGGGCCACAGCGGTCATGAGCCTTCCCATATCGGAAGCTTCTGCCAAGATCCGGTCAGGGCCGCCGGTTGACGAGGACGAAGACTATGAGCTCCCGATCTGGGCGGGTGTGATCCCGATGGGCACCGTCTATGGCGATCCGGTGCCAGACCCCCGCCTCCACCCAGACGCAACCGAACCCGACCACCTGGTGTTCTTCCGTACATGAGCGCTCCAGTCGCTGCCCAGCATCCAGTGGTTGATCGCAATGCCTTTGGGCCCACCGAATGGACTCTGTTCACCAGCATCGGTTTGATCTGGGGTTCATCATTCCTGCTGATAAAGCTCGGGTTGGAGACCTTCCATCCTGGTTTGATCACATGGGCCAGGGTTGGGCTGGGAGCGCTCGCTTTGATTCTGGTGCCACGCAGCCGGGTCAAGATCGAAGCATCCGACAAAAGGACCATGCTCATTTTGTCGGTGGTCTGGGTGGGTATCCCTTTCACCCTCTTCCCTCTGGCCGAACAGCACATCAACTCCGCCGTCACCGGTCTGCTCAACGGCGCGACGCCGATTTTTGCCGGATTGATCGGAGGGTTCTTTTTCAATCGGATGCCTCGCGGTCCCCAACGCCTCGGTCTGGCCGTGGGTTTCGTAGGGATCACCCTGGTCAGCGTGGGCTCGGCGGCAGAGGGCGACACCGCGATCTGGGGAGTGCTCATGGCTCTTGCCGCCACCGTTTGTTATGGGGTCGCAACCAACATGGCCGGCCCGCTGCAGCAGAGATACGGATCCGTCCCGGTGATGGCCAGAATGCTCACACTGGCAACGATCTGGACGATGCCGTTTGGGCTGTACGGGCTGGCTGAGTCGTCATGGTCGGTGGGCGCCGGCTGGTCAACGGCTGTCCTCGGCTTCATCGGCACCGGACTTGGATTTGCCTTGATGGCGGAACTGGTGGGACGGGTGGGAGGGCCTAGGGCAACCGTCATCACCTATCTGATTCCGGTGGTTTCTCTGGCCCTGGGAGTTTTCTTTCTCGATGATCGGGTTGCGTTTGCTGCCCTGATCGGAGTGGTTCTGGTACTGGCCGGAGCGGTGTTGATAAGCCGGCGAGAACGCTGAGTTCACCCCGCCGCCACCCGCAGGGCGCGCTCCATCAAAAGTTGGTCCCCCAGCCGCCGCCGCAGCTCGCGTTCGAGACCTGCGATCGGGTAGAGATTCTGGGGCGCCCTCGGATCCTTGTGCGGACTCGAGGCGAAACGCACCAGCGTCGCCGTCACCTGGTCGGCGACCGCAGCCGCCTCGCCAATCGATCTATTGGCGGCGAGTTCACATCGGACCAGCCCGGCCGCAGGCCCGCTGCCTTCTCCAAGTCGGAGATACCACGAGATGCGGGCGAATCCGCCGCTGATCATGAAGAGAGGGGTCCGCGACCCGACTGGCAACGACATCAGGATCGCACGCCGCTCCTGAGGGAGATAATGGACGTGTTGGGTCTTGACATATCCGACTGCAGACCCCACCTGGCTGTGATGTGAAAGAGGCCCGTCAACCACGACGAGCTCGGAGTCGGCATGAGATGCGGAAACCTCTCCTTCCAGACGCCCCATTTGCTCCTGGATCCGAAGCCACAACTCCTCAGGAGATTTCCCCGAGACCGGTATCACTCGATACCTTCCGTGACGCGTCTCGAGATCCTCTGCCGATTTTGCAGCGGTGAACAACACCCTCTCGACGCGTGCGTCCACGACCCGCGCGGAGGTGTCACAAAGGACTGCTCCGGCCGCATATGAGGCGCATGCCCCGAGAACCGGCAAGTCAGGAGGTTCCTCGATCCAAAGGTTGGCGTCGACCCTCCTCACCCCGTCGACGAACAGCACCTGGCCGGCAGGCGGAGCCTCCGACTCGATAGGGTGCCAACCGCCATCGACCTCGATCGTCGTGTCGGTGGGCACTTCACTCTCGTCGAGGGAATCTGCCGATGTCCCGTATTCCGGCGCCCAGGTCTCAACTCGAAAACGCATCAGGGTTCCCTTCTGACGGAGGCTCCAGAGGGACCGTTGGTCACGACGAAACGCACCGGCATCTGTTCTGCCAACTCCTTCACGTGGGTGACGATGCCGACCATCCGGTCGCCACTGCTCAGTTCGTGCAGGACTGCAGCCACGGTATCGAGGGAGCCGGCGTCGAGAGTTCCAAAACCTTCGTCGAGAAATATCGCATCGAGCCGAGGGGTTCCCGCGATCGAGAGCGTGGCGATGCGCTCTGCGAGCGAGAGTGCAAGCGCCAAGGACACGAGGAAGGTTTCTCCGCCGGAAAGTGTCTTGACGGGACGCCTTTCGTCTGCGTTGCGACGATCAATCACCTCGAAGTCTCGTTTGACGAGGCTCAGCTCATATTGACCACCGACCAATGTCTCCAACACCCGGTTCGCACCCTCGGTCAAACCATGCAACGCCTCTTCGAGAATCCAGGCTTCGAATCTGTTCGCCGCCAACTCTCTGGCCAGGCTTGCGGCAACGGCCGACTTCTTCTTCGCGACGGCCAGGGTTTGACGGTGTTCTTCCAGACGCCGGGAGTTGTCGATCAGTGTCTTGAGTCGTTCCTCTGCAACCGCACTGGCTCTCTCGGCCACAACTCGAATCTCGGAGGGGTTGGCGGCGAGCCCTAGGCGTTCTGCCTCCTTCAGGACGGTTTCGTCGGCTTGGGCGATCTGAGCCTCGAGGGCCGCCGCCTCCTCATCGACCCCAATGGCCGCCCTCGTGGATACCACTCGCCGTTCCTCCGCCCATTCCACCAGCCGGGCCCAGTCGACGGCCGAATCCTTCCGTTCGAGAGTCGGCGGATCGAGGCCGGCCAGTGTGTCACGGAGGAGTTCGAGTTCGGCCCTGACTCCATCTTGGGCGGTCTCTGCCGCCACCAGCTCACGCGTCGATTCGGTTATCTCCAGTCGCGCCGTTTTTAGCTCCTGTTCGAGTTGGCCGACGGTGACGGACGCTTTCTCCACTTCGGCCAGCGTTTGGCGGACGGTCTGTTCATCTTCGCCGACCAGCTCGCCTTCGAGTTCTCTGAGCTGCTCACTCAAGATTTGAAATTGGGTCGCGGCTGCTGCGTGTTTTGATTGACTCTGGTCCAGCAATCGACGTTGTTCGTCCACTCTTTGGCGACCCGATTCGACATCGGCTTCCAGTGCACTCAGATTGTCTTCACCATCGGGAGCAGGAATTGTCGTCACCGGCTGCATACACACGGGGCACGATCCGCCGACCTCCAGCTCCCGTCTCAATGCGTTGGCCAGATGCTGGTCGCGGTGATGCCTCAGCACCGCGACCACATCGTCGAGGTTTTGGGAAGCTTGGCGGTGGGCAGTTTCCGCCTGGTCACGTGCACTGGTCGATTCGTCGATGACGGCCTCGCCTGTCGCGAGCCTTTCCGCGAGTTTTATTCTCCTGTCGAACCGCTCGACGAGTAGTTGAATCTCGGCCATCGGACGCAGCCCATCAAGATCGATTTTGGCCGCATCTAGTTTCTCGGCCAACGCCTTCTCAGACTCTGATGCGAGCTGTGATCGCTCCAGCGCAGCTGTTTTGTTTCCTGCCAGGATGTCGACGTCCGGAGGAGCAGTCACCGAATTGAGAAGCGCAAGGTCCGACGCCAGCCGCGTGCGCCGGTCCTTCATGTCTGCTTCGAGTTTGTCCAACTCCGCTCGGTGCTTTTCGTACCGCTCAATCTCGAGAAAGAACGCCTCCAATAGCTGCAAGTTCTCTTCGGCTAACGCCTGGTCTTGCGGTCCGGCCGGTCCGCTGTCGGCGATCAAGCCCTCGAGGGTTGTGACGATTCCATCTGACGTCTTCTGTCGAGCCACTGCCGCCTGGCGCACCTTCTCGTACAGACCGAGATCCAACAGTGACTTCAACAGCTCCTGCCGGTTCGCCGGACGATCGTGTAGGAATGCGGCGAATTCCCCCTGCGGGAGGACGACACACCTCGTGAAGTGGTCGAAGCTGAGGCCGATCAACCTTTCGACGGCTTTGGTCACCTGGTCGGCCCCAGAGACCGTTTCGTCGGGGCCGTCCAATCGCGCTTCGGCTGTGGTCGCTCCACCTCCGATCTGCCGGCGGACCACGCGGACCACCCGATAGGTGCTGTCGCCCATGCCAAAGGTGAGATCGACCTTGGCTTCCCTTGCTCCAAGCGAGATGACCGGTTCCACCTGGTTGGCCGCCAGGCGCGGCACCTTTCCGTATAGAGCGAAGCACATGGCGTCAATCAAACTCGACTTGCCGGCGCCGGTCGGGCCGGTCATCGCGAAGAGATCGACCCCGGTGAAATCAACGGGCTCTGTCATCTCGCGGTAGGCGGTGAAACCGCTCAAGAGGAGGCGCTCAGGTCTCAACGACCTCTCCCAGTAGTTCAGAGAAAAGCGCAACAAGCGAAGGATCGGCGATCGCCTTGGCCTCGAGGTACTCCGAGAACAAATCCGATGGTGGGCGTCCCAGCCGGACCGGAACCGGAGCTCTTCCCTGCTGTTTTTCCGGCCGACGGATGACAAGGTCGACGACCCCCGGGAGGACTTGTCTCAATTCGTCGGCGAGTCCCGCCCGTGGCGTCTCATCCAGCACGACCTTGACGAAGGCGTCTCCGACCTCTCCGGCCGACGCCATGATCTGTTCGGCGGTTCCTTCGAGCTGGATCAGCCGTCTGCCGCCGATCAGTGGGACCGATCGAACCGTGGCCGGAAGACCAGGGACGGCGTCGATCACCAGTACACCTTTTTCATCGGTTCTTTCACCGAAATCGAGATGAAGGGGTGAACCCGAATACCACGTCGGAACGGCGCCCGGCACTCGCTGCATCCGGTGGAGGTGACCCAGCGCAACGTACGACAGGCTCCCAGGAAAAGCCAGCGCCGGGACGGAATATTCAAAAACGGTGTGGACCGCCCTCTCGCTGCCTCCCATCTCGGCACCGGCGACCATGATGTGGCCGACCAAAACGGTGACTGCGTCTTCTGGCATATGCGAGACCAGCGCCGCAATAACCCGCTTCATCCGTTGGGCGTAGTCGAGGGAATGTTCGAACCCATCTTTGTCCATGAGGTCATCCGAGGTGACAATCGCCCTCTGGCTCTGCCACGGAACCGCTGCGATCTGGAGCGGAGTGCCCTCCACGCGGAGAACACCGCCGTCCTCCGGTTTGCGTAGCTGATCGACGACGGTAACCCGACCGAGATCGAGCAAAGGCGCCACCGCCCGTAGCCGCCTCGGGTTGTCATGATTTCCGGCAACGACGACCACCGGCGCCACCCGCGCCAGGTTGAGGAATGCTTGATAGACGATCTCCTCCGACTCCGGAGTGGGAGCCGCCAGATCGAACGTGTCGCCGGCGACAACAACCGCATCGACCTCTTCGTTGGAGGCAATCGTCGCGATTTCCGCCAGCACTTCACGGTGCTCTGACGCCCGGCTCAAACCGCGCATGGTCCGACCTACATGCCAGTCGGAGGTGTGGAGGAAACGCACCTCGGCGACTGTAGTGGCCGGTTTTGTGATCCTCGATCCACCCCCGAAGGAGCGTTGTTGTAGCGTCGTTGAATGCTCTACCACATCACACAGAAGACGACCTGGGAGGAGAGTCAGCGCCGGCTGGAAGCGCCCTCGCTCGCCGAGGAAGGATTCATCCATTGCTCCTATCGACACCAGGTGGTCGCCACCGCCAACAAGCACTACCCAGGAAAAACCGGACTGGTCCTGCTGGAGATCGATCCACTCGCCCTCGAGGTAGAGGTGGTGGCAGAGGATCTCCACGGAGCCGGCGAGCCGTTCCCACATGTTTATGGGCCGATACCGACCTCGGCCGTGGTGTCCGCCCTTGATTTTCCGACGTCCGACGATGGGACTTTTCGCCTGCCTCCCGGCCTCTGAATCAGCCTTCCTGGAGCAGCCGAATGTGGTCGGTGATCGCGGCGATGTCCGAATGGCTGATGCCGGCGATGGACCCCATGGGTCCCAAGCCCCACTCGCCCTCCTCCACGCCGAGTTCGACGGCTGCGACAAAACCGGCGTCTGGAAAAAGAGCCTGCGCGTATCGTGCATCGGTCAACGGGGGCCCCGACCCGCTGCCGTCTCCCCCGATCCCGTGACACGCCGCACAGTGGCGCTCATATAGGGCCGCTCCTTTCCCGGTTTCGGTCGTCGACGTCGCGGCCTCCCCGGTGCCACACGCACCCAAGATCAGGAACACCAGCAAACTCAGCCTTCTCAAGTGAGCCCGGCAAACGGATCTTCTGGTCCATCCTCCGCAATGGACCCCGCTTCTGACGCTCGGGTCGCCCAGGCCGGAAACGGAAACTCGAGTACGAGAGGGACAGGGAGTTCCGGTTGGCTCAGCACCATCGTCCCTGGCTTGATGATCGTCGATCGCTGTCTCAATACCGGCGGGAGGAACCCGTATTCTTCACGTCCGGCCTCGGCAGAGTCGAGCCGCCCGACGACGCGTATCGACGAGTTGGCGATGATCCGCCGTTCGACCTCTGACGCAGTCTGTTGAGCACCGATCAGGATGATTCCGAGGCTGCGACCTCGCTCGGCAACGTCCAAGAGGATCTCCTTGATCGGTGACGATCCCTCCCTTGGAGCGTATTTGTTCAGTTCGTCAAGGACGAGGAACAACATCTCCTCTGATTGACCGGCGCGTTCCCTCTCGTCAAACGCCCTCCGAATGGTGACGCCGACGACGAACCTCTTCGCCCTGTCGTTCAGATTGTGCAGATCGACAACGGTCACCTGGTGTTGGAGCGGCGTTACTGCATGGCGCGCCGCGTTGGCGATGTCTCCTCGGATCAGATGTTCGACGTGGCGCACCGCGCCTGCCAGCCTCCGAACAAAGGCCGAAACCGTTCCGCGCCCGATCGCCGACCCAGCCCATACGGGGCCATCGTCTTCGGACGTGACCTTGGAGATGATGATCTCCACCAGTTCTTCGAAGCTGGCAGCTGACTCACCTTCGACCCGAACCCCGCCCTCAGCGAGCTTGACCGCTCGCCGCAACTGAGCCATGACGTTGTAGAGAACCATGGTGTACTGGGCTCGATCGTCTTCGGCATCCGCGAACAGAAACGGAAGAAGATCGCCATGGCAGAACTCGGCCAGAGTCCAAAAGAAAGAGACCACTCCCTGAGAGCGAGCACTCACGTCGGGAACTGCTGCAGCGGACCCTTTCCGAGGAGGAGCGAAGACGGCAACCGAAGAAAACGCCTGGGCAGGAAGGCCGAGGCGTCGGTAACGATCGGCCTGACCCGGCGCCAACTTCGTGTTGGGATGATCGAGAAAGAGAAGGTCTTCGCCCTTGACGTTGAATATGAGAGCCTTGGTGTTCTTGGCTCGGCTGCCGAGTACCTGACTCTGAAACAAAGAGTGCAACAAAAAGGTGGCATAACTCGTCTTGGTGGCGACGCCGGAAATGCCCGAGATGTTGACGTGTGCTCCCCTGCGACCGTCGACGAACTCGAGGTTTGCATACACCGGATCACCGGATCGGGATAGGCCGACCGGCAACCGCTCCTCCATCTGATCGAAGTACATCGCTTGATCACGCTCGGCGCCTACCGCCTTCCGAACCTCTTCGCCGGGTCTTGGCGGCACGAAGATCTCCGGTTCGAAACGGGTTGCGGTGACCTGGGCCGACTCTGCGATCTCGGCCGGCAACACGCCATCGGAAACCAAGAACACGTCAGAGTCGAAACGAACCCCTTCGTGACGAGTCCTGACCTGGGAAACGATCCCGTAGATTCGAACGATCTCACCATCCGGCAGGACTCGCTCCAATGCCACGACGTCGTCCAGTTGCAGGTAGCCACCTTCGGCGACCGCCACCCAGAATTCGAGAGGGGTGGCATCCTCGGTTCCGATTACACGCCCGATCATTAGGGCCGAGGCTATCAGCGATTGATCGCGGCCCCGGTCTCCGCCGGAACCTATGGTGACCCCACCACACACATCGGTCGAGGAGGATCCATGAACACGGTTTTGGTACTGCTGGTTGCGGTGGTCGGTGGCATCGCCGTGGCTGTGCAAGGCCAGTTCGTCGGGCTCTTGGATCGATCGTTCGGCACACTGGCATCCACCTTTGTCACATACGGAGGTGGGGGCCTGATAATCGGCGTGATCATGTTGCTCAGCGGTAGCGACAGACTGGCCGGTTGGAGATCGGTGCCACCATGGTCACTGGCGGCGGGCGCGGTCGGACTGATCATCATCGCAGCCATCTCGTATACGGTTCCGCGTGTCGGGTTGGTCCCCGCACTCATGACGATCACCGTGTCCCAATTCGCGGTGAGCGCCGTGATCGACCACTACGGACTTCTGTGGGCCGAAGTCCGTCCGATCGATCTCAGCCGGGGAAGTGGACTTGCCCTCTTGGTTGTCGCTTTGTGGCTTGTCATGCGCTGACATCACAGCGATATCAGACACGCGCCAGAGACCGCCAGCGCCACTCCGACCCAATGGCGTGGCGCCAGTTTTTCGCGGTTGAACAAGACAGCGAGCAGCACCGTCGGCACCGGGTAGAGCGATGCGAGCACGGCCGACAGAGAAACGAGGCCCTCGGCGGTCGCGAACAGATAGAACCCGGACGCAGCAGCATCGGCGACTCCGATCGTCGCCAGAGGCAAACGCTCCCGGCGTCCGACCGCAATCACGGAACGGCGGGCCCACAGGAACAGACCGACTCCGGCAACCGAGATCGCCCTGGCCGCCACAAGAGGCCAGAGACCAGAGTCGTCCGGTGCGTTGCCGAAACAGATGAAGAAGATGGCGAAGCCGCTGCCCGCCGCGAGTCCGTACTTGACCCCTGACCAGTTTCCGCCTGTACCTCCACCGGCGAGCAGCCAAATCGATGGCAATGCAAGGCCGATTCCCAGCCAGGCCAACGAAGATGGCCTCTCCCCGAGGATGACCCCCACCAGGACCGGACCGCCCGCCGCGATGAGCGCCGACACCGGAGCAACCAACGCGGTGCGGCCGTGGGCCATGCCGTGAAACAGAGCGAGGGCGCCGAGCCCGGCTCCAAGGCCG
>JBGTHP010000013.1:0-6009 GCA_041746105.1 Acidimicrobiia bacterium
GTGGTGAGGGCGACGGTCCCCGTGACCAGAGCGACGGCAGCGGCGGCCGAAGCCATCCGTTCGCCGGGGCCGGGTGCCAGCTGGAACCAGCGCTCGTCAAGTCGACGGGTGAAGACCACGGCCAGCGCCACCCCGGCCGCCACCACGACGGTCAGGTGACCCAGGACCGTGGCGAGCAACCGGTGGTTCGGGATGCCATCGATCAGGAGAAGCAGGACCGCCGGGGGAAGCGTCACCAGCAGGCTCCGAGAGGCGGTGATGATGCCCCACTCGAGCGGCGGCCGTGATCCCGGTGTTCTTCTCATCGAACCGAGCATGCCAGACTCCACTCGTAGGACTGGAACTCGACCCGGGGCCCGGTGGCCGCGATCCATCCGGTCACATCGGGAGCCAGCCACGGTGAGAGAGCGGTCAGCACCTTCCGCCGCCCGACCGGGAGCAGCAAAGGCATCCGCTGGGGCCGGACGAAGTCGGCGCCGTACCAGAGGAAGATCCGGGAGAGCAGAACCCGACCGCCTGCCACATCGACCAGGACGGCTCCATCCGCCAGCATCGTTCGCATCTGAGTATCGAGTTGGGCCGAGATGCCCTGGCCGGAATAGGGCTCGGCCCGCAGGGTGGGACACGACACCGACCCGCACACGAGGGCGGCGTGGATGCGGGGATCGCCGAATCGTCTCAGCTTGGCGTGCTCGATGGCATCCAGCGACAGAACCTCTCCGGCCACCGTCACGGACGGCCGCCGAAATCCCCCCGGCACCCGGAGGACCGAGTGGGCCCCGGCGGAGGCCGCCTCGGCGGCCAGCAGCAATGCCCCGGCGTTGTACACGTTGATCCAGAACGCCAGCGCCTCATCGCGTTCCAGTCGATCTGGTTCCACATGCCGGATGCCGGAGAGGTATGCCTCGACCGGGCCGGTGAGAGCTGCGAGCGCCCCCATTCCCTCCCGCCGCAGCACCTGGAGTGGTTCGACCAACTCGTCATGGGTCCATCGTTCCCCACCGGCCGGTTGCGGAGGGCGGGTCGTACGCAAGGAGGTCCATACCGACCAGGCGACCGCCAGCGGATTGGGTGAATCACTCACCGATCGAGCCGCTCGCTCACGACTCGACCAGGAACGTTCCCGGTCGATAGGTTGCCCAGGCAAACCAGAACGTGTCCAGGTGGGGGATACGTTCCAGGCTGCTGCCCGCCAATTCCCCGCTGATGGCGCGGCCGGTCACATCCCAGGTGGTCCCGGTCTCCACATCGGAGTAGCCTTCGCCGGAGGCCTCGAACGTGAGTTGTCGCCCATCGACGAGCGGTGAGAAGACCCCGACCGAGCCGACGTCGCGCCCGTCGGCAACGCCCACTCCTTCCAGGGCGGTGGCCTGGCCGGCCTTCCAGAGGATCACCACCGGGGTCTCGCCGACCGTCGAGTTGGTGGCGCGGGCCTCACCACCGGCAACCGCCGCCAGCAGGAACGCCACCGAGTCGTCTCCGATGCTGATGCCCACCACCCGATCTTTGGCCCGGGCCCGGTCGTCGGGGGTACCGAGGAACAGGAAGGGCCGGCTGTCGGGGTCGTCGTACCCGGTATAGGGGTTTCGCCCATAGTCGCGCCGGTGTCCGGTCTCCGTGCTCAGGACCGTCCCATCCGGATAGGCAGCCTTGAAATCGGCCCAGGACAGGAGTGGGGAGGAGATCGGCTCGAGCTGCTCCCCGGTCAGGACCCCGGCCACCGCCCGACCATCGAAATGAGTCCAGAGACTCTCGGTCGCCCGGTCATACATCACCAGCGCCGAGGCATACAGACTTCCCGATGTCCCAAAGGTGGTTTCCACCCCCCGCACCTGGCGACGGTAGGAGATAGCGCTGTTGCACAACGGACAGTAGGTGATGGCTACCGGGACACCGCCGACGGTGTCGTTGACGATCTCGTGCCAGATGAGGATCTGCACCGGGTAGGCGCGGGCGTCTCCCCCGACCTCGAGGGCAACCACGGCCTCGCTGTCCTGCATCGACGGGTCGGACTCGGCGATCGTGCGAAACTGCGGCGAGTCGATCGGTGGAATCCCGTCCGGAGGCGGGCCACCCGAGATGATCTGGCTGGTATCGACCAGCGGCGGCGGCAGATCCGGATTTGCCAGGTCGGTCAGCGCCGACGGCCCCTCGGGTAGACCGTCGAGCGGTCGACTCTCGGAGGTCGAAGGGGGATCGGTCGCCCGGCTGGACGTTACGGAACCGGATTCCCCGCCACAGGCGGCCAGGACGACCAGCAGCGCAGCCGCCAAAGCGATTGATCTCATCACCGATCAAACCGAGAGAAAGGACCGAAGGTTCGGGAACAGTCGCATTCCCGACGGTTCGCTCAGGCCAGGCTCTCGCCGGCGACGGCCGCCAGCGCCTCCCGATCGGTGACTTCGATCCGCCGGTATCCCGAATCGACGGCCCCGAGTTGCCTGAGTCGGGCCAACGACTCGTTGACGGTCTGCCGGCTGGCAGCGAGCAAGGTGGCTATGGCGGACTGGGACAGTTCGACCCGTCCGGTAGCCCGGCTCTCGTCAAGCAGGAGGTCGGCCACCTGGGCTAGGACCGTCTTTCTCATGAGATGAAGGACGCGCCGTTGCGTCTCCTCCAACTGGCGGAGCCCTGCCACCAGCCAGCGCATACAGATAGCCGGATGGTTGGCAAGTTCCGGAATGAGTCGATCCCGATCGAGGCGGAAGGCCTTCACCCGACCCACCGCCTGAGCCGATGACATGTAGGTGCCGCCACCGAACATGGCGATGTCACCCAACACCGAACCGGATCCAACGCGGGACACCACCCGGCGCTTTCCTTCGGTGGTGCGATAGATGTCGATCTCGCCCGACTGGATCAGGTAGGCGCTGGTGGCCTCGGCACCCTCCTTGAACAGGTGAGTACCCGGGTACCTTTCGATCGGCTCACCCACCTTCGCCAGCATCTCGACGTCGGCCGGCGTCAGCGGGAGATAATCGGGACGCCCGAACGAACGGGCAATCCATGCCAAGTGCTGCTGGTCTGCGACATCCATCAACCCTGCAACCGTCGGGACCACGACATTGTTCCGACCGATGCTCTGATCAGCCTTCTGACCGGTGCCGTCGGACTCCTCGCCAGTCGCCGACGCCCCGACGTTCGGCTCCTGATGGCAGGTGTGTTCCTGTTTATGCTCGGAGGCATCGGTCTGTGGGCGCCGCACTGAACTCGCCACGACAACGCCACCAACCGACTCGAACGCCATCATTCCCAAGCGATGGCACCCTGGTTCGATCCCCCCGGAGTCGACGTCGGCACTCTCCTCATCCGCACCTGCTCGACACGGATACCAACGCTCACGCTCTCAGATACAGAGCAAGGTTTCATAAACTACCACTTGACCTTCAAGGGACTCGAAGGTCTATGGTCGGTTCCATGAGGATCGGACAGGCCGCGAGTCGAGCACAGTTGGAACCGTCGGCGATTCGTTTCTACGAGTCCGCCGGAGTGTTACCGGCGCCGGCGCGTACCGACGCCGGCTACCGCCACTACGACGAGACCGGCGTCGAGTTGATGCGATTCGTGCGCCGGCTACGTGCACTCGAGTTGCCGCTCGACGACATCCGGGAGATCGTACGACTGTGGACATCCGGTGAGGCGCCGTGTCAACCGGTCCGCGACGCGATCACCCGCGAGTCCGAAGCGGTTGATCAGCGAATCGCCGAGCTGACCCGGCTCCGCGCCGAACTGCGCTCCCTGCAACAACGCATGGACTTGATCGTCGACCAGTGGCCTCAGTCCTGCGTATGCCACGTAATCGAAGAAACCCCGTGAGGTAGATGTCATGAAAGTCACGTTGCAGTACTTCGACGGCTGTCCCAACTGGAAGGAAACCGAAGCCCACATCGAGACCCTCCGATGGGAGGGCTTCGATCTGAACATCCACCGACAGTTGATCGATTCACCCGACACGGCCGAAGAGCTCGGGTTCCGGGGCTCGCCCTCGGTCCTCATCGATGGGGTCGATCCGTTCTCCAACCCCGACGCCCCGGTCGGTCTCGCCTGCCGCGTGTATGTCACCGAGAGCGGCTACGCCGGGTCGCCGAGCCTCTACCAACTCCGCACAGCAATCAGAAAGGCCAGCTGACATGGTCACCAGCATCGACCGCACCCGGCTACTCGAACTCATCGACCAAGAGGCACAAGTGGTCGATGTGCTTCCCGACCCCGAATACACCGCCCAGCACATCCCCGGTGCGGTCAACATCCCGCTTCGCCAGCTCGACGCCGAAGCCACGTTGGGGCTGCGGCGGGACAAACCGGTGGTGGTCTACTGCCACGACGGCCTTTGAGACATGTCTCCACGAGCCGCGTGCCGGCTCGAAGCACTCGGATTCGAACAGGTCTACGACTACACCGATGGTATCGCCGACTGGAAAGCCGCCGGCCTACAAGTCGACGGTGTCGCGGACCTGGGCCTTCGCATCGCCGACGCCACCCGACCCGACATCCCCACCGCCGAACCCCACGAGACAATCGGGACCGCACGCCGACGAACCAACGAGGCAGGATGGGATGAAGCGCTGGTGGTCGACTGCCACGGCATCGTAGTTGGGCGCCTCAGGGGCTCGACCTGGGACACCGACGACCACCAAGCCGTCGACACGGTGATGGAACTCGGGCCGACCACAGTTCGACCCGACGGAACTCTGCACAACCTCCTCGAACGGATGGACAAGCACGGCACCACGCTCGTAGTCCTCTCCGACCCTCAAGGACACCTCATCGGCGTCGTCCTCGCCGACGACGCCCGCCAGCTCGTAAACGGCGAGACCGCCGAACGAGTATGGCAAGAATGCGACGGCTGCCCCGGACGCTGGACCCCAGCCAAGCCCACCAACTGACCCACCTACGTTTACGGCGACGCGCCAAGAGAGCGCCTATGCCGGTCGCCCGATGGCAACAAAACCTGCACAATTGCCAGCATCGCCGCCAACACCTCAAACGAGCTGATTCGAGTGCACACCTGCCGACGAGTGGAAGATGGCCGGCGACTCGCCACACACTCGGGCAGGGATGCCGGCGTGGAACAGATTGCCATGACCGGCGCGCTCGAACCCATGACTTCTACCGTGTGAAAGCAGAACGAAGGCCCCGAGATCTCGGGCCCCGAGCTCCTTCAACCGTTTGACGGCGTCGGCCTTCATCCCACCGTAGGTCTGGCGCCAACGATGCCAAGTCGACTCGGTGATCTCGAGATGGCGGAGGACCTCGGTCAGGTCCTGGCCCTCGTTCAACATCCGCTCGCCCTTACGGGGCTTGCGGACCGCCTGCTCTGGCGTGTGCGGGTGTCGTTTCATCGTGCTCATCCTCCCATTGGTTGGACTCCCACACGACGTGGACCACTATCCGGGGCTCCTGTCACACCGCTCTGGGAGGATGGGCCCAAGGAGGCGTAGCGCCATGACCGGCTCCGAATCCCCGATCGTCAGACGGTGCGCGCACCGATACGCTAAGGCCGCCGCTCCACGGCTTTGGGCCAACACGTTCACAATGGTCCTCGACCCCGCTGTACCGGCTGGACGAGCTTTAGTGGTTCCGCCGGTTCGAGAAGTTGAGACCATTGAGGACCTGGTGGACGGAGGCCGAAGCCTTGTGGAGAGCCGAGCGAAACCAGACGGCTGGTAGCGGCATCTGAGCCGAATGGGGATGCGTGGGAGCGCCTTTCCGCGGCGACCTGGATGATGCCCGCGTCGTGAATGGCTGGGGTTCGCCATCGGCGCCCGACTCAACTGGGACCACTGATTGAACCGGGGCTCAGCCCGCTAACTTCGCCAAGAGAGTGTCGAGTGGGACTTTGGCGATTCGGGTTGCCATGTCGGAGAACCCATACGGCAGAATCAACTCGTCACCGTGGATCATGGCTCCGCACGAGTAGACGATATTGGGCACATAACCCTCGCGCTCGTCTTCCCGCCAGGCGAGGAGCGGCTCGTCGAGTTGGCCGATGAGCCGGGTCGGGTCGTC
>JBGTHP010000014.1:0-108429 GCA_041746105.1 Acidimicrobiia bacterium
CGGTCATGTCGCCGATTCTCGCATGAACACCGTCACGCTCAGCGTTGCCATCGGCGTTGTTTGCCTCATCGCCGGAGGGATCTACATGTTCCGGGGCAGGATGCTGCTCGGAGCCGTGCTCCTGATCGTCGGGTTCCTCCTCGGAGGCCTCAGCATCTTCGGAGCGTTCGGCTGATGCATTATCGGGAACTCTCATGAAGCTCAAGCTGGGAAAACCAAAGTTCTGGCAGCAGGCCCTGGCGATCGTTTTGGTCTTCTGGGCCCTGGTGCTTCTCGGCGTCGTCACCTTCGACGGTGCCGACAACATCCTCGCCGTCGGCGCTCTGGCAACAGCCACCCTGCTCGTCATCGACAAATAGTCGGGCCACACGGTCGGCGCCGTTGGCGACGCCATTTTCACAATCACGCGCGAGCAGGTCATGCTCGTTCGCAATGGGCCACAGGTGGCGCCTAGACCTGCCTCGGGTAGATGTCGATCCTGTCGGCCGCCGAAGCGGCGACAGACAAATTCAAATGGAAGGACAATGAAAATGTGCTACACGTGCGGATGCAAGTTGCCTTATGAGAGTCACGGCGATCCAGCCAACATCGTCGAAGCCGACCTGATTGCGGCCGGCCAGACGGAGGCCGTCAAGCAGGCGGGGGTCAGGGCAGCCAAGGAAAACCTCTTGGCGCTGATCCAGTTACAGATGGAGGCCGCCGGGGACATGGATTCGCCAAAACGGGACTACAACGAGGCGGACCCCACCACCTAGCTTGTCAAGTCTGGCCCCTGTCGTAGCTTTACGCCCTCAGTTCGAATCTTGGCCGGCAATCGAACCCACTCAGGCTGAGCATCAAATAATGACGGATGCGATAGTCCCTTTCGCTGACCGGACCCTTTCAAGAGAGCCCTGGTGGCGGCCGAGCTACACCGGCTGAAGCTCACGAACCGACGCATATTCACCGTGCTGGCCTGATGAATGGGCCTTCGGCATCTCGGCTGTCGCTCGGCCCTGAGGTCCTCGATTCAGATTGGTCGGCGTCCGCTACACACCGGCTTGGTCAACTCGGAATCTAAAATGCCGAAGACGACATCGCCAGGTCCGGCTGGGCTGGCGTCGGTACCCTGTTTGACAGCCAGCCCTGGAGCTGGATGACAGGAGGTGACCGGTGGTTATCGGTTCGGAAGTCGAGCGGGAGATCTGGGCCGACGAGTTACTTGACCGGCTGACTCCAGTGATGAGTGCCCTGTCGGTCGTGTTCGTCCTGGTGGTCATCGGAGAATCCCTCGCCACGAGCGGAACCACTCTGAGCTTGGGCCTGTCAGTGGCGGGCTGGCTCATCTGGCTCATATTCGTCGCCGAGTTCGTCGCCAGGCTCATCGTCGCCCCGAAAACCGTCGAGTTTCTCAAGCGGAACTGGTGGCAACTCGTCTTCCTGGTCCTCCCGTTTCTCAGGATTCTGCGCCTGGTCCGGACCTTTCGCATCCTTCGCGCCGGTCGCGTGCTGTCGTCCGCCGTGCGGTCATCGCGTTCTGCACGCCGGGTTCTCGGAAGCCGGGTCGGATGGTTGGCGGTGGTCTCGGCTATCACCGCACTCGGCAGCAGTCAGCTTCTGTACGAGTTCGAGGTATTCGATCGGTACGGAGATGCCCTCCATGCCGCGGCCCTGGCTACCATAACCGGGGAGCCTTTTGCCCAACCGGATGGTTTCGCCAAGGTTCTCGACGTGGCTCTCGCCGCGTATTCGGTCGTAGTATTCGCCGCGCTCGCCGCCACCCTCGGGGCCTACTTCCTCGAGCGCCAAAGGCTTACGTCTCCAGACCCGACTCCGTTCCCTACGGCACCGCCCCACTAGAAGGCCACGATTCTGAAGCTACGGTCGTCGCGACTGCCAACTGCCCGAGGCGCTGACCGGCGCCAGAGGAACGAAATCCGCAAGCGGAAACACGGCGACCGGCGAGACCCGCTGGGACATCGGCTACCGCGATCCCGGCAAAAGTCGCGCAGCGCTCCCCTCCGAGTGGATTGGACCCGTCCGCCCTGGGTGCCCTTTGCCCTTGCGGGGATACATCCACCCGAATGGCTATCCTCGGAAGTATCAGCACCTTGGGAGTTGAAATAGAGCGCGGTTGGAGGACTGGGGTCTTGGTAGCACTGGCTTTGGCCTGTGGTATTGCCGTTCGCTATGTGTGGCTACGACGACGGGCGCCTGCGGATGGGGCTGTTGGCGTTAGCCCGTCTGGTCCGGCTGCCGCCAAACAAGTCGGGGATGTCGCCCGCTGGGAGGGCGAGGGCGGCGCATCTGCGACCTAGCAGCGCCCCAAGAAGAATCCCAACGAAGATCTAGCCGCTGGGTCGCCCAGATGCCCGGGCATTTCAAAGCCGGGCTCCCAGAAGGCCAATACTGGCAGCACCCCGGGTCAGCCCCGAGGCCTCCGAAGGGTTCGGGAGGTTAAGTGAACTCAGATTCACTACCGAGGACTACAGCGCCAGCGGACGGCTCGATCTCGCCATCGCATCCCAACGCTGCGTCGAGGCAAGCCTGGGCGAGTAGCAAGGACAGAAATCGCCAGGATCCGCTCCGGCACCGAGGTTGGGGTCGAGGCCGGCGGTCAACCAACGGCAATCACGGCAAGCAACTCAGAATCACATCGATCCACGCCCAAACTGTCGCAGCTCCCAGCGAAACGGTTCGCGTCAATCCCCAATAAGGACGACAGGCTCCGGGCGTGACGGGTGCTCCCCTCAAACCCGGCTCGGTTTCGTGTTGCAGCCGGGCTCGCGTCGTCGACCTGCCGGCACGGGCGGTACACAGCGGACCGTTACTTGTCGGCGGATACCTGCGGCGCCCGGGGATGGCATCCCTTTGCCGTGGCAAACAGTTCAGCGTCCCTGATCTCAGCCCTGAACATCGAACATGACAGGAAGCCGCGCACCTACCATTGCCATTCGGGACTCACCCGAGCCCCGAGACAGGCACTACCTCCAATCATGGCCCCATCGACGAGAGCTTGCCACTGTGAGTGGCGATGACGAGATGACGAATCTCAATCCCTGGCTCCGGCGGGACCTGCCGGTGGCCCGCACCCTCGACGGCCCCATCCGGGACTACCTCCGCCTCGAGGCGGCCGGCGGCATCGCGTTGCTGGTCGCGACCGTGGCCGCGCTCGTCGTAGCCAACACCGCTCTCGCTGGGACCGTCGAGGACTTCTGGCAGACCGAGCTCACCCTCATCGACATCGGCGACTTCCACCTCAGCGAACCGCTCCACGCCTGGGTCAACGACGGCTTGATGACCATCTTCTTCTTCGTCGTCGGCCTCGAGATCAAACGTGAGCTCGTCGTCGGTGAGTTGTCCGAGCCGCGCGTCGCGCTGCTGCCGGTCGTCGCAGCCGTCGGCGGCATGGTCGTCCCCGCCGTCCTCTACGCCATCATCAACGGCACCGGCGACGCAGGCGCGGGCTGGGGGATCCCGATGGCCACCGACATCGCCTTCGCCGTTGGCCTGCTCGCCCTGCTCGGACCTCGCATCCCCTCACCGCTACGGCTGTTCTTGTTGACCCTGGCCATCGTCGACGACATCGGCGCCATCGTCGTCATCGGCCTCTTCTACACCGACCAACTCCACCTTGACTGGGCCATGGCGGCCTTCGCTCTCATCGCCGTTACCGTCGCGCTCAAAGCACTGCGCGTCTGGGCCATCCCTATCTACGTTGCCCTCGGCGCTGCCCTCTGGGTCGCGACGTTTGAGTCTGGGGTCCACGCCACCATCGCCGGCGTGATCATGGGTCTCCTCGCTCCCGCCCGGGCACTCCGGCCTGAGCCCCATCACTCCGCCATTGACGCCGACACCACCGTCGACACGATCCACAAGACGATCTTCGAAGTCCGTGAATCCGCTCCTGTCGCCGAACGGCTCCAGCACCTCATCCACCCGTGGTCTGCGTTCCTGGTCCTCCCAATGTTTGCCTTTGCAAACGCCCGCATCGACCTAAGCGGCTCCGCCATCCAGACCGCCCTACAGAGCCGAACCGGCCTCGGCATCGTCGCTGGCCTCGTCATCGGCAAGCCACTCGGCATTCTCGCCGCCACCTGGCTGGCGCAACGCAGCGGCGCCGCCGCGCTCCCCGAGGGCGTCACCTTCACTCACATCGCCGGTATCGGTGCCGTCGCCGGAATCGGCTTCACCGTCTCCTTGTTCATCACCGACCTGGCTTTCACCAACCCATTAACCATTGTTGATGCCCACCTCGGCATCGTCGTGGCGTCACTTCTCGCCGCCGCCGCCGGCACCGCCGTTCTCTGGTACGCCCCCTCGAAACCGGGCCCCGAAGCCAAACCCTGACCAGGGCGTTCCTTTGTTCTTCGCGCCGCTGTCGGGGGTTTCGAGTCCGGGTAGCTTGGGGCGATGATGAACCGGGTTCGCGACCTTTTTGACCGTGAACGGCAGTGGATCGCTGGGGTGGACTTCTGGTTCCGCAGACCACCGTCGCCAGCGCTCGGGTGATCCCGTGCCGGTGACCAGGCTCAACTCTTGAAGGACCTGCGCGCTCTGATCCGGCTCCGCGGTAATGCGGTGGGAGGCCGATAGTCCGCGGGTATATGGCACTTCGCGTCCGCAGAACACGATAGGCACCAGAATTGCCACCAGAGGCCGAGACCGCCATTCCCCGCTTCGTCCTGGTAGACAACAAGATCCCCCGCCTGGGCAAGGGGTCTTGAATTGTGGAGCTGGGGGGAATTGAACCCCCGACCTCTTGCATGCCATGCAAGCGCTCTGCCAACTGAGCTACAGCCCCAAGGGCCTCGGCAGTGTAACAACCGTAGGGCACCGCAAAAACCCTCCACCATGTCCGGCCAAGCCGAACTTTCGGCGATTCGCCCCGAATACGGGGTCTAGAGCCTAAGGAACGATCAGGCCGACACCGGTTCCCAATCGAGGCGTTCGGCGTCGCCCCAAAGGCGTTCCAAGGAGTAGAAGTCGCGTGGTTGTGCCTGGAACAGGTGGACGACGAAGTCTCCGTAATCGAGCAGGATCCATTCCCCCTCCTTGCGCCCTTCGTCGCGCAGCGGACGACGGTCGTGCTCTTTGAGCTTTGCTTCGACGAAGTCGGCCAGGGTCCTGGCGTGGGTGTTCGAGGTTCCGGTGGCTATCACGAACACCTCGGTGATTTGGAGAAGATCTCCTACGTCCAACAGCGTGATATCGATCGCCTTCTTTTCGGCGAGCGCTTCTGCCGCCAATTTGGCGGCCTCGTGAGCTTCGTTGACGGGCACCTCCTGGGTCACTTTGGTGCCGACATCATACCCCAGGGCCATAAACTTCATTCGAGATCATGTAATCCCACACCATTTCCCTGACCAGGAAACGAACCGACCTACCGGACCGGAGCCGGGAGCGGATCTCCGTTCCAGACACCTGAACCTCGGGCATGTCGAGCCACTCGAACGGGCCTCCGACCCCGGCCTCTACCGCGGCGACGGCAACACCGGGCCTCGGTACCACCGCGATCCGGGCGAGATCGCGCACCTCAGCTGCTCTCGCCCAGCTGTCGAGATTGGCGGCGGCGTCCGCGCCGAGAACCACGGTCACCTGGTCGCTTTCAAAGCTGTGAAGGGTGTCGACCGTGAATGTCGAACCCGGTCGCACCACCTCCCGATCGTCTGCTTCGAAATAGTCGATACCGGCCGTTGCCAGCTGGGTCATCGCCCACCGGTGGGCGTGATCGGTGACACCTTTGCCTGCCTTCTGCCACGGCTGTCCCGCAGGAACAAAAGTGACAACATCGACATCGAGCTGGCGGAAGGCGGCTTCGCCTGCCAGCAGGTGCGCAATGTGGGGAGGGTCGAAGGTACCCCCGACGATGGCTCTCTTCATCCGAGGACAGAGGATAGGGGCGGGAGCAGGCGAAGTCGGCCCCTCCCCACCAAACCTCCGCAATGCTGCAACGGATCCACATACCGCCCGTCGACCCGCAGCGACAAATGAACCCCGGGCGATCCGTGCGCCAAACCGCTGTATCCGATCGGGTCGCCACTCGCAACCACCTCGCCCGCGGTCACCGACACCGCCGCGAGGTACGAAACTGAAACCCGCCACCCCGACTCGGTGGTGATGGTCACCGCTTCGATCGAGGCCACCGGTCCGGCGAAGGTCACCACACCGCTCACGGGCGCGGTCACCACCGTCCCGACCGGGGCGCCGAGATCGACTCCCCAATGGCCGGAATAGAGGCCGGTGGGTGCGAATGCGGCAACGACCGGCCCCGGGACCGGGGCCACCCACCCGGCGCAGGCAATCGCAAGCGACAAGAACGAAAACGCGGCTCGGAACATGATTGGCTCCCCTCCCCCGCCCGTCTGTCACCGTATTTGTCACGAACGACAAAAACCAGGCCCACGTCCGGCGCCGGCCGATTGGCCGCCGGTGTGATCGACTACCGTTCCTGGTTCGCAGACAACTTTCGGGAGTTCTTTCGATGTCCAAAACGCGTATCGGCCTCATGGGGTTCGGACGGATCGGCCGCAATGTTTTTCGTATGGTCCACGATCATCCCCAACTCGAGGTTGGAGCCATCGCCGACACCTCCGACCCGGCCGGCCTGACCTACCTCCTCAAGTACGACTCGATCTACGGCCGTTTTCGTTCTCCGGTCGAACTCGCCGACAACGCCCTCTTCCTCGATGGCAGGCGGATTCCGTTCTCTAGTGCAGTCGAGCCGGGCGAAATCGACTGGAGCGAACATAAAGTGGACATCGTGGTTCAGGCCACCGGAAGCTACAAGAGCAGCGAGATGTGCCGTCGCCATCTGGCCGCCGGCGCCAGAAGAGTGATCCTGGCCTCGACTCCCGATCAACTCGGCGACATCCCCATACTTCTGCGGGGGATCAATGATTCCGACCTGCCGGGAGACGAGGAGGTCGTCTCCCTCGGTTCCAACACCTCCAACGCAGTCGCTCCGATACTTCGGATCCTCGACTCGGCATTCGGTATCAAGCGGGCATATTTCACGACAGTCCACGCGATGACGAACTCTCAGCGGCTCGCAGACGTGCCCTCCGCCGGTTTTCGGCAGAGCCGGGCCGCCGGAGAGAACATCATTCCGGGGGCCACCAACTCGGCGGAGATCCTGAGCGCGGTCATGCCGGAGTTCAAAGGCAAGCTGTCCGGTGTAGCGCTCAATGTTCCAGTAGTCGACGGATCGACGGTGGATCTCGTCAGCGAGCTCTTGACTGCCACCAGCAGCGCCGCCGTGAACGCCGCGATCAAGTCCGGGGCAGCCGGCCACTATGCAGATATCCTCGAATACGTTGAGGATCCGATAGTGAGTTCTGACGTTCGATCCTCGACCCAGTCGGGAGTTTTCGACAGCCTGGCAACGATGGTGATGGATGGAACCCTCGTCAAGACCATCACCTGGTTCAACAACGGATGGGGATATACCGCGCGACTGCTGGAGGTCGTCGAGTCAATGGCCGCCTCCCTCCGGAAAGGAGTATCGGTATGAGTGTCCGCATTGCCATCAACGGATTCGGCCGGATCGGCCGAGCCGTGCTCAGAATCATTCTCGAACGCGACAACCCTGGCGTCGACGTGGTTGCGATCAACGATCTGGCCGACGACAACATCCTTGCCTACTTGCTCGAATACGACTCGGTGATGGGACCGCTCGGCGTCGATGCCGAGGTGGCCGACGGTGTAATGAAAGTGGGCCGCCACGAGATAAAGATGCTGATGGAGCGGGACCCGCTGAATCTCCCCTGGAAAGATCTCGCTGTGGATGTGGTGATCGAATCAACCGGTGTTTTTCGCTCCCGCGAAAAGCTCAACAAACACATCGAGGCCGGCGCCAAACGGGCGATCCTGACCGTGCCTCCCGACGACTCGATCGACCAGATCGTGGTCCTCGGCGTCAACGACTCCGAACTGGACGAAAACGACATCCTGGTGTCGAACGCGTCATGCACCACCAACTGCCTGGCGCCGCTGGCCAAAGTGCTGGACGACTCGTTCGGTATCAAACGCGGAGTTATAACTACCGTCCACGCCTACACCAACGATCAGCAACTCGCAGACGTACCCCACAAGGATCTGAGGCGTAGCCGCGCCGCAACCGAAAACATCATCCCCACCACCACCGGCGCCGCCCGGGCGGTCGGCAAGGTGTTACCGAAGCTCGAGGGCAAACTCGACGGCATGGCGATGCGGGTCCCGGTACCGGACGGCTCAACCGTCGATTTCGTCGTCGAATTGGATCGGGATGTGACGGTCGAAGAGGTCAATGCCGCAGTCCGAGCCGCCGCCGACGGCCCGATGGCAGGCATTCTCCAATATTCGGAAGACCCTCTGGTCTCAACCGACATCATCGGGAACCCCCACTCCTCGATTTTCGACGCCGGCTCCACACAAGTGCTCGGGGGAAACCTGGTGAAGGTCCTCTCGTGGTACGACAACGAGTGGGGTTATTCCAATCGCGTCGTGGATCTGGTCGACCGCCTGGCCGAACTCTGAGCGTGATTGCCTCATTACGGAGGATCACCCTCGAGGACGCATCAAGGCTGCGCGACGTCAGACTGGCGGCGCTCCAGGACTCACCTCAGGCGTTCGCGAGCACCTACGACCTCGAAGCTGCACGCCCTCTGGTCGAATGGGAACGTAGGACCAGCGCCGCCGCCGTCGGAGGCGATCAGACGATCGTCCTTGCAGACGATGAGCAAGGGCGGGCGGTGGGGATGGTCGGGGGTTTCCGACCCGACCCGGAGTCGGGCGACCGCCAGCTTTACGGATTGTGGGTAGATCCGTCGAGGCGAGCCACCGGTCTGGGTTCAGAACTGGTGGAAGCGATCTCGAGTTGGGCAGGAGAGGTTGGAGCACGCCGGCTCATGTTGTGGGTGACCGAAACCAATCTCCCGGCGGTTGCGCTCTATGAACGGCTCGGATTCGAACGGACCGGAGTTCGCCAGCTACTCCCATCAGATCCCAGTCTCACCGAGATAGAACTGGTCAGATCGATTTAGAAAAACTCGGTGATCCCGCGGGCCGGTGGGCCGTAGAAGGGACGGGCAGAGCCGTCTCAGGTCAGCAGATCGAGAACGGTTTGACGGAAATCGTTCGGCTGGAATGGTTTGGTGACGAAGGCATCGGCGCCACCCTCGTCGGCACGGCGTCGCGACTCTTCTTCTGCGTGCGCCGTCAACACGACGACGGGAAGCGACCTGGTGGCCGAATCGCTGCGGATGTGGTTGAGAACCTGCCATCCATCCATCCCGGGGAGACCGATGTCGAGGATGAGGAGATCGGGACCTTCGCTCCTGACTGCGTCGAGGCCACTGGGACCATCCTCACGCATCACGATTTGAAGGTCTGCCGCTCTGAGGCATACTTCGATGAGACGGCGGATGACCGCCGAGTCTTCGATTACGAGAATGCGTTGACCCACAGTGTTCCTCTCGACCAGATTCCCTCGGGAGCTAGTTGTTCCTCTGGGCAGCCGATGAGTACATCGGCGCCCCCTTCGTTGGTGTTGAGCGGTTTCTTCGCGTTTTTGGGCGATGATCCGTCACGGTTTCGACGAACGCCTCCAGTTGGTTCAGGTTCCGAACCTCGAAGACTTGCTCGCAAGCCCCAGCGTACCTCACCATCACGCTGTCCCCCGAGTCCCAATAGGCCTTTGGTTCCGGATTGAGCCAGTAGACCGCCTCCACCATCCCGGCAACCTCTTCGAGGTACTGGGCACGCGGGTCGCGATAGTTGTTTCTGGCGTCTCCGGCGATGATCAGGGTGGTGCGCGGGGTCAACTCGCGTCCATAACGAGCGAGGAACTGCTCAAAAGCGTGCCCATAGTCGGAATGCCCATCAAGCCACACGACGTCGGCCTCTGCCCCGATCCTCACCAGCGCCTCGCCGAAGTCGATACCCGGCTTGAAAAAGTCGGTGACCTCGTCGACGGCGTCCACGAAGACGAACGCGCGGAGTTTCGAGAACTGAGTGGCCATGGCGTAGGTGAACTGCAGGGTGAACCGGGCAAATGTCGCCATCGACCCCGAGATGTCGCACAAGAGAAAAATCTCGGGCCGGTGGGGGCGCACTGTCTTGAACTTCGGTTCTACCGGAACCCCGCCGGTTGCCAGCGAAGCGCGCACTGTTTTACGAAAATCGAGGCGACCCCTATCGCTCAAGCGGCGGCGGCGCGCCAGACGGGCCGCCAGTTTTCTGGTCAATGGCTCGATGACATGCTCGATCGAAATGAGATCTGATCTGGTGGCATGCATCAGATCGATCTCCTCCACGAGCGGCTGACGCAGGGTTTTGGCGACGGCCTCATGACCCCGGTCTTCCACCAACCGCCTCCGAATTTCATCTCGAAGCTCATCGCGCAGTTGTTCGACCATCCGCTTGGCGTCTTCGGCGGCCAATCGCGAAGCAAGGGCGTCTTCTGAATCGACGTCTGCCATGAACATCTCGAGCAACCGTTGTTCGAGGGCTTCGATATCGAGCTGGCGCATGGTCCGGTAGAGGTAGTAGGTGCCACCTACCGGACGTCCTGGCTCCATCCCTGCCAGTTGATCGACCGCCTGGCGAGCAGCGCTCCGGAGCGTGTTGAAGTCCTGGTTCGCCATAGCCTCGTACAACGTCTCGATGAGCGACTCGACACTCAGTCCGCTCGACCCACCCATCCACCTGTCCTCGCCCATCTGGTTGCCGGTGAAATGTTTTTCGTCGGGGAGGGGGTTCTGCTCAGGAGGCCGGCGAGAAGCGAAGTAGACCTCGAAAGCGACGTCGAAAGCCGCCTCGTGGCGGGAGTTCTTGATGAGAGTCGCGCGCAGGGTTTCTTTGAATCCCTCCCGGTGGCCGACATCGATGTGGCCGAGAGCCTCCATCGCATCGATCGCCTCCACCATCGACACCGGGATGCCGGCTCGCCGCAGCTCCTGGACGAAGTCGGCGAGAAGCGAGATCATGTGCGGTCGACGCTGAGGTCCTTCAGCGCCCTCTCGATGTCTGTCTGGTATTTGAGCAAGACGTGGATGGTGTCTCCGACCGCCTGAGTGTCAAGATGGTCGATTCCCAAGGCAATCAGAGTCCTCGCCCAGTCGATGGTTTCAGAGACCGACGGAGCCTTCTTGAGATCCATCGCCCTGATCGAGGCTGCCACTCTGGCGATCTCCTCGGCCAACCGGACGGCAAGGTCGGGGACCTTGGTCATCAGTATCTCCCGCTCCCGCTCAGGGCTCGGATATCCAACGTGAAGAAAGAGGCAACGACGCTTCAAGGCCTCTGACAACTCACGAGTGTTGTTGGATGTCAGAACCACCAGAGGAACGCTCGCCGCCTTGACCGTGCCCAGCTCGGGGATCGAGACTTGAAAATCCGATAGAACCTCGAGCAAGAGTGCCTCGGTCTCCATTTCGACACGGTCGACCTCATCGATGAGAAGGACAACCGGGTCCTCGCTCCGGATCGCTTCGAGCAATGGCCGAGTCAACAGGAACTCTTCTGAAAAGATGTCTGATTCGAGCTCGTCCCAACCCTGGTCTTGATCGGCTTGGATCCGGAGCAACTGCTTTTTGTAGTTCCACTCGTAGAGCGCCCTTGACTCGTCGAGGCCCTCGTAACACTGGAGACGGATGAGCGAGCGCCCGGTGACCGCCGCCAGCGCCTTCGCCAATTCGGTTTTTCCGACACCGGCCGGACCCTCGACCAGGATCGGTTTTCCCAGTTCCAACGCAAGAAAACCAACCTGGGAGATCCTGGCATCGGCCAGATAGTCGACCTCACGGAGGGCGGAGGCGACGGCCGCGGGGGAATCAAAACTAGGAGACATCAGACCTCGAAGACGGGGAATGCGGCAGTTTAGTGGCCGCCATAGTCGCAACAGGCATTGACCGCGCCCTGTGAACGGTAAGCTCTTGGGTCCGAATGCGCATCGTCATCATCGGAGCCGGAGCTGTCGGCTCATACCTCGCCGAGCGGCTCTCATCCGAGGGTCAGGATGTGGTCATCATCGAAGATGATGAGCGACGGGCAGCCGAACTTCAAGAACGAGTCGACGCTCTTGTCATCCAGGGAAACGGAGCGTCACCCTCGGTCCTACAACGAGCAGGCGTCGATCACGCCGACCTTTTGATTGCCGTGTCCAACTCCGACGGAGCCAACGTGCTGGCCTGCCATGTGGCTGCAGAGTTAGGCGTGAAGCGGACGGTGGCCAGGGTCGAGGACCACGACATGCGCGAGGCTTTGACCGGGCTCGAGGTCGATTTTGTGATCGATCCCGGAGAGGCCGCGGCCCACGAGTTGGTAGCCCTGGTCCGTCAGAGTGGGGTCTCAGAACTCGTGGAGTTCGGTGACGGAAAACTGGTGTTGGTCGGCGCCACCGCCTCGACCACCTCGCGGTTGACCGGCCGGCCCTTGGCGTCGCTGCGATCGAGCACCGCCGATTGGCAATGGGTCGTGGCGGCGGTCGTACGGCACGGCGAAACCATCGTTGCCCACGGCGATACGATCATCGAGACAGGCGACCACGTCTTGATGATGGTCGACGCCGACCATGTGGAGCGGGCGACGCAACTCCTCGGTGTCAGACATCATCGGATCGACCGGGTGGTTGTTCTCGGTTCGACTCGACTGGCGGAACTGACCGTGGGCGAGCTGTTGGGAGCGGGATTCGAGGTGGTCCTCGTCGACTCAGACCCGGAGCGCTGCCGCAAGATCGCCACCAAATATGCCAAAGCGCTGGTGGTCAACGACGATCCAACCGATCCGGTTGCATTGGAGCGGCTCGGCCTTGGTTTCGGCGACGCCGTGCTCGCATTGACCGGTTGGGACGAAGTCAACATCCTGGGGTGCCTGGTTGCCAAAGCCTTGGGAGTGTCGACAACGGTTTCGCGGTTCAACCGGATCGAATACGTCAACCTCCTGGCAGGTGTCGGCATCGACGCTGCCGTCTCCAGCCGTTTGATCGCGGCCGGCGCCATCCTGCGCTTCGTGAGGCGGGGAAAAATCCACTCCGTAGTCACCTTCAACGACACAGACGCCGAAGCCATCGAACTCGAAGTTGAGGAAGGAAGCCCGGCCGACGGGCTGCCCCTCATCGAACTCGATATTCCTCGCGGCGCCCTGGTCGGAGGTGTCATCAGAGCGGAGGAGACTTTTGTCCCCAGCGGCGCGACTGTCGTTCGGGGAGGCGACAGGGTGATCTTCTTCTCGATGCCTGATTGCATCGCCGCCGTTGAAAAGATCTTCGGCCGGGCATGACCCTCCCCGTCAAAGTCCAATCGACCCGGGCGGGCCGCTATCGCATGGCGAGGCGCCTCACGACCATTATCGGAGCCGTCGTCATGGCCGCGGGCGGAGCGATGATCCCCTCAGTGGTTGTTTCGCTCGTCTACAAGGAGTGGGCGGTCGCCCTTGCCATCCTTGCTTCGGCCCTGATCTGCGGCATGTCGGGATTCGCCGGCTGGCGGTATGGCGACCACCCAGGCAACCTCACGGCAAAAGAGGGTTTTGCGGCTGTCGGGATCGCCTGGTTCGTGATGTCGGCATTTGGGACGCTGCCCTATCTCATCAGCGCCTCGATCCCCTCGTTCACAGACGCGTTCTTCGAGACGGCTTCCGGGTTCACGACCACCGGCGCCTCGATATTGGCCGACCCCGCACTTCTCCCACACGGGATCATCTTTTGGCGCTCGACCACACAGTGGGTTGGCGGAATGGGAGTGATTGTCCTCTCGATCGCCATTCTCCCGTTGCTCGGAGTCGGCGGTGTCCAGCTTGCCAGGGCGGAGTCCCCGGGACCGGTCGTCGAGCGGCTGACACCCCGGATTCAGGGAACCGCAAAACGGCTGTGGTTGGTCTACGCCGGCCTCACCACTGCAGCCATGCTGATGTTGTGGGCGGGGGACATGTCCTTTTTTCAGGCCATCAACCATGCAATGACCACTCTCTCGACCGGCGGGTTCGGCACCGAGGCCACATCGATCACGGGGTTCAGCGCCTACACCCAGTGGGTGCTCATCGTTTTCATGTTCATGGCGGGGAGCTCGTTTGCTCTGCTCTATCGAGCGCTGAGGAAACCGACGGCGATGACCAAGTCCGCCGAATTCAGGCTGTATGCCGCCATCGTCGGCGGGGCCGCCATCGTCATCTTTGGCGGACTCTGGAACGGCGGCGAGGCAATCGGCGACGCCGTCCGTGATGCGACGTTCACCGCTTTGACTCTGATCACGACGACCGGTTTCGCCACCGCCGATTTCGGCGCGTGGCGGCCGGCCCTACAGATTCTGGTCATCGGTCTGATGTTCCTCGGCGGAATGGCGGGGTCGACGGCCGGCGGCGTCAAGTCGTTCCGGGTCGGGATATTGGCAAAATCGGCGGCCAACGACCTGCGGCGCCTCGTCCACCCGCGCGGTGTTTTTGTCACCCGTTTCGGGCGCGATCCTGTGGCCGATCACATCGTCGAGAACATCCAGTCGTTTTTTCTCTTCTATATGTTCGCCTTCATGACCGGAACATTCCTTCTGAGTTTCATCGACGCCAACCTCGGGGAAGGTCTCGACCTGATCACCTCGGCCAGCGCGGTCGCATCGTCGCTTGGCAACATCGGCCCCGGACTGGGCGAAGTCGGACCAACTCTGCACTACCTCGCCATTCCCGGGCTCGGCCGATGGACTCTGGCCGGCCTGATGATCCTCGGCCGGCTCGAGATCTTTCCCGTTTTGTTGCTGCTGACCCGCGATCTGTGGAAGCGCTGAGAGCTCCACCACCATCCCTACGATGTCGCAATGCATATCGTGATCGCCGGCTGTGGACGGGTCGGTTCGACCCTGGCCCGATGGTTGTCCGATGATGGTCACGACGTCACCGTCATCGATCTCGACGAGTCGGCCCTTGCCCAGCTCGGTCGGTCTTTCAACGGTGCCACAGCGCACGGTCCGGCCTATGACGTCGATCTCCTGCGCCGCGTGGGATTGAGCCCTGGAGACGCCTTTCTGGCTGTAACCGATAGCGACAACGCCAATCTGATGGCCGTCGAGGTTGCGAGAGCCGTCTTCGGAGTCACCAACGCCATAGCCCGCCTGTACGACCCCAATCGGGAAGAAGCGTATCGCGCCCTCGGGATTCGGCACATCACCGGAACCAAGCTGATCGCGAATGTCATCTACGAGCAAGTCATCGAAGAGGACTTCAGTTATCACGTTGGTTTCACCGGCGGCGATGTCGAGATCGTCGAATTTGTGGTCGACGAGCGAGCAAAGGGGCTCGGCGTCGACGAGATCGAGGTCAAGAACAAGCTGAGGGTGGCGGCGGTGCGGCGGGGCGACCATACCCACATCCCCGGCAAACGTTTTCTGCTTGAGCCAGGAGACCTGGTGGTGGCGGCTGCCAGGGAGGGAGTCAAAAGACGGATAGATCTCTTCATCAGGGACGACCGCTGATGCGAGCCATACTGATGGGTGGTGGAAAGGTCGGGGGCTTCCTCGCCAGAGAGCTTTCCGACCTGGGTCATGCCGTTGTTGTCATCGAAGTCAACCAACTGCGAACCGAGAAGGTGGCGGCGGGGTTTGCCGGACTCGTCGTACATGGCGACGGCACCGATCTTCAGCTGCTGTCGAGCCTCGACCTGAGACCCGACGATTTTTTCGTGGCTTTGACCGGGGTCGACGAAGACAATCTGGTCGCTTGCCAGATGGCCAAGGTCGCGTTCAAGATCGAGAGGGTTCTCGCTAGGCTGAACAGCCCGAGCAACCGTGCAACCTTTGACGCGCTCTCGATCCCGGTGGTTTCGGTGACCGATCTCCTTGTGCAGGTCATAAGCCACGAACTCGACGTCGAGGACCTGGTGCGGGTTGCCCTACTCGGACGCGGCGAGGTTTCTCTGTTCGAGCTGAGCTTGCCCGGCGAGTTCGAATCCCGGCTCGTCGCAGAGATGGGATTGCCGGATGAATCGCTGATCGTCGTGGTTCACAGAGACACGGCGGTGCTCGTACCCCACGGCCAAACCCAGCTCGAACCTGGCGACCGGATTCTGATACTGGCCAAGGTCGATCTAGAAGACTCAATTCGCGAAATAGTCATCGGAACCTGAGATGGCTTCTCGGTTCACCAAGCGGAGTATTCGAGGTGGCGTTCGCGGAGTTCTGATCGAAGCGGCCCTGGTCGTGTTATTCGCCGGGTTCGCCTATCTGGTTTCCGCGGTTGCCCTGATCGGCCCTTGATGCTGCTCAAACCGTCACGGGCTGATTTCCACCGGATAATCCACGACATTGGAGTGATTCTGCTGGTGTCGGCGGCGGCGGGGGTGTTCCCCTTGATCTGGGCCCTATTGGAAGGCGAGTGGTACGCCGCAGGCGACTTGCTGATGATGATCGGCATCGGGGTTGTCATCGGAGGCGCCACACAAGCTTTCCGCCCGCCCTCCAATCGTGGTGTCGACTGGAGCCACGGTCTGGTGGTGGTCGGTCTGACCTGGCTGGCGGTGCCGGCGCTTGCCGCAATTCCCCTCTGGTTGTCTGGGCACTTTGGCCAACCGATCGATGCCTATTTCGAGGCAATGAGCGGAATCACCACCACCGGTCTGTCGCTGGCCCAGGATCTCGATCATCTACCCGTTTCGATCAACGTTTGGCGCCACACGATCCACTTTCTCGGGGGCCAGGGGATAGTTCTCGCCGCCCTCACCTTCTTTTCCGCCTCCGGAGCCCTGAGCCTCTATCAGGCAGAGGGCAGGGAGGAGCGAATATTCCCCTCTGTAACGTCGACCGCCCGATTCATTTGGCTGGTCAGCGCAGTCCACCTGGTCATCGGAGTATCGGCCCTGTTCATCGACGGAGTCGTGATCCAGGGTTTCGACCCAGGGCGGTCGTTGTTCCACGCCGTGACGATCTTCATGGCGGCATTCGACACAGGCGGTTTCAGTCCACAGTCGAGTTCCATCACCTACTACCGCTCCCCCGTGTTCGAGGCCGTCACGGCCGTGCTGATGATCGCCGGCGCAATGAGCTTTGGACTCCACCACGCCATCTGGCACCGCAAGAAAAGGCTCGGCTCCAACCTCGAGATCAGAACCATCGTCTCGACATTCTTGATCACCTTGACTTTGACAACGGTCGGTCTCGCTGCGATCGGCGCATACTCCGATCCCGCCGCCTTGACTCGGCGGTCGTTATTTCATGTGCTGTCTGCCCACACCGGCACCGGGTTCGCCACCGTCAGCACCGCAGAACTCGGCAGGTGGTCGGGTCTGGCGTACGCGGGGATGGCAATCGCCATGGCACTGGGCGGCATGAGTTCGTCGACGGCGGGCGGCGTCAAGTCGCTTCGAATCGGCCTGACGGTGAGGGCCATTTACGACTCCGTCAAGGTGGCGTTGTTGCCAGAACGCGCCGTCATCTCATCGTCGTTTCGCCAATACGGCGAACAAAGACTGAACCCCAAACTGGCCCAGTCGGTGATGGCCGTCTCGCTTTTGTACGTCGCTTTGTATCTGGCGGGAGCCGGGATCGCCATCGCCAATGGGTTTCCGCTCGAACAAGCCCTGTTCGAATCCGTGAGTGCCTCGGCCAACGTCGGACTTTCGGTCGGACTGACCACACCGACCATGCCGTTTGTTCTCAAGGTCGTATACATCCTCCAGATGTGGGTTGGGCGCCTCGAGTTCATCGCCGCCTTTGCCCTCATCGGGTTTGTTGTTGCCTGGGTGAGAGGAAAATGAAAAGGGCCGCAGTAGTCGCGATCGGCTTCGGGTTGGCGATGCTGACCGTGCCCGCTCTGGCCGAATCTGTGTCCATCACCGAACTGGACGCCGATCCGGGTCGGTACGACGGCACAATAGTGACGATCACCGGAGAAGTGGTCGGGGACTACGGGCACGCCTCCGATGTGGTCTGGATCCAGTTGAACGACGACGCTTATGCGCTTTCACCGCTGGCAGAAACCGGGGCTCTCCAAGGAACCAATACAGGATTGGGTGTCCGGCTCGCGCCCAGGCTTTACTCGGACGATTGGGGGGAGCCGGGAAGATCCGGAATGCGGGGCCCTCTGCTAGAGATCACAGGCACCTTCAAGTACAACTCCGATGACGACCAGGGAGAGACGTTCATTGACGCCGAGTCGATCGTGTTGATCGAACCTGCGAGACAGATATCTGCGACCGTCCACCAGCGTCTATGGCCTGCGGTGTCGGGATCGCTTCTTCTGCTGGTCGGGTCAGGGTTGTTTGTGGTGGGACGGGTCAAACGCTCTCGCCACTGATCCAGTGCCTCATCGATCGACGAGGATCACCAGGTCGTCTCGGTTGATCACTTCACCGTTGTCGGAGCGTTGACCCAGTTGGCTCCTCAAGGCACCGGCGGAAAATCGGGTAATCCCCTTCGCGACGAGTGCTCCGGCGGAGTCGATGATCTCGACCGCATCACCCTGGTGGAATTCCTTGTCGACAGAGACCACGCCGACCGGCAGCAGGGATCGCTCACGTTCGACCAGGGCAACCCTAGCGCCGTCATCGACTGTGATGGAGCCGGTAGCGGGCTGGCCAAAGGCGATCCAGAGTTTGCGGGCCGACAACCGTCTTTCTCTGGGTTCGACCCAGGTCCCGATCTCGGCGCCGGCCAAGGCCAGTGCGACCGCGTCGCGACGCGCCGCCGGACCGATGATCGTGGGAATCCCACTGAAAGCGGCAATTCGTGCTGCCGCCACCTTCGATGCGACACCCCCTGACCCAAGCGGACCCTTGCCCCCGCGGGCGAGGTCATCGAGGGCTTCGTCGTTGTGGGCCACCAAACGCACCAATTCCGCCTGCTCGTCCGCTCGAGGATCGCCGGTGAGGAGGCCATCGGTGTCGGTGAGCAACACCAGCAGGGCCGCGTCAACCAGGTGCGAGACGACTGCTGCCAGCCGATCGTTGTCACCTAGTCGTAGCTCCTCGACCACCACCGTGTCGTTCTCGTTGACGACGGGAACGATGCCTTCAGCCAACATTCTCTCCAAGGCCTGCCGAGCGTGGAGGTATTGTTCTCGATCAGAAAGGATGGCCTTGGTCAAGAGCACCTGGCCCGCCACCCGACCCCTTTCGGCAAAAGCCGCAATGTATTCGTGCATCAGGCGGCCCTGGCCCACGGCAGCCGCCACCTGCAATCCGACAACATCACGGGGTCGCTCGGTCAGGCCGAGAGCCGGCAAACCGGCCGCTACCGCCCCGGATGTCACCAACACCGCCGGATTGCCGGCCGCCCACGCCGCTTCGATTTGATCGACCGCCATGACGATCGCGTTGGGGTCGAGACCGGCGCCCCCGCGCCCCAGGCTGGACGAACCGATCTTGACGACTATCGGGCTACCGGGTGGAGTCAGACGGCGGGTCATTCCTCCTCCCAGGCGCTGGGTGTGTAGTCGAATTCGAGATCACCGATTCTGACCAGGTCTCCCCGCTCGGCGCCGGCCGCTGCGAGCGCGTCGTCGACGCCAAGGCGGCCAAGACGCCGAGCCGCCAGTTCTGCTGCCTGAGGCAGCGTGAGGTCGGCAAATCGGACGGCTCGTTCGGCAGCAAGACCGTCGACCACCCACGCTCCGTCTCGACGATGCACGCTGAATCCCTCACCCAGCGGACGATGAAGAACGTACCCCTCGCGTTCTGGGGCATGCCTACCGGCCTCGTCCACGAGATCGGCGATCTCATGGAGAAGTTCGGGGATCCCCTGGCCGGTGATGGCTGACACGACGCGGATGTCATCAAGGTCAACGTCTGGGTCGAGGTCTCCCTTGTTGACTACAACAATGCGAGGTCTTTCCAACAGTTCTGGATTGAAATCCCCGAGTTCAGTGAGCAGGACTTCGAGTTGGCGTTCCGGCGACTCTGACTGCAGATCCGACGGATCCAAAAGCACAATCAGGACCGACGCCCGCTCCACATGACGCAGAAACTCATGCCCCAACCCCTTGCCCTCTGCGGCGCCTTCGATCAATCCTGGGATATCGGCGAGCACGAACTCCCGATCGTCAAATGAGACAACACCGAGATTGGGCTCGAGGGTCGTGAAGGGGTAATCGGCGATCTTGGGTTTGGCCGCCGACACCTTGGCGATGAAGGTCGATTTTCCTGCGTTGGGAAAACCGACCAACGCAGCATCGGCCATGAGCTTCATCTCGAGAACAAACCAGCCAGAAGCGCCGTATTCGCCTTGTTCGCAAACGTTGGGGGCGCGGAGCGCGGGCGAGACAAAAGCGGCGTTCCCGCGCCCTCCTTTGCCCCCCTTGAGCACGGTTACCCTGTGTCCGGGCTCCACCAGGTCCGCGAGGAGAACCCCATCGTCGTCCAAGACGACCGTTCCCAACGGAACCTGGAGCAGGAGGTCTCGTCCCTGACGGCCGTGGCGCAGCTCACCCTGACCGTGGGTGCCGTCGCCGGCTGCGTGATGGGGGTGCCGCTTGTACGAAAGAAGACTGGCCGCGTGCTGTGACGCCTCGACGATCACCGAACCGCCGTTTCCGCCCGAGCCACCTATCGGCTTGCCCTGAGGTTTGCCCTTGGAGCGCACGAAGCTGACGACACCGGCGCCTCCGTTTCCTGCCCGCAGTTTGACCCGAACCCGGTCGACAAACACGCGACCGGTGCGCTATCAGTCCGAGATGACTTCGACGTGGCGTCGGTTGTTGCGCACGCCGTACTTGACGGTGCCTGGGCTCGTGGCAAAAAGCGTGTCATCGCTACCGCGGCCGACATTGGTCCCTGGATGGATCTTGGTGCCACGCTGGCGAACAAGAACAGCTCCGGCAGTCACGGCTTCACCGTCGAATACTTTGGACCCGAGGCGCTTTGCGTGCGAGTCGCGGCCGTTCTTCGATGAACCGCTGGCTTTGGTTTTAGACATGACTCATTCCTCCTCGGACCCAGCGTCGGCCGCCGGTTTTTTTGCCGCCGGCTTGTCGGGTGCCGACTTCTTCGCAGCCGGTTTTTTCACCGCCGGTTTGTCGGACGTAGGTTTCTTCACAGCCGGTTTTGCGGTCTTCGCCTCTGGAGCGGCTTTCGACTCGGCTTGATCGGCGGCCTTGGTCTTGGGTAAGGCCTTCTTGGATCCCACGGCGATCCCGGTCACTTCGAGCGAGGTGTAGCGCTGACGGTGACCCTGGCGTTTGCGGTATCCGGTTTTGTTCTTGTACTTGAAGATATCGATCTTTTCGCCCTTGGTCTCACCGAGAACCTTGGCCGTCACCGAGGCGGACGCGAGATCGCTGTGACCAGAGATGGCAGTGCCATCCTCGGTCACGACGAGCAAAGGGGTGAAACTGACTTCGTCGCCGGCTCCTTTGAGGAGCTCGACCTGAATGACGTCGCCTTGGCGTACTTTGGCCTGCTTACCGCCGGTGCGGATGATGGCATACATGGACAAACCTCTTGGGGGGATCGGCGCCGGATTATATCCGAGCGAGTGGGCAGTCGGCAAAGCGACGTAGTGGTTCAGTCAAAGTCCTCGTGGTCGACTCCAACCGGAATCGCATGAGTTGCCGCCTCTTCATGGAGGATGACACCGCGCCCTGCACATTGGCTGCAAGTCTCCGAGAAGGTTTCCAGCAGGCCCTTTGCCACGTTCTTTCTGGTCATCTCCACCAGACCCAGATGTGACACATCGAAGACCTGAGTCCTCGTCTTGTCCTTGGCCAGCGTCTCTCTGAGCCGGCGTAAGACCTGTTGCTGGTGTTGTTCGATCTCCATGTCGATGAAGTCGATGACGATGATTCCCCCGATGTCGCGCAGCCGGAGCTGACGCCCGATCTCCTCTGCCGCTTCGAGGTTGTTTTGGAGAACGGTTTCCTCGAGGCTCGAGGACCCGACGAACTTGCCGGTGTTGACGTCGATGACCGTCAGCGCTTCGGTGCGATCGATCACCAGATGACCGCCCGATGGGAGATAGACGCGTCGCTCGAGGGCCTTGCGGAGTTGGTCTTCGACGTGATAACGCTCGAATAGGCCCAATTCCGGGTCTTCGTACCTTGTCACCTTGGCGACGAGATCAGGAGCCGTAGAACGGAGATAAGAAACGACCTTCTCGAACGCCGAGTCGTCGTCGATCAACATCCTCTTGAAATCGCCGGTGTAGTGCTCTCGGATCACACGGATCAAGAGGTCGGGCTCGCGGTAGATCACCCTGGGCGCTCCGCCACCCACGGCGTCCTGCTGGATCTGCTCCCAGGCCTTGGACAGTCTCTGGATGTCGGCGGCGATCTCTTCTGAGGAGGCGTGGAGTGCCGCGGTGCGCACAATGACCCCAAACCCGGGCGGTTTCACTTGAGAGATCGCCTGGCGCAGACGCTGGCGTTCGTTCTCAGGCAGCCTCCGCGAGATGCCTTGGGCGTCGGAATCGGGAACAAGAACCAGGTATCGACCGGGGAGGCTGGGCTGACCGGTGAGCCTTGCGCCTTTTGCACCCATTGCATCTTTGGAAACCTGGACGAGGATCTCGTCGCCTTCCTTCAGCGCCTCCTCGATTCTCGGGCGGCGCCGCCCGAACTTGGATTGGTCGACCTGCACGTCCGCCGCATACACGACACCGTTCTTGGCCGCTCCGAAGTCGATGAACGCTGCTTCCATTCCGGGAAGCACGTTTCTCACCTTGCCGAGGTAGATGTTGCCGACCAGCGATTCGTGGTCCGCCTTGGCGACGTAGTGCTCGACCAGGACCGGACCTTCCATCACCACGACCTGCGTTTGATTGTCGGTGGCCCTGACCAGCATTTGTTTCCTGGCCGACTCGACCGGGATGATGATCTCGTCATCACTGAAGTCGCGCGACCTCGAGGTTTGTAACCCGGAACCGCGCCCGTTCGAACGGGAACGCGGCCCCTGTTTTTGCTGGCGCGGCTTCTTCTGGGGCCGTTCCTGCTGCGGCGGAGCTTCCTCCACCACCCGCCTGATTTCTACGCGGTCACGCCCGCGACGAACCACCTTGCGCTCTTCTACCACCTGACCGGTAGAACCCCTGCGAACCACCTGAGGAGTTCGCTTCGAAAAGATACCCATGAGACAACGCTCCTGATCCTGGCGTAATTCTGTGACTGGCAAACACACAGCCGGAACCCGTGCTCGAACCACGGAGCGCTGAAGCGAGCTTCGACGTGGTTATGAGATTGATCACGGAATCCTGTTGTGGTCGACGATGGGAAGACGATCGGCCGGCGTTGCTGGCACGCCAGGCGACTTCCTTCCAGAGAGTGTCGTCAATTGACGACGCATGGACAGGTTAGCACCCGGCCATCGCTTCCCAGAACCCCCGATTATTCAGATCAGTTCAAACGACGGCTGTTCTGGCTCCTCTGGGAAATAACACGCTCGACAACGGGCCTCATACGCCCCGCCCGCTCCCAACACCACGAGGGCGTCCGAACGGACGATTCTCTGGGTGAACAATGCCGGACCTCCGCAGCGATGACAGACCGCAAGCATCTTGGTGACATATTCCGACCTGCCACACAGCTCCGGGATCGGCTGGAACGGTCGCCGGAGGTAGTCGAGATCGAGGCCGGCAACGACGACCTGCTTGCCGGCGGCGGCGAGCGACTCACAAACATCGATCAAACCATCGTCAAAAAATTGCCCTTCGTCGACGCCGACAACCTCCGTTGCCTCGTCGACGGCTTTGAGCAATGCCAGGGAGGAGACAACCGGCTGGGCTTCCACACGCCATTCCGAATGTGAAACGACCTCACGCTCGGCATAACGATTGTCGATCTCGGGTTTGAAGGTCTGGACCGGGATCCTTGCGATCTTGGACCGCGTCACCCGACGGATGAGCTCCTCGCTCTTACCGGAGAACATCGGCCCACAGATGACCTCGATCCAGCCGCTGTGAGGACGTCGAAACACCGGACCGAGCGTACCCGCCCCGACCGCGGCCCAACAACCCGACCCGAATCAACCGGAATACATCTCGCCCGGCACCGGCGAACGCCGGAGCCAGATCGAATTGGAGATACCGATCGCCATGCCCATCGTCAGATAGAACGAACCACCCTGTGAGATGAACGGAAGGGGGAGCCCCGTCACCGGCGCCAGACCCATGGTCATCCCGATGTTCACGAACACATGGAATCCGATCATTGCTGCGAAACCGACCGCCACCAGCGCGCCAAACCGGTCACGACTGTTGGCCGAGATTGCCAGCAGCCGCCAAACGATCACCAAAAACGCCACCAGAATCAGCAGACCACCGACAAAACCGAGTTGTTCGGCGATCGCAGTGAAGATGAAATCGTTTTCCTGCTCCGGGATGTAGGCGAGGTTGGTCTGGGTGCCTTCGAACAATCCGAGTCCAAACAATTGACCCGCCCCGATCGCACGTTTCGACTGGATCAGCTGGAATCCGATTCCCTGCGGATCGAGGCTGGGATCGAAGAAGACGGCGATTCGGTCGATTTGGTGTTGCTCGAGCAAACCCAACCGGAAAAACCCGAGAATCGACAAAGCTCCGGCGCCGAGGAGCCAGCCGATCTGTTTGAAACTGGCGCCTGCGGCAAAGACCATGACCAGCCAGATGAACGGAAAGACCAAGGTGGTACCGAGATCGGGTTCTATGACGATCAACGCCGCCGGAACTCCGAGCAGAATGGCAGATCGGAATATCAGTTTCCACAACAACGTCGCCCCCTGACGTTGGGTGGAGAGAAGGGCCGCCAGCGCCACGATCGTGATCACCTTCGAGAATTCTGCGGGCTGGAGCCGGAAGAAACCGAGCTGGATCCAACTCCGGGCCCCATTTACCGGTGGAAACAGCAAGACCACCACCAGCCCCGCCAGCATCACAACATAAAGATGCACCGCGAAGTTCCGAAGCTCGCGGTAGTCGATCAGCGAAAACACCACCATCACGATGATCCCGACCACTACAAAGATCAGCTGGCGCTCCATCGAAAAGCTGGCCACCTCACCTCGTCGCTCATTGATCAGTCTCGTGGCCGAGTAGATCATCAAAAGGCCGAAAGCCGACAATGCCAGAACCGACGCCACCAGGACGACGTCGGCGCGGCGGCGGGGACCTTCTCCGACCGGGGTCCTGGTAGGTGTGATCATCGCCATGTCAGTCCGCCAACTGACCGGCGGTGATCGGGTCGAGTTCTTCGCCCATCAGGTACTGGAGTATGTAGCGCCCGATCGGCGCGGCGGCGGCTCCCCCGCTGCCTCCCTCATCGAGCAGAACTACCACTGCGTAACGGGGGTTGTCAATGGGCGCCACACCCGCAAACCAGGCGTGGTTGTCCTTGGCCTTTACGGATTGCCCGGTTCCCGTTTTGCCTCCCACCTGGGACAGTGAGCTACCAAAACCTTCGAAAGCCTGGCGGGCGGTGCCGACGGTCACGACCCGGTTCAGATCGGTGAGCAAAGATGCAACGTCGGCCGGATCCAGCCGGACCTCCTGGATGACGATCGGGGTTGCTGCGTAACTCAACGAGCCGTCGACCGAAACCGCTCGCGACACGACGTAAGGGCGATACAACGTGCCACCGTTGGCGAGAGCGGCATAGGCGGCCGCCACCTGGAGCGGCGTTGCCACGATGCCACCCTGTCCAATCGCCAGGTTCATCAGATCACCGCCGAACCACGGCGTGGCGGCAGCCAGACGCTCCTCGGTGAGAAGTTTGGGTGCGTCTTCGTCCGCGAGCATCAACTCCCGCCACGACTCGTAGAGGGCGCGGTCGGGGACGATCCCTGAGGCTTCTCCGGTGAGGTCGATACCGGTCCGGTCGCCAAAACCAAGCGCGCGCGCCTGGTCCTGGATCAGGTTCTCCTGGGGCGTCCCTTTGTAGTTCTGCCAAATACCCAGGGCCACTGCATAGAAGTAGAGGTTGCACGAGTTGGTGAGGGCATCGTGATAGTTGAGCCAGCCGAAATCACGATTGCCGTACCAGTCCCGCAGGACCTGGGCACTGCCGTCGGTCAACGGCACCTGCAGCTCGCCATCGCAGTGAACAACCTTGTTCGCGGCATCGACCCCTTCTGTCTCGGCGGGAAACGGAGTGTTCTCCTCGAGAAGCGTCATATAGGTCACGACCTTGAAGGTCGAAGCAGGGGGATAAAGCCCCCCTACCGCCAGATTGAGGAACGCATTGGATGCCTGGAGATCGTCAAAGGTTGTTTGGTCGAGCCCGCCCACAAAAAGACCTGGGTCGAAACTGGGGGCGGATGCCATCGCCAGCACGGCTCCGGTCTGGATGTCGAGAACAACAGCGGCACCCCTCACCACCTCGTTGCGCGCTCCGGAGACATCGCCCCGCGCCCGCAGACCGGCCTTGATCTGGTTGGCGTTGGCTATTCCCTCCCGTAGACCCTGCTCGACGACCCGCTGGAGGTCGGAGTCGAGAGTCAGATAGACCTGATCTCCCGGCAAGGCGGCGGTGGTACGCACGGTGCTCGTGATTTCACCGGCATCGAGTCCGTAGGTGACAACACCGGGCGTGCCATGTAAAAATGCTTCGTAGACGCGTTCAACGCCGAGTTTCCCGATCCTGGTGTCCGGGTCGAGTTCTGGTGACGCGCTGATGTCCTCCGCGGTCGGCCTCCCCAGATGCCCTATCACGTGCGCCAGGCTTTCTCCCAGTAGGTACACCCGTTCGGGAATCTTCTCCACGGAGACACCGGGATAATCCCGAAGCTGCTCGGCCACCTGATACGCCTTGACCGTATCGATCACGGCGACTTGAAAGCGCCCGTTGGGCCCCGCCTCCTCGTACAGGGTGGCGATGTCGTTGGCCGGCTGATTGAGGAGAGCAGAAAGAGCCTGGATCAGTTGATCCTTCTGATCTGGCTGGACGAAGTGGCGATCTACCCAGATGGCAGGCACGTAGCGACTCGAAACGAGCAGCACACCTTGGCTGTCGAAGATGTCTCCCCGCGGGGCGGGGACGATCACATCGATCGACGACTCGCGGGCAGCCAGTGTCACGGCTTCGGCCCCTTCGGCGATCTGGACGAACCACAACCTGAGGATGAGGACGGAGAACAGCGAGATGAACAGAGTGAACACCACGCCAAGGCGGGTCGTGTACTTCATACGAACCGGCGCGCGGGTCGTTGCACCCGTTCGATCAGCGGAATCAACAGGAACGCCACCGTCAGATTGAGAAGAGGGACCACCACGACGCGCCTGACCAGTTGGGAGCCTGTCATATCGATCTGTCCAAAAAGGGTACCGACAACCACGAGTAACAGGATCCCGAACAAACTCAAGACCCCGATCCAGACGGCGGCCGCGACCGGACCTGCATCGGCACGGTCTCTTGTCCGCAGGGCGGCATATGCCACCGCGGTGTAGGCCAGCGCTCTCAGCCCGAGAGCATCAGAGGAAAGTGCATCGAGGGTTGCACCCGAGAGGAATGCGACGACGAGGGCGGGAGAAGGGGCGAGCTGAAGCGTGATCAGGATGACCACCACCAGAACCAAATCGGGGGCGATCGATCCGACCCGGAATCGACCAAATACCGAGGTCTGGATGGCAATCGCCAGGATCAATGCCACAACAACGGTGAGAGCTCTCTTGGTCTTCACGAACCTCCCCCCGTGGTCGTGGTGAACTGAGGTGTCGTGACTACGGGAGTGTCGGCGGTGGCGGCATCGGTGTCCGGCCAGGCCAAAACGAGTACAACCCTGAGGCTTCTCACATCGACGAACGCCCTCACTCCAACCGTCAGCGCCCGTCCGACCGGAACCGCATCCTCGGTGACCTCACCCACCGGGAGGGAAGGCGGGTAGGCGAACGATTGAGCGGACGTGACTACCTGCTGACCCGCCAGAACCGGTGTCGCCTGGTCGAAGACGTCGAGGACCAATCGATCATCGGTACCGATCACACCGCTGAGACTGCCGACCTGGTCGCCCACCGTGACCGTGGCGGCCTCCACGTCGGCGACGAGCGGGATGACGATGGCGTATCCGTTGCCAGACTCGAGAACTCGTCCGACCAGGTAGCCGTTCGCATCCACGACCGGGTTACCTGCGACGATCCCCGACTCCTCCCCCTTGTCGATTCGGAATGCCAGATCAAGAGAGTCGGTCCGGCCGATGACGTTGGCGGCGGTCACGGCGATGTCGGCGATATTCAGCTCGAGCCTCATCGCCTTTTCCAGTTGGTCGAGACGAGCCAGTTTGTCTTGGAACGCGGCTTGCTCTGCCTGGAGGTCGGCCAGTTCGGCCCGAAGCGCTTCATTCTCTGATCGAAGCTCGGCCAAGTCGGCCAGGTTCTCGACGAAATCGGCAAGAGGATTGACGACAAATGCCGCCGCGGTCTCGATGGGCTCAATCAAACGATTGGCGCCGCTTCTGACGGTTCCGATCACCCCGCCGCCTTGCGCCCTCACGTCGAGTGTCATGAGCATGAGCGCAATCGCGATGAGCGTGATGAAGGTCGGCAGAGTTATGTCGCGCCGGTTTTCCCGCATGGGATACCGGTCAGGACCGTGAGGATGACACCAGGACGTGGTGTAGTGCCTCGAACTCCTCCAGGCACTTCCCGCTTCCCACCACGACCGATTGGAGCGGTTTGGCCGCCGTGACGATTGGCATGCCGGTCTCCGACGCGAGGCGGTGGTCGATACCTTCGAGGAGTGCACCACCACCGGTGAGCCAGATTCCCCGTTCCATGATGTCTGCAGCGAGCTCCGGCGGAGTCTTGTCCAGGGTGTACTTCACTGCGTCGACGATGGCTTGGGTTGGTTCCTCGATCGCTTCCCGGATTTCGGGACTCGTCAACAGAATCGTCTTGGGAAGTCCCGTCACGAGGTCCCGGCCTCGGACCTCGGCTGCCGGTTCGTCCGCCCGAGGCCAGGCCGATCCAATCGCCATCTTGAGCTGTTCTGCGGTTCTTTCGCCCAACAGGACGTTGTTTTCCTTCTTCACCCATTCGATGACGGCTTCATCCAGCTCGTCACCCCCAACCCTGATCGACCGTGACACCACGATCCCACCTAGGGAGATCACCGCCACTTCTGTCGTCCCGCCACCGATATCCACCACCATCGAGCCGTAGGGCTCTGCAATGGGCAGACCGCACCCGATGGCGGCCGCCATCGGCTCCTCGATGGTGTAGGCCTTGCGGGCGCCTGCCTGGTAGGCAGCCTCTTCTACGGCTCTCCGCTCGACCGGGGTGATGCCGGACGGAACACAAACCACTATCCGGGGGCGCGCCCACCGACGCCGGTGTACCTTCTGAATGAAGTAGCGAAGCATCTTTTCGGTGATGTCGAAGTCGGCGATGACTCCGTCACGAAGGGGCCGGATGGCGGTGATGTTGGCCGGGGTCCGGCCAATCATCCGTTTGGCCTCCATCCCGACGGCCAAAGCGCGGTTGTTCTGAGAATTGACCGCGACGACAGAAGGCTCATTGAGCACAATTCCTTGACCGCGCACGAACACCAGAGTGTTGGCGGTCCCAAGATCGATGGCCATATCCTGGCCGGCGAATGCAAAAAGGCTCTCGGCCAAGAGTTGACTCCGTGTGGCTGAGGGGTATCGCTGGAAAGTCTATCCATGCCCTGGATCAAAAGCGACCTGGGATGTCACCCGAAGAAGATCCCGAGCTCTCTTTTGGCGCTGTCGACGGAATCTGATCCATGGACGATGTTCTCGGTGATGACCGTCGCCAGGTCCCCACGAATGGTCCCCGGAGGCGCGTCAACCGGGTTGGTCGGCCCCATCAGCGTCCGAACAACAGCCACAGCATCCGGACCCGCCCATTCCATGGCAACGACGGGGCCGCTCGTGATGAACCCGAGCAGTTCAGGGAAGAAGGGCTTTTCGACGTGCTCGGAGTAGTGGCGACGGGCCAAATCCTCGGTGATCGTCAGCATCCGCATCCGCTCGAGCTTCAAGCCTTTGCGCTCGAGGCGCCCGATGACCTCACCCACCAGGCCCCGTGCCACGCCGTCGGGCTTCACCATCACATATGTGTTTTCAATTGACATTTGAGGGAGGTTAACGGCCTCCCAATCGCCCCCCGCCGGACCAGCTGCTGTCGCGAAGTCGATTTGCCGAAACCGGTCAGCGCTCGTTGCGATCCGTGGATCCGTCGCTCACCAACCCTGCGCGGACCTGTCCGACCAGATAGAGCGACCCGGTGACGAGGATCGCCCCGTCGCTGCCGGCCAGCTCGTTTGCCCTGACCAGAGCGGCCCGATGATCGACCGCCGCTTCGGCCGGGACTCCGAGAATCTCTCCGGCGCGCTCGGCGACGGCGGAGGCAGGACGGGAGCGCTCACTGTCGATTGCCGTGGCAACGACGTGTGACACGAGTCCTCCCAACCCGGTCAACATCTCGTCGATCTCCTTGTCTGCCATCGCCCCAAACACCATGGTCCAGCGCACCGAGGGATACTCCTCCCTGAGAGAGGCGGCCAGCACCCGTATCCCATCGGGATTGTGGGCACCGTCGAGCATCACCGTCGGCTCGCCCGAGAGCACCTCCATCCGTCCGGGGATCTTGACAACGGAGATCCCGGTGATTACCGACGCCGGATCCAGTGCGCGGCGCACCAGGCCCTCGACGGCGGCCACCGAAATTGCCAGGTTGGTTGTCTGGTGTCGACCGTGGAGGGGGAGAAAGATGTCTTGATAGTGACCGAAAACACCCTGGATATCCACGTTCCAACCGCCGTCTCCAGGAGCCGCCCCTTCGACCAGAAAATCCTTTCCATATTCGTAGACGGTTGCGCTCTTTTCGGCGGCCGCCCTCCGGGCGAGTTTCATCAGGTGTTCCGGCAATGCACCGACGACAAGGGTGGTCTCCGGTTTCAAGATCGCCAGCTTTTCCGTCGCGATCGCCTCGAGAGTGTCTCCGAGAATCTCGGCGTGGTCCATCCCGACCGAGGTGAGAACGGCCACGTCGGCATGAGTTGTGTTCGTGGCGTCGAGTCGACCACCGAGGCCCACTTCGACGACGGCCGCATTCACCGCCTCGTTGGCGAACCAAGCAAGAGCCACTGCGGTCACGAGTTCGAAATAGGTGAGATGCCGGTCGATTTCGAACAAATCTGCGAAGGCCTTGACGTCATCAACCGCCTGAACCAACTGATCGGCAGTTGTTTTCGTGCCGTTGATAGAGATGCGTTCTTCAAAATGCTGCAAATGAGGGGAGGTGTATGTCCCGGTGGTCAGACCCGAGGCCACACACAACATCGTGGCCATTCGGCTCACAGATGTCTTCCCATTCGTCCCCGCGACGTGGATGACCGGATAACTCAGCTCCGGGTTGCCCATGAGATCCAGAAATGCCTGAATCCGCTCCAATCCCGGCTCCATCCCCCATCCGATGTGACCGTCGAGGTAAGCGATCGCCTCGTCCCGGTTCACAGCGCGTCGCGTTGAGATTGCAGGGCCGCCATCAAATCTGACAATTCCGCCTTCTTGCCATTCTCTTTTGCGACCACTGCCGGCGGGGCCTTCTCCGTGAATTGCGGGTTGGCCAGTTTCGCCTCGACCCTGGCCAGGTCACCGGCCGCCACGGCGATGGCTTTGTCCAACCGTTCGCGCTCGGCATCGAGGTCGATCACGCCGTCCAAGCCGATAAAACCCGACAGCCTGCCTGCCACCACTCGCGAATGGCCGGTGTCGGGCTCCGACTCCAACAACTCGACGTCGACAAATCCGAGCCTCTCGATCAAGTCGACCGACCAATCAGATATCACATGGTTGGCGTCGAACACCCCCAACTCGAGGCGCTTGCGGGGGGAGATACCTTGCTCGGCACGGAACCGTCGGACCCCCGAGATCATCTCCTGGAGATCGCTCATCACATCGGGCACCGGGTAGACCGGCACCTGGGGCCAGTCGGAACCGGCAACGAGACCCTTCCCGACGAGCTGCTCCCAGAGTTCCTCGGTCAGATACGGCATCGCGGGGTGAAACAGCTTGACCAGATCTCGCATGACGACCCCGAGCGTCTGACCGGTGGCAGGAAGATCGCTCGTCGTCTTCGAGATCTCGATATACCAGTCAAAGACTTCTGACCAGGCAAAGTTGTAGAGCACACCGAACGCGTCGGAAAACCTGTACTCGTCGCACAAGTCATCAAAGCGGGAGACCACCTGTCCGAGTCTGCCCAAAATCCATGACTCTGCCGGACCCGGATCTTGCGGATAACCGCCGTCGGCGGGTACGGACCCTGATTCCACCGTTCCCAACACGAACTTGGTCGCGTTCCATAGCTTGTTGCCGAACTTACGTGCCCCCCTCACCCACTCCATGTCGAGCGGGACGTCCTGGCCGGGGTTGGCGGCCTGGATGAGCGCCAACCGGAGCGGGTCGGCCCCGTACTCCTCTGCGACGTCGAGAGGGTCGATTGTGTTGCCCTTTGATTTTGACATCTTGAAGCCGGCGCTGTCTCTCACCAACCCATGGATGATCGTCTCCCGAAACGGGACATCGCCCATGAAGTGGAGGCCCATTTGCATCATCCGGGCCACCCAGAAATAGATGATGTCGAATCCGGTCACGAGAACCGAGTTGGGAAAAAAGCGCGCCAGATCATCGGTTTGGTCTGGCCAGCCCAACGTCGAAAAGGGCCACAACGCAGAAGAAAACCACGTGTCTAGGACATCAGGGTCTTGTGCCAGCACCTGGCTCCCGCACTCGGCGCACTCCGTCGGGTCGACCCGTCCGACGTTCACATGACCGTCGGGGCAATACCAGGCGGGGATGCGGTGGCCCCACCAGATCTGGCGACTGATACACCAGTCTCGAAGGTTTTCCATCCAGTTGAAGTAGCTCTTTTCCCACCTTTTCGGAACGAACCGGTTGCGGCCGTCGGCGACGGCATCGATCGCAGGTTTCGAGAATTGGGAGTTGGCAACGAACCACTGCAGCGACAAATACGGTTCGACCACGGTGCCGCAGCGATAACAATGCCCCACCGAGTGCCGGTGAGGCTCGACGCCGACAAGAGCACCTTCGGCCTCGAGTGCGCGGCGGACCGCCTCACGCGCCTCGAATCGGTCCATTCCGGCAAAATTGCCACCGTCGCCGGTGACCGAACCGGCCTCGTCCATCATCACGATGGTCTCGAGGCCATGACGCTGCCCCATGTCGAAATCATTCGGGTCATGGGCAGGTGTCACCTTGACTACCCCGGTCCCGAACTCGGGATCCACCGAGTCATCGGCGAAAACCGGGATCAAGCGGCCCAACAGCGGCAGACGGATGGTTTTCCCGATGGCGGAGGTATACCTGTCGTCATCGGGGTGAACCGCCACACCGGTGTCACCCAGCATGGTCTCCGGTCGAGTTGTAGAAACCACGAGCGAACCAGAACCATCGGCGAACGGATATCTGATGCGTGTCAGCGTTCCGTCGACGTCTTCGTATTCGACCTCGATATCGGCAAGTGCGGTCGCGCACCGCGGGCACCAGTTGATGATCCGATTGCCCCGATAAAGCAGGCCCTGCTCGTAAAGGGTGACAAACACTTCCCGAACAGCGCGGGAAAGTCCCTCGTCCATGGTGAAACGTTCGCGCGACCAATCGGGTGAGTTCCCGAGGCGTCGAATCTGCTCGGTTATCCGGTTCCCGAACTTGCGTTTGTACTCCCAGACCTGCTCGATGAAGGCTTCACGCCCGAGATCATGCCGACTCAGCCCTTCGTTGGCGAGGTCGCGCTCAACCACATTCTGGGTGGCTATGCCTGCGTGATCGGTGCCAGGGACCCAGAGAACCGAGTACCCCTGCATCCTTTTTCTTCTGACGATCACGTCGTGGATGGTGTGGTTCAAGGCATGGCCCATGTGAAGGGAGCCAGTTACGTTGGGAGGTGGGATCACCACCGCAAAGGGTTCGCCGTCGGGCCGGTACTCGGGCCTGAAGAGGCCGGCTTTCTCCCACCGCTCGTACCAGCGGCTTTCGATTTCTTGCGGTTCGTACGTGGGGTTCATCGATGACTGCAACATGGAAGGCCCCGGAGGTTAATCCGGGGCCTTCCATGTCTCTAACCGATTGTTCGGTCAATCACCACTGATGGTGGATTTCAGCGATCTCCTGTTCCTTCCGTGGACCACCTGCGATCAAGATCAATCCTGCACCGACCATGAGTGCGGCGATTGCGAGGAGGAACGTGTCCTCCATTTCGAATCCGGTGAAGGGGAGCGTTTCACCAGATACGGCAGGGACCGTGGTGACGGTGGTCGCTTCGACCACGACGCCTCCGACCTCGGCGTCGCATTTGCCGATCGTGATCGAATCCGCAGTCAAACCGCTGATGGCATAACCCTCATGTGGTTTGACCGTCCAGTTGTAGGTCGTCTCATCGGCCACGCCGAGGATGGCGGCATCACCGGTGTATGAAACGCCGTTGATGGTCACCGTCGCGTTGCCATCGTCGATGATCGTCACGCTCAGGTCGGCCAGGCCCGAACGGGCCGGGTCTGTCGAGCACACGCCGTCGACCAGCACCTGGACACCCTTGGAATTGGGCGGCGGAGGTGGAGGCGGGGGCGGTGGCGTGCAATCCTCAGTGGTGACCGTGCCCTGGTCGACGATCTGTCCATTGACACGAGCAACCCAGCTGTAGGTTCCCGGTGCCAGATCGACACTTTCTCCTGGCTTCAGGGTGACCTGACCGTTTTCGCCACCGAGATCGATGACAACAACCACACCGGATTCACTCGTATTGGTGACCGTCTCACAATCGACATCGACTGTTCCACGACAGGCAGTAACCAAGAACTGGCCGCTCTTTTCGGTCGACTCATCGTCGAACTCGTAGCCCTCCCAGGCCACAGCCACCCATTTCACGGTTGTCCCTGCCGGTTGGGATGACGGATCGTTGATCACCTGGTTGCCGACCATGAACGTGATACTTGCGTTCTCAGTACCCCATTGGACAGAGAATCCATCTTCGTCACAGCCGTACTGAACCCAGACGTCGGCTACACCCGGCTGACAGTCGGTGGGGATCACCACGTCGTTCGAGTAGTTGATCTGGCCGCCGGCCGCGCCGTTCCCCCAAGGGCCGACTGCAACAACCTTCGCTCCAACCGAGCTTCCTTCCCAACCAGACGCATCGACCGTGAGCGTGAAGTACGGAACGTTCACCTCACCGCCGTAGTTCCCCCGCGGGCTCGCCTGGGAGAAAGAGCCTGAGCCCACGGCGACGTCGCCGCCGCCGTCGACAGAAACGCTCACCTGGATGTTGCCGTGATACTGCCCAGCCCCGCTGTTGGTCCAGCTATAGGCCGTGATGAGAAGGACCGGAGCCCCCTCACGGCAGTCGGTAGCCGCCTCGGCATTCGGATGGTGTGCAAACGCCGCAGGCGCCATCACCACCATCAGTGATGCCAACAAGCCCAAGGCCATGGCGAATGCCGATGACCTTCTCATCGCAATACTCATTATCTTGCCTCCCCTGGTTCTAGCCCAGATTTTCGGGGAGGGCCGGTCTCACCATTAGCTCACTGCAACCCAAGGTGACCGAATAAGGGTCGCAGGTCATCGCCTCCCATTGTTTGCCCCGCCACGCTTTGTGGCTTCTATCTCACTAACTGTAGTTGCTATCCCCTGTTCGTAAAGAGACAACTTGGCTCCCAACAAAGGTTTCAGCGCAGTTCGAGTCTCCCACTGCCATTTGATCACGCAATAGGACGATCGACCCAACTACCCGAGACCAGTTCGATCCAAGGAGGGTCGCGAAAGCCCCCAGATACGAGAGGGAGGACCGTTTCGGGTCCTCCCTCCAGTTCTGAAGTTTGGACGGTCAAGAGATGACGTAGTGGCCGTCCTGACACATCGGCCCTGCAACGGCCGTATCGCATCGGCTACGAGCCAAGTCACACCCACGGTCTGGACGTCAGCCCTTGCGAAGCACCCCGGTCACCATTGCATCGGTTCACCGCTGCCGAGGTCCGGCTTGGTTCCATTGACCGAGACGAGGAGCAGCCCGGTCCCGACCATCAAGGCGGCAATGGCCAGCAGGACTATCTCTTCCGCCTGGAAACCGGTCAGGGGTAAGGTTTCACCGGTGACAGCGCCAATCGTTGTCGATGTCTCCTCGATCACCGTGCCCAGAACGGTCGCCTGAGATCCGGAGGTCGTTGTTGTTTGACCTGCCGTCGTCGTCGGTCCCGCCGTGGTCGTGGTCTGACCTGCCGTCGTCGTAGTCTGACCTGCCGTCGTCGTGGTCTGACTCGTCGTCGTCGTGGTCTGCCCGGTCGTCGTCGTGGTATCACCAGTCGTCGTCGTGGTATCACCAGTCGTCGTGGTCTGCCCCGTCGTCGTGGTCTGACCCGTCGTTGTGGTCGTTCCATCCGGGATGCAGAACGTCACATGACTGAGCCCGTAGTACTGACCGTTGTTTGGGTTGACGGGTGCATGCAGTCCGGTATCGGCCGAGGCTCCAGCAGGTCTGTAGTCGTAGAGATTTCCGTCGGGGCCACCCTTAACGAACACGGCGGCGATCGAAACGGTCGACGACCAGTCAAAGAGTTTATCGTTGACTGAAAGGGTGATGGTGCCCCCGGCAACGGGGTAGACACCACTCGACACGGGTTCGACCTTTGTCACCTGCTTGAGTCCGGTCGCAGCTTCGCAGTCGGCGTTGCCTTCTATGAATACCGGCTGTACATGCCCGGCAAATGCCGGGGTCGACGACAGCATGACGACGGCGAGCATGTAAAAGAGCAGCGCCAACGCAACTCCCACAGCGCCGGCACGGCGTGCGACGGTTCTCACGAAAATCCTCCCAGTTTGTTGCCCAAATGCCTATCGGATGGGGGGAACTGGTTGAGAGGATCGGAGCTGCAGCCCACAGCTACTACCACTGTCTCAAAACCTGCCCAGCCTGCCCACCACTCGATGTGGCTTTATACCACAGAGCGTAATAGAAACTCTGCCAAATACTAGGCCGAACGTTCGGTTGGGTTCATATCCGACCGCCGAACCAGAGTTGGATTGACCTTCCGCGCAACGGTCTCGGCATCGATGACGACTTGACCGATGTCGCTTTGGGATGGAATGTCGAACATGGTGTTGAGCAAAACCTCTTCGAGAATTGCCCGCAGACCCCTGGCGCCGGTGGCACGAGTAATCGCCTGATCGGCGATCGCTTCGAGGGCATCGGGGGTGAACTCGAGTTCCACACCGTCCATTTCCAGCATCCGGCTGTACTGGCGCACTAGTGCGTTTTTTGGCTCCGTCAGGATGGCGATGAGCGCCTCGCGATCGAGGTCCTCGACCGTGGTGACAACCGGCAGTCTGCCGATGAATTCCGGGATGAGCCCAAACTTCATGAGGTCTTCCGGCAGAACCTGTTTCAGCAACTCCGCAGAACGGTGCTCCTTGCGGGAGCGAACTTCTGCTCCAAATCCAACCTGCTTGCGGCCGACCCGGCTTCCGATGATGTCTTCGAGTCCGGCAAAAGCCCCACCACAGATGAACAGAACATTCGTGGTGTCGATCTGGATGAATTCTTGGTGGGGGTGTTTGCGACCGCCCTGCGGGGGCACGCTCGCCACCGTTCCTTCGAGGATCTTGAGCAGCGCCTGCTGCACCCCTTCGCCGGACACGTCCCTGGTGATCGACGGGTTCTCGGCCTTCCGCGCAATTTTGTCGATCTCGTCGATGTAGACGATGCCCTGTTCCGCCCTCTTCACATCGAAATCTGCAGCCTGGATCAGCTTCAAGAGGATGTTCTCGACGTCTTCGCCGACGTATCCGGCCTCGGTGAGAGCGGTGGCATCGGCGATTGCAAATGGCACGTTGAGCTGACGGGCCAACGTCTGCGCCAACAAAGTCTTTCCTGATCCGGTAGGGCCGATCAGAACGATATTCGACTTTTGAAGTTCTACATCGTCGGTCCGCCGCTCATGGCTTCTGACTCGCTTGTAGTGGTTGTAGACGGCCACGGCCAGCGACTTCTTGGCCGCTTCCTGACCGACGACATACTGGCTCAGGTACTCACGGATCTCGGCCGGTTTGGGTAGTTCGGCAAATGAAACGTCTTCTGTGGACGACAGTTCTTCTTCGATGATCTCATTGCAGAGGTCGATGCACTCGTCACAGATGTAGACACCGGGTCCGGCGATCAGCTTCTTGACCTGTCTCTGCGATTTGCCGCAGAAGTTGCACTTCAGCAGATCGCCACCTTCGCCGAACTTGGCCATGTTGCTCCTCGCCTCAGGAAGAGGCTACCGCTGCCAGTTCTCGCTGAGTGAGAACCGAATCTATAACACCGTAGTCTTTCGCCTGGTCTGCGAGCATCCAATAATCGCGCTCTGTGTCGGTCTCGACTTTGGCGAGATCCTGACCGGTGTGGTTCGCGAGGATCAGGTTCAACTGCTCGCGCATCTGGACGATGAGCCTCGCCTGGATCTCGATATCCGAAGCCTGCCCCTGGGCTCCACCGTGCGGCTGGTGCAGCATGATGCGGGCATGAGGCAGCGCAAAACGTTTGCCAGGTGCTCCGCCGGCGAGGATGACGGCGGCGGCTGAGGCAGCCATTCCCATGCAGACCGTGTTCACGTCCGGCCGGATGTAGTTCATAGTGTCGTAGATGGCGAACAACGAAGTGATGGACCCGCCGGGCGAGTTGATGTACAACCAAACGTCTTTGTCAGGGTCCTCAGACTCGAGATGGAGCATCTGGGCCATGATCAGGTTGGCAACCGTGTCGTCGATCGGCGTGCCGAGAAAGATGATGCGGTCCTTGAGCAACCTGCTGTAGATGTCATAGGTCCGTTCGCCCCGGCTCGTCTGCTCCGTGACATAAGGGACTATGTACCCCTTCGGAATCTCGTTCGACATCATTCCTCCTCTTCAGTTGAGCCGACCGGGGCAAATCCCGGTTCGTCGCTCACGATCTCGGCCTCGACAATCTCACCTTCGACGATCTCGCGTTCCACGAATTCGCCGGAAATCTCATCTACCAGCTCCCCGGAGACCACGTCATCTGCGCCGGCCACGTCGATTGTCAGATCGACGAGATCACCTTTCTCGTCGACCGCCGACGCATTGGAAACAATGATTTCCAGGGACTTGTTCCTGAGAATATCACCGGCCAGTGATAAAGCCCGGCCACTCTGGACGACACGCTTCCTGAAGTCGTCTGGCTTGTCTGACTGGCGCGCCAGGGCCTCGATCAGTGCTCCGACCTCTTCCGGAGTTACCGACAACCCGGCTGCGGTTCCCACCGATTCGAGCACCAGCCTGGTTTTGAGCCCGCGAACCGCTTGGTTCCTCAAGTCCTCGAGGAAAACCTCTCTTTCGATGCCCGCAACCTCGAAATAGTCATCGAGCGACACGCCTTGGCCCTCCAACCGGTGTACAAAACGGTGAAGAACCTCATCCATCTCGGCTCGTACCAGGGCGTCCGGTATCTCTACTTCGGTCTCGTCGACCAATTGATCGAGCGCCTGTTCCCTGAAGCGGTCGGCCGCCGACCGTTTTTTCATTTCATCGATTCGGGCGGCGAGGTCCTTGCGAAAATCATCGACCGTTTCGAACTCGGTGATGTCGGCGACCCATTCGTCGGTGATCTCGGGCAACACTTTTGCCTTGACCTCCGTGACCTGGACGGTGAACTCGACAGTGCTGCCGGCCTGGTCGCCGAACCCCTGGGGTAGGACTGACGAAAAGACCCTCAGATCACCCGCAGATGCGCCTTCAACGGCCTCGTCGATCCCATCCAGGAATCCGCCAGAACCAACCTCGTAGAGCAATTGGGAAGCGCTCGCCTCAGGAACGTTCACCCCGGCGCGGGTAGCGGAGATATCGATCGACAGGTAGTCGCCAGAGGCGACCGACCGCTCGACTGTTTCCAACTGCGCAAACTGATCTCTCACCCGGTCGATCTGAGCATCGATCTCGGCTTCGTCGGTCGCTGGGATCTCTACCTCGACAGTCCTGTTTTCATATCTCGGGATTTGTTCGAGTGTTGGCCACAACGTCACCGTCACCTCGACATCGAGTCCGTCTTCGGTTTCGTCCAGATTCGAGAGTTCTGGGGTGACCGCAGGACTGATCTCGTTCTCGGCGAGTACGGCCTCGAGCTTTTCTGGCAATAGGTCGTCGATGGCCTCAGAGCGCAGGCGGTCGGCCCCAACGGTCGACTCCACGATCGGTCTCGGTGCCTTTCCGGGCCGGAAACCCTTGATCTTGAGATCCTTGGAGAGTCGGCGCGACGTTTTGGTTTTGGCCGATTCGAGTTCGGCATTCGTAACCGAGAAGCTGATCACCTTCTCGAAAGGGCCCGATTCACGGACGGTTGCGGTCACTGCTGATTCTCCTCATACGGGTGGATGGGTACACACAAACCTGGGAGCGCATTGCTCCCCGGAATTGGGGTGACCGAGGGGAATTGAACCCCCGACCTCCAGGGCCACAACCTGGCGCTCTAACCGACTGAGCTACGGCCACCATGCGCGGGTCAACGCCCGTGCGCCCTCGGGAGGATTCGAACCCCCGGCCAAGAGCTTAGAAGGCTCCTGCTCTGTCCCCTGAGCTACGAGGGCGTGCGCGACCCGAGAAGACAGTCTAGGTATCCCGAAGCGGCGCTCGAACTCGAGGCTGGGTCAGGCTTGCGCTAATCGAAAGCGACGCAAGAGAAATCCACAACCTCATGAGAGTTTCCCCTCGCCGCCGCCTTGGCAGCTTGACCGACCAGGCGAAGGAAAACGTCCTGAACACCACCAATTGGACAATCACTGCCCACGGCTCCAGTGGCAATCTGGGGACGGCCTCCGGATTGACTGTCGTCGGGGGCTGCTGACCGGGTTCCACTTTCCCCGACCCCGGATACAGAGTTCACGCACCGCGTATCGGTATGGTTCCGCGCCAAGGAGGTACCTGTGTTCGTTTCGTCTGCCCGGGCCGGCGCGATCGTGGTGGCAATGATGATGGCTCTGGCGGCCTGCGGTAGTGGAGATGATTCGGCTGCTACCGACCCACCCGACTCGGCGGGCCCGTCAACCGAGGCGAGCGCATCTCCGCTGCCGGACGCGAGCGACTTGGATTGCGCCTCTCTCCGCGCCGATCTCGAACTCATCGGAGTCGTTGGGGTACAAACGCTGGCACAGATCCGGTCGGTTGAGATGGTTGAGTCGCTCGAGGCGGGGACGCTCATCGAATACGACGGAGCGCTGCTCGCCGAGGCCATCACCCGGAGCCGCGTTCTCGAGAGCTACGACGGCGGCGACGTCGGCGAGTCGCTCGACGTCTACTCGGCAGCCAATCAGAAAATGATGGAGATGGTCGATTTGGACGATCCTCCGACCCAGGAGATGGTCGATGCATATGTCGAGAGCATCGGCGATCTCGCGCCGTTTTTGGCTCACCAGATCGCCATCGGCATCGCCTTCGGAAACACCGGCTGCGGCTGACCGTGGAGCGGGTGAAGGGAATCGAACCCTCATGGCCAGCTTGGAAGGCTGGAGCTCTACCATTGAGCTACACCCGCGGAGATCGCCAGGATAGTTGGTCGAATCGAGCACACGGCCAGGCAGCGTCTGGGGCAGGGTAACCTGATCCGACCCACCGGGATGTGGCGCAGCTTGGTAGCGCACCTGCTTTGGGAGCAGGGGGTCGGGAGTTCGAATCTCCCCATCCCGACCACATCTGATCGATCCGGGCGACCCAACTGACACGGCTCGGCAACTCGGCAGGGACGACGTCGGACGGCCCTCACACTCAGGCCGAGCCCCTGTTGTCAGATTGGGAGCAGCTGGTCGGGAGTTCGGCTCTCCCCATCCCGACCGGTACCGATCACAAGCGGCGGTTGGACCGAGCCCGAAAGGCTCGTCTAATCTCCCGACGACGGGTTGCTAGCTCAACTGGCAGAGCAACGGACTCTTAATCCGCAGGTTCCGGGTTCAAGTCCCGGGCGACCCACTGCCACATGTCACGTCAAAGCCCTGGGATGGGTCTTTTGTGGGTCGCCGAGATCTTGGGCCGCACCTGGGCCACAACAGCCGTGGCCCGCATGAACAGTTCGCCTAAGTCGTCTGGCCATGAGGCGTGCGGTGAGCAATACCGAACCCAGGTCAGCTACTGGCCAACACGTCCGTCGATGCGCTCTCGGAGCAGATCAGCGTGACCCATGTGCTGGGCGTACTCCCGGATGAGATGCACGAGCACCTCTCGGACCGGCACGGGCCTCCCTTTCCCCAGCTGCCCGAGGTCTGGCGTGTTCGTGATCAAGTTTTCGGCATACGTGACCTCGTCGGCCCAGGTCGCCCACGCATCCTGGACCATCGCCGGGTCTGGCGTGACAGCGAACGCAAGATCCTCTCCGTCGGCGCTGTGATAGGGGCGCGTGATCTCTTCGCCTGCGATCACGTGCCGGAACCAGTAGCGCTCCACCCCGGCCAGATGACGCACGAGCCCTACCAGCGACAGATCAGACGGTGGCACCGATTGACGGGCCATCTGCTCGACGGAGAGGCCGTCGCATTTCATTTTCAGGGTCAAGCGTCGGTCCGACAGAGAGCCGGCGAGTATGGCGCGCTCGTTGTTGTCCCATCCGCCATCAGCTCGCGGGTCGTCGTCCTCGTGGACCCACATGTCCCACCACCCGAATCTTCGCTCGGGCAGCTGATCAGCACCGGCCGCTTTGTTACCGTCCTCAGTCACGACGGAATCATCCCAGATCCTGGCCAGTCACGAGCAGCGTTTCGCGCCGGTCACCCCAAGCGGAAAAGGGCCCGTGCCCAAATGCGATCGGGAAGATCTCGATATCTAGCCGGGTGGGCCGTCGGCGCCGGTGTGTCCTCGGAAGGTTCCGGGTTCAAGTCCCGGGCGACCCACCACAGACCATCCGGCCCCGGGCCGGGTTGGTTCACCCTGACATCTCTCCCTGGGTGGTTCATGCCACAATGGTTCTTCCACGCGGGTGTGGCGGAATTGGAAGACGCGTCAGACTTAGGATCTGGTGAGCATTGCTCGTGGAGGTTTGAGTCCTCTCACCCGCACAGTCCTTTTCTGGCGGTTTTTCACGCCGACAGGCTTCTCATGGACGAAGAAGTCACCGTCCAAAACAATTGGTATACCCACCTTGGGGTGCGGCTGGGAGCATCGAGTGAAGAGGCTCGCGCGGCTACGTCGCGATCGAAGAGGCGTATGGGCGATCTTCGGAAAAGGCCGAACTGGCCCGTGAGGCTCTCGACGGACTGTCCCATCCTCAACGGCGCGCCTATCACGACCAGCAGATCAAATGGGATGCGGCTCGGAAGTGGTACCGCCGTCGCCATCCCAAAGGCGCCGACCGTTCCGCCGAGTACGCCTACTGGGGGGATCTGCGCCGCCGGGTCTACGGAAAGGGCAAATCCAGCTCCGCCTAGCCGTCAGCCAGCAGGCCCGCCAAGGCCTTCAGGGCAATCGCCCTATGACTCATCTCGTTTTTTTCGTCTGGACCGATCTCGGCGAGGGTTCGTCCTCCAACCTCGAACACCGGGTCGTATCCGAAACCTCCGGTACCCCTTGGGGCAAAAGTGATTCGTCCTCTCAGCTTTCCCTCCGCCACCCATTCTTGGCCTGCCGGCGTCACGAGTGCCATCACCGTCCGGAACTCGGCGCTGCGGTCCTCTACGCCTGCCATGACGTCCAATAACTTTTCGACATTGTCACGGTAGGTCGCCCCGGGACCGGCGAAGCGGGCAGTGAAGATGCCGGGTGATCCGCCAAGGGCATCGACCTCGAGACCGGTGTCGTCCCCGAGCGAAGCAAAACCGGTGGCCGTAACCACGGCGTTGGCTTTGAGCAAGGCGTTGGCAGCCAGGCTATCCCCCGTCTCCTCGACGTCGTCCCAGGCCAAGCCCCAAACAACCTCATGGACGGCGCCCAGCCCCACCAACACGGCCTCGATTTCGGCGATTTTGTCCTCGTTCTTCGAGGCGATGACCAGCCGCTCGATCATCCCGCCGTGGCCTGCCGCTGCGCCTCGACGAGTTCTCCGATTCCTGCTCCGGCGAGATCGAGCATTGCATCCAGTTGATCCCGGGTGAATGGTTCACCCTCGGCTGTTCCCTGGACCTCCACCAGATCTCCGGAACCGGTCATGACGACATTCATGTCGACTCCGGCCGAAACGTCTGATTCGTAGTCCAAATCCAGGAGAACTTCCCCCTCGACCACTCCCACCGAGATCGCCGCCACCTGGTTGCGGATGGGGTCCCGAGTCAACAACGAGCGCTTCAAAGCCCACTGCACGGCGTCGTATAGGGCCACCCAGGAGCCGGTGACTGCTGCCGTCCGCGTGCCGCCATCCGCCTGGATCACGTCACAGTCAACCGTGATCATTCGCTCGCCCATGGCCTTGAGATCGACCACCGATCGCAATGATCGCCCAACCAGCCGCGAGATCTCCTGCTGGCGACCTTTGGTATAGGAGTCCCGGCGGACTCGCTCTGGTGACGAACCGGGCAACATCCCATACTCGGCCGTGACCCATCCCTTGCCGGTGTTTCGCATCCATCGAGGAACTTCGTCTTCGATGGATGCAGTGCAAAGAACCCTCGTCCGGCCCATCTCGATCAATACCGACCCTGGAGTTGCATCCGTGTATCCAAGGTGCATACGCATCGGGCGCAGTTCATCGGCGGCGCGGTCTCTTTTCATTTCGGCCTCACAATTCGATCGTCCCGCCGGTGACTGCGAGCGCTACCGGTCGATCAAACGTAGCCTCAGCCTGCTCGATCGAACGAGTCGAATCGAGATGAGGCGGGATGTGCGTCAAGACCAGCCGCCCCACCTCCATCCGCCGAGCGATCCGCCCCGCGTCCGCTGCGGTCAGATGGAACTGCCACGCCGGCTCATCGCCTTGGAGTGAAGCTTCGGACAGAAGAAGGTCCACCCCCCGGACACTCTCCTCCCACCCACCTCCGACTCCGGTATCTCCGGTGTAGGCCAAACTGCGATGTTCCCCCGACAGGCGCGACACCACCGCTGGAACGCTGTGGTTGGCAGGTGTGAATGAGATATCGATTCCACCGATGCTGGTGGTGCCGTCGGCGATTCTCGTTTCGAACGCGTTGGCGAACCCACTCTCGGACGCTGAAAAACCGACCAGAGCCTCCAGCGTGTCGCTTGGCGCATACAACGGAAGCCGCTTCTTTATCCCCAGGCCATAGGCTAAATAGTGATAGAGCGCCAGAACGTCTGAACAATGATCGGCATGTCGGTGCGACACGATCACGGCGTCGAGGTCCTCTGGGCTGTGATCGCGCAGGAGGACGTCAAAAGTTCCAGAGCCGAGATCACACAGGATTTTGGTTCCGTTTTCTTCGACGATGTAGCCAGATGCAGGTCGCCCGAGTACCGGGTACGTACCCGACGATCCAAGGATGTGGAGTATCACGTGCCGGAGTGTACGGAAAATGCGCCTCGATGGTGTCTCGCTAGGGCGCCAATCGTTCGATCGTCCAGGCCTCGCCCGACCTGCGGTACCGCAGCCTGTCATGAAGCCGGTTGGCACGCCCCTGCCAATACTCCAGGGTCTCTGGCACCAGGCGGAACCCTCCCCAGTGTGGAGGGCGCGGGACCTCTTGCCCGCCGAATTGTCCGGTGAGATCTGCAACCCGGCTCTCCAGCCACGATCGGTCTTCGATCACACGGCTCTGGGGCGACGCATGCGCCCCGATTTGCGAGTCTCTTGGCCTTGTCGCGAAATATGCGTCGGCGGTGACCGAATCAACCGCCTCGATCACGCCGCCGACCCGTACCTGGCGATGCAGCGCCAGCCACAAAAAACACATCGCCGCTCTCGGGTTTTCGGAGAGGTCCGACGCCTTGTCACTCAACGTGTTCGTGTAGAACACAAAGCCAAATGCATCGACGCCTCGTAACAAGACCGCTCGTGCCGAGGGGGTACCCTCCGTCGTTGACGTCGCCAAGACGAATGCATGCGGTTCGGGAAGATCGGCGTCGATCGCCTCACCCAGCCAGACGGCGAACTGTTCTATCGGATTTTCGTCGAGATCGGCGGCGTCGATGCCCGCACTCTCGTATTCGGTTCGAAGCGTCTCCAGCCTGCCGGGATCCATCGCGGATACGGTACCGCCAGGGGTAGGTTCTGCGGTATGAATCGGGATCCCGACGTCGGCTTGCCAACACTGTTGAGGCGGGCGGCCCGGAAACGATGCCCTCGTTGCGGGGTCGGCCGGGTGATGGCAACGTGGGGCCGGCACAGAACGCATTGCGATTCTTGCGGGTTCAAGTTCGAACGAGAGCCTGGCTACTTCGTCGGGGCCATGGTGATCAACACCGCGGTCACGATCGGGTTGATGATGGGCAGTCTCGCACTCGGTGCCGTGGTGTTCTGGCCGGATGTGCCCTGGGTCGCCTTGTTCGTGACAACGGTGGTGATCGCAGGGGCCACGCCGGTCCTGTTCTACCCACTATCGAAGACATTTTGGATGGCGGTCGAAATCTCGTACCACCGGTTGGAAGAATCCGAACGCCTTGCCGCCATGGAGAGAGTCGAAGAGTCTCAGTAGCGTTTGGCGATCTCCTCGAGCATCACCTCGGTTGCTCCCCCGCCGATGGAATGAATCCGGGCATCTCGATACATCCGCTCGATCGGTGTCTCGGTGATGTAACCCATCCCGCCGTGGAACTGGACACAGTCGTACATCACTCGGTTCGTCAATTCTCCGACAAAAGCTTTCACCATCGACACCTCTTTGACCGCATCGACACCCTGTTCCATCAGCCACGCGGCGTGATATACCAACTGACGACCGGCTTCGACCTCGGCCGATCGCATCGCCAACCGCTGGCGAATCGCCTGCTTGGTCCACAGAGGCTGCCCGAACGCTTTGCGCTCCTTGACGTGGGCGACGGTCAACTCAATGGCTCTGGCCGCCTCTCCGATCGCCATCGCGCCCAAGACCAGCCGTTCGTTTTGGAAGTTCGACATGATTTGATAGAAGCCGGAATCGACCTCGCCAACGACGTCGTCGTCGGCCACCCAGCAGTCCTGAAATGCGAGCTCTGCGGTATCCGATGACTTCCAGCCCATTTTGGGAAGAGCCCGGCTCACAGTGAATCCCACAGCGTCCTTTGACACGGCGAATATCGAGAGCCCCCGGGAGGCCTTGACATCCGGGTTGGTTCTGGCGGCGACAAAAACCAGATCTGCGTTTACGCCGTTGGTGATGAACATCTTCGAGCCATTGAGGACCCAACCGTCGCCGTCTCGACGCGCCGTCGAGCGCATCCCTGCCACATCGGACCCGGCGTCGGACTCGGTGATTCCGATGGCGGCAATGGTGTCTCCTGACAGCATCGAAGGGAACCACCTCTCCTTCTGATCGCGGCTGGCGTGACGCAGCGGATAGGGCAGAGCAAGATCGGTATGAACCAGGACGGTCGCCGCGAATCCCCCGAACGTCGAACGGCCCAACTCTTCTGCGAGAACGGCCGAGGCCAAGGCCCCCAACCCGAGACCTCCCAGGTCTTCTGGCACACGAAGTCCGAAAAATCCCAGCGACCCCATCTCTTTGAGGATGGTTCTGGGCACAGATCCCGCCACTTCCCAGTCATCGGCTTCAGGCAACACCCGTTCCTCGACGTAGCGCCGGGTTTGGTCACGAATATCGGCGAGATCTTGGTTTTCGTAGATGAGCGTCATGCGGGCCACAGGGTACCGGCTTAGGGTGAGCTCCATGCAGCCAAGCACACCGGCCACGATCGAACTCTCCAGCACCGGCGTCGCATTTAGGTTGGTTGGCTACGGTCGGGTCTCATCTGCCGAAGAGGCTGCCCAGAAGCGAGGTGTGGCGTTGAGCCAACTCGCAAAAACGCTTGTCGTTCGGGTAGGCGAAGGCGCCTATGTTTTGGTGGCGATCCCGGGTGACCACGGTATGGACTACCGGAAACTGCGCACCGCTCTCTCGGTGCGCCGCCTTTCGATGCCGGATCCCGAGGAAGCCCTCAAAGCGACCGGATACAGCCGCGGCGCGATCACCCCGATCGGCGCCGGCGGTTGGCCGGTGTTGATCGACAAAAGGCTGATGGAACACACCGAGGTGTCACTGGGGTCTGGCGTCCACGGGTGGGCCATCCACATGTCGCCCGCCGATTTGGTGACGGTCACCGACGGACGCGTCGTCGACGTAGCGAGCTGATCAGCGGAATCCCTCACAACGCTGTCGGTGAGAGCACGACCCGCACCACGGACCAACCTCGAAAGGCGCCGCCAACGAATCCTGGGGATGCCACGCCGCCGCCGTCGCCGCCGCCTGGCGCAGCCGATCCAGGGCCGAGGCAAGCTCCTCGCGATCGAATAACCGGCGCCGGCATTCCGGGGGATCCGGCCGCAGGTGATGGAGGTGCACCGCGATGGCTTCTGGCCATGCACCCCCCCGGCCCGCAATCGCAATGGCGGCACCGACCGCGTAGAGCTCCGCTTCGAGGGAGGCATGCGAACCGGCGTTGCCGGTCCGGTGCTCCACGACCATCGGGGTCCCGTCTGCCTCGCGCCCCGTGACGTCGACCGACCCGACCAGCGACACGGCCACCGGCTCGTTGGATTCTCTGCCGCGAGAGTCGACTCGCAGCCCCGGCGTCATCACGGTCAGCCCGAGCCAGAACTCGACCCGGCGGGCCTCCAGCCGCTCGGACTGCCACAGTTCCTGGTGGTGACCCCAAAGAAGCGAGAGATCGGAGACCGAGTCGGGAGCGGCCTGACTCAAAGTCGCCGCGACCACCTCATCCGGGCTGTCGGCCATGATCGCAGCTGCAGCCATCTCATGGAATCCGATTCCGGCACGGAGATTGCTCGACATCTCCAGGTCGTCCTCCTGATGTCGGGGGATCTGATACACCCGATCCCATGACACTCGTCTCTGGCATGTTCCGAGCCAATCCAGATGTGTCTTCGCCAGGGTGATCGATCTCGTCGAGTTGAACACACGGCCTTCGCCGGCGATTGGATATTGACCGCAGCGGGGTGCGGAAGCACATGAAATGCAGTGGACTCCGGGGCGGAGCTTGGACGCCGGATCGTTTGTGACAACCGCATCCAACAAAGTGCCGATCAAACGGTCTGGTTCGGAGGGAGAAACCACCTCCTCGGCTGACCCGGCGGCCAGCATCGCGTCGATGAAGTATTCGCCCGGCGCCATCCCGGCGTGGATGATTGCGGCGTCATGGCGACCGGTACCCCCGGTGCCGGTGCGCAATCGAATCAACTCCCGCCCCCCACCAGGATGTTCTACGGCGAAAGTCGGACGTACTTTCAACTCCACCCGCCGGTCATGGTCGATGACGGAGACCGCCGCTGGCTCGAAATCGATCTCAGGGGAGACCGTTTTCGGGTACATCGCTCGCCAATGTGAGAACAAACGTTCAACAACCTGGCGCTGTACAGGGTCCATCCACCCGCAGAGCCTGTCCAAGACGGCCGGCACAACCTCATCATCCGGCCCTTCCTGGCCGTACCAACCGACGATCACGTCACGGACCACCTTCCAGCGTTCCAGATGCCAGTCGGGCGAACGAGTTGGCAAGCTGCCGAGCGCCGGGCACGTGTCGAGCCGCCGGGCCAGATCATCGGGGCGCACTATGTCGTAAGGACGGTCGTCGTAGGTCACAGCCTCACGCTAGGCGCAAGATCCTCGGTGACTCGACCTTGTATCGGCGAGCGCTTCACCGAGGATTCCACGACCCCCATGCGACCAGAATCAACGCCGCCGAGGCCGCAATCCAAAATGCACCAACCATGCCGCTGCGCTCTGCGACCAAGCCGACGAGTGGCGGTCCGACCATGAGCGCCAACCGGGACGCACCCACAATCGCGCCGACCGCTTGACCAGAGTCGACATTCTCGACCGATGAGGCCACCGTGATCAGACCGGGAAACAACAATCCTGCTCCAAAACCTGCAAGACCGAAGCCGACGAGCGCCAGACCCGCGCTACCACCGGCTGCAATCAAGAGCATCCCGGCGAGTGCGGGAACCATCATCGCCGAGACTGCTCTTTTTGCACCCCAAATTGCGATCATCCGGTCCCCCAACAGCCTGGCCACGATCGCGCCGCCAAGCGCAATGGTCACCGCCAGCCCGGCGATCGTGGCCCCGCCCTCGAACCTCTCTTCCATCGCCAGCGCACCCCAGTCGATCGGTATCGATTCCACCAACGTCCCGACGGTCGCGATCGATACTGCTCCCACCAGGAGCCGGACCGGGAACCGGCGTCGCTGTCCGTTGTCTCGAACGGGAGTCTCGGCCAGGTCGGCAGTGGCCAGGAACGCCAGGGCGGTAGTCGCCAGGGTCACCACAACTGCAAGAACGGGCAAGGAAACCAACGACGTCGTAGCCACCGATACCACAGAGAAAAACAGCACCCCTAGCGCCCACGAGGCGTGGAAGCGACTCATGAGTTGGTTTACTCGTCTGCGGTCTAGCTCGACTGCCGCCTGATTGGTGGCGACGTCGATGAGTCCGTCACAAAGCCCGAGGAGCGCAAAGCCGACAACCACGGCACCGGGAACAACTGCCACCGTCGCCACGATGCCGCCGACCGCCGCCAGGGTCAGGAAAAGGCGGAGGGTGTTTTTGGGGCCGTAACGGCGAACGAGAGTGGGGGCATACACCGTCCCCACCAATGATCCACCTGATGCCACTCCGAAGATCACACCGAGTAGTCCAGGACCGATCTCGAGCCTCGCGACGAACTCGGGCAGTCGAGGAGCAACAACACCGAACAAGGCGCCATTGGCGACGAACAAAGCAACAATGGCGCGGATCTGGGGTCGATCCGCTGAGCTGACACCGATCGTCATCACGGCACCCATACCGGTCTGATCCGGCCCAACTCGCTGAAGTCTCGGCTCTCGGTGTCGGCTTCCGCCGGCAGCCACCAGACATATATGCCGTCTGCCCTCAGGTATCCCGACAATGAGTGGCCGGCCATCCAGGTTCCAAGGGCCTCCCTCTCCTCCGCAAATCGAGAAGGGGTCGCATGGTCTGATCCCAGGATGAGAGGTGCAGAGGAGACAGCGCCGATGATCGTGCCACCCGGTCGAGTCCCCCCGGTTTCGAACACCACTCTGAGCTCATAGAAGCGACCGGTGGTCAGGTCGCCGCCGCCCGTCAGGTTGACCGCGAACAAACAGGAGATCGCGGCGGAGGCAGCGTCTGTTTGTGCAGGATTGCAGGCAACAACCGAGCCCCCGGATTTTTCGACGATCATGACGTTGCCTTCGAGCACAACGCCAAGCGGAAGCGGCTCGACGAGAAATCCTCCGAGTTCTGGGCTCTCGAAGCCGGATATCGCCGGCGGAAGCTCATCACGGGCCGCAGCGACGGCCAGCGTCACCACCACAGCGGTGATGGTCAGGACCACAACCCCGAGGATCATCCATTTTCGGTTCACCATCACGATGGAGACAACCTAGGGAACAGGACCGATCTTCCGATGCGACCAAGACCCTTGTATCAAGCTCGCGGCCTAATCAACCGATGAAATCAGCCGACAGGAGAACTGCACAACCGAGTCACGAGTCAATGAACAACCAGCCTTCGAACCGAAAATCGACCTTCGAGGACTTTCTCGGGGGTGGGGAACTGATTGCCAGTCTCCAGATCCCTGGCCTATTGCGCCTTGTGGACTGGCTGCGAGTTGGTATTTACCTCAGTGCACCCTTCCTCGCTTTGCCCTTTTCTGTGTCAACGGAACATTCGGCGATCATGTTCATCGCCGCCGTCGCCTGCGTGGTTCCGGCGATGGTGAGGCTTGTCAAAAAAGATCACAGCCGGGTGAATCTGGCAGTTGCATGGGACTTCATCCTCGTCACCGCAACTGCCGCCATACTCAACGCCAGCTATGGCGGAGCGGTCATCACCGTTCTTGCCCTGGCTGCAATCAACATTCTGCTCTATCACAGCAATCGGTACTGGCTAGGTGTCATTGCAGCGATCTCGCTCCCGTGGGGTTTTCTGATGTGGTACCTGCGCGACTCGTTCTTCCCCCAGGCGGGTATCCCGCTCTCGGTTTATGCCCCGCTTGTCGCCGTGTACGTCGTGATTCTGGCGATCGGTGTAATTGGCTACCGATCCATCCATCGGGGTCCCGACAAAACAGAAGTCCACCTGGCGAACGCCCTCGACGTTGCACCTCTCGCCGTGGCGGTGCTCGATCGCAGCGGGCATGTGGTCGAAAGGGCCGGCGACGGTACGGTTCTGCCTGGGCTCCAGGTCGGCGTCCTTGCGGAGGACGCGATACCCAAATATCAGGCGCTGGAGATGATCGGCAAGGCCATGCGAGGAGAGCGAGCCGAAGGAGTAGTCCAAGTCGACGGGCGGACGGTTCGCGTGAAGATGTCGACGATTGAGCGCAACGGCGCCATCAGCGCTTTTGCAGTGAGCGCCTTTGATGTGACGGAGCAGGAGGACGCCAGACGACGCCTTGTCGCCACGGTCGAGGCAAAAGACGAGTTCATCGCATCGGTGAGCCACGAGCTGAGAACTCCGCTCACGTCGGTGGTTGGATTCGCCGGCGCCGCCCTCGACGGCCTCGACGCCATGACCAAACCCGAGCTTGGAGAATTGTTGGGTTATATCGCCTCGGAGGCGAAAGACGCCGCGTACATGATCGAAGACCTCTTGGTGTCGGCGAGGGCGGAGAACAAGACCATCTCCATTCGTCCCGAGGTGGTCGACCTGCACCAGTTGGTGGAGGCAACCCTCAACGGACTTCCCCAGATATCTGCTGTCAACCAGGTCGAAGAGGTTCAGGGGATCGCGGACCCGCATCGGCTCAAACAGGTCGTCCGAAATCTGCTGACAAATGCGCAGCGGTATGGAGGCGACAGCATTTCTGTTGTCTCTTCACGCGACGACGGTCGGGTGTCGATCCATGTTCGTGACTCCGGCGACGAAATCGACCCAGAGATGCAAAAGTCGATGTTCGAGCCGTTCGTTCGAAACGACAAGAACGGCGGTCATTCCCATTCGGTCGGACTCGGGTTGACCGTTTCTTCGCAACTGGTGGCGCTGATGGGTGGAACACTCACCTACGCCCACCGTGCCGGTTGGAGCGAGTTCACGATCACGCTGAGCGAACCGACTCCGGATCCTTTCGTCCCTGAGTCGGTCCACACCGGCAACGCCGCCCACTGATCCCTCGGCGATCAAGGGTTGGTCGGCGTTTGGCATTCATTCCTTGTGCGAGCCGAGCGAGTGTTGGGTGAGGTGGATCGGCCCCCGACACCAGGGGTCCGGGTCTGATGCCACCATGTGGCCACATCCATCGCCCTCGCCATCTGAACCAGCAAATGAGGACCGCCCCGAAGGGCGGTCCTCGATGGGTGGAGGTGCGGGGAGTCGAACCCCGGTCCGTTGAGCCTTCCACGCCGGCATCTCCGAGCGCAGCCATCAGCAAGTATTTCGGTCTCGGGGCGCTGTTGGCACGTGATCCCTCGACCTACTTCGGAATCGTCTTAGCTCGTAGTCCCGACCCCTACGAGAGCGTCCTGCATTGCGGCGCCCGGATCCGGCGAGGCAGGCACCCTCCGGGCGGACGGGCTGTTACTGGTTTTTAATCAGGCAGCCAGTGCGAAGTTGTCTTCGGCACTTGTGTTTGTTTCCCGGTTCTTTAACGAGGACTCCGGGGACCTCGGCTCGCTTCCGGCGCTTCGACACTCAACGTCGAAACCAGTACACCCCCAATTGGGTACTAGTCATTCTAGATCAACACTTGGGATAGCTGCTGTGAAAGGTTGCCGACCAGCTACAGTGAGTGAGATAGTCGTCACATAGAGTGGTATAGATGCAAATCGACGGATTGACTGGACTTCTGGAGTTCGTCAAAAACCTGAACATCAAAGAATCGGTGGCCGTGCTCAGCATGGCTGGATCTCTGGCAGTGGGCGCGGCCGTGGCCAACCCCGGTGCGGACAAGTCTCCGTCCCAGATCGAGCGAATGTATGGAGCACAAGACGACGACGCTGTCGACCTCGGTGTTGTCACGACCGACCCTGAATCCGAGGTTGAGTCATCAACCAAAGACGAATCCAAAGCCGAAAAGGACCAGGCCGAGGGCGGCGATGACGACGCAGACGAGAACGATGAAGATGACGGAGACGACCACGACGAGGGCAGCGACGACGGGGTTGAAAACGGCGGGAAAAAAGACGATAAGGGATCCGGCCAAAAGGGGAACAGCGGGAAGAACGGCGGCGGAGACGACGACTGAAATTCAGCGGGTGCGACGTACCGCCCGATCCATCTCCCTGCGCTGCTCACGCTCTTTGATGCTCTGACGCTTGTCGATGCTGCGTTTTCCGCGTCCCAGCCCCAGCTCAACCTTGACCCTGCCTTCTTTGAAATAAAGCTTCATCGGGACCAGCGTCAAGCCTTTTTCGGCCAGCTGCGAGGCCATTCGATCGATCTCACGCCGGTGCATCAGCAGTTTTCTCATACGAGTCGGGTCGTGGCCTCCTTCCCGTGAAAACGAATGTGGTCCGATGTATAGGCCGTGGATATAGAGCTGGCCCCTCTGGATGAGGGCATAAGCATCGGCGAGGTTCGATTTCCCCTCGCGGAGGCTTTTGACCTCTGATCCCACCAATACGATTCCGGCTTCGAAACGCTCGAGAATCTCGTAGTCGTAGGTGGACCGTCGGTTGGAGGCGATGATCTTCATCAGCCGAGATATTTCATCGGATCGACCGGTGTCCCGTTCTCCCTTGTCTCGAAATGGAGATGGGGCCCAGTGCAGAATCCCGTGCAGCCGACGTATCCGATCACCTGTCCGGACCCAACCGATTCGCCGACCGAGACCGAAATCGTTGATTGGTGTGCATAAAGAGTGGCCAGACCACCTCCATGGTCGATGACCACGGCGTTCCCGTAGCCGCCGTAGGGACCTGCAATCAAAACGGTGCCGCCGCTCGCCGCCCAGATCGGAGTTCCGGAGGAGGCTGCGATATCGATGCCGGTGTGAAGCTTTTTTGTGCCGAAGATGGGGTGAATGCGGTAACCGAACGAGGAACTCACCCAGCCAGAGACGGGCCATGAGAGCACGCCTGGCCTGGTTCCGCCAGAAGATTGTTTGGCGGCTATCTCCTTCTGCAGCCGTGCTGCGTCCGCCTCGAGGCCATCCTTGTGTTCTTCGAACTCGGCGATATCCGATCTGATCGCGGCCAGTAGCGACTCGACGTCGGCGAGTTCTGCCTCTGCCTGCTCACGGAGCGTCTCCATCTCGGCAAGCTCGACCACCAAGACCGCCTTTTGTTCGTTGAGACCGGCGAGCTCGGCCTTGACCTGTTGCCGGCTATCGCCGACCTCCTCCCGCTGGCGTTCTTCGTCCTGTTTCAGGATGGCAAACGCATCGAGAAGGTCCTCGTTGATCCCCGCCATCCGATCTACGTAGGCCAGTCCTAGGGCCACATCCCCGGCGTCGGCGATCGAGAACATCACGGCGCTGCCAGAAGCGGTCGATGCGCTCATATACATCTGGATCGCCTGGATCTGGAGGTCGTTTTCGGTGGCTGCAAGGTTGGCCCTGGTAGCCGCGAGCTGGCTCTCGATCTGGCGAAGGTGTTGAGTCAACTCCTCGACGCGAGCCTCCGCCACCGCCATTTCTGCTTGTTTGGAGTCGACCCTCGACTGGGCCTCGATCACAACCGCCAGAGATGCCTCGAGGCGCTGCTGGGCGTCGGCCAGCTGTTCACCGACCTTCCGGCTCTCGGCTTTCGAATTGTCAATCTGCGACTCGAGCGCGGCGATCTCCTTGCGAACCTCGTCGAGATCGGCGCTCGGATCGTGGGCGGTGGCCGGCAACCCGACGGTGAAGAGCAGGATCGTCATCAGAAGACCCAGCCTTTTCGTCATGCAGCACCTGCCACCTTGCCGCCGTCGGCCTCTCTCAGATACCGACTCAAACCGATCAGTGACCCAATCACGCCTGCCGCCGCGCCAAAGAGGACAAAGGCGATACCCCACCTGAGGAAGAAGCTCGGCGGTATGTCAAAAGTGAACAGCAACAACACCGAGGCGCCGGTCGATGCGAGATTGCGGAAGATCACCCACACCGACAGAACTGCGATGAATGCACCCACCACTCCCTCGATCAAACCCTCCAGGAGGAACGGAATTCGAATGAACCAGTTGGAAGCACCGACCAGTTTCATGATCGAAACCTCGTCCCGCCGCGCATAGATTGCCATCCGGATGGTGTTCGATATGAGGATCACGGCGGCAGTGCCAAGGACCAAAGCAAGCCCCAGCCCAAACAAGCGGAGGCCCCGCGACAAGTTTGAGAGTTGATCGATCTGGTCGCCCAACGTCGTGACCCTCATGAACGCAGGCAACGCCTGGAGCCGGAATTGCACGTCACGCCATGAATCTATGTCAACGAGTTTTATCCGGACGCTCGAAGGTATCGAGGTCGGGTCGACCTCGGCGACGAAGTCGGGCCGGTCGGCGAACAGCTGCTGGAACTCGACGTATGCAGCCGGTTTGTCGACGTAACTGACTTCTTTTATCTCGTCCCACTCCGAAACCTCGCTGACGAGACCCAGTTGTTCGTCGGCCGAAAGCCCGCCGTCCACCTCCTCCTTGAAGAAGGCGATGACGTGGGTTCCGTCCTGCCAGGCCAAAGTGTTGATCCTCAACATCTCATTGAGGGCGATGGCGCCGAATGCGAGCCCCATCGAGAGAAAGACGGCGAGCACGGCCCCCACCACCACCAGCGCATTTCGCCGGAGGTTGACCAGGGCCTCGCGGAGAAGGAAGGAAAGCCGGCTCATTCGCTCTCGAGGTCCAGGCCGTCGTCCACGACCGCTTCTTCGAGGTCATCTCCAACGATGTCGGCTTCTGATCCGTTGGCTGGGTCGCCGCTCCAGGCAGATTCGTATCGGCCTGTCGCCTGATCGCGCACGATCTTGCCCTTGTCGATCGCGACCACTCTTCGCTGCATCGCGTCAACGATGGCGTGATCGTGGGTCGCCATGACGATCGTTGTCCCCGTCCGGTTGATTCGATCGAGCAGTTTCATGATGCCGACCGAGGTCGCAGGATCAAGGTTTCCGGTCGGTTCGTCGGCGAGAAGAATTGGTGCACGGTTGACGAAGGCGCGTGCAATCGAAACGCGTTGCTGCTCGCCTCCTGACAACTGGCGCGGGAACCGTTCGTGCTTGTCCCCCAGCCCAACCAGGTCAAGGACCTGCTCTACCTGAGTTTTGATCACTCCGCGGGGGCGTCCCAAAACTTCGAGAGCGAACGCAACGTTTTCCGCCACGGTCTTGTTGGGAAGCAGTTTGAAATCCTGAAACACCGTCCCGATCGAGCGGCGCAGATACGGCACCTTCCAGTCGGGCAGCTTGGTGATGTCCTTTCCTGCGACCCACAAATTCCCTCGGGTCACGGGCTCCTGGCGGAGCATCAGTCGGATCAGGGTCGATTTTCCGGATCCCGACGCTCCGACGAGGAACACAAACTCCCCCCGTTGGATGTCGAGGGAGACGTCACGGGCGGCAACTGTGCCACCCTCATAAACCTTGGTTACGTCTTGGAGACGGATCATGGATGACCCTCCGAATCGTCGGCCGCTCTGGCAAGCGACAGGCGCGAAAAACTACAGAATGAACAACAGGAGGCTACCAGCGGGCATCGGCAACCCAGTTCAATCGGCGTCGCCGGCCGCCTCGTGGTTGGCTCTTCTCCACCGCAGATACCCCTCGACCAGGTCGTCGAGATCACCGTCGAGCACGGCTCCGACGTTGCCGATTTCGGTATCGGTCCTCAGGTCTTTCACCATCTGATAAGGCTGGAGCACATAAGAACGAATCTGGCGTCCCCAGGCGGCGTCACCCTGCTCCCCCCTGATCTCATTAAGATGGGCTGCCTGCTCCTCGCGTTGACGTTGCGCCAACTTGGCCTTCAACATCGTCATCGCCTTGGCCCGATTCTGCAGCTGGGATCGCTCGTTTTGGCAGGAGGTGACGATTCCGGTCGGAAGGTGAGTGATCCGCACTGCCGAGTCGGTCGTGTTGACATGCTGGCCCCCGGCGCCCTGGGAGCGGAAGGTGTCTATCCGCAGATCTTCGTCGCGGATGTCCAAGTCGATCGCGTCACCGAGATCCGGGACGATGTCCACTCCGGCAAAAGAGGTGTGGCGGCGGGCGTTGGAATCGAATGGACTGATCCTGACCAAACGGTGGGTCCCCCTCTCCGACTCTACGGTGCCGTAGGCGTTGGCACCCTCGATCGTCATCGTCGCTGATTTGTAACCCGCTTCTTCCCCTTCAGTGATGTCGTCGATGCTCACCGCAAAACCCTTGGATGTGAGGTAGCGCTCGTACATCCGAAAGAGCATCTCGGCCCAGTCCGCTGCATCGACTCCGCCGGCTCCGGCGTAGACGGTGAGGATGGCGGTGTGATCGTCATACTCACCGAAGTACAAAGACTCGAGCTCGAGCCGATGGAGTTCCTGATCGATCCTGGCGACCTCGGCACGCGCCTCGGCGATCGAATCCTCGTCGGCGAAACCCACGAGGACGTCGGCGTCATCCAGACCCGCTTCGAGTCCGCTGATCAGGTCGAAAATCTGTTCATAGCGATTCAGTTTCTGGGTGATCTGGCGGGCACGATTGGGATCGTTCCAGAGGTCGGTCGAGCCGGCCATCTCTCGCAACTCGTCGAGCTCGGTGGCTTTGTGGTCGACGTCGAGAAATCCGCGAGCGTCTGCGAGGCGTTTTCGCAACTCGGGCAGCATCGTTTTCGGATCGACTTCGTCGAAGGCCATGGCCGGACGTTAGGCGACGGCGCCGTGGCACCGCTTGTACTTCTTGCCGCTCCCGCACGGGCAAGTTTCATTGCGGCCCACTTCCCCGCTGGAGCGCGCCGGTTTGTTGGAACCGACGGACACCGGTTCAACCCTGCGCGGTGTCGCCTGGGGTTGGGCCAGCTGGACATGGAAGAGATAGCGGACGGCGTCGGCCTTGGCCGAATCAACGAGGTCGGCGAACATGTCGTAGGCCTCGCGCTGATATTCGGTCAGCGGGTCCCTTTGACCCATCGCTCTCAGACCGATCCCGGCTCGCAGGTAATCCATGTCGGCGAGGTGCTCACGCCACTTGTTGTCGATGACCGACAGCATCACCGAGCGCTCTACCTGCCGGAGCGTGTCGGCGCCCAACTCCTTCTCTCGATCGGTATATGCCTCGTGGGCTGCCTGGAGCGCAGCTTCCACCACGGCATCGGCGTCGATTCGTGTCGAGAACGAATCTGGTTGGAGATCCATCGGGAAGTAGATTGCCATTTCCCGGTTGAGGGCATCCCAATCCCAGTTGGCGGGTGCGATCTCGGGATCGAGGTTGGATTCGACGGTGTCCTCGACCACCTTGTCGATCCAGTCCCGAGCGAGCTGGTCAGTTCCATCTCCGCCGAGAATGCCTGCGCGCCATTGATAGATGATCTCACGCTGACGATTCATGACTTCGTCGTACTTCAGAACGTTCTTGCGTATTTCGAAGTTTTGAGACTCGACCTGCCGTTGCGCTCGCTCGACAGCCTTGTTGACCATCTTGTGTTCGATCGGCATATCGTCGGGGATGTTCAGACGCTCCATCACCGAAACCACACGCTCGCCCTGGAATCGCCGCATCAGGTCGTCGCGGAGGGACAGATAAAAGCGGGACTCACCGGCATCTCCCTGGCGACCCGACCGGCCTCGCAGCTGATTGTCGATCCGCCGCGACTCATGGCGTTCGGTGCCGACCACGTACAGTCCGCCCCTGTCCTTGACCAGCTCACGAGCAACCAGCACCTCACTGTTGAACTGCTTCTGTAGTTCTACGAGACGGTCGTGGTAACCGTCGTCTGCGGGTTCAACCCCCTGGCGCTTCAGCTCGTGTTTGGCCATGGCTTCGGCATTGCCCCCAAGCATGATGTCGACACCTCGACCGGCCATGTTGGTGGCAACTGTCACCGCACCGGGACGACCGGCCTGCGCGATGATCTCGGCCTCCCTGGTGTGCTGTTTTGCATTGAGTACCTCGTGCGCCACGCCCCGCTTTTGGAGGGCGCGACTCAACCTCTCGGATTTTTCGATCGAAACCGTCCCGAGCAGCACTGGTTGCTGGTTCTGGTTGCGAGCCACGACGTCCTCGACCACTGCGTCGAACTTGGCGTCCTCGGTCTTGTAGACGAGGTCGGCGCGATCGTCACGAACGATATCGCGGTTGGTGGGGACGATCAGAACCTCGAGTCCGTAGATGGATGCGAGTTCGGCAGCCTCGGTTTCGGCAGTTCCCGTCATACCGGCCAGCTTCTCGTAAAGGCGGAAGTAGTTCTGCAGTGTGATGGTGGCGAGGGTCTGACTCTCTTCTTTGATCGCCACCCCCTCTTTGGCTTCGATCGCCTGATGGAGTCCTTCCGAGTAGCGCCGACCCTCCAACACCCGACCGGTGAACTCGTCGACGATCTTCACCTCGCCGTGGTCGATCAGGTAGTCGACATCGAGGTGATAGAGCTCTTTTGCCTTGAGGGCGGTCTCCATGTGATGGACGAGGTCGACAGCTGCGTGGTCGTAGAGATTCTCGATGCCGAGCACTTCCTCGACCCGAGCCACCCCCTCCTCCGTGACCAAAACCTGGCGTTTTCCCTCGTCGACCTCGTAGTGCTCTTCAGGTCTGAGCCGCGAGACGATCCTCGAGAATTCTTTGTACCAACTGGCGGCGTCGGCCACCCGACCCGAGATGATCAGCGGGGTTCGCGCCTCGTCGATGAGAATCGAGTCGACCTCGTCGACGATTGCATACGAGTGACCGCGCTGGACCATGTCCTCGGCCCGCATCGCCATGTTGTCTCGTAGGTAGTCGAAACCGAACTCGTTGTTGGTTCCGTAGGTGAGGTCGGCGTCGTAGGCCGGGCGACGTTCCAACGGTGTCAATCCGGCTTGGATCAGCCCAACGGACATCCCAAGAAACTCATGGACCTGACCCATCCACTCCGAGTCACGGGCGGCGAGATAGTCGTTGACGGTGACCAGATGGACGCCTTTGCCGGCAAGAGCATTCAGGTATACCGGGAGCGTCGACACCAGGGTCTTGCCTTCACCGGTACGCATCTCTGCCACCATCCCGCGATGAAGGGCAGCACCACCAACAATCTGCACGTCATAGTGACGCTGACCTAAGGTCCGTTTGGCGGCTTCCCTCACCACGGCAAACGCTTCTGCCTGGATATCGTCAAGCGGAGCTCCGTTGGCCAGTCGATCGCGAAACTCGGTTGTTTTGGATGCGAGCGCGCCGTCGCTCAGGGTTTCGGTCTCGGGTTCGAGCGCATTGACTGCCGTGACGACCTTTTGAAACTCCTTGAGGGCACGGCCTTCACCTGCCCGCAGGACCTTGTTGAATACAGACATATGGCCTAGAGGTTATCCGTTATCTGGCGGTGTGTAGATGGGTCAGTCGTTGGTGATGAGTTGTTCGCGCAAGGCATACATGACCGCTTCGTTTCGTGATCGCAGCCCCAACTTGTCCAGGATGTTTCTCACATGGTTCTTTACCGTGTTCTCCGAAATGAAGAGTTTGTCGCCAATCTCGCGCGAGGTCATGCCGGCGGCGATGCTTTGCAGAACCTCGACCTCTCGCCCCGTCAGCGAGGGCCGGCGAGAGTTGCTGACTTCTCTGTGCTTCAAGAGATGTGCGACCGTGTCGAACAACTTCCCACCCATCTCTGGACTCACCACTGCCCCACCCTTGAGGACTTGTCTAACCGAGTCGACCAGTTCGGGTAGCGGAGTCGTCTTGACGATGTAGCCGCGGGCTCCTGCCTTTATCCCCCTCAGGAGGTCTTCACCGGACTCGGAGGACGTGAGCAAAACAACCCGAGACCGGGGACTGGCGTCCACGATCTTGTCCACCACGTCGAGACCGGAGATCCCCGGCATCAATACGTCCAGCAGGACCAGATCCGGTTTGTGGTCTCGAGCGAGGTTGACGGCTGTCAATGCCTCGGTCGATTGACCGACAACATCAAAGCCTTCTTCCTTGAAGGCGGCGACCAACCCCGCTTGAAACAACTGAGCGTCGTCGACGATGACAACCGTTGGTTTTGTCATGAGGGCTCGATCAATCCCAAGCGGCCGTCTGCGCGTTCGTAGAGAACCGACTGCTTGTCGGTCGCCGAATTGAGGAAAAGAAAAAATGAGTGGCCCAGCATGTCCATCTGTAGTGCTGCTTCTTCGATAGACATCGGCTTCATCGAGAACTTCTTGATCCGAACGATCTCGACGCCGTCGTCTTCGGCGGAGGGTCCTGGTTGCTCAGGCGCCGGCTTTCTGTGCCCGTCAATCATCTTTTCCTTCAAACGGCGCAGCTGTCTCGAAAAGCGGTCGGCGGCGTCGTCCAGTGCCGACTCCGGGGTCGCGGCCTCAGAAACAATTCGAACGAACCGGCCGTGGACAACGGTGTTCACCTCGAGCCTGAACCTCTCGGGTGTGTGACGCGAGTGGTTCTCTGTGAGTTCGACTTCAACCGCATCGACTGAGTCGAGCACCTTGGTGGCTTTGGAGAGTTTCTCCTCAATGGCCTGTCTGAACCCGTCGCCGGTCTCAGTGTTTCTCGTACGGAACCGAATATCCATATTCACCCTTTCGACCGCTCATCCCTTCCAAGGCCGGCTTCAGACCGAGCCCCAAATAGCGGTGTCTAGACAGACTAGTCACGCCCCGTGCTGGTGAAGGTCAGAGCCTTCTTTGAGCCGGTGAGAGCGGCAGCTGCCAACAGGGTCGATCCCGTGGTCAGGACGTCATCGATCAGAACGCTGCCAGGCGGCACGGTTTGTTTCAAGATGAAGCTCGGAGAGTGCCGCCGGCTGCTCGGACGCCCGGTGTGCGCCCGGGACCATGGCGGCGCGGCCAAAGCCGGTGCCACCCGAGCGCCTACCGTCCGCGCGAGGGCCTCTGCCAAGAAAGTGGCCGTGTCGATTCCGAATTTGGTCTGTCGCCACCAACCTCGGGGAACGGGAACCAGGACAGACCCTGGCGCGACCATCGGGGCCATCGACTCGACCACGAGCCGTCCGGCCGCCGCTAGTCCTGAGAACTTGAGAGCCCTGACCACCGAGGACGCCGGGCCCTCGTGAAGGAACACCGACCACACCTCCAGGTCCCCAATCAGGCGGACCGGAGCCGGCCGCATCAGACCGCGACACCTCAGACACAGGGTGCCACCCAAAGGGTTTTGACAATTGAGGCACCACACTCCCCCAACATATGGGGGGAATGCGACAAATCAGGCGGTGCCTTCCTGCCAGCCCGTCAAATAGGAAACTTGATCTGGCGTCAATACCTCGAGTCCGGCCCCCATCGAAGCGAGCTTGATGGATGCCACCTGCCGGTCGAGATCTTCCGGCAGGGTGTAGATCGCGGGTTCGAGCGTGCCCGCCCTCTCGACCAGCCATTCGGCTGCGAGTGCCTGGTTCGAGAACGACATGTCCATCACGTCGGCAGGGTGACCTTCGGCGGCGCCGAGATTGACCAACCTCCCCTCGGCCGCAACCAGGATCCTGCGGCCATCCGCGAGCTGATACTCCTCGAGGTTGTTGCGAACCGGCCTCCGTTCCGTTGCCATCTCGGCAAGGGCGTTGAGGTCGAGTTCGATGTCGAAATGACCCGCGTTCGAGAGGATGACGCCGTCCTGCATGAGTTCAAAGTGGCGTCGTCGCAAGACGTGTTTGTTGCCGGTGACCGTGACAAAGATGGTGCCCACTTTGGCCGCATCATCCGCAGTCAGAACCTGGTGCCCGTCCATTGCCGCCGACAGAGCGCGCACCGGATCCACCTCCACCACGACAACTTTGGCTCCCATGCCGTCGGCGCGATCCGCCACGCCTCTGCCGCAGTTTCCGTAGCCCACAACCACAACGGTCTGGCCCGCGATCAAAACGTTGGATGCCCTGATGATTCCGTCGAGGGCGGATTGTCCTGTCCCGTAGCGATTGTCGAAGAGGTGTTTCGTGGCCGAGTCGTTGACAGCAACGACCGGTAGGCGAAGAGTTCCATCCTCTGCCATCGCCTTGAGCCGGATCACGCCGGTCGTGGTCTCTTCAGTCGACCCGATCGGGTTGAGCTCTTTGCGCTCTGTGTGGAGAATGGTCGCGAGATCGGCGCCATCATCCATGGTGATGTCGGGCTCCATGTCCAAAACGGCATGTATGTGTTCGTAGTAGCGCTTCGAATCTTCGCCCCGAACGGCAAACACCGGGATCCCCTCGGCGACGAGCGCCGCCGCGACATCGTCTTGGGTAGAGAGCGGGTTCGATCCACAAAGCGCCACTTTGGCGCCGCCGTCGCGTAGGGCCAGCATCAGGTTGGCTGTCTCGGCGGTCACATGGAGGCATGCAACGATGGTGCGCCCCGCGAGCGGCTTCTCGGCCTTGAAACGTTCGCGGATTGTCGCAAGGACCGGCATGCGCCGCCCGGCCCAGGTCATCCGGCGGGAGCCCTGCTCTGACAGGGTCGGAGTGGCAATGTCGAACTGCATCGGTCGGTCCAATCTCGTGGGTCTGGTCGGCTTTGGCGCGCCTGAGGCTACCGCTGGTTGCCGCGGTTGAAAAAAACGCCCTTGAAGCCGCCGATCAATCCGCCGGCACCATGTCGGGTATGCCATCGACCACCGGGTAAGCGGTCGCGCATCCGCCACAAACGAGATGTGATGTCTCGGTGTTCTCGGACAGTTCCCCTTGACAACGGGGGCACTGCATGATTTCAAGCAGCCAAGGTTCGATGAGAGTCATGATCAGCCGGTCACCAGAACGCTCACCTGATCCACCAGCGCCTTCACCGAGACCGGGTCAGGACCCTCCGCATTCAGCCTGACGAACGGTTCTGTGTTCGATGGGCGGAGGTTGAACCATCGATCGGTCCATGACACGGTGAGTCCGTCCAAGCGGTCTTGTTCTGCATCGGTGAACGCGGCCGCCACTCTCTCGATCGCTCCCACCCTGTCCTCCACCCGGAGATTCACTTCGCCGCTCGCCGAATACGGCTCGACCTCGGATCGAAGGACCGAAAGCTTCACTCCCGACTCAGATAGGACCTGAAGGAGAACCAACATCGCCAACATGCCGGAATCGGCCCGGTAGTTGGCGGCGAAGTAATAGTGGCCAGAGTGCTCCCCGCCGAACACCGCACCGGTCTCGGCCATCACCTGTTTGATATAGGAGTGACCAACCCTGGTCTTGACCGGTACGCCGCCGTGGGCGAGCACGGTCTCGGGGACTGCTCTGGATGTGATCAGATTGTGGACAATCGAGGCTCCGGGGTTTTTTGCGAGAAACCAACGAGCCACCAAGGCGGTTGTTGTGCTGCCCGACAAGGGAATCCCGGAGTCATCGATGAAAAACGCTCGATCGGCGTCACCATCGAATGCGACACCGAGATCGGCACCCGTGCTTCTCACCAGGGCGATCAAGTCCACAAGGTTCTCTGGCTGGAGAGGATCGGCAGGATGGTTCGGAAAAGTACCGTCCGGCTCGAGATAGAGCCCGTCCAGTGTGGCCTGGAGTCTCTCAAAAACTCGTTCGAGCACGACTCCGGCCATACCGTTGCCTCCGTCGACTGCAACGTTGAGTGCTCCGATCCGGTCGGCGTCGACGACAGAGAACAGGTGATCCACGTACCCCGGCACCGGGTCGAGCGATTCCAGCGCCCCACCGCCGATTCCGGGTTCGAGACCAGATTCGATCATTTCCCGGATCTCACCGAGACCGGTGTCGGCGCCAACCGGGGCTGCCCCTGGCCGGCACAGTTTGATGCCGTTGTATTCGGCCGGGTTGTGGCTGGCTGTGATCATCACACCCGGAACCGACAGGCTGCCGGAAACGTAATAGACCGTATCTGTCGCGACCTCCCCGAGGTCGATGACACCGACTCCTTCCGAGCGAATACCCTCCGTGAGCGCCAGGAAAAGCGCAGGACTGGAATGGCGACAGTCTCGGCCAACCGCGATCTTGCCGGACTTCATGAGGCGGGCAAAGGCAACACCCACTGCTTTGGCAAGCGGAGCGTCCAACTCACCGGTATCAACGCGCCCGCGAATGTCATATGCCTTGAATACGGTGCCGATATCGGCCATGGTGCCTCGCTTTCGAATTGCCATAGTATCGGTGGCCTCGGTTTTCATGTTTGACAGGGCCCTAAACTCGCTCCCCGAATGACCGCCGAACCCTCGGTATCCATCATCCTCCCGGCATACGGACTTGGCCCTGTGATCGGCTCCAACGCGTTGCGCGTGGTTCAGGCCTGCGCCGAACTCGATCCACAGGTGATCGTTGTCGACGATGGTTCCGCCGACAACACTTTCCAGGAGGCGTCGCGGGCCGCCGACTCTTCTCCGGCGATAACCGTGGTGAGACACCCTCGCAACCTCGGAAAAGGCGAAGCCTTGATGTCGGGGTGGAAGGCTGCGGTGGCGCCCCTCGTCGTGTTCATCGATGGCGACCTCGACCTGCCACCCGAACAAATCCCGGCGCTCGTCGGATTCTTGCGGGACCACGATGCCGTGGTCGGCGCCAAACAGAGCAATATGGCAACCGGTGGGTATCCCTGGCCTCGACGCTTGATGAGCCGCTTCTACGCCCGGTCTACTGCGAGTCTTTTCGGGCTTCCTGTAAGCGAGACCCAAACCGGGCTCAAGGCGTTCAGGAAGGAAATCCTCGACGAAATCCTCCCTCGGGTGGGGATGCGAGGTTGGGCTTTCGACCTCGAACTTCTGGCCCGCATCCACAGAGCCGGGTACTCGATGACCGAGATGCCGGTAACGGTCTCGATATCCGACAAAGGTGCACCAGTCCGCATGTCGATGATCTGGGCGCTCGCCCGCGACTCGGCCCGGCTCGCCTGGAAACTACGCCGCTGAAACCTCTTGGCCTCGTCGCCGGGCCGAAACCCACCAAACCCCGACAAGTGCAAGTCCCACCAAGCTCAGTGTGTTCCCCGTGCGCTCCACCCAGGTGTTCTCGAAGCTGAGCGTCACCTCCTCCTGGGTGGGCACAACGATCATGACCGAAGGCGCCGCTCGATAGGGTCCTTCTGCACCGTCCGCCACCCAGTTCGGGAAATAGGAGACTTTCACCAGATGAGGAACGCCAACCGCCGTCGTCCGAAAAGTGATCGCTTCCTCGTCGATGACAACGTCTGAAACGGTGCCGCCCGAATCGAGGGCGGAAGCCCCGATCACATCGTCGACGAGCGCTACCTGCCGCCACTCCTCAGGACCGGCCTCGACGACCCAACGGTCCAACAGATCGATTCTGGCGTACCAGTCGAGCGCCGCCTCACCGAACGGCTCTTCCGATGGTTCGAGTACAGACACCTCCCAGGCTGCAACGTCGATGGTTGAAGGCCGGCTCTTCAATTCGTAGATCTGGAATGGGTTTGATTCAGCGATCAACTCAAGGCGCGAATCTCCTGCCGCCTTCTGTTTCGCCTCATCGGTCACCGCCACGTAATAACGCACACCGTACGTTTCGAGGTGTGGAATGCCTCTGTCGAAATCAAACGGGCGATAAGACAGCCCGGGAACGGGTTGGGACGGTTTGAAACTCATTTCGGCCTGATTGAGGAAGTGAAAGGGGACCGTGAGCGACGATTCGAAAAAGAGCCCCTCCATCGACGGGTGGGAGGGTCCGGTCCAATAGGGGATCAGCATCAACGCCATCGAAGTGCCGTACTGGTCGATCGCCTCTCGGTTGTGCTCCCACATGATGCGACCGGCAGGCAGGTCGTCCACCGTTTCCATCAGCGCGAGGTACTCCTCGTACGCACCTTTTCCTTCGTAACCGGAGAAGTTCCATCTGGCCCAACCCGACGCGTAGTTCATCGCTCCCAACGATCCGAGCACGAGGATCGCGCTCACGGTCCCCAGCAACAACGAGCGAACTGTCACCGTCCAACCGGGAAGAACTCGATTCACCATCGAGTAGGCGACCACCAAGACCGCAGTCGCGACAAGCGTCATCCACCACGAACCCCTTGGGACCCTCGACAACAGTGGCTCGGTCGAGAGGAAAGCACCGGCGACGCCACCGAGGACGCCGACCGTGGCGGGAATTGTCCACGCAGTCACCTTTTCGGGGAACCGCCTCGAGAACGCATTGATCCCAGCCCCGATCGCGATGGCGGCGAGAATTGTCACACCGAAATACCAGTAAGGAAGAAGTCTCCCGTTCCACAACTTCCATCTCACGTCACCAAAACGGTCGGGAAAGGATTCGGCCAACAAAGGCGGGATTGGGTAATAGATCAGCGGTACCAGGGTCGCCACTATCAGCGGAAGGGCCCGACGCGTCCTCGACGCAGCCCAGATCGCGCCCACCAGGGCGAGTGGGAGCAAGAGCCAGATCTCCAAGGGAAACACTTCGCGCCAGCTGCGGAGGGGAACCCAGGCCATGTCCGTCGAATACTCGATTCGGGAAATGAAGGGAACCGACCAGAACGCGGTGACAAGGAATCCGGTGGCGCCGATTCTGATCGCAGTCCGAAGATGACGGGTACCGGCGATGACCGCCAGCGAGGCGAACACCAGCACCACCGTGGTCAGAACATGGCTGAGGGCGGTAACGGCGAGTAACGCCGCAGCCACCGGAGCCATCCTCGGTTCGTCCCGAACTGCGCGGTTGAGCGCAGCAAGATAAAAAAAGCCGACGCTGAAGCTGATGGAATAGGCGTACTCACCTGCCATGGTCGAGGCGACGTTGCCGCCGTAGATCTTGAAACTCTCCATGAGCATGAAAGGCACCGACGCCGCCGCGGCGATGGCACAGATCGAACGGTCGAATCGCATCGACTTGATGAAGCTGAAGACCGCAGGGGGGAGCAACAACAGCCCGGAGACGGCGACCAGTTTGAAGGCGACGCCGTACGGCAGAAAGAAGTCGAGAAAGACAATCGCCAGTGCCGGCAAGGGAAAATAGAAGTAGTAGAGAGGGAAACCTGCGAACCAGTCGTTCGACCATCCGTGCAGGCGGCCGTCAGGGATCAAGACGTCCCGCATGAATGCCGGTCCAAAAACGTGAGCTCCCATGTCTCCGCCGGCCGGCGTGTTGGAGGTGAAGATGAGAGGCGGATTCACCACGGCGAACACCACAAGGGACGCCATGAGAACAACCAACGGAGGCACCCATTGGTAGGAGGGCTTCGGTTGGCGGACAGTCATCAGATCACGATGACTTGCGCGCCATCTCCAGCACGTCCTTCAACTCCACGACGCGACCCTCTTGATCCCACCATCGCTCTTCACACCGATGGCACGAAAAGAAATCGAGTTCGATGTCTCCTGGGAGTCGGTGTTTTATCTCGATCACATCGTTCATACCGCATTGCGGACAGTCCATGAAAATCTCTCTCGCGTTTGCCGGGCCTCATCGTAATGGGCATCCAAAGTTGTTCAATCAATCGCGGCTTGGTCCTCATCGAGTAACCGGCCGACGTATCGGCTTCGCCTTCGGCCGTCCTCGGTCCAGAATGCATACCAATACGGACCATGAGGGCACGAGCCGCATCCGTCCTTGCCGCATCGAACCAGACGTTGTCGCAGCTTCACTTTCGGCTCGTCCCCGAGGCTGAGTCCGGAACGCTCCAACCTGGCACGCGTCAGAATCATCAGGCGACGCAGGCCATGTTCGTCGAGATCCCGAACTGCGTCGATTAGATCCCGATCGAGGGTCACGGTTTCAGGCGACGGTGGCGGCGGCAGGAGGGGCGAAGAGGCGAGTCACATTGCGCCGATCGGTCAACGTCCACCCGAGCGGAGGCGTCATCCGATCGGCGTGGTTGCTACATAGGGCGTAGTTCCGACCCAGATCTTGTTCGCCCTCGATCTCTTCGAGCCACACCGATCTTTCGTCGTAGTCGAAGGTCATCGAGGCGGCAGCAGGAACCGAACAACGGACACACGAAATATGCATGGGGGGAGACGGTAGGGCTGAGGCGCTTGCCGTTCAAGGATCCTGAGCCAGCCACCGCCTGAGGCGTGTCGCCGAGGGAACGCCAAATGCCATCCATGACCGCTTCTCGCCAACCATCAGCATGGCCGGCACGCGGTCGACACCAAAGGCACCAAACGTCGAGGAATCGGATTCGTACGCAAACTCTATGAAACCGACACCAAGAGCGGCCAGAACATCGCGGACCCGCCCACAGGAGGAACATCCTTGTGCGGTGAAGAGGTAGACCCCATTGTCCAGCGTGGGGGTGCCTACGGAATGTCTGATCAAGGCCGCCCCCCTCCGCCACACCGAACCTGCGATCACTGCCGACATGGCGACACCGCCCACAAACAGGAGGCGGAAACCCAGATCACCCATCGATGGCGATCCCGGCGGCATAGGCGAGACCGGCGCCCATCGATGTCCAGACCGTCACGACCGGGGACTGTGCCACCAAGGTGTATCCAATCTGGGTCGAGGCCATTGGAATCCCAAGGAGTGCGCCCGCCGGAACCACGATCGAAGTCCCTCCCCCATCGCTCCCGAATTCGATGAGACTGACCGACACGTCTTCGTCGCCAGGATTGAACACCCACACCGTTGTGGTTCCAGGCAGCACCCCGGCACCGGGAAGTACCCAGGACGAGGCAGGCGAACCGGCCGCAGGCCCGCCCGCCATGGTGTCATCACCCTCGAGCGAGATCGCAGCAACCACCGGGCCGGCCGAGATCACCCTGACCGCCTGGGCGGTCCCGAGTTCATCCGCCATCACGTCGAACTGGGCTCCGGCGGGAACCGAGTTGTCGATCGCCGCCTCGACCAAACCTTCGGTGGTGTAGAGATCGATCTGGAATGGAATCGCGCCGACGGTTGCGGGGACAATAGTGAGATGTCTGGTGAGGCCCTCTATAGGTGGAAAGATGGCCCACCACTCGTCGGCCCCGGCAACGGCCTCGGATGCCCTCCCGTCATCGGGTCCCGTTTCGTAGACAACTCCGTGGACGGAACCGCTTCGCACGCTCAACGTCAGTGAAAGGTGCCGACGAAGCGGAAGTATCCGTGATACGTCCCGAACCGCAATCGCGCCGGCAGGCACCACCATCGAATCGAGCTCTGAAGCGGTGTCACTCCCGACCTCACTGCTCGACGTGATATCGATCACGGCATCGAGCGCATACGGGTTTGCCAGCACCAGGCTCACCTGACGCCCATTCCCCGTCGAGATACCCGATATCACCAGCGGAGCGGTTGAGACGGCAGAACAATTGGCAGCCAAGTCGATCAACCCGTCACTCTCCACGACCGCAGCGCCGCCGGGTCCGACAAAATCGATGAGGGCCGACCCCTCGCCCGATGGTGTCACCTCGTCGACCGAAAGAGATCCGTCACCCGTGGTGATCGATTCACCTCCAACCGAAATCTCCGCCTCGCCGATGACGTTCAGCGAACCGGTCTGCCCACGCCCCACCGAAACGATGCATCCGGCCGCATTCGGCGCAATGATCGTTGGATCGGTCACGGTCGGATTCGAGGCGACCGGTGGCCGTGCCGAGTACGCGCCGAATGCCAGGACAACGATCACGGCGAGCCATGTGACACGACTCATGGCTTTTTTCTCCCAAGCCATACCGCGCCGGCGGCGAGAGCCATGGCGGCGGGAATCGCCAGAGCAAGCCCGAGCCGGAGTGGGTCAGGCCGGTACTGCAGAACACCCGACGAAGCCGGGATCCGGTTAGCCCATCCGTCACGATCTGCGGCCCAGCCGCCATCAAAATTGTCGGCCAACCGAATCGATTCGACGGGAGGTCCTGTGAGCGTGTCGCCTTCGTACATCCAGTCGGCAGAGCCGGATTCGACCCGCGCCGAGGCCACGGTGTTCTCGAATACCCTCACTCCCGGCGATACCGAAACCTCGCGAACGTCGAGTTGGGTGTTGAAGCCTCTGCTGAATCCGGAGTCTCCGACGACGACGATCCAGCGGATGGCAAAAGGAGCGAGCTCGGCTCCGGGACGGAGGCTCCCCCCGCCCGCAACCACGTCGAGCATTTCGCGCATTGCCCGGTCGCCGATGCGCTCTTCCGGGAGGTGGGCCTGATCGAACCCGAAGAGGGGCCCGTTGACGAGGCGGAATTCGTAGAACCCGGCGGCGCGCACCTCGCCAGGAAGGGATCCCGCAGGCCCCACCAGGAGGACTCGCTCACTGCTCGGGTTCGACGAAAGGGCTCCCACGAACTCGAGGCGCTCGCCCCACCCATCGTCTTCCAGGCCAAGTGACCCACCGACTGCCGCCGGCAACGACATCATCACCACCCCGACGACGGCAAATGAAACCACAACCTGGATCGACTTTCGCAGACCGACCGAATCGTCATCTAGGGCAATGAGGGCACCGGCGACTAGACCCAGACCCAGCGAAGCAAACACGAGACCGGCGTTTTGAGCCTCGAGACCGAGGCCGGCCACCGCGGCCACGATCACACCAGACAGGGAAAGAATCCCGCCCCAGGCGACTATCCGCCACGCCCGATCGGCAGCGGACAGCAGACCAAGTACCAGCGTCCCGGCGCCGGCATAGATCAGCCAGGGCGGAGGCCAGAGAGCCCGTCCCCCCTCAAAAAGGACGGTGGGATCTACGGCAAGCAAGTAGGGAGAGGCTGCAAGGGTTCCAACGAGACCAACTACCGCCACCGCCACCGCCGTTCTCGACCAGCGCGCCTTTGCGACCGCCGCTCCAACCAGGATCGCCGTCACCGCCATCACCGGGAACCACCAGGTTCCGACCACCCCGGCCACGGTGGCCAGAACCAATCGACCCGTCCAGCCGAGCATCGAGCCCTCCGGACGGAGAGCCCAGACGATCACCCAAACCAGTGGGCCGAGAGCAAGCAGGCCTGTCCACTGACCGGCCTCACCTTGCATTTGCACAAAGGGGCCAACGACCACCAGTAGACCTGCGAGGTGACGTGACGGTCCGGATATCCCCATCCGTTCGAGAAGCCGGCCGGTGCCGACCACTGCCGCAATCAACGATGCCGCAACCGCAACATTACGGGCGCCTTGCCACCCGCCCAGAACCGCCTGTAAGAGCGACAGCCCGGCTACCGACGGGGGCACCGGTTCGGGGGACCCGAGGCCGGTCGTATTCCAACCGCCGGCAAAACCGCGCACAACCTGCCACGGGTTATCACCCAGAGGCAGAGAAAAACCACCGACGGGGGCGGTGCCGAACCAGAGGCCGCGGGACGCGATCGCCACGACGGAAATGACCATGACCAAGACCACCAATGCGGCCGCCCCTGAATCGTCCTCGACCTCGTCCTCGGAGAGCACACCTGGCTCTCGATCGATGACCCACCCGAGTCGTTCGCCAAAGTCGCTCGAAAGGTTGCGCAGTCGGATCGACCCACCGACCTGATGACGGAACAACTCCTCGTCGGAGGTGACCCTGACCGACTTGAGGACCCGGCGCGCCGACCAGGTCGACCCCAGCATCGCAATGTTCCAGATCAGAGCACGCAAATAGTCGGCCAGTGGTCGAAACTGGCGAAGCAACAGGCGGGCAACTCCGTCGATCATCGCCACGACAAAGCCGACCGGCACCACCCAGAGGAGAGTCAAAAGGCGGTATACCTTGAACATCGAACGCATGCGCCCGGCCTGCTCTCGCCATCCGGCGACGTCGTGGGTGCAATCACGCGAATGAAAGACTTCCGAAGAAGGGACAACCATCACCCTGGCGCCCGCCAATCGGGCCCGTTGCGACAAATCCATCCCAGCGGCGCCGGGTGGGATCTTCTGATCCGTTCCCTGCAAACCACGAAGAAGGTCTCGGCGGATGAGCAGAGATACACCGGAGACGTGGGCCACGTCCCTGACAACGTCGTATTGTTCGAGATCTACCTCGTCCTCGTCCAGTCCGAGATACGGCTCGCCAAACACGTCGGTCGCTCCACCTACCGACTCGAGACGGTCTCTGATCGCGGCGTCGAGGATCTTCGAACCAACAAGCGAGGCATCGTTGCGCTGAGATTCGAAAACGAGGGCGGCCAGGGCGTCTGGCCTAGGTTCTGAATCACCGTGCAGAATCCAGACCATCTCGATTTCGGGACCGGTCCCGGCAGCGAGCGCAGCCATCGAACCAAACGAGGTCATTCCGTTGGCTTCGGCAAAGGCGGTCTGTGCAGCGTCGGCGCCAATGACCGAAATGGATTCGACTTCGTAAGCTTGGCGCGACAATGCCGCCACGGTGCCTTCAAGCGATACACCCCGGATTGCGACAATGGCGATCGAGACCGCTGCACTGGCGGCGCGAGTTGAAACCTCGAGGTCGGGAATGGACATGAATAGATCATTGTGCCGGGGTGGAGCCATACCGTGCAATCTCATCTGAAGGTCACACTGCTGGCGGGAGGGATCGGAGGATCGCGGCTGGCGGTGGGTTTTGACGCACTACCCGACGTCGACCTCACGATCATCGGCAATGTGGGCGACGACGACGAAATCCTCGGCATGTATGTCTCGCCGGACCTCGACACGCTGTGTTACACCCTCGCCGGAGTGGAAGGCCCACTGGGTTGGGGAAGGGCGGACGAGTCCTGGCGGGCGATGGACGAACTCGAAAAACTGGGCGGCGATGTGACGTTCCGTCTCGGGGACGTCGATCTGGCGACCAACATCTTCAGAACGACGAGGCTCGCAAGCGGCGCTTCCCTCTCCCAGGTCACCTCCGAAATCGCCGCCCGGCACGGGATTTCGGCAAACCTGATCCCGGCCAGTGACAACCGGATCAGAACTCGAGTCGAAACCGCGGATGGGGACGAACTCGATTTCCAGACCTATTTTGTGAGGCGCGGGCACCGCGATCCGGTCGCGGCCGTGTTCTACGCCGGTGTGGATACCGCAACCCCTGCCCCCGGCGTCGTGGACGCACTGCTCGGAGCCGACCTCGTCGTCATCGCTCCGTCCAACCCTGTTCTGTCCATCCTCCCAATAACCGAGATCGCAGGAATCGGGAACATCTTCGAAAAGCTGGAACGAGTGGTCGCGGTCAGCCCACTGGTGGAGGGAAAGGCCGTGAAAGGACCCACGGCCGAATTACTCACCGCCCTTGGATTCTCCGCCACCCACACCGGTGTTCTAGATGTCTACCGAGGCATCGTCACCGATCTGGTCACTGATTCACCAATCCCATCCGGGGCCGTGCGGAACCTCGTCACCGACACACTGATCGCCGAGCGCCACCAGGCGGGCCGTCTGGCGAAGGAGATCATCTCATGGGTCAGCTGACCATTTTTGGCATCGAGGGAATCGGCGAGGTTGCCCGGGGTGACGACATTGCCGAATTGATCGCCGACGCGCTCGAAAATCAAAAGCTGGTGCCGGCCGACGGCGACGTGCTGGTGGTCACACACAAGATCGTCTCGAAATCCGAAGGCAAGGTCGTCGATCTGGCCGACGATCATCCAGACGCCCACCGCTATCTGATCGAGCAGGAGGCGGTCGCGATCATCCGGCGCCGGGGGCCCCTGGTCATCGCCCAAACCAAACACGGTTTCATCTGCGCCAATGCCGGAATCGACCGATCGAACGCCGGTCCCGGTCGCGCGATTCTTCTGCCCGACGATCCGGACAAGTCTGCCAACCGTCTGCGGATCCGTCTGGAACGGCATTTCGGGGTTCGCCTCGGCGTCATCATCTCCGACACTTTTGGCCGCGCTTGGAGGCGGGGACTGGTCGATGTCGCCATAGGAGTGGCCGGGATGGAACCAATCGCCGACCTTCGAGGATCTGCCGACAGTTTCGGCAAGGTCCTAGAGGTGACCGAGGTAGCGATCGCAGACGAGATCGCGGCGGCAGCCGATCTTGTGATGGGGAAGGCGACCGGAACTCCGGTGGCCTTGGTCAGGGGCGTGGCTTGGGAACCGGGAGACTCCGGGGTTGGGGCCTTGATACGGCCCCCGGCCGAGGACATGTTCCGTTGACGATCAGTTCGTGGTGCCGATGAAGTCGCCGCCCACGACGACGATCCCGTCGACTCCATCTGGAACCGACCCGGCGTCGACTCGACCAAAACCGAGGGCATCTATCACTATCTGGGCGCGAGCGACGTCAGCCGGCCGCACGATGACAACCGTCGTGGTGAATGTTTTTTGTTCGGCATCACCGACCCCGACGATGGAGAACCCTCGTGCCTCGAGCTGGGACGCTGCCGCCCCGGCACTTCCTTCGATGCCATTCCCGTTGAGCACCTGGAGACGCAAGGCGTCGCTCGACGCCTGCCCGTTGAGCGGATTGCCGGCCAAAAAGGCGCCGAGCATGGCAGTGGCTTCTGGTTCGTCCCGCCGTAGGACCGACGCCTCCCCCACCGTGTCGCCATATGTCGGCAACGTCGCCGAATCGATGTTCGATGAAGTGATGCCCCGCATCGAGAACCCGAGTTCGATCAGAGACGAATCTGCGAGTTCGGAATCCAACGTCAGGTGTTGTGCGAACGAAGCGGCGATGGACCCGGCCTCGGCGATGTTGGCGGGGCGTTTGGCCGCAGAAAGAATGGCCAGGATCAGCTGCTGCTGACGGCGAGTTCGACCTATGTCGTTGGCGTCGACAGATGTCCACCCATCCGGTTGACGTTCTTGATAACTGCGAGACCGGGCATAGGCCAGGGCCTGATCCCCCATCAGCGTCTGGGAACCCGCCTGTACGTTCAGACCCGACTTCGAGTCACGAGCAGCGTACGGAAAATCGATCGTTACCCCGCCCAATTCGTCGACGATGGCTTTGAAACCCACAAAGTCGACCTCGACATAATGGTTCACTTCCACACCAAAATTCGATTTGATCGTCGACACGAGAAGAGTTGAGCCGCCGATCGCGTACGCCGCGTTGAGCTTGGACGATCCGTTGCCCGGAATATCGACCCAGAGGTCGCGAGGCAGGCTCAGCATCGCTGCTCTGCCTTGTCCCGGATAAACCCGGAGAAGGATCATCACGTCGGAGCGCTCTCCGCCGACGGCGCCGAAGTTGGAGAGATCGTCCAGACCCTCTCGCGAGTCACTGCCGACAAGAAGAAAGGTGACAGGGTCGCCCACGGTCAAGGGATCGAGGACACCAACTACGTTCGAGTCCCGCGTCGCGTTGTTCGCGATCGCGGACTGCACGGTGACCAGGCGCCAAAAGACCACGCCGACCAAGAAGTTGGCCAGGACCAGCAGGGTGATGACCGTCCGCTTGAAGATTTTCGAGCGGCGCGGAGCGGAATTCGGCGCGGGAGTAGTAGGAGTCATATGAAGGAGACGGCCAGAATGGTATCAAGGTTCCGAGCTGTCTTCGCCGTGGGGCACGATCAGGCTAGATTTCTGCGGGTGGCAGTCCTATCTCACGAAGGCACCTATTCGGTGATGTTCAACGCGTTCGCGGTTCCGGTCGGCACCGGCTACCGACGCGGATACCTAGTTCGACCAGACAAGGCCGGCATTTGGCCGACCGTGATCATCCTTCCCGGCCTGGAAGGCACCAGTTCCCAGGAAAAGGCGATTGCCCGTTCGCTCGCACGCAAAGGTGTGGCGGCGGTTGTCGTCGACCCGTACCCGCATCCCCCATCGAGCGCCGAGGAAGCACTCCTCGCGTACAACGCACTCACCGACAGCGACGTCTTGCGAGTAATCGACGAGACGGCCGAGTTTTTGTCGAGTCCTGACGTCGACTGGGCTCACCCGGATCGATTGGGTCTGCTCGGGATCGATGTTGGTGGCCGTTTCGCCATCATCGGCGCGGCGCACCGACCCTATGTTGCAGCCTGTGCCGTGGTCGCCACCCCTCTCACCGGCGATGAGGAACGCCGCTACCCGGTTGCCGAGATGCTCGGTCACATTCCCACGCCGCTACTCGGGCTCTACGGAGCGGCCGATTCCTTGATCGCTGCCGAGTCGGTCGATGAGGCGCAGCGGCGCAATCCCGGCGGGACCTGGTTGTTGTACGAGGCAGCCGGTCATTCCTTTGCCGACGACACCTCTGCCGATTACGACAGCGGCGCAGCCGCCGACGCCATCGTCCGCATCATCGGCTTTTTCGGCAACGCCCTGCCGGAACCACGTGAGGCCGAGCTCGGCTGACTCACCCCGATTCGGCGCCGTCATCGAGCCGGACGTGACGGACCTCGCCCGACACGAGCGTGCGTCGTCCTGACAGTGACTCGACCACAAGACCGCCTGACTCATCGATATCCACCGCCAGCCCCGAACCGTCCGGCACCCATTTGATCGGCTGCCCGATTGTGGTGCATCGGTCCAGATACTCCTCCCGCGGCCACCTCGGAGCAGAGACCATCTGCAACAACTGACGAGCCCAATCTGCTGCAAGGGCGGAGGCAGCGTCTGGCCCTGGATCGAAGCGGTGGAGCGAGGCCGCACCGGCCGGAGGAGACTCCCAGAACAGATTCATCCCCAAGCCGACAACTGTGACTTCATCGGCCGTCTCGCTGAGGATTCCGCCAACTTTGCCCGACGTAGAAACTACGTCATTGGGCCATTTGAGACCGAGTCCGGTGAGCCTCGCGATCGACAACCCGGCCATGAGTGGGACAACCGTCAGTGCGGTCTCCCGCCGCCAGGCAACGGATGCCGCGAGCGCACGGTCGGCGTTGAGCCAACCCACCCCGGCACGCCCCCTGCCGCCACTTTGCCGGTCGGCCACGACCAAAACCGGTGTCCCGGAGAACCGGCTTCTGGCTTCGTCCTGGGTCGAGGCGACCTCGGGGAGCCTCACCATTGAATAGGGTGTATCCATCGGACCTCGGCTGGAGTCAAAGCCAGCGTAGGCGGGACAAGAAAGAGAGGTGCCCGGTGGGAACCGAGGCCCGGATCGAGCAACTCAGGAAATACCGGGACGAGGCTCTTCACGCCGGAAGCGCACGCGCCGTCGCCAGACAACACGAATTGGGCAAGCTCACCGCCCGCGAACGGATCGACGTACTCCTCGACAAAGGCTCGTTTCAAGAAGTCGACATGATGGTTCGGCATCAGGCCAGAGGGTTCGGGATCGAGGGCCAGCGTCCTCCCGGCGACGCAGTGGTGACCGGTTGGGGCACCGTGGACGGGAGGACCGTGTTCGTTTTCGCAGAAGACTTCACGGTGTTCGGCGGAAGCCTGGGTCGGGCGGTGGCGGAAAAGATCTGCAAACTGCTGGACATGGCGATGGATGTGGGAGCACCGGTGGTCGGCCTCAAAGACTCCGGCGGGGCCAGGATCCAAGAAGGCGTCGCGGCGCTCGACGGCTACGGACGGATTTTCGAACGAAATGTCCGGGCGTCCGGTGTGATTCCGCAGATCTCGGTGATCATGGGACCGTGCGCCGGTGGAGCCGTCTATTCACCGGCGATGACCGATTTTGTCTTCCAGGTCGAAGGCACTTCTCACATGTTCATAACCGGCCCCGATGTCATCAAGACGGTCACCGGAGAAGAGGTGACATTCGAGGAGTTGGGTGGCGCGATGACCCACGCCTCCAAATCCGGTGTCACCCACTTCGTGGCGCCGAATGGCGAAGCAGCCATCGAAGCGGTTCGGTACTTGCTGTCTTTTCTCCCCCAGAACAACATGGAGAATGCGCCCTATTTCGCACCTGTCGACAGCCGAGATCGAATCGAAGACTCGCTGGATCGGCTGATTCCGGACTCGGCCAACCAGCCATACGACATGGTCGAAGTGATCGAGACGATTCTCGATGACGGGGAGTACTTCGAGGTTCATGAAAATTTCGCCAGAAATATGGTGGTTGGATTTGGACGGCTGGACGGGCACACCGTTGGAGTTGTTGGCAATCAACCAGCTGCCCTTGCCGGGACACTCGATATTCAGGCTTCTGAAAAAGCCGCTCGGTTTGTTCGCTTCTGCGACGCGTTCAATATCCCGCTGGTCACGTTCGTCGACGTCCCCGGTTTCCTGCCAGGGGTCGCGCAAGAGCACGAAGGCATCATCCGCCATGGGGCCAAGCTTCTCTATGCCTTCTGTGAGGCAACGGTGCCGAGAGTCACGGTCATCACTCGAAAGGCCTACGGGGGCGCATACCTGGTCATGAACTCCCGAGGGATCAGGGCCGACATGGTTTATGCCTGGCCTTCGGCAGAGATCGCCGTCATGGGTGCCCAGGGCGCCGTCAACGTCATCTTCCGGCGTGAACTGGCGGATGCCGAGGATGGCGAAACCCGCCGCCAGGAATTGATCGACGACTACGAAGAGCAGTTCAACAACCCATACCGAGCAGCCGAGCTCGGACTCGTCGACGAGGTGATCGAGCCGAGGGAAACCAGGGTGAAACTGATCAGAGCGCTCGACATGCTGAGGACCAAGCGTGAGGTTCTCGCCCCGCGCAAGCACGGGAACATCCCGCTGTGAACCCCACCTAGGATGATCGACATGCTCGAGTCCGTCCTGGTCGCCAATCGCGGCGAGATTGCCGTTCGCGTGATCAGGTCTGCTCGCGAGATGGGTCTCCGCACCATCGCCATCTATTCGGAACTCGATCGCGACGCGATGCACGCTCGCATGGCCGACGAGGCTTGGAACATCGGTGCCGCTCCGGCATCGGATTCGTATCTGAACATGGACCGAGTGCTCCAGGTCGCCACCGAATCCAAGGCGACCGCCATCCATCCCGGTTATGGATTTTTGTCGGAAAACGGGATATTTGCCCAGAAAGTGATTGACGCCGGGATCGCCTGGGTGGGGCCACCACCAGCTGCGATTGCCGTCATGGGAGACAAGATCTCGTCGCGGAAAGCGGCGCTGGAAGCCGGCACACCGACCGTGCCCGGCACCGTCGAACCCCTCCAGTCGATGGAGGAGATCCTTCCCATCGCCGAGGAGTTCGGGTACCCGATCGCCATCAAAGCCGCCCACGGCGGCGGCGGAAAAGGGTTGCGGGTGGTCTGGACCGCCGACGAGGTGTCGGAAGCCTATGACGGAGCCCGACGCGAGGCCCAGGCCTACTTCGGTAACGCCGAGGTCTACGTCGAGAAGTACATCGAGCGCCCCCGCCATGTCGAAGCACAGATCATCTTTGATGGCCACGGCAACGGAGCTTTTCTCGGAGAGCGTGACTGCTCTGTGCAGAGGCGTCACCAGAAACTGATCGAAGAAACGCCATCACCGGCGATGACTCCGGAGATCCGCGAACGGTTTGGTGAGGCATCGCTCGCCGTCGGCCGGGCCTGCGGGTACGAGAACGCAGGCACCGTGGAGTTCCTGCTCGATCAGCAGGGGGATTTCTATTTCCTGGAGATGAACACCCGTCTCCAGGTCGAGCACACGGTGACCGAGATGGTTACCGGCATCGATCTCGTCCAGGAGCAGCTGAACATCGCAGCTGGCGGAAGACTCTCGTTCGACAAGGTCGAGCCGCGAGGACATGCCATCGAGATGCGGATAAACGCAGAGGATCCGTATCAGAACTTTTCACCCAGCCCGGGCCGGATCACGGAGTACCGCGAACCTGCCGGATACGGCGTGAGAGTTGATGGATGGGTAGAGGCCGGTACCAACGTCAGCCAGTATTACGACAACCTCCTCGCGAAACTGGTGGTCTGGGGTCGCAATCGCGATGAGGCGATCGCACGCGGCCTCCGCGCCCTGAGTGAGTACTCGGTGCACGGCGTGGCGACAACGATCCCCGCGCATCAGCACGTCCTCTCGCACCCCGACTTTGTGGCGAGCCGCCATCACACCAAGTGGATGGAAACCGAGGTCACGTTGACCCAAACCGATCCCGATCCAGGCCCGACCCTGCCAGAAGATGAAGCCCTGGCGCGGCGTTCGATGACCATTGAAATCGGTGGGCGCCGCTTTGAAGTCGCCTTCTGGGCACCGGAGCCGGCCTCGACCGGTGGCGGCGGGATCCGGCGACGCGCCCCCAAGCTCGAACGTTCCTCTGCCGCCGGCTCGAGCGACGGCATCGTCACCGCGCCGATGCAGGGCACCATCGTCAAGGTTTCGGTCAAAGCCGGAGATACGGTCGAGGAAGGCCAATCCATCTGCATCCTCGAGGCGATGAAGATGGAAAACGAGATCAAGGCGCCCAACGCCGGTGCGGTCGTCGAACTCAAGGTTCAAACCGGCGACACCGTTGCCCCCGGAGACCGCATCGCGGTCATCAGGTAGCCGAAAGCTCTCGCGTACTGGTTCACAGGCGACGACTCCAACAGCGATAGGGTGCCATTCCCCCAAGGGGACTCACGCCGAATCGGTTGCCATCATCCGGATTGCCGTCACCTGGTCACCAGCAGGATCGAAGTCAACGTGACGCCGGCCGAACTGGCCGTGATCGTGGCGCTCCTCGATGCGCGGCCAGGGGAGGTAGACACGACAAAGGTCCCTGCTGCCTCACCAGCCGCGATGACCACGCTCGCAGGCACGGTGACAAAACGTCTGTTGGACGAAAGGGCAACGGTGACGCCGCCCGTCGGCGCAGGTGCCGACAGCATCACTGTGCCGGTCGTCGACGATCCGCCCATTACGGATGTGGCAGCGAGAGTGAGCGACGAGAGCGTCACAGGGCCGGGCTCGTTGTCACACGTGTAGTGCAGTGCCAACGGGTACTCGAACAGGGACGCATCGCGGTAGAACCCGACTGCCCACACGTCGGTGGCCGAAACCGCGGCAACGCCGAACAACTCATTCGTCAGGGCGATGTTGCCGAAGTCAGTAACTGCATCGGGTGTCGGTGACGGGTTCCACGCTCCACCGTCGTAGTGCACCGCATACGTTCCCTGACCGGTGAGACCGACCGCCCAGATATCGGTGGCAGACAGTGCATCCACTGCCCGCACAAAAGTGTCTCCGGTCCCCTTACCGGTTGCGACCTTTGGCAGCGAGGTGCGGACCCAGGTGTTGCCGTTCCACTGGCTGGCGTAGGGGTCGGCGGGGAAAACCTCAAACCCGACGATCCGGCGAGGTGTCGTGCCCACCGCCCAGGCGTTGTTGGTCGTCAAGGCGACGACGCCGACTGTGGCCTGGGATGAAATGCCGGCGTACCTCCACTGCGATCCGTTCCAGCGCAACTCGCCGGTGTCGCCGAGCGCCCACACGTCACCTGAGGAGGATGCATCCACGGCGTTGCGAGACGCATCGGCGGTGGCGATGCTTTCTGGCGGTGGCGTGACGAGCGTCCACTTGGTTCCGTCCCAGTGCATGAGCACGGCTTCACTCGTATTGGCGTTGAAGTTGCGGATATCCCCGCCGACGGCCCAGACGTCGTTGGCGGCGACGATGCTGACATCGTTGATAGCGTTGATCACCTCCAAACCGACGAGCGCCTGATTTGGGCTCGTGACGAGCGACCAGGCCGACCCGTTCCAGTGCATTGTGACCGTCTTGTAGGCGTCGGCGACGATGGCATAACCAACGGCCCAGATGTCGGTTGGCCCGGCGGCGTCGATACCCAACAACCGGCTCTGGGTGGCGCCGGGAATGGCGGGAACGGTGACCTTGGTCCAGGTCGAGCCGTTCCAGCGCTGAATTGCCGCGAAACCTCCCAACCAGCCGACCGCCCACACATCGTTTGCAGAGACCGCAGCGACCGCCTCGAACCGGTTGGCGTAGGTGATCGCACCTGACGAGACCGGAACCACCGACCAGGCGCACGCGGTTGCTTCGGCGCCAACCTGCGCTCGCGCGATCGGCGCGGCCGAAAGACCGGAAGACAAAACAAGGGCGGCCAAACCGCCCGACAAACGAATGCTCCAGCGTTGCCAACGACTCACGACGTTTCCTTTCGCGTCGATCGGATGGTCGAAGTATCGAGGCTCACAGACCGCACGGAAAGAGGTCTCGACGTTGTTAATGGATTGTTCACCGTCTCCCCCGCCACCGGCCGCTCCAGACTCGGTCAAGCCGCCGAAGGTACCGACCGGCCTGGTTCCTGCTATTCGGCGGCGTCGGTGATGCTCTCCGACAGGCTCGGGTGCACCATCAGAGTCTCAACGAGGACAGACACCGTCACCCTTGCCTGGGTGGCAAGCGCGATCACTCCGATCAGCTCGGAGGCGCGATGGCCAACGATGGTGCCGCCAAGAACAACCCCAGTCGCCGGGTCGGATACCACCTTGACGAACCCACGGGTATAACCCTGCAGCACAGATCGGGCGTTGGACGCGAACGGGACTTTGGTGGTCCTGACCTTTCGCCCCTCGGCGGCCGCCTGAACCTCCTCCAAGCCGACAGAAGCGATTTCCGGCTGAGTGAACACGGCCTGGGTGACTTTCGAATAATCGATGGGTGTCACGGACAGACCCATCATGTGGCGAGCGATCTTGCGACCTTGCATCGACGCGACCGAAGACAGCGGCATCTGCCCCGTGCAGTCCCCGGCTGCATAGATATGGGGCCGGGAAGTCCGCTGAAACTCATCCACGCCGATATAACCGTGGTCCATGTCGACTCCGGCTTCTTCGAGTCCGATCGCTGTGGTCAGGGGTACCGACCCGATGGCGAGAAGGGCATGACTCCCCTTGACCACGCGGCCGTCATCACAATGAACCTCGATGCCAGAGTCGGTTCTTTCTATCCGCTCTGCTCGTGCGCCAATCACCAGTTTCACCCCACGTTCGAGGAAATCCTCTTGGAGGACGGCGGCAACCTCCGGATCACGGTGCGGGAGGATCTGCTGGCGCGACACCACCAACGTGACCTGGGATCCAAGCGCCTGGAAAATATGGACGAATTCGACACCGGTCACTCCTGATCCGATGACGATCAGATGTTCCGGCAGACTCGGCAGGTCATAGGCATGACGGGTGGTGAGAACCCTGTCGCCGTCCGCGTTGACCCATTCTGGCACGCGCGGATCTGAGCCGGTCGATACCAGCGCGGTGTCGAAGTGCCGCACCTGAACACCGTCCTCGGTGTCTATCTGGATCGAGAATTCGTCGCGGAAGCGGCCAGTCCCCTTCAGGATCTCGACATTCTGAGATACGAGCATCTCGGTCCACGATCGATTGATGTCGCCTGAGATGTTCTGGATCCGCGAGGCTAGTTCTCCCAGGTCGACCCGACTCGGATCCGCGGCCAGCCCCAGCTTGGCGGCGTTTCGGATCGAATCGATTCGGACCGCGGTTGCCGCCATCGTTTTGGACGGGATGCAGTCCCAGAGGTGGGCGGCGCCACCCACGAGCGACCGCTCGACCAAAACGACCTCAGCTCCGAGACTGGCGGCGATGGTGGCAGCCGCGATTCCTGCCGGCCCCCCACCCAGGACGAGAAAACGGTGTTGGTCGGTCACACGGCGATGCTAACCAGGGGGAACCCGCCGTCAGGAACCGCGGTAAACACCAAACACACCTCGCAGGGCGTCGGATACCTCACCGACGGTGGCACCCCGGGCCAAGGCAACCTTCATCGGCGGCAAAAGATTGTCACGTGTGTCGGCAACTGTCGTGACCTTCTCGAGCAGATGCCCTATCTCGAGCTGGTCTCTCTGCGAGCGCCACTGGGCCAGACGCGCCACCTGGTCGCGCTCGAGTCCCGGGTCGACTCTCAGGACCGGAATCGAGGCGTCATCGTCCTGCTGAAATCGATTGACACCAACAACCACCGACGTACCGTCGTTCTGGCGCCTCGCCTCGGCGTAGGCCGCCTCCTCGATCTGGGACTGCATGTAACCGGCTTCGATCGCGGCCACGGCTCCTCCCATCGCCTCCACCTGGTCTATCAACTCAACCGCTTTCTGTTCGACTGCGTCGGTGAGCGCCTCCATGAAATAGGAGCCACCCCAAGGGTCGACAGTGGACGTCAGCCCAGACTCGAGAGCAAGGATCTGCTGGGTGCGCAACGCCAGGGTCGCCGCCTCGCTGGTGGGCAACCCGAGCGCCTCGTCATAGGAGTTGGTGTGCAGCGACTGGGTCCCACCCATCACGGCGGCCATCGCCTGGACCGTGGTCCTCACGATATTTGTCAGCGGCTGCTGGGCCGTGAGTGTCGACCCGGCGGTCTGGGTATGAAACCGCATTGCCAGGGTGCGGACATCGGTCGCGTGCATCCGATCGCGCATGAGCCGTGCCCATATCCGGCGAGCGGCCCTGAACTTGGCGATCTCTTCAAAATAGTGGTTGTGCCCGTTCCAGAAGAAGGACAGTCGAGGGCCGATCACATCCACATCGAGCCCGGCATCGATAGCCGCCCGCACGTAGGCCAGTCCGTTGGAAATCGTGAAAGCGAGCTCCTGGGCTGCAGTGGATCCGGCTTCTCGAATGTGATACCCGGAAATGGAGATCGTGTTCCAATTCGGCAACTCTTTCGCAGCGTAAGAAAACAGATCCGTCACGAGCCGCATCGATGGCTGTGGCGGATAGATGTAGGTACCGCGTGCCACGTATTCCTTGAGGATGTCGTTTTGGACCGTCCCTCGGATCTCCGCCGGTTCGACCCCTTGCTCCTCTGCCACCAGTTGGTAGAGGAGCAGCATGATCGCCGCCGTTGAATTGATCGTCATCGAGGTCGACACCCTGTCGAGTGGAAGCCCCGCAAGCAGGGTGCGCATGTCGGAGATGGAGTCGATCGCGACTCCAACTTTTCCCACCTCGCCCGCGGAGAGTTGATGATCCGAATCGAGCCCCATTTGGGTGGGCAGATCAAAAGCAACGGACAACCCGGTTTGGCCGGCGTCGAGCAATTCGCGGAATCGCCTGTTTGTCTCCTCGGCGGTGCCGAAACCTGCGTACTGGCGCATGGTCCAGGGCCGGCCCCGATACATCGTCGGATAGGGCCCGCGAGTGAACGGATACTCGCCAGGAGCACCGATCTTGGCGGGATCGGCCGGCGTGTCGTAGACCGGTTCGATCGGGATCCGCGACGAGGTGCTTTCGTTTAGGTCCATGCGTCGGATAACCTAGTGGCATCGATCCAGGCCGGCCCATTGTCGAGGCCCTGCCAGACCAGGTTCGGACGTCCCATATGGCAAAACGATCACTGATCCACGAAGTAGAAACGCGAGAACGGCGCGGACGCTGGTTCCCGGCACTCGCCGGGCTCATGACCATCGCCCTCCTTGCATCTACTTGGATCGGTCTGTTCGCCTTCCTCGGCACCAATGCCGCTTACGGCACCTTTACCAACCTCGAGGACGAATACATCCCCGAAGTGAACTCGATGGTGCTCACGTTTCCCGACCTTTCCCAGGTGTCGAGGGTCTACGCGTCTACCGGTGAACTCCTCGCCGAACTGCACGATGGCCGGGTGAGCGAACCCCTCCCACTCGAAGACATCCCGCAAACGGTGATCTACGCCGTCCTGGCCGCCGAGGACAAGGACTTCTACGAGCACGACGGAGTGAACTTCCGGGCGATTGCGTCGGCGGCGATTGACAACATCTTCTTGGATACGACTCGAGGTGGCTCGACGATCACACAACAGATCGTCAAGAACAACTTCGTAGGCGACGAGCTCAGCATCAGGCGCAAGATCACCGAAGCTTTTGTTTCGGCCGAGGTCGAACGACGTTTCAGCAAGGATCAAATTCTCGAGTTTTACATCAACTCGGTCTATTTCGGTTCGGGCGCCTACGGCGTCAAGGCGGCGTCAAGGGAGTTTTTCGGTAAACCGCTCGCCCAGCTCACCGTGTCAGAGGCCGCGACTCTTGCGGTGCTGGTTCGCAACCCCTCGCTCTACAACCCTCGGCGCAACCCCGATGGTGTTCTCAACCGGCGCGACGACGTAATTCGTGAGATGTACGAATCAGAGTGGATCACCGAGGCCCAGCTTCGTTCTGAGGTGCGCAAGCCGCTCAATGTGATCGATCACAGTCCTTTCAAGGGTGTCGCGGACCACGTCGTGGCGGAAGTGAGACGACAACTCCTTGACCTCGACCAGAAGGAGTTCGACTTCCTCGGGACGACCAAAGAAGAACGCAAGAAAGCCATTTTTGGTTGCCCGGCCGACGACGCCGCCTGCAGCGGCGGTGGGGGCCTCACCATCCGGACAACGATCGATCTCCCGATGCAACAAGCGGCAAATGCGATCCTCGCCGAATGGTTGCCGTTCCCGGATCCGGAAACCAACCACGCTCTGTGCGGCCAGCTCTCCGGTCAGCTCCGCCTCGATACCGAGGAGCAGGTGAACAGCTACGCGGAAGCCCACTCGTGCGCGCCAACCGGGGCGATTGCGACGGTCGACAACCACACCGGTGCGGTACTGGTCATGGCCAGCGGCCTCCCCTTCGACCAGAGCCAATTCGACCTCGCCGTTCAGGGCAAACGCAACCCTGGTTCTTCGATGAAACCGATGGCCCTGGTGGCGGCGCTCGAGAACGGGATCACCCTCGGCTCTTTTTACAGCGCCGCATCTCCCATCGACATCCCGTGTGATTCACCGTGCTCGTCACTCGGCAACATCTGGCGGGTGTCGAACGCCGGTGGCGGCGGCGGGGTGATGAACCTCAACCAGGCCACGAGCTCGTCGGTGAACACGGTCTACGCTCAGGTCTCTGCCCAGGTCGGACCAGAGAAGATCGTCGAGGTCTCTCATCGCATGGGCATCGAGAGCGAATTGCGGCCGACCCTCTCGCTCACCCTCGGGACCTCAGAGGTTTCACCGCTGGAGATGGCGTCGGCCTACTCGAACTTCGCCACCAACGGGCTTCACGCCGACAGATACCTCATCGCCAGCATCGTCGACCGCACTGGTAAGCCGATCTTTACGCAAAACATTGACGCCCAACAAGTTGGAAATCCGGCGATTTTTGCGGCCGCCCGCGACCCGCTGACCCGAGTCCCGACGAGCGCCGGAACCGCCCCACGCGCCAACATCGGTATCCCGCAAGGCGGAAAGACCGGCACCCATCAGGACTATCGCGACGCCTGGTTCGTCGGCTTCACCCCGAACTACGCCACAGCCGTCTGGGTCGGGTACGAAGCGGACCAGATCCCTCTGCGAGATCTGACCATTCGTGGTGAACGAATCGCCAGGGTGTTCGGAGGCACCGTCCCCGCCCCGATCTGGGCTCAATTCATGACCGTGTTGACCGAGGGCAAGGATCCCGGTGTTTTTCCGGAGGGTCCCGACGGGACAGATTCCTTCTTCGTCACTCCAACCACGACCGTCCCATCGATGGTTGGACTCAACGTGTCCGAAGCCAAGCAACTCGCGTCCGAGGCGCGGGTGCTGCTGTCCGTGGTCGAGGTCGGTTCGCTCGAAGTCGCAGGCTTTGTCCTGACTCAGAGCGCAGCGCCCGGAGCGGTCATCAGCCAAGGTTCGCCGGTGACGATCCAGGTATCGACGGGCCTTCCACCGATAGGAGTCCTCCCAGGGGTCATGGGCCGGCCGTTCGAGGAGGCAAAGGCAATCCTCGAACAGTTCGAGTTGGACACCCGTATCGACATCCAGATCGCGCGCCAGGAGTCGCCTACTCCCGACCCATCGCTCAAGGGCAAGGTCATCGGGATGAGCCCACTCCCGCTGACCGAGGTCGGTTCCGGCGTCGTCGTGACACTTACCGTCGGAGTCTAAGCCTTCCGCCATCGCGAAATCTGGCCCTATTCGAGTGTTGACGTTGTTCAACGATATTCGTAGATTCATAGATCATGAGAACGGTAGCCCATGATCTTCTACAGCAGCCGACCCCCCACGCCTCGACAAGAGGTTCGTGGGCTACCGATTCTCGACGATTGATCCGTCCGGAGGTGATCGCCACCATCGCCGGCTTCGAACCCGATGACATCTATATCCGTAGGTTTTGGGTCGCCGCGATTGGTTCCGGAGCTGTGGAAGATCTGCTGCGAATGGTGATCGCCGGCCGGAGAAACGTTGCCATTGCGGAGCCCTGCTTTCTCCCGACGCTCATCCTTGAAGGTCTGGCACATGCCGTCGCCGATCGCATCCAGGTGCCCGACCCGATACCGGCGCTCGGACCCACCGCCCGGATGCGATTACGGCCTTCGCTCAGGTCGGAGCATGCTCGCCATCTGCTTGCCCGCCGGCCGCCTGCCGATAGGTCCTCAACACGATGAATCCGACGGCAGCGAACGCAGTGGCCTCACCGGCGAAGAACGCAACGGCCACCCTGTGCTCCGGCAGGCCTCCGGTGCCGGCCACCACTGCGGCAGCCACGAGCAATGCGATGAGCCAGGCCCCGGCAAGGCGGGAGGTGGCGCCACGTGCGACTAGGAGTTGACCCAGGATCTGCGCCGTGGAAGCAGCGATGATCCCCGCCGCCACCCACGCCGCAAGCTCGGCGCTCGGAACAAAGTCGTTCTCGTAGAAGATGCCGACGACGGCCGGTCCGAACGTCCGCCCCACAAGCCAGGCAGCCGCCACCAGAACCCCACCTCCCAAAACGACTTTGGCGGCGGCCACCCGCAAGAGTCCGTGCTGGCCGGCGTCGGACCACCGAACCAGGGTCGAGAGAAGACGGCCCTGCAACGAAAAAATGAGGGTCAGCGGAGCCCGAAACAGGGTGAATGTCACCGTGACCACGCTGACCACAACGTCATCCGCGCCAAGAAACTTGACCACCAACGGTGATGCCGCGAGCAGCACCTGTGAGGCTCCGCTTCCGAGGAAATACGACGCAAAAAACGGCATCGCCGGCGTTCGCACGGCGTCATTGGCCGGAGCGTCTTGCCTGGCCACCTTGAGCAGGGCGAGACCGGCCAGCGGCGCCGCCACCATCGCCCAGGCGACGGCTTCCGGCACGACCTGGAAAAGCCAGAGGACCACGAACAAAGCCGCCAGCCGAAATGCTCCTTCGAGAATGAGCAGCCAACCGACCGCCGAAAAACGGCGATACCCGGCGGCCGCACCCTTGACCACGCTGAAAAGCGAATACCCCATGATCATCAGCCCGAGCAGGATCGGGAATTGGCTTCTCCCCTGGAACAGCCGGTCGTTCTCCAGCCACGAAACCCCGACCGCGATCGATATGGCCAAAACACCCACTCGGATGTGAACCGAGGCGTCGGCTACCAGCGTATGGCGGTCCCGGCTGGCCTCGCGAACCGCATATTGCTCGAGAGGGACCAGTACGACGGTGGCAACGATGAAGAAGATATTCCAGGCGTTGCCGACGGGAGCAAAGGCTTCGGCCCCAAGCCGGTCGCCGGCGATGACCATGAATATGAGAGCACCTATGGCGCCGACCACACTCCCGGCCACCATCACCCATGTCCCTGGGGCTTTCAGGCCGCGCACATCCTGGGTGGTAGTCACCGCCCCGGCTCGGTCAGGTGTCTATCCGCAGAAGCCGCGCCAAGAACGAAGCCATCTGCTCCTTGGTCACGGGTGCGGCTGGGGTGTAGGTCGTTGCAGAGGTGCCGGTGGTGACTCCGAGTTCGGCTAGCTGGTTGATGGAGACAACGGCTTCATCGGAGAATCCGCCTAGATCGATAAAACCATGATCAGTGACGAGCGGGGGGTCAAAGCCAAAGATCACATGCAACCTCACCAGAAATATCGCCATCTGCCAACGCGGGACCGACCCGTTCGGATCGTATTGGGTGGCAGAAACTCCCTTGGTCAGACCGAGCTGCTTCAACTGGTTGATGGCAGCAACCACGTCGGCCGGGAGGCCGGCCAGATCCGTGAAGCCCTGATCGCCGGCGGTTGGGAGGGTGATGCCGGCAAGAGTGGCCATCCGCGTCATGTAGACCGCCATCTGCCAGCGTTTCACCTCCGTGGTCGTGCCAAATACCGATGCCGACAAAGGATCCATGACACCGAGGGCCGTCATACAGTTGATGTCATCGAAATGGGTTCCGGCCGAGCCCACATCGCTGTAGCCGGCGTTGGGAGATGGCGAACCGCAGAACGCCGAACCAGCACCAGGAATCACCGAACCGGGCGGGGCGACCACGGAGAAGGTGATCGAGCGCAAACCCAGGGATGTTTTGAAGCTGCGTCCGGTTCGGGTGATCGTGGTGTTCACTCCGTTGAGCGTCCCGGCGATCGTGACCTCCTTCACCGTCCCGCTTGCGTGGCGTTGGGTCACGGCGATCCCGGTGACTGTCGTCAAGCCGAGGGCGGTGGCGATCTGCGAGGCCGTTTGGGAAACGGTCCAAGACGCGTATGGGTTGGCCGCCGCCGCCGAAATCGAGTGCGGGTCGGGAATCGCCTGGAGATATGGCAAAACCGTGGTGTGTCCCAACCCGTCGACGTTGTTGTCGGTGTGACCGCCGGAACTCGAGCTGTAGTAGGCAATGATCACCGTCGACTGGGGGGCGGCCGGGTGGGTGATGATCCGGCTCGCCGTGGCGTTGACCGCGGCCACCCACGAAGCACCCAACGTACCGGTCTCTTTGCCGTAGCCGCTGTAGTTCTGATCCACGACTGTCGAATACAGCTGGCACCAGCACTGATCCTTGCGGGTCTGAGTGAAAGAAGCCTCCGGCCCATAAACAAGTGCCTGACGAAGACCGTAGGTTCGAGCAGCCATCGCTTGGGCCTGGAGGGCCGCCGCCGGCCAGCTGGAAGGCACCTCCCCGATGCCGTAGATGTAGTCCTCGACCCCGATCTCGAGACTTACGTGGAATGCTGTGCCGTATGGCCGGATCCGGATGACGCCACGCCCGAACTGTTTGCCGAGCGCGGAGACGTACGTTGTTGGTTGCCCCGTCCATTCGATCGCGGCTTGACAAGTTCCGGGATTACCGATCGCAACTCCGCCTTTGAAGAATTGGCAGCCGCCTCCGCCCAGCGTTCTGAATTCCCAACTCTCGCCCGGATTGGCGGTCTGGGTGGGACAGGTCCCTTCGCCATCATTGGCCTTGCACAGGCCGGCTGGGCCTCCGGTCATGCTGAATGCAAAAACGGTTTGATTTTGGGCGAGCCCGATCCAAAGCGGCTGGGTGTCGGTCCTCAACCAGTGGCTCGAGTCGAGAACCTGGTCGACCGTTTTGATCGTGACTCCGGTGTAATAGGTGTTGATGATCTGGTCGGCGGTCGAACCGCTCACGGCGAGCGAGTTGGCGCCGTACTGGCTCATTCCAACCCCGTGGCCCCACCCCGAACCATTGAAGACATAAGACGGGTCGGTTTGGGCGACACCGATCGTGGCTGGGACCGTCGCCAGGGCGACGATGAACGCGACTACTAGAGCTCTGGTTCTCATGGGGAAACAGGCGCCAGGATAGCCATGGACCTCGCCAGAAACGATGCCATCTGCTCTCGGGTTACCGGGTTGGCGGGGGCATACGAGTTGTTACCCACGCCGAGAGCGACTCCCAACTGCGACAGCTGATTGATCGCCGTGATGGTCTCGGGAGGGTAGGAACCGAGGTCGACAAAACCTTGGTCGGAGCCATCTGGCAGCACGAGTCCCATGGCCCCCAGCTGTCGGGTTATGAACAAGGCCATCTGCCATCTGCTGACCACCCCGGACGGTTCGAACAGGTCAGGCGCCACCCCGCTGGTGATGCCGAGTTCTGCCAGCTGACCAATCGCCAGTTGCGCCTCGGGGCTGTATCCGCCAAGGTCGACAAACGGTGAGGCCCCAGGAGGAAGGCCCAGCCCGGCCGAGCTGTAGAGCCGGGTCAGGAAAAGGGCCATCTGCCATCGTTCTACCGAGTTTTTGGGGCAGAAGAGCTCGGATGTGCATCCGGTGGTTATCCCTGCGTCGTAGATGATCGCAATATCGGCCTCGTGAGGCGACCCCTCATCGTCTGAGAACGGAGGGTTGAAGTTGCCGAGCTGAAACAGGAACCGAGCCGGTCGAGGCACCTCCGCGCCGGAAACCGGGACTGCGTCCAAACTCACCGTGTACAAACCAAAGGGCTGGGCAGCTCCACCGGAGCTGCCGTTCCACGTGATCGAGCCAGACGTTCCGCTGCCAGTCTCCGTGAGCAGGGACGCACCGGTGGCAGCGCTGATGGTGATCGTCCAATCCATGGGCTCCGTAAACCGGAAGGGGAAGACCGCGGCGGTATACCCCACCGACTGTGACCCTTGTATCGGGTCCGCCATGGGCCAGCCTCCAAATATCTTGGTGCCGCCTGACACTGCGATCTGGCCCCGCAGAGAATCGATGAGCGCATAAAGTTGATCGCCGGGACAACTGGTCGTCGAGGCGTCCTTGTGTCCTGAAACCGCTCTCAGCTGAACCACGGTCCCAGCCGAATACCGGCTCGAGCCGAGCGAGGTCACGAACGGGGCGGTCATGGGGTCGACGTGATGGACGTCCAGCTTCCACGTCGCATATGCCACGAATGCATCCTGTGCCGCTTGGCTCGGAGCCGTGGATCCATATTCACCGATGAAGGCGACACCGGTCGAGTGGGTGTTGAAACCGCCGGTGTGGGCGCCGATGACGCCCTCTGTCAATGAGCCACCTCTGCCTTCCCACGTCACGCCGAACTTGTCGATGAGCACGTTGTAGGCGATGTCGGACCATCCGTTGCCTGCCACGTGGAAGTTGCAGATCGCGTAGAGGAGGTTGGGGACGTCGGCCTCCGTGTAGGAGTTGGCTGAGGCGGAGTGCACGGTGTGGTGGACGAACATCACCTGGACCCTGCGGGTGTAGGCGTACTCGGGAGGGTCGGCGGCGACACATTGATCCCCTCCCCAAGCCGAGCGCGGTTGGATCGCCGGCTGGTCCGGTAATGCATAGGCGGGATTCGAACCCCCGACCCGGAAAGACCCGATCGCGTTAGTGAACCGGTCCCAAAGCGGGAGCGATCGACCGCTGGTATCGACGTAGACCAGTTCAAGACCGTCACCGGCTCCGTCGACCGATAACTCAACCCATGCGGCGTCGCCGACATAGACGGCCTCGCTGACATTGAGGCCGGCGGCGTCCTCGCTCGATCCGCGATCCGGCCCGTGATCCTCCGGTTGATGGATCGGCGTCCATTGTCCCCAATTGCGCCCGTCCTCACTCACGCGGATCAGGGCAGAGTCGGGGCCATTGTCACCCGACCACCTCAGACCCACCACCGACGCGTCGATTTCGAAGACTTCGTGACCGGAATCGACCTCCCGGGTGCCGATGACGGCCTCGGGACGGGAGGGTGCGTGTTCGACGCCGGCGACGACCAGCAGTGCCAGCGCCACCGGCAAAGCCCAGACCGCCAAACCCAACGGTTTCGATCGGGATGAAAATGAAAGCAGCTGCCGCAACAGCCTCGCTGAAAGCCGGGCCAAAACTTCTCCCCACACTTGGTTTATGAATCTCGACCCGCCTGTAGGCGAGTATACCCAATGGGCTCGTCCAAACTGGAATCAGACACCCCGGCCAGGTACCACGCAGCCGCGAACCACCACGTCGGCTCGAAAATGACGGTTTGGGTGATCGAAGGCAGGAACGCCGCGACGAGGACCGCCAGTCCGATCGCTCCCCGGCCGCGCCGGATGATCGTGACCAGGAGCCCGAGGAAGGCGGCCAGTCCCACAAGACCGGTTTCGGATAAGAGTTCGATCACCAGGTTGTGCGGCTCCTGGCCGATCGAATTTGTCTGCCACCCGACGGAAAGCCCAGCCCCGAACCATGGGTTTTCCCTCCACAGGGCGAGATATTCCGGCCAAACATCGGCTCGTTCCTCACTTGGCTCAAACCTGTCTCCGAACGACTCGCTCGACGAAAACCAACCCGTCAGGTCGGCGAGTAGATCCCACCCTTGAGAAAGCCGGAAGGCGAACTGGAGGTCGAGATCTCCTCCGCTCTCGGGAACGTCGATGGCCGCAAGACTTCCGATCAGAACCAACCCGACCACGGCCGCCACCGCCCAGCGCTTGGCGATTTCGCCAACCGAAGCCAGATGACGGGTGGCAAACCATGTCAGGACTGTCGCCAGCACGAACGCCAGCCATCCCGTCCGGGAAAACGCCATGACGACGGCCAATCCGAGCCCACCGAGCACCACCCCATCGAGCCACCAGCGACCGGTCCCGAGGCCCTTGACGGACGCCACAGTCACCAGAACAGCCCACACGACGGTCCAGGCCGCCCCATATCCGGGATCCTGATGCCAATTGGTCAGGGCAAGGAATCCCGACTCCAGATATGCCGGTTTGAAAACCCGAAAAACACCCGGAACGTCGTTGATCGCCACAAGGGCCCTCTCACCAAAAGCCCCTACCAGAACCGCAGACACCACAACCGCGCTCGTTGCCATGGCGGCGCCGGCCCAGAACACCGTCCTCAGCGCTCTATCCGGCATGCCAGGGCGCCGCAGCCGCTTTTCGGTGACCAGCAGCACCATCGCTCCAACACCGAGCGCGAAGAACAACCGGAAGTAACGATCCCGAAATTGAGGCTCAGGGAAGCCGATCGCAATGACGGAGGCGAGGACGAGCAGTGCCACTGTGACATGGCGGTTCCATGGCCAAGTGCGTTGCTTGAAGGCAGCGATCATGTCCTCGACCACCAGCAGCGCCAGGAGGAGAATGAACGGCTTCCAGGAAACCCATGCCGAAAGAAACACGGTGTGCAAGGGCAACACCGCGACCATCGCCAAGAAGAGAATGTCTCGCCGTTGCATCGTCTCAGGCTAGGAGGGAGCGCCGGTAGTTCCACGCGCCGCGCCAACAGGTTCAATGGGTCGGCCGACCCTCCGGCCACCTTGGGCCGGATGCTCCCTACAATCGAGCCGATGTCAGTGCTCAAAGGGGCGATTTGCGCCATCGTCGTTGTGCTGATGGTCCCGATTGGCGCCGCAGAAGCACAGGCCGGCGACCCCTACGCCGCCGACCCATTGCGGTTGGTCCCTTTTGCGGACACAACCCAGCGCATCTACACGAGCGGGACCGAAACCTGGGAGGTTTGGGTCTGCAACGTCCCCGGCTGGACCGGAGTCACCAACGTGGCGGCGGCGGTGGCGGGCCTCGACGCAAACCTCGGTCCCTTCTTCAACTGGATGTCCGGCAGTCGTTACACGACCGATTTTGTCATCGGCGGCACGGTCACCTCCACCGACGTGATCCCTCCTGTTCTCAGCAACCCCGAGATGCTGTCGGCACCGGGATGTGAGACCGCAGTGGCGGCTCAGTCGACCGGCAACCACCGGGGGGCGCTCATCGTGCTCAACGCCGCGTTTGATGGCGGTTACGGCACCCTGGGGGCTGTGTGCCCTGAGCTCCCGTTCGCCGGATGTGCCACCACCTACCCAGGCAACTCGCGTAGGGCAGTCGTTGGGGCGGCGGCGGTCACAACGGTGCCGCCACGAGCTGGACCGCAGTGGATAACGGCAGCCCATGAAATCGGTCACGGCCTCAACTGGGCACATTCCTATTCCGGACTTACTCTCGACCCATCATCCGGCGCGGTTTCGGTTTACGACAACCCGATGGACTTGATGAGCGGCGGCGCCATTTTTGGGGCTCCCATCGGAACGATCGCCTACAACCGTTACGCCGCAGGTTGGATCGACCCCTCCGCGGTCAGAGTTCACACCGGCGGCATCACGCTCTATCAACTCAGCGGTTCGATTGGCGGCTCGACGGAGATGCTGGTTCTACCCGGAGAGACAGAAGGCCACTTCTTCACGGTCAGCACCCGCCGCCGAAGCAGTTTCGATGTGGGGCTCCTGACCTCCGGCGTCGAAATCTACGAAGTCGACCAGCGGCGAGAAATCGCTTGTGAGATCCCTATCACCTGGCCACAGACCTGGCCGTGTTTCGCCACTCTCATCCGAATAGATCCGGTTGGAGCCAGTCCCGGGATTTCCTCGACGACTCACGTTTTGGGAATCGACGACTCTGTACGGGCGGGACAGTTCGATGTGACCGTGATCGCGGCCGACACCTCCTCGTTCACGGTGCGTATATCCGAAATAGAATCGGGTCGTTTCGTCGACGACGATGGTAACCCCCATGAGCCCGCGATCGAGGCGATCGCGGCCCTCGGAATCACACTCGGGTGCAATCCGCCGACCAACAACTTCTACTGCCCAGCTGCCAACGTGACCAGGGCCGAGATGGCCGCCTTTCTGGTCAGGGCGCTGGGTGAGGACGTGACCCAAGCGAGTTACAACGGTTATTTCCTGGACGTCCCTTCCAATCAATGGTTTGCACCGTTCGTGGAGAGGCTCTTCGAGTTGGGTATCACCAACGGAAATGCCAACGGGACCTATGACCCGCTCAGAACCGTCAGCAGGGCCGAGATGGCGGCATTCCTCATCAGGGCGTTCGATACCGGCGTCGTGGTTCCGGATGCCGGCACCTTCACCGACATCCTGGAAGGAGTCTGGTATCAGGCAGATGCCGAACGGCTACTGGACCTCGGGGTCTCGCTTGGTTGCTCTGCTTCACCTCTTCAGTACTGTCCGGCCAATCCGGTACGACGAGACGAGATGGCGTCGTTCATCGATAGATCACTGGCCCTCGGCCCCTAGGGTTTGCGTTTCGTGTTCAACGAGGTACGCGGCTTCAAGCCGGCGCCTTGCTCTCATCACGGCAATCCTGATCGCGCCCTCGGCCAAAGGCAGCCGGGCGCTGATCTCGGAATACTCCAACCCAATGACTTCGCGAAGCCAGAGAAGTTCGCGGTCCCTCCGACTCAGGGACTCGAAGGCAGCACGAACATCGGCATGGTCCTCGGAAGAGATGACTGCTTCGATCGGTTCGTAGTAGTCGACCTCCCGTTCCGGTGAGGGCACCGGCTTCTGTTTGCGACGAAGGTGATCGTAGAACTTCGATCGCCCCACCCTCCAGAACCATGCTTCGAACCGGTCTTTGTCGCGAAGGCGGCCGATATTGCGTACGACGGCCAGAGCAGCATCGGCGGCAAGATCTTCTGCGTCATGAGGGGCGACCCCCATTCCTCGATAAAAAGCAATCAGTTTGGGCAAACCTGCCACGATCAGGACCTCTACCGAACCGTCCTCGCCGCGAACGGCGCCATCGATGATGGCTGGATCAGGAGGCCAGGTTCGCCAAGAGTCGGGATAGGCCATGACTGGCGAGACGCTAGTCGCCGGTCACGACTTCACGGCAACGGAGGCAGAATTATTCCACCGGTTGTGGTTGTGGTCGTGGACTCACTCGGCTGCGTAGAGGAGGTCGGAGTAGTAGTCGAGGTCGTCGACGTTGATGTGGAGGTGGTTGAAGAAGTGGTCGTGGACGAAGTGGTCGTGGACGAAGTGGTCGAACTCGTCGAAACCGCTACGGCGGGGTCTCCGCCCCCTGGTGGCGCCAAAACGGCGACGAGGCCGTTGACTGCCGAATCGACGGTTTTGTCGTCTGTCTCGAGGCTTCGCAATAACGCCTCCACGGCGAGTTTGATGACTCGCGCCGATTCGGCCGGGTCGACTGGTGCTACCTCCACCGCCTGTTTCACAGATGGCTCGGCACCGGCCACTTCGAACGTCAGGCCGGGTCGAATCTGGCGCACCGCTTCGGCCGCGATGAGGACCGCCCCTCCGGTATCTCCCTTCTCCATCAGCTTCAACGCCTCTGTCAGGCGCTCCCGCGCCTCCCCCCGACCAACACCAACAACTTCAGCAGCCCGGTCGATGCGATAGAGCAACTGGCCTGGGGCCGCCTCGTCGGCGAGCACCCCCATCAGCGAGGCCGTCAGGAACACGAACGAAGCACCCGCCAATGCCGCTCGGATAGACCTGCGGGGTACTGCCAGACCGGCGCGCGACATGATTCTCGTAGAAAGGTGTTCGACCTTGCCGCGGGACACTGCCGACTCGAGGTCGGCGCCATATTGGTGCAAACGATGTCTTGGATCAGTCACTTGTGGTTCATATTTTTGGGTCGCCTAGTAAAGACGGAACCGGAACGCCGTTGTTACCTGCTATGTACTCTCCGTCGGTAATGACCGTCCATGTTTCAGTCCTGCTGCCTGTCTTCAACGAGGCCGCCCACATCGGAGCATGTCTCGATTCATTGGATTCACAAGAGTTCGACGGTCAGATCGACATCGTGGTGGCGGACGGGGGGTCGACCGATGGCACGTTGGAAATCCTCGCAGCGCGCGGTTTGCCCGTTATCCCCAACCCAGCACGGTTCCAGTCGCCGGGGCTCAACCGAGCAGCAGAAATAGCGGCAGGAGAGATCCTGATAAGGGCCGACGCCCACACCACGTATTCGCGCGACTACGTGCGGCGCTCAGTCGAAGCACTGGAGAAAGAAAACGTGGTGGCGGCGGGAGGACCCCTACGACCTGAGGGGAAAACGGCCTTCGGAAGAGCCGTCGCGTTTGCGATGACTTCGAAATTGGGAATCGGTCCTGCCCCATTTCATCACAGCGATACGGCCGGATTCGTCGACACCGTTTATCTGGGAGCAATTCGCAAGAGTGATCTACTCGAAATCGGTGGTTTTCGCCTTCTCCCGTTCGGGGTCGCAGAAGACGCCGACCTGTACTGGCGGTTGCGCCAGAACGGCGGAAAAGTGCTCCTCGAACCGCGAATATCAAGCGTATATCGCCCGCGTGAGACACCGGCATCCTTGATGCGCCAGTTCTACCGATACGGCGGAGGCAAAGCCGACCTGCTCTATGTGAACGGCAGATGGCCATCATTGCGTCCGTTGGCGCCGCTGGCTCTGGTGGCTGCACTGATCGCAGGAGTTGTTCTCGCCGCTTTCGACCTCTGGTGGCCGCTGGTCGTGGTCGCCGCATCGTGGCTGGCCACCGTCGTGGTGGCAGGCCGCGGCCACCCTCTCTGCATGACCGCTGTGGCAATCATGCACCTGTCATACGGAACGGGACTCGTCCGAGGTCTCATCCGGAGGCCGTCAAAAGTCAGAGCCGCCGTCAAGTAGGGACCGCAGTCCGACTTTCAGCGCTCGTCCGACCCCTCGTGGGGAGTGTGATACCAACCCGTTGGGCGGCGGATGCGACCCCAGATCTTGATCAGGGGAAGCACCACTAGGAGCGGGTACCGGATCAGGTAGCGAGGCTCGACGCCATCGCGGACGAGAAACGGGATCGGCGCCAGGAATTGGATCAGCGCAACCGTGAGCCAGATCTGCCAAGGCCACAGAGGGAGAGACGCGGCTGAGCCGACGGCAATTAGCGCCGCCAACATCGCCATGCCGATTCGAGAAGGCTGGTTGAGACGGATGGCAAGGTCGATCGAGGACCATCGCCTGGTCAGCAGCAAATCCAGAGTGTGGCGCCGTGCCACGGTGCGCCTGCCACTCGCCCATCGTCCTCGTTGGCGCGCCGCCACCCTGGCGCCGGCGGGTTTTTCGTCTCGGACTCTGACATCATGCACCCAGACGACCGGAATACCGGCCAGTTCGAGTTTTACGCCTAGTTCCTGGTCCTCTGCCAACGAAGACCCGAAGCTGCCTCCGGCCGTCAGCGCCTCCTGCGTAAGACACATCCCGGTTCCCCCGAGATCGGCCGTCCATCCGAGGTTGGTTCGAGAAAGCTGGACCATTCGATTCGAAGCCCAATAGCTCAATGCCGAAGCGGTCGCCACGAGCGACCGGTCTGGATTGGACACGTCCAGGTACACCTGGACCGCCTGATGGCCAAGACCCAACTCGCCGGCCAACCGGGTCAACATATTCGGCGGCACCCGATTGTCTGCGTCCAGCACCACCAGGGCGTCGCCTTCGAGCGGATGACGATCGAGCAGCCAGGCCAGCGCTGGGCCTTTCCCTGCAGCCCCAGAGTCTCTCTCGACTACTTCGACCCCGGCGGCGGAGGCTATTGCCGCGGTCGCATCGGAACAATGATCTGCCAACACCACCAATCGAACTCGATCGGCCGGGTACTCCATCCGCTCGAGATCGGCCAGGAGCGTTCCCAGAACCGCAGCCTCATTATGGGCAGGGACAACAATCCGAAAGCGAGGCAAGCTCTCGGCGACCGGGGCCGGTCCGGGTTGTCGCCACCCGGCCAGTGCTACCGCCAGGTTGTAGAGCGCCAGGACGACGACCATGATCTGGGCGACGTCAAGGAGCAGATCTACCATGTCGGGCCGCAGAGTAGGAGCCCGTAGAAAGGTTCGACATGTCCAACGCCTACGGGCTGGCGCCACGGTCGGTGGCCGTGGTCCTGGGAACCCGGCCAGAAATCATCAAACTGGCGCGGATCATCCGGCTTCTCGAAGATGCCGCCTGGATCATTCACACCGGCCAGCACTACGACCCAAAACTTTCCGGCTCCTTTTTCCAGGAGCTGTCGCTGCCGGAACCACATGAGTTCCTCGAGGTGGGCGGCACCTCCCGAGGAAACCAGATCGGCGACGCGATCCGGCGGCTAGATGGTCTGTTCGAACAACACCGGCCGCGGGCCATCATGGTCCAAGGCGACACCAACGCGGTGATGGCCGGTGCGATCGCCGCCAACGCCCGCGAAATCCCGATCTGCCATATCGAATCCGGGCTGAGAAGTTTCGACCGCAACATGCCAGAGGAGCACAATCGGGTGGTCACCGACCATCTTGCCGATCTCTGTTGTGCGCCTACCGCAACCAACGTGGCCAACCTCGCAGCGGAGGGAATCACAGGAAGCCGGGTGGTGCAGACCGGAAACACCGTGGTTGAAGTGGTCCAAGAGCTGTTGCCGACCGCTGACGAACGACTCCGCCTTTGCTCGGAATATGGCGTCGAACCGGGGGCATTTGTCCTGTCCACGCTCCATCGACCGGAGAACGTGGACGACGACGAACGTTACCGGATCATCCTCAACCAACTGGCCGAGCTGCCGGTACCGGTTGTCCTCCCCCTCCATCCCCGATCGGTGAAACGGGCGCAGGAGCACGGACTCGGCGACCTCCTGGCCCGGCTGGTTGTGGTCGAGCCCATCGGGTATCGACATTTCCTCGGCCTCCAGGCCGAGGCTGCGCTGTTGATCTCGGATTCTGGTGGCGTCCAGGAAGAATGTTCGATCCTCAAGCGGCCCCTGATCGTGGTCCGAAACTCAACGGAGCGACCAGAGGTGATCGGGACCTTTGCCCAGCGGGTTCCACCAGGCGGAGAAATCGGTGCCGCCGCCAGCTCCATCCTCGACGACCTTCCGGCCATTCTCAAAAAGCTCGCCACCATCGAGTCCCCCTACGGGGACGGAACCGCCTCGAAGCGCTCGCTGGATGCTCTGACCCGGCTCATCTGATGTCTCGCATCTGATCGTTTGTGGCGGCGTCCTCACGGAGTGAGGACGTTATGGGGAGGGCGGACAAATCCACCCTCCCCACGATCGGCCTCACGGCGTGAGGATCCAGGTGCTTGCGTCCGACTCGTTGGACGAATAGGGGTTGGTTTCGAGCACCGTCCCCCCACTCCCATCCAGATCAGGCAGTGTCAACGCGTTGAGCGCCGTTTCGAAAGCGGATCGAGTCGTCGCCAACCCGCTCACGGTGTAGCTGTCGTTGTTGTTGTCATAGGTGAGCCGGTAGTAGGCAGTGCCTCCTGTCAACTTCTTGACGTCGATCGTGTCGGCCGAGGTGTCCACCGCGATGATGTCGAACTTGATCGAACCAGCCAGCGACGGGGCGGTGTCCACCGTGAACACCGTCAGGTTGGATACCGATCCGAAACCGATGTCGATCGAGCCGTCGTCCGCGACATCGACCTCGGCATCAACCGAGTCCTCTCCCGGATTGGCTGCCACATAGGTGAACGTTGCAATCCCACTCGAGTTGGTGGTGCCGGTTGTGCCTGAGTCGGTGTTGACGCCGGTAACGGTCCAGTTCGCCACCGCTCCGCTGACAGCACTCCCGAACTTGTCGGTCACTTTGATCGTGATCGCGTGGCTTGAACCACTCAACCGCGACACCGTCGTGGCAGAAAGAACGGCGTTGTCGGCTCTCGGCAGATCGTCGTCCCAAGTGACCGTCGATGTGTCATCCAGTTCGGCCGTCCCATCGTCAACTCCGTCGCCATCTTTGTCCCAGAAGACGGTCACGATGTCCAGCACGATCGCGTCATCACCACCAGACGGATCCGCCGGACCTACATAGCTATAGGTGCCGATCCCGCTGCCGTTGGTGACGACGTCGGCCGACTTGATCGTGGAAGAACCACGCTTGACCTTGACACTGATCGTCTGATTGGCAAGGGCGACCGTCGCGCCGGTTCCGTCGATGAACTTGATCGATATCACCGCAGTTGTACCAAACTTGGCGATCACGTCAGTTGCCACGATGGCGGCCGGCGCCGGGCCCCAGATCACGTCGATGCTTGCCTTGGTACGGACGAGATCGTCATCGAAGGTTTCACCCGTCTCACCAATCCAGGCGTACACCTTGTCTGTCTCCTGAACCGTGGTGTGGGTGAACGCCACCGTCACGATCCCTGAAGTGTTCGTCTTGGGATCGCCGCTGTCGATCTTGCAGTCGGTGCCTGTGCCCTCATCACCCCCGTTGAGCTTGGCGTCGGTATCCACGGTGCAGGTTCCGTCGGACTTGAGCGTGCCGACGAAGACGTCCACCGAGATGTTGTTGGCAGCGGTTCCGTTCGCGTTCTTCACGGTCACGGTGAGGGTGACGGTGTCCGCGGTTGATGCGAGGACGCTGCTTGCGGCCACTGTCACCGTGTAGGGCTTGGCCTTGGTCGAGTCGAGCTCGCGCGCCAAGAAAAGCGCCATCTGCCAGCGGAAAACGACCGCGCCTGGACTGTATGTCGACGCCGTCGTGCCCGTGGCGATGCCAAGCTGGGCGAGCTGGTTGATCGCCTTCTGGGTATCAGATGGGTAGGCGGAGATGTCATTGAACCCCTGCGCCGTCCCGCTCGGAAGCACAAATCCGGCCTTGGTGTAGAGACGGGTCAGGAAGAGGGCCATTTGCCATCGACTCACGGTGGCCGCCGGCGCGAACGTGGTGACCGTAGTCCCTTGGGTGATGTCGAGTTGGGCGAGCTGGTTGATGGCCTTCTGCACGTCGGAGCCGTAGCCGCCTATGTCGGTGAATCCCTGGCTGACGCCGCTCGGCAACACGATCCCGATGTCTTCGGCGGTGCGGATCAGGAACAGCGCCATCTGCCAGCGGCTGACCGAGTCGCTCGGGCTGAACTTCGTCGTCGAAGTCCCGAGCGCAATGCCATAAAACTTGACGCAGTCGATTGCGTCTACCGCATCCGCGCTCAGGCCACCCAAGTCGGTGAAACCGGCGGCGGGTATCGACGTGGGGCAGGCCTCGGAAGTGAGGGCATGGGCCGCCGGCATCGCCACCATCGACAACAAAACACTGAACGCTGCGACGGCCATCAGCCGCCGCGACCACCACGAACGAGTGGACATGATTCCTCCTCCGAATCTCTCAATCACGATGAGACGCCGCGGACCTGAGAAAGGTTCCGCCCCTACCGCGAAAAGATAGCGAAGGCCGCCTTGGCACGCGCGAAAGACGAAGGGACCGGTCCGCCTTCCAACGACCAGCTGGTGCTCGCGTCAGCTCAGCCGGAAAAGGTTGGCTCCAATACCGACCGCGTAGTCGAGGGTGAGTTCGGCGGCGCCGCCTACGGCAGGCGCCGCCTTGGCGGCGATGCCTGCCTCAAAACCGGGCAGGTCGGTCAACGTGGCGCCGAGGTTGAAAGTGTCGTCACTGTCGTAGGTGACCCGGTAGAACCAGCCGCCGTTGGTGACGTCGATCGTTTTTGCCGCCGTGTTCACCGAGATCAAATCGACCGCAACACCATTGCCGAGCGTGGGAGCGGTCTCCACCCAGTAGTGGATGATGGCGGTGGTGGAGGCGAGATCGCCCGTTCCGGTTTCGATCGTGGAGTTGGCGTTGAGGTCGACCGAGGCGTTGATTGTGTCTGCGCCATTGCCGCCGCCGTTTCCGGTGTGGCTCACCGAAGCCCTCCCACTGACATCGGTGGTGACGGCGGCGGGTGATGCAGTGCTGAATCCCGTGACTGTGAACACGATTCTGGCGCCGGCGATCGGAACGCCGAATTTGTCCCTGACCGTGACCGTGCTCGTGGTCGAGGCCCCGGCCAGGTCGCTCGGGCGAGTCTGGGTCAGTGTTGCCTGCGTGGCGAGGGGCAGAGTGTCATCCCAACTCGCCGTCGTCGACGAGTCAGGCTCGGTTGCACCATCGTCGATGCCGTCGTTGTCCTTGTCCCAGAAGGCGGTCACGGTGTCGACGGTGACTGCGTCGTCGCCTGCCGTGGGATCGGGCGGCCCCAGATAGGTGGCACTGGCCATGCCGCCTGCGTCGGTGACACCTGACAGAGTTGCGATCGGAACCGACCCTCTTTTGACCGTGAAAACAATCGGTTGACCGGCGACCGGAACTGCGGCCGCGCTCGCATCCACCAGCGTGGCCGTAACGGTCGTGGTGGTGCCATAGCGGACCGGGGAGGGGGCTTTCACCGAAACTCCGCTCACCGGTGGCACCCACACAACGGTCACCGTCGCAGGCGTGACCGACGATCCGAATTCGGCCCCAACCTCCCCAGACCAGGCGTTCACGATGTCGCTTTCAGCAGCTGTGCCGTGGGTGAAGGCGATCGTCACCTTGCCGTCTTTGTCGGTCTTGGGGTCGGCGGTGTCCACCACACAGTCGGTGCCGGTGGCGCCGTCGACGCCGGCCAGCTTGGCATCCGTGTCAACCACGCACTTGCCGTCGGATCCCCTGGTGCCGACCCACACGTCAACCGCCTTTCCGGCCACCGGCTTGCCGTCGAGACCCTTGGCCAGAATCGTGAGTGTCACGGTTTCGGTGACCTGTGCCACCGGGGCGGATGCGGTGATGGTGGTGCCGCCGGGCTCAACGCCGAGAGCATTGAAGCTGCGAGCGAGGAATAGAGCCATTTGCCAGCGGACCACCGTCTGCCCTGGTGTAAAGGTGGTTCCGGTGGTGCCTTTGGCCACACCCATCTCCGCCAGTTGGTTGATGGCTTTCTGGGTTGAGAGCGGAAGACCGGAGAGATCGCCGAATCCTTGATCCGTACCCGAGGGAACCGCCACTCCCGCAGAGCCTGCGAGGCGAACCAGGAAGAGCGCCATCTGCCACCGCGTCACAGCCTGGTCAGGGGAAAAGGTGGTTGGAGTAGTGCCGGTGGTGATCCCGAGCTGCGCCAACTGGTTGATGGCGGCCTGGGTGTCGGCGGGAAGCGACCCGATATCGGTGAAGCCCTGCGATGCCGCCGGAGGAAGCGCAACCCCGGCGGTGGCTGCAGTGCGGGTGATGAAAAGGGCCATCTGCCAGCGTGTGACTGCGGCGGCGGGGTCGAATGCCGTATCGGACGTGCCTTTCGCCACCGAGTAGGACGAAACGCAGTTGATGGCATCGATGGTTTCAGTCGACAGACCGGTGAGGTCCGTGAATTTGGTGGGAGGGAGACTCTCGGGACAGGCGCCACCGGCCGCGGCCGCCGGAACGGCGAGCAGCGAGGCGATGAATATCAGACCTACGAACTTGGTGACTCGATGCACCTACCTCCTGTCGGCGGAGGGCGGCGAACTTGCGCTCTCAGGGAGGCGGGATTGTCGTGGTCGTGGTGGGGGCCGGGGTCACGGCCGTGGTGGCGGTGACTGCCTGGACCAAGTCGGAGTCGAACACGGTTCCCAGATCACCGGTCCACGCCCACCATTCTGTCGGACCCGCCAGATCGGCCACGAGGAAGATCACATCACCGTTCTGGTTTGTTTTCAGATCGCCCAGATCGACGGTACAGACGGTCAGCCCTGCGACCGGAACCGCCACCGCAGGATCGCAGGTCCCATCTGCCAAAACCAGCGTCGAGGGAGTGGTCAAGTCGCCTCGGAAGATATCGATGGGCTCGTCGACCATCGGGAGAAAGGCCGAATCACGCAGCGAGATCCTCAGCGCCACATCGAGCGGTGCGTCCCCCGAAGCCGGAAGGATCTGCATGGTCAGGCCCGCCGGGCGGGTGCTGGTGTGGTCGAGGGCGCGGGCGATGAAGGCCGCCATTTGATCCCTGGTGACGGTGTCGAGGGGCGAGAACAGTGTTTCCGTCGTGCCCTTGGTGATTCCAAGGTCCCAGGCCTTTTCGATTGCTGTTGCAGCCTCAACGGTGACGGTGTCGAGATCGGTCATACCAGAAGGAGAGACTCCCACCGGCAGAATCGCGCTTCCGTTCGCCAATTCGAGGAACCGGACCAAGAACAGCGCCATCTGGTAGCGCGAGACGACATCCTTGGGGCCAAATGTCGTCGCCGAGGTACCGGTGGTGATTCCGAGCGATGCCAGCTGGTTCACGGCGTTCTGAGCCGGCGTGGGAAGGGTGTCGATGTCGGTGAAACCGTGCGACACCGGATCGGGCAGCGTGATGCCGGCCATCGGCGCTGCCCGGGTGAGGAACAGCGCCATCTGTGCTCGGGTCACCTTCTGGGAGGGTGAATAGGTGGTCTCCGTCGTACCGGTGGTGATTCCGTAGTACGCGATGCAGTTGATCGACGCTTTGGCGAAGTTGCCGACCGTGTCGGTGAAGCCGGCATCGAGCACAGCGTCGCCTACACAGGCCGAATAGGCAGGCGGGAATTCGACATCCCCCGTGGCCGCTACCGCCGGCGTCGCCGCCATGGATACCGCGACGATCAGCGCCAAAGCCGCCAGCACCCGACGACGGACAGGACTCTCGCTCATTTTCTACTCCCACTCCCGGCTCGCTCTCGATACGCGAACCGCCGCTCCCACAACTCCACCACACGATAGGGATGGAGTCGCCGTTGTGCGACCCCTTGAATAGAGAAGGGCCCCCGGCCGAAGCCGGGG
>JBGTHP010000015.1:0-76863 GCA_041746105.1 Acidimicrobiia bacterium
CTCCGGGGCGGGGGCTTCCACGGCTGTCGCCTCGGGAGCGGCGGGCTCCGGGGCGGGGGCTTCCACGGCTGTCGCCTCCGCAGCGGGCGGTTGTGGAGGAACGGTCGCCGGCGCCTCGGAATCGACAGGGGCGGCCTGTGATGTTTCCCCGGCCTCGCCGATGACACACATCGCGGTGCCAACGGCCACCGTTTCACCTTCCGGAATGAGAATCTGGAGCACGACACCGGACGCGGGAGACGGCACCTCGGTATCAACCTTGTCGGTCGAGATCTCCACCAACACCTCATCGGCCGCGACAGAATCACCAACCTGCTTGGCCCACCGCAGAATCGTCCCCTCTGTGACCGTCTCACCCAACTGGGGCATGCTCACCGTCGTTGCCATTTCGCCGCTCCTCTCAGTGCAGACTGCGGCCGGCAGCCGCCAAAAGGGTCTCGCCCACCGCCTCGGACAGAGTCGGATGGGCATGTACGAACGCGGCCGCCTCGGAGGCGAGCGCCTCCCATCCGACCGCGTACATCAATTCATGGATCATCTCTCCCGCCTGGGGGCCGATGACGGCCGCACCAAGGATCGGACCATTCTTTTCGGCGATGATTTTCGCAAAACCCTGGTTTTCGCCGATGATGATCGCCCGGCCCACCCCGTTGAAGGCGTGTTTGGTGATCTCCAGATCCACCCCGGTTGCCCGAGCCTGTGCTTCGGTCAGGCCCACTTCTGCAACCTCAGGGTGGCTGTAGGTGACGCGAGGTATCGCTCGATAGTCCACCGGGCTGACCGTGCCCGTGGCGATGTGGGTGACGGCGGCAATCGCCTCGGCAAAACCGACATGTGCGAGTTGCGGCGTCCCGGCAACGATGTCGCCCACCGCGTACAACTTGGGCTCTGCCGTCTCCATCGTCAACGGATCGACTTCGACGAACCCGCGATTCACAACCGCTTGTGATGTGTCCAAACCGACGCCGTCTGTGTTCGGTCCTCTTCCGGCCGAAACCAGGACGACGTCCACTTCGACATTGGCATCTCCGGCCGGCACCACTACGGAGTCGGTGCCGACCCTCGCCGGCCCCACACCGACGCCGGTCGTGAACTTCACCCCGCGCCTCGACAGTTGTCGTTGAAGTTGTTTCGCCGCATCGGGATCTCCGCCGGGGAGAATCTGGTCCATCATCTCGAAGACGTGGACCTCAGATCCGAGATCGATGAGCAGGCTTGCGAACTCACATCCGATCACCCCGCCTCCGACAATGCCAACTCGGTTGGGTCGGGATGGCCAATCGAGGGCGTGGTCGCTGGTGACCACCAGTCGCCCGTCGATGTCGTATCCCGGAATAGAGCGAGCGTGTGAACCGGTGGCCAGGATCACGTGATTGCCCTCGATCGTCGACTCGCCACCTTCGCCGGAAACAGCCACTTTGCCGGGCCCGGCCAACCGCCCGAAACCAGTAAGGACATCAACTCCCCGCTGTTTGAGCAGCCCTGCCAATCCCTTCAACAGAGCCTCTACCGTCTGGTTCTTACGGGCAAGAGCAGCCGACCAATCGAGCTCCGGCTCCCCCACGACAACTCCGAAATCTGAGGCGTTGCGCACAGTCGAGAAGACCTCGGCAACGTGGAGCCACTGTTTGGCGGGGATACAGCCACGGATCAGACAGGTCCCTCCGGGACGCTCCTTTTCGACCAGCGCCACCTTCAATCCGAAGTTGTGGGCGTAGAGTGCTGAGGCGTATCCACCCGGTCCGCCCCCTACAACAACGATGTCGTACACCGACTGGTCCTTTCTATGCGATCACGTCCGAGGGTACTAGTGCCGAGAGCTAGCCTCGACCTCGATGAACACTCGCTATCTCCTGGTGGCCGCTGCCGTCACCGCGCTGGTGATCCTTCTGGCCGGGACCGTGTGGATCGCGGTTGGCATCTTCTGAGCAACGCCACCGATGACGCCCACGACGCCCGAGAGAGTTGTCACCGGGCCGGCCGGAAACTGCGATTGACCGCTTCGAGCGCGGTATCGGGAGCGAACGTCTGAATCAGGTTTCCCTGACTCAGACCTTCTTCTTCTTCACGAAGTGCCAGTTCCGCGAACTGCTCGACCTCATCACAGTCATAGAAGACCATGGTGTCGCGGGCTCCGAGGAATCTCTGCCCGTCGAAGCGCCTCAAACGGCCCATTATTCGTCCGCCTCAGGTGCGGCCACACCGGTGACCACTTCATCCCCGCAGTTGGGGCAGGTCGCGGTGGCAATCGACCCGACGATGAAGCTGAACTCGCATTTAGGACACGAAATCCGAGGGGATGGGGGTGGAGGCGGGGCAGGTGGAGGTGGCTGGGCCCCACCAGGCCCTGGCATTCCGGTAGGCCCTGCCGCGGGCGCACCGCCATCGGCGGTCCTGACCATGTTCACCGATCCACACTTCGGACAGCTGAAACGGCCCGGCCCCGGGACATCGAACTGCGTACGACAGCTTCCGCACCGCACAATCACGACTGTTCACCTTCCTCTTCTTGTAAGGCGGAGCCGCCATCGACTGCGTCACCGACCGCACCGATCGACACCAGATAATGCGCCTCGCCTTCAAGCACCTGTCTGATTTCGTCGCGAGGGTAAACGGCCCCGTGCCGCTCGGCGATCTGAGCGCTGACGAAATCGATCGCCGGTGCGTGCCCGCCGGCCACCGTGTCGACCGGCTTCCAGCGCTTCTCCTGGGCCAAACCCTGCAGATAGAACACTTCCCACTCGATGATCCGCTTGACGTCTGCTCGATTCAGAGTTGTTTTCTGACCGAGCCAGTCGACTATGAACGAGACCGCATCCTCGATGACGTAGGCCGGCGCCTCCGAGCGGGCTTTTCGCTTGGCTTCTTGCCACAGAAGGGCAGCAACGACGAACAACAAGATCGCGGCAAGAAGGCCACCTAGGGCGAGAGTTGAAGCCGGGCTCACGCCACCGGCCTCGAGGAGCCGTCCGGCTTCAGTTTGCCAACCCCAATTCAATGGCGAGCCGGCGGCGATGTGCGGCCGGCGGCCCGAACATCAACTCTGCGCTTTTGGCCCTCTTGAAGTAAAGGTGTGCGTCGTGCTCCCAGGTGAAACCTATGCCTCCATGGATCTGGATGTTTTCTGCCGCGCAGTGGAAGAAGGCTTCTGAGCAATATGCCTTCGCCAGGGGGACAACTCTCGACATTTCCGGGGACTCCACCGCAACCGCCCAGGCTGCGTAATAGGCAGCCGATTTGGCTGCCTCCAATTCGACCAGCATCTCTGCACACTTGTGTTTGATCGCCTGAAACGATCCGATCGGCCGTCCGAACTGCCGGCGTTCCTTGGCATATCCCACCGCCATGTCCAGGCAGCGCTGGGCACCTCCCACCTGTTCTGCGGCGAGTGCGACGCAGGCGATGTCGTAGACCCGCTCGAGCGTTGACGCCCCGCTGCCGGGTTTCCCCAGCAACGCACTCGCCGGAACCCTGACGTCGACAAAAGCCATCTCGGCCAGTGGCCTGGTTTGGTCCATCGCCTCCAGTGGGCGAATGGAAAGGCCTGGGGTGTCGGCGGGGACCAAAAAGAGGTCGATGCCGTCCTCGGATCGCGCCGCCACTACTACCAGAGCTGCCGTCGCACCATCGATGACAAACCCCTTCGTGCCGTTTATCACCCACTCGTGTCCATCCGCCGACGCCGACGTTGCAACATCGTCGACCGTCCAGGAGCCTGCCTGTTCAACATGGGCCAAAGTCGCGGTCATCTCCCCTGCCGCAATCGCAGGCAACCACTCTTTGCGTTGGTCGTCGGTACCACCGAGGATAAGTGCGTTGGCCGCCAGGACCACCGTCGAAAAGAACGGTGAAGGCAGAAGTGTCTTGCCCTGTTCTTCGAGAAGTACGAACAACTCGAGGAACCCAAACCCGGCACCACCGAATGCCTCGGGGATCGTCATGGCCTGCCAACCCATCTCGGCCATTGATTGCCATAGGCCGGCGTCGTACCCAGACTCCATCTGGCGGCGCACATCGGCGGAACCGCTGTGTTCACTCAACCAATGTTGCGCGTAACGCCGAAGCTCCTCTTGCTCGACCGAGAACGAAAAATCCATGGCCGTGCATCCTAGGCGACGGGGCCATTTCCCCCGCCGTGATTCACGAAGTCGGGGCCGCGGTGAGTGAAACCACAACGCCATCGGCCTCGCCGCCGATGACCGTCACAGCGTGGCCCGACGAAGGGTCGGTCCACGAGGTCAACTCGGCTGCCTCGATCCGCTGGACCCCGCTGCCGGTGAAGTAGTTGTCGTACATCTCGATCAGGGCGTCCAATGCGTCATTGGGATACTCCATCGTCAACGCTACCGCCCCACCGGCGGGGTCATTCACCGAATAGACCGCCGTGCCGCCGCCGAGGATCGGAATCGGGAAGTCCGACGGGATCTCGACACCTTCACCGATCTGAAACGTCTCGCCGTCCGATCCAGAAATCGTGATCCCTCCATCGTCGAGATCGACGTCGATGTCGCCCTCTTCTTCTGCTGCCTTCTCGATGGCCTCCTCGACGATCCGCTCACCCGCCTTTTCGGCAACGGCTCCACAAGAAGCCAGCAGAAGCATCGTCGCGATCAGCATCGTGATTCTCTTCATCAGCGGCCTTTCATCAAGGTGTGTTGTGACTGATCGACGCTTGTACCAGCCGGCGTACTTTCTGCCCTCGATCGTCGCGGCGAAGCCCTCCCCGCACAATAGAGACTATCAACAGGCCATCCTGATACCGGCGCAGACAAGGTTTGTCGGCTACCAGGCAGCGTCGTCCATCGTCATCAATGCCCCGGTTTCGAGTTCGGCCGCTTTCCGCCTGACTCCGACTTTCCCTGCCACCGACCGGACAAAATGGCGCGCTGCCTCGACCTTTCCCAGGTAGAACGGCTCGACATCGATCTTGGCCGCCGCCAGTTCGGCCTGGCGCAACAGGAGCCAGCCGATCACCAGTTCGGCCATCGACTCCAGCAACGAATTCGCGTGGAGTCCGGTGAGGTATACCTCCTCCGACTCGCCGCCGCTGGATGCCATTACATGCTCCACCATCACCCCCAGATGCCCCTGCACATCGTCGAGGATCGTTGCCAGCAGCAGCCTTTCGCCGGCCACCGGATCCATGTCGTTGGTTTCCTTCACGAACTCGGCGATCTCGGCGGCGAGGGCGGCCAATGTCTGGCCCTGGTCCCTCACGACCTTTCTGAAAAACAGATCGAGCGCCTGGATGCCGGTTGTGCCTTCGTAAACCGAATCGATCTTTGCGTCCCTGATGTATTGCTCGATCGGATAATCCTGGGTGAAACCGGAACCCCCGAACACTTGCAGCGCAGTCGCCAGCAGCTCATACGCCTTTTCGGAGCAATAACCCTTGACCAATGGCAGTAACAAGTCTGAGCGGGCGTCCATCGCCGGATCCGTCGGCGCTCGATCCTGGCAATGGGCGGCGTAACAAACCAGCGCCCGCATACCTTCCGAGTGGGATTTGAGCTCCATCAGCATCCGACGCACGTTGGGATGACGGATTATCGCGACTCGGGGAGCGGTCTTGTCCATGGCCTTGGCGAGGTCGGGGCCCTGGATCCGGTCACGGGCGTAGGCGAGAGCATTGAGATAACCGGTTGACAGCGTTGAAGCCGATTTGGTCCCGATCGTCATCCTCGCCCCCTCGATGACCCGGAACATCTGCCGGATTCCGTCGTGTACTCCGCCCACCAGGTAGCCAACGGCGGGCCGATCCACTCCGAAACTCAGCTCGCAGGTAGAAGAACCTCTGAGCCCCATCTTCTTCTCGATGTTGGTGGCCACGACTCCGTTGCGTTCACCGAGCGAACCGTCCTCCTCGATGAGATATTTGGGTACAACGAACATCGATAGCCCCTTGGTGCCGGGGCCTGCCCCTTCAGGTCGAGCCAACACCAGGTGGATGATGTTTTCGGTTGCATCATGTTCACCAGAAGTGATGAACCGCTTGACTCCGTGCAGGTGGTAGGTCTCGCCATCGACGTGTATCGCCTTGGCGGTCCCGGCGCCGACGTCCGAGCCTGCGTCGGGTTCGGTGAGGACCATCGTCCCGCCCCAACCCCGGTCCACCCAGAGCCGCGCCAGGGTTCGCTGCTGCTCGGTGCCTTCTTCGAACAACACCCTCGCGAACATGGACCCACCTGCATAAAAGAGCGCTGTGGCGTTGCCCCCGGCAAGCAGTTCCTGAGCCGCCCAGAACAAACTGGGCGGGACGCCCAATCCCCCCATTTCAGGCGTCAACCCCAGTTTGTCCCAGCCCTGCTCGTAAAAGTCCCGAATGGAGCCCTTCAGGGATGGCGGTAGTTCCACTCGACCATTTTCCAACGTCAGCGGGATCCGATCTGCATCGACGAATGAAGCAGCCCATTCTTCACGGGAGAAACGGTCGAGTTCTTTGAGAAGATCGCGAGCAGTGTCCTCGTCCAATTCCGGACCGAGGTGCTCCCCGAGTCGGTGGAACTCGAACAGATTGAACTCGAGGTCTCGCAGATTCGATCGGTAGTGATACACGTCGTCCCTCCAACTCTTTGAGTGAACACTCTAATTTGAGTCAATTCTCAAAACAAGGTGGCAGTGGCACATCCGACTAGCTTCTTTCCGATGCGAAATCGGGCGGGACTGGAAACGAGGGCCAGGATCCTCGACGGCGCCCGCGGGCTGCTGTCGGACGGCGGGCTCGACCGAATGACGATCAAGGCAATCTGCGAACGTGCCGGTATCAGGGCGGGTTCCTTCTACAACCTGTTCGAGTCCAAAGAGGAAGTGGTCTTGGCCGTCGTGCGCGAGGCCATCGTCGCAGTCGACCCCGACCCCGCAGGCGAATCGGACACGGTCGCTGACCTGGTATCGGCGTACGTCAGTTTCATCGAAACTCAACCGGTCCTGGCCAGGGTCTACTTTTTGGTGGCTCTGAGCGGAGGCCTGACCGACGAAAAAATCAGGGCCAGAGTCGTACGCCACCATGCAGAGCGGGTCAGTCGATTCACCTCTGCCCACGTGCGAGATCGCCTCGACCTGAGTCGAGAAGCCGCAGAGCAGCGAATGGAGGCGCTCCTGGCAGCCCTCAACGGGTATTCGCTCCAATCATTGACCGATCCCGGCTTCGACCTTCGCGGGCATGTCGAGACATTGTTGTCTTTGGAAGCAGGATTTCGCACATGAAGGTTTTTGATGACGGCGTGGTCGAGATCAGCCACGTGGCGGTCGGTCCCTACGACAACAACGTCTACGTGGTGCGATGCGCAATTAGCCAAAAAAGTGTCCTGATCGACGCCGCGGCGGAGGCGGCGATCGTCCTCGAAGCATGCGCCGGATCGACAGTGGAAAAGATTCTGATCACCCACGGCCATTCCGACCACATCGGTGCACTGTCCGAGCTCCAAGACGCGCTGGGTGTTGAATGGTCGATGCATCCCGACGACATCGAGGTCGCGGGAGTTGTCCCCGACACGCTGTTGGCGCACGGCCAGGAGGTCGTGGTGGGGGAATTGGCGATACACGTCCTGCACACTCCCGGCCATACCCCTGGATCGGTCAGCTTCGTGATCGAACCGGTCATATTTTCCGGTGACACGCTGTTTCCCGGAGGTCCAGGGGCTACCAGATGGGAATACTCGAGTTTTGGACAGATCATGGACTCGATCGAGAAACAACTCTTCTTGTACCCAGATCCGACATTGGTTTATCCCGGCCACGGCCTGTCAACCACCCTCGGCGACGAGCGGTCGAACGCTCCCGAATGGCGCAAACGCGGCTGGTAGCCGGCCGTTGCGTCACAATCCGACGAAGACCTCCCAGCTCTTCTTGACGGAATCGAGTTCATCCCGGCTCACCTGAAGGTGGACAACGGTGATCCCGGCCGCCGCCAGCGGCTTGATCCTCTCCGCCACCTCGTCGGAGGTGCCGTGAGGGATCCCCACCTCGTCGAGTCGCGCCGCCATCTCTTCAGGAGTACGTTTCCTTTCCGCTGCCATCCGGCCGAGAGCATCCTCGTAATCGGCTCGGTCGTTTCCGACGACGTCGGGAAACGCCGTGGAGATGAGAAGTTGATCCGGGTCGCGGCCCGCCTCCTTGGCGCTTTTCCGGGCGAGTTCGATCCGCTCGACCAACTCGGGGCCGGGAAAGACGTTGAATTCATCGGCGAACTTGCCCGCCAATGTCGGAGTCCGGTGGCGGCCGGTGCCACCGACGATGAGACGAAGGTTCTTGGGCCTGGGTTGGGACACAAACGGATCCAGCTTGTAGTACCGCCCCTCAAAACCGGGCCCGTCCTCCGACAACCCTGCCCGGAAATAGCCCAGGGCCTCCTCCATGCGTGCGAATCGCTCCTTGGTTTCGGGAAACTCAATCCCGTACAGCGTGTGCTCGAGTTCCATCCACCCCGTTCCGACCCCGAGGCTGAAGCGCCCACCAGACATCTCATCGAGGGTGACCGCTTGTTTCCACATCACTGCCGGATGCCGGAAAGTCACCGGACTCACCAGGGTCGAAAGCTGGAGTGTGTTTGTCTCGCGGGCGATGCCTCCGAGGACGACCAGTTGATCGAGCGCCGGACTCGTCGGTTCGTGGTCGGAGAGATAATGATCAGCGACCGACAGAAAAGCAGCCCCTTGGGACTCGGCCCACCGAGCCACCTCGAGTGTTGACGAATACCCCGCCATCGTTTGAATCGCGAATCGCACGAAGTTCCTCCTCAGAAATCCCGGATCAACCCGTCTCGATCGATTCAACCCGGTCGACTGCGGCCTGGGCTCGCAAGTAATGGAGGCCGACCCCGCCGGCCGCCACAGTCGCCTCGACCCCGTCTCGAACCGATTCTATTTTCGAGTACATGTTGTCGCCGGGGCATGACGTCCCGGCGTAGTCCCTGTGCGCAGCGATGGTTGAAGCATCCACGCCGTATTCGACCGACGCCCAAGCCAACAATCCGGTGAGAGAGGCGATCTGAGAATCGAGCGGAGTCGCCTCGTCGAAGTTTCCGTCGAGGCATGCCAGGAAATGCCCTGTGGGGTCATAACTGGTCGCAGTGTCGCCGACGGCGCCGACCGGCCGACCCTCATAGATGTTTCCGGAGCCGTCGATGATGAAGTGATAGGCAAGGTCCTCCCATCCCTTGTCGTTCTGATGGAAGGATTGATAGGACCGCATCCTCGCGGGTGCGGCCGCTACATCATCTCCGTTGGCGGCTGTGTGGTGGATCGTGATTCGCGAGATCTCGTGGGTGACGAACTCCCCGACGGCTGGTTTGGCGCCCCATCCCTCCCGTGCGATGACGACCAAGACCTCGGCGTCGAAACCGGGATCCGAAGTGGTGGCAGTCGGAGCGGTGGTGGTGGTCGGCATCTCGGCTGGAGGGGGTTGGGGAGTCTGTGATGCCGAAACGCCGTCCGAAGACGGGGGCGATGTCTCCGGGGCGGGAGCGGCGGTCGACGCCGAAGGCAAAGCCGCGCTCGTTCCGATCGGAGGAGAAGCAACGGATGCCTGGTCGGCAATCCATGCCCTCCAGCCCGCCGCCAGTCCCACTGCGGCCCCGGCCGCTACTCCGATCAGTCGACGTCGGGTGAGCGATGCCATCATCAGACGATACCGACCTAGCCTCGTCTGGCCGACGAAAGGATGTAAATGCGGTTCTCACTCATGACCGAGCCCCAGATTGGCGGGACCTATGACCAACTCCTCGCCGCCGCCCTCTGGGCAGAATCCAACGGACTCGTGAGTTTTGCGAGGTCAGACCACTACTACTCGAACCGCTCACCCCGACCTGAGGCCACCGACGCATTCGCCACCACCGCCGGCCTCGCCCGTGACACTTCGTCCGTGAGGCTCTGCATCCTGGTTTCGCCGATTACGTTCCGACATCCAGCCGTGATCGCAAAAACGGCGGCGACCATCGACCAGATGGCGGGCGGTCGTCTCGATCTCGGGATCGGAACGGGATGGATGGAGTTGGAGCATGAAGCCTTTGGGATCGATTTCCCGGCGATGACCGAGCGCTACACACGGCTCGAAGAGTCCCTGGACTACATCGCGGCCGCATTCGCCGGTCGTTCGTTCGAAGGTAGCCATTATCGACTCGAAGCCGATGCGCTTCCTCGCCCAGCCGACACGAGGTTGGTGATTGGTGGGTCCGGTGCGGTTCGGACTCCGACGCTGGCGGGCCGCAAGGCCGACGAGTACAACCATTTCGTGGCGGCGCCAGAGGTCATCGGCCCGAAGGTGACAGTCATGCGCGAGGCGGCCGAGGCCATAGGTCGGGATCCCGCGGATGTCGAGGTCACGGTGATGGGTCCAATCATGACCGGTGCCGACGAATCGGATTACCGTTCTCGGCTGGCGGAAGCGGCGACCGAACGAGACGAAACGCCAACGCAACTCGAAGAACGCTGGCGAGGCCAGGGAATCCCGACCGGGCCGCCGGAACTAGTGGCAGAACAGCTGGCGGAGTTGGCTGCGGTCGGAGTCGACCGCTACTACCTACAGTGGCTCGACCTCGACGACATGGAAGGGCTGGACGGCATATGGCGGGGGTTAACCCTCAGCCGCTGATCTCAGACCAGACGGGCTGCGCCAACCGATCCAGGTCGGTCAACGAAATCGGAAAAACCGTGGTTGGGGTTCCGGCGGCCGCCCACACCGGATCGGATCGCCTCAACGAAATGTCGGCAAAAACACGGAGTGCATCGTCATGGCCGAACGGAGGTGTGCCGCCGGCGACATATCCGGTGGCCGACCGCACGGTCTCGATCGGAGCACGAGTAACGATCTGCCCGCCCGCCACTGCCGCCAACCGCTCGGGGTCGAGCCTCAGATCGCCAGGAACCAGCGCGACCACAGGTTCCCCATCCACCATGAAGACAAGCGACTTGACGATGGCAGCAACCTCACATCCGATCGCTGCCGCCGCATCTGCCGCAGTCTTGGTCCCGTTCGGAAACTCGGAAACATCGATCCCTACCGATGCGGCCGCGGCGAATTCGATCAGTTTGAGAGTTGAAGGGGACATGAGGCGCAAGAGAATAGGACGCGAAGCGCCGATGCATCCGTCCCTCCATGAGAGGGGGCCACCAACAGGTCGCCGCCATTTTCACTACGGCGGTAGTGGAAACTAGACTTGACGACGTGAGCGGTGCCCCCCTTCTTCAAATATCCAATCTTCACGCCTCCGCAGGCGACGCCGAGATCCTGAGGGGCGTCGACCTGACAGTCGACCGCGGCCAGGTCCACGCCCTGATGGGTCCGAACGGATCTGGAAAGTCGACGCTTTCCGCAGTCCTGATGGGCCATCCGTCGTATCAGATCACGCAGGGGAAGATCGAGTTCCTTGGCGAGGACGTGACCGGGGTCAGCCCGAGCGAGCGCGCTCGCCGGGGAATGTTCCTTGCTTTCCAATATCCCCTCGCAATCCCGGGAGTTTCTGTCCTGCAGTTTCTCCGCCAAGCCCTCAGCAACCGGACCGGAATCGACTATTCGGTACTCGAGGTCCGACTCAAGATGATGGAGGCGATGAGTTCACTCGGTATGGACTCCAGTTTCGCCGACAGACACCTCAACGACGGGTTCTCGGGTGGCGAGCGCAAACGCAACGAGGTTCTGCAGATGGCAGTCCTGGAGCCGATCCTGTCGATCATGGATGAAACCGACTCTGGCCTCGACATCGACGCCCTCCAGACGGTGGCAGAAGGCGTGAATCGCCTCACCAGCCCTGAGCGGGGCTTCTTGATCATCACCCACTACCAGAGGTTGCTGGATTACATCACGCCCGACCATGTGCACGTCTTCATGGATGGAAGAGTGCTGATGTCCGGTGGACCGGAGTTGGCGGTCCGCCTCGAGGAAGAAGGTTACGACGCCTTCCGTCAGCCTGCTTGACCCGGCCGTAGTCAGAGCCGATTTCCCCCTGTTCGACGCTCCGCTGAACGGGCGACCGATCCATTTCCTCGACTCAGGGGCCTCCAGCCAGAAACCCAAATCAGTCATCGATGCGATGTCGGAATTCGCCGCCCACGGATACGCCAACGTCCACCGCGGCGCATATCGTCTTTCGCTGATGGCAACCGAACGCTTCGAAGCGACCCGCACCGCCGTCGCACGGTTCATCGGTGCCGGCGATCCGAACGAAGTGGTCATCACACGGGGCGCAACCACCGCTCTCAATCAGGTCGCCCATGGATGGGGGAGTGTGCATTTGGGCCCAGGCGACAAAATTCTCGTCTCGGTCATGGAACACCACGCCAACCTCGTGCCATGGCAGATGGTGGCCAAACGCACGGGCGCCGAACTCGACTTTGTACCCTTGACCGAAGACTTCCGCCTCGATCTCGACGTGTTCGCCACCAAGCTCGAAGGCGGTGTCAAGGTGGTTGCGATTACCGGAATGTCCAACGTTCTCGGAACGATGCCACCACTCGACCTGATCATCCCGGCAGCCCACGAGAGGGGCGCCATCGTTGTAGTGGACGGAGCCCAGCTTGTTCCCCACCATCCTGTCGATGTGAGCCTGTTAGACGCCGACTTCCTCGCCTTCTCCGCCCACAAGATGCTGGGGCCGACCGGAATCGGCATTCTCTGGGGCAAACCGGATCGCCTCGAAGAGATGGAACCAGTCGAGGGCGGTGGCGAAATGATCTCCGACGTGACCCTCGAGAGCTCGACCTGGGCCAGGGTTCCCCACCGGTTCGAAGCGGGGACCCCCCCGATCATCGAGGCGGTTGGACTGACCGCGGCCATCGAATACCTCGAGAACATCGGCATGCACGCCGTTGTCGAGCACGATCGCATGCTCACCAAGTACGCCCTGGAACGGCTTGGTCAGGTCCAGGGCCTCATCATCCACGGTCCCGCGAATCTTGACTCACGGGGCGGCGTGGTCAGCTTCAGCATGGGAGACGCACACGCACACGATCTGGCGACAATCCTCGACGAACGCGGGGTATCGGTGAGAGCGGGTCACCACTGCGCCAAACCGCTCAATCGCATCCTCGGTGTCCCGGCGACCGCCCGGGCCAGCTTCTATGTCTACAACACAACTGACGACGTAGACGCCCTCGTCGAAGCACTCGGTCATGCCGCCGAACTCTTCAGGCTCTGACGTGTCGCTCGAGGACCTGTACCGCGAAGTGATCCTCGACCACTATCGCAACCCGCGCAACAAGGCTCCGCTGGCAAACCCGCAACTGCACGCAGAAGGTGTCAACCCCTTGTGTGGAGACGAAGTCACGGTGGAGGTGAATCTGGACGACGGCTCGGTAGCCCAGGTTTCGGTCCGCGGCCAAGGGTGTTCCATCAGCCAATCATCTGCATCGATGATGAGCCGCGCCATCGAGGGCAAAAACCAGACCGAGATCGAGGACCTGATTGCCCGATTCAAGAGGATGATGACCTCCACGGAGGACGACGGCGGGATCGACCCCGACAAGCCGGGGTCTGCCTTGGGTGAGCTGGAGGCCCTCTATGGCGTGCGTCGCTACCCGGTCAGGATCAAGTGCGCCTATCTCCCGTGGTCAACCCTCGAAGAGGCACTCAGAGGCTGATTGTTTCACCTTCACCGTTGATCCAGCTGAAAAGCTGAGCCAACGCGGGGCGGCCGGCCGGGTCGAGCATCAGGTCGTGACCGGCGCCATCGATCACAACGGCGCCGGTGTTGTAGGCCGCGGCGAGTTTTTGTTGCTCTTTCACGGAAAAGATCGTGTCGTCGCCGGCAGCGATGACGCGCATCTCGGTGCTGACCTTGGCCGGTCTCGGCCGGATTGTGAACATCTGGAGGTAGGCAAGATATGACTCGTTCTGGAGTCGCGTTTGGCACGCCGCGACGGTGGCGGCCGGCGCAGAGTCGCCAAAAAATGCACCTCTGGCCAGATCTCGATCACCAACGATCGGGTACATCGACAATGTGGCGTTGGCTCGCAGAAATGGACCAGGCACCCGGCGCGCGGTCCGCAGCGTCGCCCCCCACACACCACTCAGGGGAACCGAAGCCACCAGCACGCCGAGCTTGGCCCGGTGGTCTTCCAGTGCTCTCTGGACGACGAGACCTCCCATTGAGTGGCCGACAACAACCGTTTCAGGGCCAAGGCGATCGAGTTCGGCGCCTACGGCGGTGATGTACTGTCCCAGCCGGTTCCAGATCTTGTCTCGCGAGCCCGATCGATTGTGTCCAGGGAGGTCCATCGCGAACGGCCGATGACCCTGCCCTGCCAACTCGGTCGACCAGGCGTCCCAGCACCATCCGCCGTGCCAGGCGCCGTGCACGAGTAATACCGGGATGCCGGTCACCGGCGGGAAAGGGGACGGATAAGGCGACCCTGGTTCATTGGACGCCACCTTTCGTCATGCCTTCTAGGTCGAGTGCCGCGTCCAGAGCGTCTGCCTCCATGAGACCCTCCTCCAGCACAACCTCGCGGACCGTTTTTCCTTCGGCAAACGCCCGCTTGGCCACACGGGCCCCGGCGTCGTATCCGATATGGGGGTTGAGCGCCGTGACGACGATCACATTCTTTTCGAGCAGCGCCCGCGCTCGTTCGGGATCTGCCTGAATTCCGTCTACGCACTTGTCGGCCACGGCTCTGGCGGCATTGCCGAGGAGGTCGATCGACTCGATCAAATTGCGGGCCATCATCGGCATCATCACGTTGAGTTCGAAGTTTCCATTGGCGCCCCCCCAGGTGATGGCGGCGTCGTTTCCAATGACCTGGGCGGAAACCATCATCGCCATCTCAGGTATGACCGGGTTGACTTTGGCCGGCATTATCGAGCTGCCAGGTTGGAGCGGCGGCAGCCGGATCTCGGCGATTCCGGTGACGGGGCCAGAGGAGAGCCAGCGCAGATCATTCACGACCTTGAACATCGAGGTGGCGACGGTCTTCATTGCGCCTGAGGCGCTGACAGCGGCATCCTTGGCTGCCTGGGCCTCAAAATGATTGGGGGCTTCGATGAACTGGTGGCCGGTCCGTTCGGACATGAGCGCGATGACGGCCTCGGCGAATCCGGGAGAGCAATTGATCCCGGTGCCGACGGCAGTCCCCCCGAGGGCGAGTTCTCCCAATTCTGGGAGTACGGCCCTTGCCCGCCTTACGCCATGGCGAATCTGAGCCGCATACCCAGAGAACTCCTGTCCCAGCGTCATCGGGACCGCATCCATCAAGTGGGTTCTTCCCGACTTCACGACGGACACGAACTCGTCGGCCTTGGCTTCGAGCGCTATGGCGAGGCGCTCGAGCGATGGGATCAGGTTGTTGCTTATGGCATCGACCGCGGCCAGGTGCATTGCCGTGGGGAAGGTGTCATTCGATGACTGCCCGAAGTTGACGTGGTCGTTGGGGTGCACTCCGATCGACTCTTTTTCGCCCAACAACTCAGACGCCCTGGTCGCGATGACCTCGTTGGCGTTGGTATTGGTCGACGTCCCCGAGCCGGTCTGGAAAACATCGACAGGAAACTGAGAGTCCCACTCGCCCGCCATGACTTCGTCGGCGGCGGCCCGAATTGCCTTTGCGATCTCAGACGAGATTTCGCCGCGGTCGCCCGCCACCGTGGCCACCGACCCTTTGAGCAGGCCAAACGCCCAAACCATCCTCCTGCCGACCCCTTGGCCGGAAATCGGAAAGTTGTTGACCGCTCGCTGCGTCGAAGCTCCGTAGTAGGCAGATGCCGGCACTTCGACTTCACCCATCGAATCCTTCTCGATTCGGATTTCCACGCCGGTAGCTCCTCGGATCGGGGTTGTCATGGGGATGAGGGTACTCCTCGTTGCGTCTAGTTCAGCAGGTGTCGATTCTCCAGAAAACGACGATCGAGCCGTCCTGTCAGCGAGTCGTCCACGGAGTCGATCCCACCCGCACATGCGAGCAGCAGTTGGACAAGACCGCCGAAGTCGGCCAGTGAAATCTCCTCAGGAGCGATGCGAGCCGGCGCGATTCCGTTTTTCACTCCATCGATGTCGGCCATGTTGTGATAGTTCTCCAGCGCCAGACACAAACCGGTCGCCCGATAGCCGTAGGCACCGAAGGCCGTCGCCTCGCATGACCCGCCGTCCATGAGGCGACGCTGATAGGCAAGGCCGCTGCGACGGGCCACTTCGCTCACGGCGTTGGTCAGATGGTGGTCAAAAACCGACGAGAGATCGCCGACTCTCACGATCGGCCCAGAGCCCAGTGGTGTATTGGCAAAACTGCGTGAGGTCTCGATCGAAAGGAGCCGCCCTCCGGGCGGGATAGACCTCGACTTGGCCGCAGCGATGGCTCCGATGAAGCCCTCCTCTTCGGCTCTCGTCAACAGAACGGCAAATCCGTGCAGCTCGGGCCTTTTCCTCGATCGGTCTAGAGCCGCCAGTCCCGCGGCGACGCCGGCGAGGTCATCGCAGGCGTGGGCCCTAAAGCGGTCCCCGCGGAAGCCGAGAGCGGATTTGTCGAAACGCCACCAACCGATGTCGTCAACCGCGAGCCCGGCGGCGCTCCGGCTCTGGATGCGGTACCGATCCGACCCGAGATCTTCCGCGATCGAGCCGGGGTGCGATCGACCACCGCGATCGAAGAATTCGACTCGTGCACCGAGAAAATACTGCGACATGACTCCGCCTCTGAACTGGGCCAGAAGCTCCTGCCTTCCGACGGATTCGACGACAAATCCTGGATGATCCATGTGAGCAACCGCAATTACCGGGTCGGCCGGAAGGTCGTCTCCGACGGTGATCAGAAGGTTGCCGGCCGAATCGGCTCGGATCACCAGGTCTCTGCGCCTGGCGACCCGAGCCCTGACCCAGGCTTCGACTCCTTGTTCTCGCCCTGACGTAGTCGGTATCTCTGTCAGTTGACCAAGCCAATTCTGGGCGGGGTTCATTGCGACAACCTAGTGGCCAAACGATGTCTGTCGCACTCGCATGTATCACCGAGCCGGCCAACGTCTCCGTTCCCGCGAAAGGGGAAATCAGTGAACGGATTTCGTGCATTCGCAATGGCTCAAATACTCAACGACCTCGGGACGGCCCCGACGGACGTCAACCCGGAACGTGAAGAAGTCGAGCGGTACCTCGCCGAGCAGGCGAGGCAGGCCAAGCAGCTTCCGTCCGAGGTAAGGCCGGCCAAACGTCGGATACTTGAATGGCGGCCGGCGAGGGGCCGGACCTGAGGCTCAATCGAAAGGTGTGTCGGTGAAAAAATCGGCAGGGCGCTTCTGCGGTGCAGACGTTGTTGCCGTTTGGATCCCGAGTCGGTTTCCAATCGCCGCGTAGCCACCCGATTCGAGTTCGTCGGCCAATTCTGCGCCACCTGACGTTACGATTTGGCCGTCGATCATCACATGGATCCGATCGGCCTTCATGTAACGGAGGATGCGGCTGTAGTGGGTGATCATCAGAATGCCGACCTCGGGGCTCCTCATTGCCTCGACCGCCTCTGCAACCTGCCTGACGGCATCGATGTCCAACCCGGAGTCGATCTCGTCCAGGACCGCGACCTTTGGTTTGAGGACGGCCATTTGGAAGATCTCTGAACGCTTTTTTTCTCCGCCGGAGAGATCGTTGTTGACCGACCGCTCCAGAAACCGGGTGACGTCAAATCTTGCTGCTTCCTCGGCAAGCGACGAAGTAGATGATCCTCGCTCGACCGCAGCCTCGGTGACCAATTCGAGCAAGCTCACACCAGGGACCTCGACCGGATACTGGAATGCTTGCATCAGGCCGCGACGAGATCTCTCGTCGACTTCCAACCCCAGTAGATCTTCACCGTCGAGAAGGGCCGAGCCGCCCACTTCGTACCCTGATTTGCCGGTGAGCACGTGACAAAGGGTCGATTTCCCCGATCCGTTCGGGCCCATGATGGCGTGGACCTCGCCAAACGGCACCTCGAGCGTCAGCCCTTTGAGGATTTGGTTGTCGGCCACGGACGCCGTCAGGGACTCGATTTTCAGGGCAGAAGCCATCAGTTTGTTTCCTCCATCTCGACAAAGACCTCGCCGTCCTCGACAAACGCCTTGTAGGTGGCCACCGGACGGGTGGCGGGTAGCGTCAGAGCAGATCCGTCGGTCAGATCGAAAGTTGCACCATGGCGCGGACACTCGACCTCCGTGTCGAAGACCACACCTTCCGCGAGAGACGCTTCTGCGTGGCTGCAACGGTCCGCCAGAGCAAAAACATCAGGACCGACACGGAAGACGGCAACTCGTTGGCGGCCTACCTCCACCAGCGTCCCCGTATCCGTTGGCAAGGCATCGAAGTCACCGACCTTGACCAGGCTCATCCGATCCTTCCCTCGATCTGGGCTTCGACAAAACGCTGGTTGACGGCATCGCGCAAGGGATCGGCCAAACCGGGAGCGGGAAGGCGGTCGATCACCTCATTGAAGAAACCCCGGATGAGTACCCGTTCTGCTCTGGAGCGCGAAAGCCCCCGACTTTGCAGGTAGTAGACGTGTTCTTCTTCCAACGGACCGACCGAAGATCCATGGCCACAGACGACGTCGTCACACAAGATCTCGAGATTGGGAACGGAGTGTGCCTTGGCACCCGGAGACAACACCAGGTTCCGGTTTGTCTCAAAAGCGCTCGTCCGAACCGCGTCTTTTTCTATACGAAGCAAACCGGAGAAGACGGATTGCGCTTCGTCTTCGACAGCACCCTTCAAAAAAACATTGCTCGAGGTATCGGTGCCGACGTGACTGACCACCACCCGATAATCCATGACCTGATCGTGTTCCCCGAAGGAGAGACCGATCAGGTCGGCCGATGAGCCGTTGCCGACCAGTTCGATTCCGAGATCGAGCCTGGCGTAACGCCCGCCCAGCCCCACCTCGCCCAACCTGATCGTCGCGTCGCGCCCAACCGTTACACGCTGATGGGCGACAGACAGCGACGTCCGATCAAGTATCTGCACCGTCGAAAAAGAGAGGCGGGCGGCGTTACCGACCGCGACCGACAGGCTCGGCGCCAGCGCGGTGGCGGCGCCGTCTGAAGAACGCAGGACCACAATGACAGACGCTTCAGAATTGTCCTCTGCCGATACCGAAATCGATGGAAACCCGATGCTCCGGTCGCTGACCTGTTGCACATCGATCACCAGGGGAGCTTTGATCGTTTTGCCCGCCGGCACACGTACGGACACGCCCCCAACACCAAACGCGGCGTTGGCCGCCGAAAACTTGTCGAGTTCGCCGGTGAGCACAGAAGATGGCGACCGGTCCGTCAATTCGGTCACATCGAACCCTGCCACCGCCTCGATGGAGTGTATATGGCCGTTGACGATGGTCACACGACCGGCCGATGCCTCCAACGCCGCCAAAAACACATCGTCGGCGAGTGGTTCGGCCCCAGGGTCGGCAAGGTGATGATCATCGAGGTCGAAATCGACTTCGACGTAGCGCCATGCCTCCTGCTTGGGATTGGGCATATCGAGTTCCTGAAACAGCGCAAACGCCGCTTTCCGATCCTCTGCATCCGATCCGCTCAATGAGCGAAAAACGTCTTGGTTGAGCGCCTTCACACGACTCCGTAATTGGGGTGACCCGCGGATGATAATTACCACTACCGAGATAGTGAAAATTGACCCCGCCCTCGCCGAAATCAACGAATCGCGGCGACACTCACGTCCGAAACCGCGTTCCACAACATCCATCCGAGCCCGTATGCCTCGGCGGCGTCGATTTGCTGGCGAACCTGAAGAGGCGAATACGCGAAATCCTGCAACCACGGCCTGACGATCGTCATGGATTCGAGTCGGTCCAACCCGTCGGCGAGTGCGGCGTCCACCACTGCGGCCGGATGATCCTCGGGGTTGTCGAAGGAGTACCACCCGCTTCCGTAGTGACTGGGGTACAACATCGGCGACACCACATCGAGCTCGGCGGCTATGACGTCCCACTTCTGCCCGATACCGCCGTCGTCTCGTGCCGTGGTCGTGAATCCGAAGACGTCGGCTGCCACGGCACAGCCAAGGGGCCGAAGCCGAACCCTGGCCTCAGCCAGGAAGCTGCGAATCGTTTCGATTCGCGAGTCTTCGTCTACGGGACCGTCGAATACGGCATCGGTCGGATATCCGTCAGGGAAGCGGATGTAATCGAACTGAATTTCGTCGACTCCCATCTGGCACGCCTCCACCGCGAGATCCCACGCGTACTGCCGGGCGCTCTGGTCGCTCGGGTCAAGGAACGACTGGCCCCGCTTCGAGTAGACCGTCCCGGCCACGGTCACAGCCATTTCTGGCCTCCAATTCGCCACAATCGGATCCTGGAAAGTGACAATTCGCCCGATGAGGTAGACCCCTTCTGCCGCCACGGCCGTCGACAATTCGGCGAGGTCATAGGACATCCGAACCGCTCCGGAGTCCTTGGCGATCCCCACCTGAGAGTCGTAAAACACACTCCCGCTTTCGTCTCTGAGGTCCAGCATGATTGCGTTCAATTCTGTGCGCATGGTGAGATCCATCAACTCTGCCCATTTCCCTGGATCGCCGGCCGCTTGCCCGGTGACATGGACACTCTTCAAAATCAACGGTTCGATCTCGATCTCGAGCGCTCCAGGGCTCCCGTCCCACTCCCACGCTCCTTCGGTCCAGGCCGGCGTCCACGCAACCACTCGGCCGGGTTCTCCCCCACGCAGCGAAAAAAAGCCTCGAGTATCCGAAACGGCCACTGCACCGCCAGAACGCACGGAGACCCCAGGGACCGGCCGTCCCTCTGGATCGGACACTCGCCCACCGAGGACATATGGCTCCATCTCGACCACTCCGCCTTCGGGGTCGGGACGAAACCAGGTCGGTCGGAATCCTGGGGCACGCAGATCGAAATTGATGTTGTCCCCCCGCCACGCCACTTCCACCAGGCCGGATCCGTCTCCGCGAGCGACGACCTCGTCTCCCGAGATCACCGAAACGCCGCTGACCGCCTGGCCGGTGTCATCCACGACCTCGAACACAGCCGCCGAGCGACCCCACCACAAGAACCACGCTGCCCAAACGATCCAGCCCAATGTGGCCACGATCAAGATGTTTCGCCGCTGAGACCTGGCCATGGTGGGAGTGTAAGTAGTGGCCAATGCAACCGAAACACCGTTGCGAAAGCTTCGCCGGGGTGATATTTTCGGGCGACGGTATTCAGGGGAAGTGCCATGGTCCAACACAGTGCACAGCGCAGGAGGGTTGGATCAACGGCGACCGATGCCGTGGGACGTTATCTCGACGACGTGTCAAGCCATCTTTTGCTGACCGCAGAGGACGAGGTGCGCCTCGCCAGAGCCATCGAGCTGGGAGAAAAGGCCCACGAAGAGCTGCTCGCGCCAGGTCGAATAACCACAGACGAACGGGCCAGACTCCGATCCATGGTCCGCCAGGGCGAAGAGGCAAAACTCACATTCATCCGGTCGAACCTGCGCTTGGTGATCTCCATAGCGAAGCGCTACACCGGGCGGGGAATGGATCTATTGGATCTCATCCAGGAGGGAAACCTGGGTCTGATCAGGGCGGTGGAGAAGTTCGACTGGCGTAAAGGTTTCAAGTTCTCGACCTATGCGACCTGGTGGATCCGCCAGGCGATAGCTCGAGGTCTGGGTAATCAGGCGCGGACCATTCGACTCCCCGTGCACATGGCAGACGTGCTGCGTGCCGTCGAGGACGCCCGGCAGGTTTTGGGTGACGAATATCACCGAACGCCAACCGTCGATGAAATCTCCGGGTACACGGGGATTCCGAGCGAACGGGTCAAGGTTGTCTGCGAAGCGCCCATCGACACGGTGTCGCTCGACAAGCCGGTGGGAGACGAGGGTGAGAGCGAGCTGCACGAGTTCGTGGTCGACATCAGGGCGGACGATCCTTTCCTCGAGGTGATCGATCGGATCCGGTCAGACGAAATTCTGAAGGCAGTCAACCGTCTGGATGCGACGGAACAGGTGGTGCTCACATTGCGCTTCGGACTGAACGGTGATGAACCGTGGACGCTTTCGGCGGTCGGAGATCATTTGGGGCTGACGCGTGAGCGAATCAGACAGATCGAAAACCGGAGCCTGGCGCGGCTCAGGCACCCCACAGCCGGGATCGATCTGGAAACACTTCTCTGACGCCACACAGAAGCTAAATTGGTCAGCATGGATCCAGTCGTACAAGCTGTCTTGCTCGTGGGAGCGGCCGGTGGTGTCGGAGGTTTGGTCGGCGGGTTCTTTGGATCGAGTAATACAGGCCTGTTCGGCGCCGTGATCATGGGGTTTCTAGGCGGAATCGCAGGAGCATCCATTGCCAGAATCGGCGGAGCCCAGCCGCTCATCCATGCCGGCCAGAGCTTTTCCTACGTCTACGGCGTCGGGAGCGGAATGCTCCTGTCCTTCATCGTCTCGGCATCGAACCGGGACTGATTTCAGCCAACAGCTCCGGCTTCGGCCATGTTGAGCTCGATCAGCTTGTTCATCTCGACGGCATATTCCATCGGCAATTCGCGCACGATCGGCTCGATGAAGCCGGCGACGATGAGCGAAGTAGCTTGCTCCTCGGTCAGGCCACGACTCATCAGATAGAACAGCTGGGCGTCGCCCACCTTCGAAACCGTCGCCTCGTGGCCGATCTCTGCGTCGTTTTCTTCGATCTCCATGTACGGATACGTATCCGATCGCGAGTGGTCATCGAGGATCAACGCATCACAACGGACAAAACTCTTGGCGTTCACTGCGCCCGGTTCGACTCGAACCAGGCCCCGATAACCGGCCCTGCCGCCGCCCTTCGAAATCGACTTGGAGACGATCGTGGAGGTGGTGTTCGGCGCCACATGGACCATTTTGGCTCCGGCATCCTGATGTTGGCCCTCCCCCGCAAATGCAATGGAAAGAACCTCACCATGGGCTCCCGGCTCCATCAGCCAGACAGCCGGATACTTCATCGTCAGCTTTGAGCCTAGGTTGCCGTCGATCCAGTCCATGGTCGCGTTGGCATACGCTGCAGCTCGCTTGGTCACGAGGTTGTAGACGTTGTTGGACCAGTTTTGGATTGTTGTATAGCGGCAACGACCGCCCTTCTTGACCACGATTTCGACGACCGCACTGTGTAGCGAGTCAGTCGACCAGACCGGAGCCGAGCAACCCTCGACGTAATGACAGAATGCGCCTTCGTCGACAATGATCAGCGTGCGCTCGAACTGGCCCATGTTCTCGGAGTTGATCCGGAAGTAGGCCTGAAGCGGCTGATCGACGTGTACACCAGGCGGTACGTAGATGAAAGAGCCACCGGACCAAACGGCAGAGTTCAGCGCGGCGAACTTGTTGTCGTTCGGCGGAATGATCGTCCCGAAATATTCCTTGACGATCTCGGGATACTCCCTGACCGCGGTGTCCATGTCACAAAAGAGGACACCGAGCTCCTCGAGATCCTCTCGGTTTTTGTGATAGACCACCTCTGACTCGTATTGAGCGGTGACACCGGCGAGGTACTTCCGCTCTGCTTCAGGAATACCGAGCTTCTCGTAGGTCGACTTGATCGAATCTGGAACCATGTCCCAGTCTTTGGCCTGTCCGGCCATCGGCTTGACGTAATAGAAGATGTCGTCGAAATCGATATCGGCCAACGCTCCGCCGCCTCCCCATGTGGGGAGTGGTTTGGCGAGAAACCGCTGATATGCCTTGAGGCGGAACTCGAGCATCCACTCTGGTTCGTCCTTGATCTTGGACATTTCCCGGATGATCTCTTCGTTCAGGCCCTTTTTAGGCTTGAAGACATACTCCTCTTCCGAGTCGTGCCATCCGAGCTTGTAACCGCCCAGATCGATGTCAACAGTGGCCACGGCCGTCACCTCCAGCGAGTATTAACACTATGGCCATAGTGTAAACCATATTGACGCCCAACGGGAAAAGTCAGACCGAAACAGGGGTGGGTTCTTCGATTTCGGTGCCGGCCAGGTCAACGATCGCAACCGGGCGACTTGCCCGAAGCACCCAGAATCGCTCGACCTGGCGGTCCCATTGTTCCAGGATCAGCGAGCCGACCTCGCTCCCGGTTTGGCGAACGTGTTCACCGATGAGAGCCTCCAGTTCGATCCGCTCCATCTCGAGAAGCCGGCGTATTCCAGGCGAGGTGTCTGCAACGAACCGGTTGAGACGAAGGCCCGGATCCCAGACGAAGGCGACACCACCGGTCATTCCGGCGCCAAAGTTCCGCCCAACCGGCCCCAGAATCACCGCCACCCCTCCGGTCATGTACTCACAGCCGTGATCGGACACTCCCTCGACCACGGCGGTTGCACCCGAGTTTCTGACCGCGAATCGCTGACCGACCGGACCAGCCAGATAAGCCTCGCCTGAAGTGGCGCCGTAGAGGACGGCGTTGCCGCCGGCATGGTGGCGTCGACCGTCCTCGCCAACACGAGGGCTGACCACGATCCGACCACCGCCGAGCCCCTTCCCGACGTAGTCGTTGGCGGTACCATTGAGTCGAAGATTGATGCCACGCGTCAACCAGGCTCCAAAAGACTGTCCAGCGATGCCCGAAAGACGAATGTCGATCGTGCCGTCCGGAAGACCCTCGTCTCCGTACCGGATCGCGACTTCGCCTGAGACCCTGGCCCCGATGGTGCGATCCTCGTTAGAGATAGGGAAAGCGACCGAAATCGGTCCCTCACCGTTGATCGCCGGCGCCAATTCCGTCGTGAGTCTCTCGGACAACGTAGAAAACTCCATCTTCCTGAACCCGGGATGCCGCAGCCGACCCTCGGCGCGAACCAGCACATCGCCCAACCCGGCAGCAGCCGGGTGATCGACCGTTTCGAGAAGATCGGCACGACCGATGATCTCGCCCAGAGTCCTGACCCCGAGACTCACTAGATGAAACCTGACTTCTTCTGCCAGCAGACGGAACAGGGTCACAACCTGCTCGGCGGCGCCGCTGAACTTGGCCCGCAGGTCTTCGCGCTGGGTGGCTATCCCCACCGGACAGGTGTTCAGGTGGCATTGCCTGACCATCTTGCAACCAAGTGCCAGCAATGGCAGGGTGCCAAAGCCGTACCGCTCGGCGCCGAGCAAGGCAGCTATCACAACATCACGGCCGGTCCTGAGCCCACCGTCCGTCTCTAGGGCAACCACCGACCTGAGGCCGTTGGCAACCAGCGTTTGGTGGGCTTCGGCCAGCCCCAGCTCCCAGGGTGAGCCGGCGTGTTTGATCGATTCCAGTGGCGAGGCTCCGGTCCCACCGTCAGAACCGGAGATCAAGATGCCGTCGGCCCTGGCCTTGGCTACGCCAACGGCGACCGTGCCCACACCGGGCTCGGACACCAGCTTCACCGAAACCCGAGCCGAGGGCTTGAACGCCTTGAGGTCATAGATCAGCTGGGCGAGGTCTTCGATCGAATAAATATCGTGGTGAGGAGGCGGAGATATGAGACTGACTCCGGCCTCGGTGTGTCGCAAGCGGGCGATCTCGTCGGTCACCTTGAATCCAGGAATCTGGCCGCCTTCGCCCGGTTTGGAACCTTGCGCCATCTTGATCTGGAGCTCTTCGGCCGATGCCAGGTATCCCGGCGTCACCCCAAACCGCCCGGATGCGACCTGCTTGATGGCTGAGTTCCTCGGCGTATCGAACCGGTCGGCTCCCTCGCCTCCTTCACCGGAGTTCGAGAGCGCCCCCATCTGATTCATCGCCTCGGCCAGCGCTTCGTGCGTCTCCCGCGACACCGCACCGTGGGACATGGCCGCGGTGACAAAACGGCGCATGATCCGCTCGGCCGGTTCGACCTCGTCGAGCAAGACAGGACGCCGGTCGACAAAACGAAACAGGTCCCTGATCTGGGCCGGCGGTCGATCTTCGACCGCCTTGAGATACGACTCCCAATCCGAATAATCGCCAGAACGCACGGCCTTTTGAACCGAAAGCACCACCGAGGGCGAGGTGATGTGGAACGCGCCACCTCGCCGCTGCTTGTAGAAACCGCCCACCGCCTCATCACCCGCGTCGTAGAGGCCGTGAAGATCGAGCACGCGCCTGGCTATCGCATCGAATCCGAGTCCATGAATTCGGGCCGGGGTGTTGCGGAACGCGACATCGAGGACGTCGCGGTCGATGCCGATCGCCTCGAACAACTCTGAACCCCGGTAGGCGGAGACCGTGCAGATCCCCATCTTGGACATGACCTTGAGGACACCCGACTTGATCGCCGAGCGATAGTTCTCCTGTGCAACCACGGGGTCGACATGCACAACATCGGTCTCGGCGAGATAACGAACCTGGTCGATGGCCAAATAGGGGTTGATGGCAGAAGCGCCGGCGCCGAGCAGACACGCGGCATCGTGGGAATCTCGCGCCTCTCCCGTCACGGCGACGATGGAAGCCCGCATCCGGATGCCCTCGTCGATCAGTCGATGATGGAGGGCGCCGACCGCCAGCATCATCGGTATCGGAGCGTGTTCTGCGTCTACCTCCCGGTCGCTGAGAATCACGATGCATGCCCCTTGGCTGACGGCATCCACCGCTTCGGTCAAGATCGCCTCGAGACGCTGACGCATGCCGGTCGCCCCGGCCGCAGCCGGCCACACAGTCGGGATCCACGCACTGAAAAAGTTGGGATCGGAGGCAGTGGCAATCCTGACCAACTCTGCGTCGGAGAGAATCGGAGAAGACAACTCGACGAGGTGGGCGATGCCCGGTTGCTCCTCGAGCATCGAACCGCGGCGGCCCATGTAGGTGCGCAGCGACATGACCATGTGCTCTCGGATCGGGTCCATCGGCGGGTTGGTCACCTGTGCAAACGCCTGCTGGAAGAATTGGGTCAGACGGCGCGGTTCCTCCGCGAGCACGGCAAGCGCGGTGTCGCTACCCATCGAACCGGTAGGGGTTTTCCCCTCAGCCATCTCGGCCAGGACCATCCGCCGTTCCTCCGGCGTATATCCAAAAACCCGGCAAAGGCTTGCGGCGTTGAAACGGTCATCCGCCAGCGGATCGAAAGGATCCTGGACGTATATCGTCTCGCCCGCAATCCAATCCTCGTAGGGGGCTTTTGCGGCTAGAGACGTCTTCACGTCGTCGGAAAAACGTATTTCGCCGGTCTCGCCGTCGAAGAGCATCAACTCCCCCGGTCCCAGCTGTCCCGTCAACGAGGCCTGCGCCTCCTCCTCAGGACATACCCCGGCCTCGGAGGACACGAGAACAATCGACGGCGTTATCGCGTATCGGGCGGGGCGGAGGCCGTTTCGGTCCAGACCAGCCAGCAAAGAACGACCGTCGGTTGCAGCGATCGCCGCAGGTCCATCCCAGGGCTCGCCAAAAAACGCGTGATACTCGTAAAAGGACTTCAAGGCCGGATCGAGATCGGCGACGTTCTCCCAGGCAGCCGGGATCAACATCTCCTTGACGTGCTCGAGCGATCGTCCGGAACGAAGCAAAAGTTCGAAGACATTGTCGAGGCTGCCCGAGTCGCTCTGTCCCGGTGTGAGCCACGGGGACAGGTCGGCCAACCTGTCGCCCCAAGTGGACGATGCCCCTTGTTTTTCTCTTGCTTCCATCCACACCCGATTCGAGCGAATCGTGTTGATCTCGCCGTTGTGTCCAAGCGTCCTGAACGGCTGAGCGTTGGCCCACGAGGGGAACGTGTTGGTCGAATAACGCTGATGGAAGATCGCTATGGCCGTCTCATAGTCGGGGTCAGCCAGGTCCCAGAAATAGTCGGAGACACGGGCGGCCGTGAACAAACCCTTGTACACGACCGTCATGCATGACGCGGACGGGATCGAGAACCCGCCAATTCCCGCGCCGTCACGCTCCGCCTTCTTTCGTGCCAGAAGCAATGCGCGCTCGAATTCGACGGTTGAGAGATTCGACGAGACGATCAGTTGCTCGGTGAGTGGCTCCGACTCGAGGGCTCGTTTGGACAGGATTCCAGGGTCGACCGGCACCCTGCGCCATTTCAGGGCATCGATCCCTTCGTGCTGCACCGCCTCGGTCACTATCGAGCGGGCCCGGCCGGGGTCGCCTTTCGGCAGAAAACACATGACGATCCCGAGGGTGCCTGTCGGCTTCATCCCCTCGGCCTCGAGCTCTCTTCTGACCAGCCGATCTGGGATCTGGGTCAATAACCCGGCACCGTCACCGGTCCCATCGGCAGCCTTGGCACCTCGATGGTCGAGTCTCTGGAGACACTCGACCGCCAAACGAGTGATCCGAAAGCTGGGACGCAGGTCGCGAGCCGCGATAAAGCCCACGCCACAGGCTTCGTGCTCAAAACTTGGGTCGTAGAGGCGAGACAGCAAAGGTGGCTTCCGGTAGGAAGCGCTCCATCCTAGAGCAACCTTCGATCCCGGCGGCCGGAATGTCTAATTTGGTGACATGCCTGTCATCGTCGTGGGAGCAGATACCCAAATCGGGCGCGCAATCATTTCCCACCTTGTCGCACCCGGTCGGGAGGTACGTGCATTCGTTTCTGACCCTGACGCGGCCTCGGAACTCAAACAACTCGGCGTCAAAGTCGCCTTCGGCGACGTGAGCGACGACGGACACCTGGAGGCAGCATGCACCAACGTGTTCTGTGTCGTGTTCGTGGGCGAGGCCGCGCTCGACGGCAGGGAGCGTTCCTTCCGCCCAGACCCCAAATCCCTACACCTCGGATGGGCCGAGGCTGCGGCGTCCGCCCACGTCAAACGCGTGGTGTGGGTCGGGGTGGAGGACCCGCCTCCGGTCGCGGGCGTCGAGACGGCAGTGGTCGAGGTCCAGAACGCAACCGACGACGAGGTGGCGACGAGGGTCGCCTTACTCGACGACGCTGAGAAGATCGGGTGAAACCGCGAGCAGATACAGCTCTACCGGCATCGACGCCAGGGCACGCTCATGAGCGGCGATGAGGAAGGGATAGGGGTTTAGTACCCGCCCGTCGTGGTGGATTTCGAAATGTGTATGCGGGTTGGAACTCGATGCGTTGCCGGAGTCGCCGACCCATCCGATCAGTTGGCCGGCCGTGACCACTGAGCCGACTCGAAGCAACGGTGCATACGTGAACTCGGGCGAGGCCGCCCCATCGTTGGTGCCGGGAGTGTCTTCATTGAGGTGCATGTACCAGGTCTCCCAGCCCCCCGCATGCGAGATCTCGAGCCACTCGCCGGCAGAACCGCCTGACCGCATGACGGTGACGATTCCGGCGGCGGCCGCGTAAACAGGCGTCATCTTGGGCGACATCAGATCGGTGCCGTGGTGGGAGCGACCCCCCGACCGAACAGCACCAAAGCTGGAGACAAACGAGGTTGCCAGCGGATCCTGTGGAAAAACGATCTCGAACTCGGCGGTGTCGTCGTAGGCCGCGGCGGGCAAGGCGGGCGCCACGAGTGACGCGAGCGCGAGAACAGCAATGACATGGCGACGTCCTGGCACGTCGTACCTCCAATTCGGTCGAAACACGACGCACGCGTTCGATCCTTATAGATGTAGGGGGTTACCCGCTTCACAGCAGGCACCGAAACCGTAACCGGGAACGCGAAAAACGCCAAAGTGAAAAAGCGCGAAGGCGACGGCCGAAGCCGCCGCCCTCGCATCGGAGCCGCATCCCCTCGGTGCTTGCGCACCTCCCTGACCGAGGATCCAGTCCGTATTCAATTGATCGGCCCACTTCAGCCCCAGCTTGAGCGTTGCGAATCAGGACAGGTCAATGGCAACCATGCCTCCCAGTTCGGCCAACGCCGATTCCATCTCATCGAATTTGATCGTAAACATGCCCAATGCCCTCGCCACCTTGAGGTTGGCCCCGATGTCGTCGACCATGACGGCGTCGGGGGGCGCCACCTGGAGCGCTCCGAGACAGCGGAGAAAAAATTCGGGTTCTGGTTTCCTCACACCTTCGACCACCGATTCCAAAAACACATCGAAACGAGATCTCAGTCGTTCGTCGGTGATCGGCTCCCAGTTGTTGGTGAGGGCTGCGAGTTTGAGACCGCCGGCCCGGAGCCTCTCCAAGACCCCGATCATTCTCGGGCGGGGTGTGATCGCCGAGTCGACCGTGGCCAGCATGGAAGCAACGGCGTCTGGAGGGAGGCCGAGAGTGCTTCCAAACGCGACTACAAAAGCGTCTCGTGACATCTCACCTTTCTCCACCGAGGCCCAAGCGCTTCCGGGCGTGCCTGCCGCTCGATTGACAGATCCCGGCGCCAACCCCATTTCCCTTTCGAACTCGGCAACCGCCGGCATCGGAGAATCGAGCACAACCCCTCCGAGGTCGAAAACGACTGCTCTCATCCCTCTGGCCCTCCCGCTTCGAGCTGGCCAAGGAAGAGCTCGGCTTGGCCTTGCAACATTTCATAAGTGAGTTCGAGTCGCTCGGCCGGACCCTCGGTTTCGAGCAGCCGGTAGCTGTCGATCGGCGTGACCGGAGTCAGGGCTGCCAACTGATAGGAGGCCGCCAGGAGATCGTCCGCTACTTCGACGTCGAGCCCGGCGACGTTCGAACCAAGCTCGCTCGCGAGCGCAAGAACGCGCACCAGCCGGGACTGGACCAGGTCAACCGACAGATCAGTAGAAGAGTCGTTATCGGCCCAGGTCGAGACCAAACCTCTCGGGAAGGGATCATCGGGGAGCCAATCCTCGACCCGAAGCCGTTCGAGGCCGGCCACCACCACGGCTCGCGAACCATCGGGTAGATCCGAAACTCCGACAACCTCGACCATGGTCCCTGTCCGGAACCTCTCATCTCCTCCTCCGACCTCAAATCCGCGCTCGATCAGAACGATCCCAAACCGACCGTCGCCGTCCAACACCGAGTCGAGCAAAGCCTGATAGCGGTCCTCGAACACCCGGAGGGGGATGGCGGTGAACGGGAACACGACATTCCCGAGCGGGAACATCGGCAGCACTGTCGGTGTCACGAGGGTCGGGGACGGACCGAAAAGCGAAGGCGAGAGGCGATCTGCTCGTCGATGGAGATGACGAAGGAGTAACCACCGGCTTTGGGAAACGTGATGTTGTTGAACGTGAAAGATCGCGCCACGCCGAGGTCGCTGCCTTCCGGCAAACCGTCGGGCCGGGTCACCTTCAGGCCTTGAGTCAAAGGCGGGGAGGGAAGGACCCGCGCCCCGTCCTCTTCTTGGAGGTCGACTCCGATCACAACCACTTGATCGGCCCACGACCAGGGCACCCGGATCCTGAGCCCAACACCAAGCGACGGAAATCGCGCCGGAAACCCTGGAACGAAGAGAGTATCCCAGCCGCCGCCGAGCACGTAGAGCTTGCCCTGCACCACCTGAACGGCGTCAGCCAGCAGGGCGTAGTCCACAATCGGGCGGATTTCCTCATCCAAGTTCACGAGGCCGACTCTACCGCCTGGACCGTGTACCCCCCACACCGTTAGCGTGACGGCCAACAAGACCAGGAGATTTGTGAGCGAGCCAATCAGGATCAGCGAACCCGCGGGCAAACTCGGCGTGCTGACGCCGGGCATGGGAGCCGTCGCCACCACGTTGTATGCAGGCGTGCTCGCCGCCAGGAAGGGTATCGCGGCGCCAGTTGGATCACTGACCCAGACCGGACACATCCGGCTTGGGAAACGAACCGATGACCGATCGCCGTTGATTCGTGAGTTCGTTCCACTCGCCGGTTTGGACGATCTCGTGTTCGGAGGTTGGGACCCGTACAGCGACGACGCGTACACCGCAGCGATGAAGGCTGGTGTTCTGCGCCCAGAGCATCTCGAATCGGTCGGCGACGAACTCAGGATCATCAAGCCGATGAAGGCGGTCTTTTCCTCAAGATGGGTATCACGGCTCGACGACACCGACAACGTGGTCGATTCCGATTCGATGTTGGAGCAGGTCGAGGCGCTGGTCGAGGACATGGCTCGTTTCAAGGCCGAGAACGATTGTGATCGACTGGTGATGGTGTGGTGCGGCTCAACCGAGGCATACCGGGAACCGTCAGAAGTCCACTCCAGCCTCGAAACTTTCGAGCGGGGTCTCGCCGCGAACGACCCAAACATCACACCGAGCCAGATCTACGCCTACGCCGCTCTGATCTCAGGCGTGCCGTTTGCCAATGGTTCCCCCAACCTCTCAGTCGACATTCCGGCGATGGTTGAGTTGGCGACCCGCGAGAACGTCCCGATCGCAGGCAAGGATTACAAAACCGGCCAGACCTTGATGAAAACAATCGTCGCTCCCGGTCTCAAAGCTCGAATGCTTGGAATAGCCGGCTGGTATTCGACCAACATTCTCGGCAACCGCGACGGCGAGGTGCTCGACGATCCAGAGAACTTTCGCTCCAAGGAAGTGTCAAAACTCGGAGTACTCGAACAGATCCTCCAGCCCGATCTCTATCCGGAGCTGTATGGAGACCTCTACCACCTGGTCAGAATCAACTATTACCCGCCGCGCGGCGATGACAAGGAAGGGTGGGACAACATCGACATCTTCGGGTGGCTCGGCTACCCGATGCAGATCAAGATCGACTTCTTGTGCAAAGACTCGATCCTCGCTGCTCCCCTCGTCCTTGATCTCGCCTTGTTCATGGACCTCGCCGGTCGAGCCGGTCAGAAGGGGGTCCAGGAATGGCTCTCCTTCTACTTCAAGAGCCCCCAAACTGCGCCGGGCCTCTACCCGGAGAACGATCTCTTCATCCAGCTCAAAAAGCTGAAGAACACTCTGCGCCACTGGATGGGTGAAGACCCGATCACCCATGTCGGGAACGAATACTACGAATAGCGTCTGGCGGTGCTGTCGGCCGCCGCGCTAGCGTGCCTGCTATGACCTCGCACGCCGACCTCCACGCTCGCCACAAGATCGTCATGCCTTCCTGGCTCGGCTGTTATTACGCCGAACCGATCGAGTTGGTACGGGGTGAGGGCCGTCACGTGTGGGACGGCGAAGGCAACCAATATCTCGATTTCTTCGGCGGGATTCTCACCACCATGACCGGCTACGCCATACCTGAAATCGTGGAGGTGATCCAACGGCAGGCTGCCGCGATGCTGCACACCTCGACGTTGTATCTGATTCGGCCCATGGTCGAACTCGCAGAGAAGATCGCGTCCCTCTTGCCGATGCCGGATGCGAAGGTCTTTTTCACCAACTCTGGAACAGAGGCGAACGATGCAGCGCTGATGATGGCGACGACCCATCGCAAGAGCCGCCAGATTTTTGCGTTCCGGGGCAGTTATCACGGTCGGTCGCACTCCACCTTGGCGATCACCGGGCATCGCTCGTGGGCGGCAACGGAGAACTCGCCGTTCATCGTCCACTTTCTCCAGAGCCCTCAATCGATTCGCTCTGCCTACGGGATCACCGATGGCGCGGCAGTGACCGACGGCATCGTCCATGACGTCAGGAGCATGTATGAAACGGCGGTGCGAGGCCAGGTGGCGGCCCTGATCGCAGAACCGATCCAGGGAGTGGGCGGGTTTGTCCCATTGCCGGACAACACCCTGGCGGCGGTGAAGAAGGAACTCGACATGCATGACACTCTTCTGATCTGTGACGAGGTCCAGACAGGTTGGGGGCGCACCGGCGAACATTTCTGGGGCTTCGAAGCTCAAGGTGTCACCCCCGATCTCGTGACGTTTGCCAAGGGGATCGGCAACGGGCTTGCAATCGGCGGTGTGGCCGGACGCGCCGAGGTGATGGATTCTATTCACGCCACCTCGGTGTCCACTTTTGGCGGCAACCCGCTGTCGTCGGTGGGAGCCTTGGCCAACCTCGAGTATCTGCTGACCCACGATTGCCAATCCAACGCTCTCGCCAGAGGAAACGAGTTGCGAGCTGGGCTGGAGGAGATCGCCACCCACCACTCCCAGGTGACAGAGGTCAGGGGCCGGGGTTTGATGCAAGGGGTCGAATTGAGTCGACCCGACGGAAGCCCTGACCCGGCACTGGCCGGCTCAATACTGGAGGCAGCCAGACGCCACGGACTCCTGGTCGGAAAAGGCGGTCTCCATGGAGATTCGCTCCGAATCGCTCCGCCCTTGACCGTTACCAGTGAAGAGATCGCCGACGGAGTGGAACGCCTGGCCGAGGCAATGGCGGATGTCTGCGGATGACGGCGGCCTGTCGGTAGGTCGGTTCAACATCCCCGAGTCAGAACTCGGTTGGAGTTTTACGGCATCGGGCGGTCCCGGCGGCCAGCATGCCAACCGTTCGAACACGAAGTCAACCCTGCGCTTTGATCTGGCCAACACGACAGTGTTCCCTGACGAACTCAAGCAGCGAATGCTCGCGGCGCTCGGGGGAAGGCTGGTCGAGGGAGTTCTGGTTGCCGTCGCCGATGATTCACGAAGCCAGTGGCGCAACAGATCGATCGCCAGGAAGCGGATGGCCGAATGGCTTCAAGCCTCTATGCGCAGCGAACGAGTACGACGGGAAACCCGACCAACGCGGGCCTCGAAAGAAAAGCGGCTCGATGCCAAGAAGTCGCGTTCTGAGACCAAGCGGTTGCGGCGGCCGCCGATCGAGTGACCGGCCGCATCACCGAAACAGATCCAGCGCTCCCGCCCTGTCGACTTTCCCAACGTGGTTGCGAGGCACCGCATCCACACGCAGCCATTTCTTCGGGATCTTGAATCCCGCCAGACGGTAACGACCGAACCGTTCTACCTCCCCTGACCCCGCTTCTCCTTCAAAAACGGCCGCCACAACGCTCCCGTACACCGGGTCCGGAACCCCTACTACGACAACCTCTTCGACACCAGGGTGCTGTCTGAGAACCGACTCGATTTCTTCCGGCTCGACGTTCTCGCCGCCGGTGACGATCACCGTGTCCGCCCGTCCCGTCACCCACAAACCACCGTCGTCGTCGATTCGGCCCAGGTCGCCCGTAACCAACCAATCAGCCTCTGAACGCTCCGGCTGATCAAGGTACCCCGGAGTGACCATCGGCCCCCTGACCTCGATGACTCCCCGCTCGACCCTGATCTCCGCGCGGTGCACCGGGGCCAATGACATCTCACCTGCACGGCGGGCGGTCGCGATTTGTGACGCCGTCTCGGTCAATCCGTAGCTCGCAAGAATCGGCAGACCGCGCCCTGAGGCAGCAGCAACCAGATCCACCGGAACCGGACCACCGCCCACCAGCACCGCTTTGACTCGATCAAACCGATTTGTGTTCACGCGAAGAGTCCGATCGAGGGTGAAAGCCACCATCGATGCGAGATTGGCCTGACCGGTCTCGAGCGCATCTGCGGTGGCGGTCGCGTCAAAACCCGAATGAAGAAGGACGGTCGCCATTTCTCGCGCCGACCGGAACAGGATCATCAGCCCACCGATATGAAACAGCGGGAGATTGGCCAGCCACACGTCCTCCTGGCGATGATCGAGGTGAATGGCAGAAGCGGCAGCCGATGCCTCGAGATTCGACCCGGTTAGTCGAACACCCTTGGGCACGCCGCCCGATCCGGACGTAAATGCCACCAGTTCGATGGCGGGGACGTCGACCGGGTTGACACTTTTGGCCCCGTCGAGCGATCCGAAACCGAGGTTGGCCCGACCGAGTGCAGGGGCGTCTCCGATCACGAGGCCGATCTCTGCCCGCCTCATCAACACCTCCAGCTCGGGAGTAGTGAGGCGACCGTTGAGGACCACCGCAGCATGTCCGGCCCGCCAGATCCCAAACAAGGCGGCAACGGTTTCGACCGAGTTGTCTGCGATGAGGCCAACCCGCGCCCCCGGTGACAAACCCAACTCGCCGATGGCGGCGGCCGCGGCCCACGCCCTCTCGTCGACCTTCGCATAGGAGTGGATCAGGTCGGGCGTGCGGATGAATGGATGCTCAGGCCGGGCGGCGGCACCCCGAGTTAGCCAATCCTGCATGCCGACAAGGTAGCCAGCCGCCGCAACTGTTCTGACCGCAACGGACGTAGGCGGATGCCGGCACTCGCTACCGTCACGGCATGGTTTCAGAACATTTCGACAGTGCGGCCTGGAGCCAGGTTCCCGGCTTCGATCTCACCGACATCACCTATCACCGTGCCAAGGACACCGGAGCCGTGAGGGTGGCTTTCAACCGCCCCGAGGTCAGAAACGCCTTCCGCCCTCACACGGTGGACGAGTTGTATGCCGTGCTCGACCACGCCAGGCAGACTCCCGACGTCGGGTGTGTGATCCTCACCGGCAACGGACCATCACCCAAGGACGGTGGGTGGGCGTTCTGTTCGGGAGGAGACCAGCGAATCCGAGGAAAGGACGGCTATCGGTACGCCGGCGAGAGCGGCGGTGTCGAACCCGGACGATTGGGTCGCCTCCACATACTGGAGGTGCAGCGACTCATCCGTTTCATGCCGAAGGTGGTTCTGGCCGTCGTTCCCGGATGGGCGGTCGGTGGTGGCCACTCGCTCCATGTTGTCTGTGATCTCACCATCGCCTGCGCCGAGCACGGCATCTTCAAACAGACAGACGCCGATGTCGCCAGCTTCGACGCCGGCTACGGATCGGCATATCTGGCAAGGATGGTCGGACAAAAACGGGCGAGAGAGATCTTCTTCCTGGGGCGCAGTTATTCGGCCGCCGAGGCTATGGGTATGGGGATGGCGAATGCCGCGGTGGCCCACGACCAACTCGAAACAACCGCGCTGGAATGGGCACGCGAGATCAACTCCAAGTCCCCAATGGCCCAACGCATGTTGAAGTTTGCTTTCAACATGGTCGATGACGGACTGGTCGGCCAGCAGTTGTTCGCCGGAGAGGCGACCCGACTCGGCTATATGACCGACGAGGCGTCGGAGGGCCGTGATGCGTTTCTGGAGAAGCGACCACCCCAATTCGACCAATTCCCCTGGGCCTATTGACCGTCAGCCCAGCAGAAACCGTCCAAGGGCAACGGCGCCGAGTGAGGTCAACACCGATAGGTAGGACAGGCCCGTCGCAGCCATGACTCCCTCGTAGCCACGCTCGCCGATGGCAAACCACACACCAACCATCATCAGGATGCTGAGCGCACCCAGGACCACAAAAGCGACGGCCAAAAACCCGGCTCCGGCGAGGCCACCGAGGATTACAACGACCGCGACATCGGCCACGAGACCGCCGATTCCGAAGGCGTCGAGCTTGCGAAGGGCCGATCGAGGCAGAGTCGGGTCGACCAGAAACCAATGCCCAAGAAGCATTTCTGATGTAGTCCCACCCAGGGCGACGGCGCCCGTAACCACCAACACTGGATCGCCGACCATCCCTGCTTCCATCAGATACAACACGCCACCGACCGCGAACAGGACTGCGGACAGTTCGATTTTCCACGCGGCCACCATCGAACCCAATGCGATGGCGACTGTCGCTGACGCCGCCAGCGGTCCAAGGCCAAAAGCAAACACGCCGGCCAGCACGGACGTCCCACCCGCGACCCACACAAACCCGGCGCCCACAACTCGCCATCGAATGACCAGCGCAATCGCCAACGCGATCCCCCCTGACCACATGGCAAGCAGAACCGCAGGGCTGATCGATAGTTCGAAAGGCATCGTCTGAGGATAGGAAGACGAAGGACGCACGAACCTCTACTCTCGGCGGCATGGATCGAAGAGCCTGGTTTCTGGCGGCGAGACCGCGCACATTGCCTGCGGCGGTGGCGCCGGTGCTCGTGGGTTCTGGTCTGGCGGCCCACGACGGGGGATTTCGGACAGGAGCGATGGTCGCCGCGCTCGCTGGCGCCCTGGCCATCCAGGTCGCGGCCAACTTCGCCAACGATGCTTCCGATGCCGCCCGCGGTGCCGATTCTGCCAGCAGGGTGGGACCACAACGAATGGTGGCTTCCGGGGTCATCACACCTCGCGCCATGTGGATCGGGGTGGCGCTTGCGGTCATGACAGCGACCATTGCGGGCGCCTACTTGATCGCGATCGCGGGATGGGTCGTCGCTCTGATCGGCGTCGTGTCGATCGCGGCGATGTTGACCTATGTCGGCGGTCCTATTCCTTACGGGTACCGCGGTCTGGGAGAAGCGTTTGTTTTTGTCTTCTTTGGGCTCGTGGCCACCGTTGGGACACGGTATGTCCACGATCAGGCAACCCCGGCGTCTGCGTGGTGGTTGGGTACGGCGATGGGAATGCTGGCGGCGGCAATCCTGGTAGCCAACAATCTGCGAGACATCGACAGCGACGGCTCTGTCGGCAAACGAACCCTGGCCGTTCTGTTGGGTGAGCACCGGACGCGAGTCCTCTATGGAGGGTTGGTCTTGGGCAGTTTTGCCGTCATCGCAATAGGCGCAGTTGCCGGGATCACCCCTCCACTCACCGGTCTCGGGGTGACGTTGTTCTTTCTGGCGGCTCCTCTGGTCGCCGCCGTCCGAACACGAACGGATCCCTCCGCCCTGATCGGCGTGTTGGTTGGAACCGCACGGCTTCAGTTCCTCGTTGCCATCGTGGTGGCCACCACGGCGGCAGTTTCCGGGTAGCGTCGCGACCGATGTTCGACCTAACAGGTCATATTTCTGTCATCACCGGCGGAAATCGCGGCATCGGGCTCGAATTGGCTCGCGGTTTGGCCAAAGCCGGTGCCACGACAGTGATCTGGTCACGCAACTCGCAACGCAACCAACAGGCAGTCGACGAGCTCCAAACGCTCGGATCACCTTCTTTTGCGGTGGATTGCGACGTGAGCGATCAAGTCATGGTGAGGGATGCACTCAGTACGACCCTCGAACGGGCAGGACGCGTCGATTCTCTCTTTGCCAATGCCGGGACCAGCGGTCAGGTCTCGTTTCCAGACCTCGACCTCGAGGATTGGAACGACATGTTCAACGTCAATGTCGTGGGAACGATGCTTCCGATACGTGACGTCTCCCGGCTGATGATCGATCAAGGCGACGGAGGCTCGATCGTGGTCACTTCTTCGATTGGGGCCACCCACGGTCTCCCGGTGGCACCCCACTACTCGTCGTCGAAAGCCGCCCAACTCGGCTTGATGAAAGCGCTCGCCGTCCGCCTCACCCGCTACGGCATCAGGGTCAACGCCATTTGTCCCGGATTTGTATCGACCGAACTGACCGAACCGCAGCAGGGCCACGAAGGATTCGAAGCGGCATTGAAGACACGGGTGCCGCTTCGTCGCTGGGGTCAACCAGAGGATTTCGAAGGCGTTGCCGTGTTCTTGGCTTCCCGGTCGTCAGGTTTCATGACCGGGACCGAAGTGGTGCTGGACGGCGGATATTCGGCCTTCTAGCCGACGGCGCCGCCTACTCGTCGGCGGCGATCAACTCGGATTGTCGACTAGGACCGTCACAACGGCGTTGTCTGTGATCGCCGTGACCGTGATCTCAACCTGACCCTGACGGACTCGAGGACTGTCGCCGTAGATGTTCTGTTCGAACTCGCGGATGCCTTCCAGGGCGACGTCGATGGTTTCGCCGGCGTCGTGAAACCTGAATGTGGTCACGACGTTTCCTTCCCATACACAGACGATGTCGTTGTCCGGCCCAGAAGGGCAACGCGAGTCTTGGACGTCGACCAGTTCGAGATTCATACCCGCCCAGGGGATCGCGATGATGTAACCAACCGCCATTGCGATCGCGCTACCTGGCGCAACCTCAGGAAGACCGGGCACAGTCGAGGGCGCCGTGTTGACGGTGACAGACGGTGGAGCACCTCCAGGGTCGCCTCCGCCGCATCCGACGAGTGTCAGGGCCGCGGCTAGAAACCAGGAATACCACGGGGACGCCGGAGTGTGTGAGAACCTCATGGTCGATCTGACGCCGGCGACCGATAGCTGGTTCCGAGCGCCCTGGTCAGCTCTCGCAGTGTTCTTTGAGTCCGTCGAGGTCTTTTTCAAGAGCCTTGCGCACCATCGGTCCGACCAGCGGGTTGACGATTTTTGCCATGAGTTTGTGTGGCGTCGAATCCATGACCATTTTGAGTTCGGTGCCTGCGCCGGCCACCGGATGGACCGTGAATACGGTGTCCCAGGTGGTACCGCCGGATTCCGACACGAGGCGGACCTTCTCGTTGGGCACATATTCGGTGACCTCGAGTTCGGTCGTCGCCTCGCGACCTCCCATCACGCGGGTTTCGCGAAACCTCGTCCCGACTCCCTTCCTCTGTTTGGAGAGGAATTCGATACCCGTGATATGGGGGATCGCCTTTGAGAAGTTCTCGATCTGGGCCACGGTCTCGAAAACCCGCTCGGCGGGGGCATCGATCATTCGTGATGCGGTGGTCGTTGCCATGGGTCGCACCTCCTTGCCATCAACTGTACGGCAGTTCCACCCTCAAGAAACCGCCAGTACGGCGTCGGCGACAACTTCTGGCCTCGCCATCGGAATGAAATGATCGGCGTCATCGACGATTTGCACCGTGCCGTTCGGCAACGACGATGAAATCGCTTCGATCCACTCCGGGGTGAAGGTGTCCATCGAGTCCCCGAACAGCAACACGACCGGGACCTCAACTTCGCGCAACCGGCCAAACATGCCGTGTGCCCCTGCCGCCAGATACACCTCCGCCTCGAACTCCGGGGCGCACGCCACCACGATCTGACCATCACTTTCGAGGAAACCGTCCTCGAGATATCCGTCGAAGGCGGCGTCGACCCAGTGGTCGAACGGCGCCTTGTCCTCGAAGTTCTCTCTCACTGCGAGGAGATCGGGAAACGATCGCTTCCGCTTCCGAGCGGCTTCCACCAGGGGCAATTCAAACCGGCCGTATGGGGGCTGAGGCAGAATCGGCTCAACCAAGACGAGACCGGCGAATCGACTCGGATCGAGGAGCTGGGCCATGAGCAGCGTTGCGCCGCCCATTGAATGACCCACTCCGATGGCGTCGGCCGTTTCCACCGAATCCCGCACGGCGGCCAAATCCGACGCCATATCCCACCACGAAAGCGGGCGCTCGCCTCCACCCGATCGTCCGTGGCCGCGAAAGTCCCAGCGCGTCATCCCGCCGAGATCCGAACCGAGCATCCGGGTAACCCCTGCCCAACACGCCCCACAGAATCCGGTTGCATGGGCGAAAAACCCGTGTGGACCCGACCCGGCAGCCGCATCATCGGTGACTGCGAGTCTGGTGCCGTCCGATGAGAACACCGACCTAGTTGGCGTGATGGTCCAATCCCTCATACGCGCGGTAGAAGGCTTTGATCTCCCCGAGGCTGTCGTTGGTGAGCTCGTTGAAGAAGTAGATCCTCGTCCACGCCACCGCCGCCGCCCGATATTGGGTGCCGTCCAGGCTGGCGATTTCGCCGGAGTATGGGGTCACGAGAGAGTTTCCCTGCAGTTCATCCCGCAACTCGCCCAAACCTTGCGCAAGCTCCGGACAGTCGGTGCAGTTGTAGACGAAAACGACCCCGCGATCCTCCAGGTTGTGGATCCACAACTCGTTGGGCACCTCGGTCTCATGGACTGCCCAATCGGCCAGCCCGCCAAAATGCGGCCCACTGGAGCCTGGCTTGGAGTTGTAGGCCTCGTGCTCCTCGTCCACGGCCGCCAGATGTCGGTTGCCCATGCTGGGGTATTCCTCACCCGGGAGCGGTGGGTCGAGCAGGACCAGTGCCGAGATCCCGGCAACCACCGCCACCCCGATCAGGATGGGGATCAAAGCTTTGCGGCCGCGCGCTTCTGTCGGGGTTTGCGATTCGGTTGTCGTCTTGCTCGACGATGCGCCGGTTCGTGCCATGCGTTCATCTCATCTTGTTGGGATTGGCCCGAAAGCGTAGCGACCGCCCGCGGTTACCCGAGCGGGTTTCCACCCTCCCAGTCTTCTGGGGGGTAGTTCTCGTTGGCGCGCTCATCGTGGCGCGCCATGTATGCCGCGGCCTGGGACCGATTCTGCATCCCGAGTTTGGCGAGAAGATTCGACACGTAGTTCTTGACCGTCTTTTCGGCCAGGAACATTTCCTCAGCGATCTGGCGATTGGTCAGACCGTCCGCGATGTGTGTCACGATGATCCGCTCCTGACGCGATAGTGCCGCCAAACGAGGGTCATCGGGGTCTTCTCCCCTCAACTTGCGGAACAGTTTTTCTGTCATCACAGGGTCGAGCAGGGATTCGCCCCGTCCGACCTTGAGGATGTTCGCCACCAACTCGGCGCCTTGGATTCGTTTGAGCACGTAGCCGGACGCACCTGCGACTATTGCCGCCATCAGCGCTTCCTCGTCGGCGAAAGAGGTGAGCATGAGCACTTTGACCTCGGGGAATCTCTGACGGATGTCTCGACAGGCCTCCACTCCCGAACCATCGGGCAACCTGACATCGAGAACAACGACGTCGGGATCGTCAAAACCGACTCGACGCACGGCCTCGGCCATCGTGCCCGCCTCACCCACAACCTCGATCTCGCCGCTTGCTTCGATCAGGGCCTTGACCCCCTGTCGCACAACTTCGTGATCATCCACCAGCAGAACTCGCATGAGAACAAGGCTACCCGCCTGGAGAGGCTCGTCGTTGGCTACAACTATGCGTCGTCTCCGTCACTAATCTCGCGAACCGTGCTCGACACCACCCAACTCCGCTCACTGGTCGAATCTGCCGCCGCCGTCGCAGGGGCGGTCGACCTGCGCGAAGTGATCAGAACCGCCGTCGCCATGGCTCAAACCAGCACCGGGGCCAAATACGCGGCCTTGGGCGTCCGCAACGACCACGGCACACTCGAAGAGTTCATCCACCTCGGGATGCCGGCCGGTCTGGCAGAAAAAGTCGGGAACCTCCCGATTGGCAAGGGACTGCTCGGTACTTTGATAAATCACCCAAAAACCATCAGGGTCGAGCACCTGCCCGACCATCCCGATTTTGTCGGCTTCCCTGAACATCACCCTCCGATGGAGTCATTCCTCGGCGTGCCGATCAGAGCGGGCGATCGCGTCTTCGGCAATTTTTACCTGACCGACAAGGCGGGTGGATTCGAAGAAGCAGACGAAGTGTTGGTCGAGGCGCTGGCAGCCGTGGTTGGTTCAGCGGTGTCGGCAGCCAAACTCAATGACAGACTGAGGAAGATGGCGCTGGTCGAAGATCGAGAACGCATCGCCCGCGATCTCCACGACGCCGTGATCCAGGACCTCTTTGCAGTCGGTTTGGGTTTGCAGGCCCTGATGGCGTCGATCGAGGACCCCGCTGCCGGCCGCCGCCTAGACCAGGCGATATCGGGCATCGACGACGCGATCGACGCGCTCCGAACGTTCATCTTCGACCTGAAGTCGGTTGGCACCAGCGTGGTCGACCCCGACACGACGGTACGCCGGTTGGTCGGGCGAATCATCTCCAACACCGATCTGCAAACCGAGATCCTCGTAACCGGCGTCGACCCCCAACAGGCCGAGGTGTTCGACGATGCCCTTCAAGTCCTCCGTGAGTGCGTGAGCAATGCAGTGCGGCATGCCGAGGCGACCCTGGTCAGGGTCAGCGTCAAAGGAGTGGCCGAAGGCATCACCGTGGTCGTCTCCGATGACGGGAAAGGTTACGACCCGTCGGCGATTCGCCGCGGTCTCGGGCTCGACAACATTCGTGAGAGGATCAACCGCCGCGGTGGAACATTGGAGATCGACTCACAGTCCGGCACCACCGTGCGGGCGGCGTTACTTCGTTGACTCCGGTGGGGCCAGCACCGAAGCCTCGGCCTTGATCGATAGAGCGAGGCGTTCAAGGAAAGAGCGCACTGTTGATTCGGCCACCCGGTGCAACGCAAGTCGGTCGAGCACGCGTCCCAACCCATCGAGGGGAGCCTCGTAGTTTCCTCGGAACAACACCTGGCATCGATCATCCGGGAGCGGAGCGACTACCAACTCCGCCCGCATGATCGGGAAGAGACCGGTGGCGTTCATGGCCTCCCACTCGAGCGGTATGGTCACACTCTCAAAACCTGGCAGCCACTCGCCAACCCTCATTTCGACCGCCGTTGAGAGAGCCCGCCCCGGTCCTACCGCCAGTCGCTCTCCTCTCCTGTAGGCAGCCGCTGCCCAAACTCGCAGGTCGTCTCGCGACTGCTCTATCAACCCGACGAGTGTCTCGAAAGGCAGCGGGATCTCGACGAAGTCCTGTATCAACATCAGTGCGGGATCCCGGTCAGTGCATCTACTGCAAACACCTGGCTGCGGATTCTCTTGCCGATCTCGTCGAGGTAGTTCTCCAAAGAGGCCTGGGCCACCCACCGCAGAAATAGGGTATCGAGCAGCCAGCCGAACGGACCGGCAGGCGGAATGTAACGGCCCTCCATTGCCAGCTCGACACCGGCATTCACCGGGCGCACCTGTAGATCTACATCCAGGCGCGGGAACAATTTCGACCCGACGGCTTGAAGCCTCAATTCGGCTGTCCAGGCGGGAGGGCTCGGCGAAACGAGTGGGCGCTCGATCGCGCATTCGACCGGATGACCGATCTCCAGACGCCCCACCTTGACTCCAAGTCGCTCGGCACCCAACACCGAGGGGTCCCGATTGAGGAGACGGACCAGTGCGCCGTAGGACCAATCATCGGCTATCCGGGCCAGGTGAACGGAAGCCACTTCAGCCCTCCATGATCGCCCACAGCAGGTCCTTGATCGAGACCATACCGAGGAGTTTGCCGTGTTCCACCACTGGCAGATGTCGATAACCGGTGGCCAGCATCCATCGAGCCGCCTCGGAAGGCGCAACATCGGGGGCCAGGTCGTCAGGGTCGGGCGTCATATATCCGGAAACTGCCGTGGTCGCCAGATCGGCTTCTTCTGCCACCGCCCGCAACAGATCACGTTCGGTGAAGATCCCCATCAGCTTGCCATTTTCGATGACGCCCAATGAACCGATGCCAGAATCATTCAGCGTCTTTGCCGCATCAACCAATGAAAGGTCGAGACCGCAAACCTTTGCCTCACCAGAGAGTAGATCCCTGACCTCGGTCATCGTCGTGTTGAATTCGGTCATGGGAAACCTCCTCGGTTGATTTAGATCATGGCCGACCGCACACCAGATTTCTGCGTGTCTAGGACCCCCAACCGAGGGACTTTGGTCACATTCGATGGTTGTGAACCAGTAGCGAACAGCGTGTACCGGTCGTGAACGCCCCTTCTATCACCCAACCGATACCGATCCGATCGGTTGGTGGAACGGGCATTTTTCCCCTTGTCCATGGCCGGCCCCGCAATCATGCTGGAAGGAGAAAGGAGAGCCCACGATGCCCGTTGTTGTTGGAGTCGATGCATCGACGCTTGCCCCGCTGGTGATCCACCATGCAGCAGAACACGCCAAGACACGAAAGACCGACCTCCACGTCGTCCATGTCTTCCACCCACCCATCCTCCCGTATATGGGTGCCCCGATCGACATGTCGGCGATAGAGAAGTCTCAACGACAGGCCGTTTGGCAGTCGATAAGCCCAACGCTGGACAGCCTCGAGGTTGATGTCGAACGAGTTGATCTCGAGGGCTACCCGCCCGACACGCTGGTCGACTATGCGAAAAACGTCAAAGCGTCTCTGCTCGTGGTGGGGTCCCGAGGCAGAGGTGAATTTGCGTCCCTCATCCTCGGTTCGACCTCGCATCGAGCTATCCACCTCGCTTCCTGCGATGTACTGGTTGTGAAAGGCGAATAAGGGTTGGGGGCGGTTTCTGACCACCCCCAACCCCAAAAGAGGCTCGACTATGCGTTCTCCTCAACGATCAAAGCCGTAACCATCCCAAACATCCCCTCTTCCTTCTCGACATGGTTGAGGATGTGGCAGTGCCATACCCACACCCCTGGATCGGTTGACTGGGCCAGCACGGTGTAGCGCTCTCCCGGTGCCACGTTGAGTGTGTCGACCCAATACGGATAGTCGAGCGGGATGCCATCTTTGGCGATCACCAATCCGTTGAACTGGTGCTGGTGCATCGGATGGATCTGAAGGCCCTCATTGAAATAGTGCACGAGAAACCAGTCGTTCTGTTTGAGCGCGTAGGGCTCGGTGGCAGGGAAGGATTTCCCGTTCAGAGATAGCCCGATGACGCCGGCGTCGTTCAGGACCATCGGGATTTCCGCCGAGAGTTCGATCTCGTCTGGGAGAGTCACGCCCGATACCGTCATTCCGGTTGGAAGCGGCATGTCTCCGATCATGAATGCCGCAAAAAGCCCGTTCGGGACCTGCATCTGGCCGTGGTGATGTGCGTGATACATGCCGACGGCCAGGTGGGTCGCCTCGAATTCGTAGGTGAATGTCTCACCCGGTTTGATCAAGGGCTGGGTGAGGGGAGCGACGCCGTCCATGTTGTTCGGGGTGTCGATCCCGTGCCAATGGACATCGGTACCCATCGGGAGCTTGTTTGTGACGTTGATCCGGACGAAATCGCCGACGTCCACCTTGATCATTGGTCCTGGAACCATTCCGTTGTAGGTCCATGCGTCCACGAACTTGCCTGGCTCCACCTCCCACTCGACGATCTCGGCGGTGATGTCAAAAACTTTGGCGCCGTCGGCTGCGATCGATGGCTCCAGGACCTGGTTTCCTATACCTTCGGTTTCTGCCGGGAATGCAAGGATCGAATCCATCATGGCCTGGTCGAGCGCCTCCCAGTCGACGTCTTCGCCGTCGTGGCCCGTAGGCCCCGTGGCATCTGCCCCAACCACCAGCGTCGCCTTCATCCCGGCTTCCTTGTGGCCGGGGATGGCGCAAAAGATCTCGTAGGTTCCGGCGCTCAGGTCGGACAGTTCCCAGGTACCGACCTCGCCGGAGTTGAAGTCGTCCGATTGGCCTTGGCCTTCGATGGCAACGTTGTGAACCACACCACCCTCATTGTCGAGTTCAAACGTCACGGGACCAGGTTTAAGCGAGAGATCGCCCTCGATGCTGAACTCGGCCAGTGTCAGTTTCGCCAGCTGGGTTTCCGCCGCGCCGGCCGCTCCTCCGGCCGCGACCCCCGTCCCGGCAGGCCTCGTCGCCATGGCAATCACGGCCATCGCCGCAATCAGCACTCCCATGAGCGCCAGCAGTGCGAGGAATCCGTCGAACAGCCTGCCCTGTCCTTTCATTCTGAGTTCTCCTTGTTGTGGTCGAATCACTCTGTCACGATGACGGACACCCAAATTGCCGGTGGAGTCACTTGATGAGTGACCAAGGTCCCTATTCGCCATTCGCGGGTTGGGACGTCCGGCCCTTACGTCTCCCCCGCCCTACGGGGAAGATGGGTAGAACTGCAAAGGAGTTTCATGACGAGTTTCACCGACCGAGTCGGCCTCGAGGTGATGACCACGGCCGAGTGCGACCACCTCCTCGCAACCACCGCGATCGGGAGGATCGGCTTCATCGCCGACGGGGATGTCGTGATTCTCCCGATCAATTTTCAGTTTGTCGGCGGGACCGTGGTGTTCCGGACGGGAACGGGGTCGAAACTGAGCGCAGCCCTGATGCACAGGCCGGTGGCCTTCGAGATCGACTCGTTCGATGTCAGTCTCCATAGCGGCTGGTCGGTGTTGGTCAAAGGAGTGGTGTCCGAGATCACCGACCCAGCCGAACTGGCGTCTATCGCGACGACGAACCTCAAACCGTGGGTGGACACCGTGGACCGTGACCGCTGGGTACGAATTAGACCGGACGAGATCACCGGACGAAAGATCGCGTGATCTTTCGTCCATCCCATTGCCGGGCCACGAAAGATACGCTCTAGTTTCAACGGGGTGGAGGTTCGAACAGATATGAGATGGGCTTTCGATTTTGCTGAAGGTTCAGCTCAGCAGAAGGAACTATTGGGGGGCAAAGGCGCCTACCTGGCCGAAATGGTCCGAATGGGACTCGATGTGCCAAACGGTTTCACGGTAACGACCGACGCCTGTCGCTACATAATGAATGAAGGCACGGTGCCTGCCGATCTGTGGCATCAGGTCGACGAGGCCATTGGCCGGCTCGAGCAGGACAGTGGACGAACCTTTGGGAGGGGTCCGGATCCACTTCTGGTTTCTGTCCGCTCTGGTGCCAAGTTCTCGATGCCCGGAATGATGGACACCGTGCTCAACCTCGGTCTCAACGACGACATGAGGGAGACCCTGGCCCGGTGGGCCGGCGACGACCACTTCGCATGTGATGCTCATCGCCGTTTTCTGCAGATGTATGCCGACGTCGTACTCGGGTTGGAGGAAGAACCGTTTGAGGATGTCCTCACCGACCTCCGACGTCGAGCCGGCGCCGACAACGATTCCGATCTCTCGAGTGAACAACTCGTCGAGGCCATCGAAGCTTTCAAGAAGCTCATTGCCGACGCCGGAAAGACGGTTCCCGACGATCCCCGCGAACAACTCCACTCCACGATCGAAGCCGTCTTCCGTTCCTGGAACAACCCCCGCGCACATACCTATCGCCGCATCAACTCGATCCCAGACAGTTTGGGAACGGCGGCAAATGTCCAGATGATGGTCTTCGGAGACCTGGGAGAAGACTCAGGAACCGGTGTCTGTTTCACGAGAGATCCGGCAACTGGAACCAAAAACCCATTTGGCGACTATCTGCCGCGAGCCCAGGGCGAGGATGTTGTCGCAGGGACCCGGAACACGCTCACGCTCGATGACATGGCGGCACTCTGCCCGGACCAGCATGCCGAACTGCTCCAGATCATGGATCGCCTTGAGCAACACACTTGCGACATGGCGGACATCGAGTTCACAGTCGAACGAGGCAAGCTCTGGATCCTCCAGACACGTTCGGGAAAGAGGACCGCTGCCGCCGCCGTCAAGATCGCCGTTGACATGGTCGAAGAGAAGCTGATAGACAAACGGACTGCTCTCAAGAGAGTGGATCCGGCACAACTCGAACAACTCGAACGGCCCCGGATCGAAGACAAGGGCCACAAACGCCTGGCAGGTGGCGTTGCCGCCAGCCCTGGCGCCGCTTCCGGCGAGGCGGTCTTCGATTCCGACCGCGCGGTCGAAGCGCGGCGTCAAGGGCGCTCCGTGATCCTGGTGCGGCACGAGACGACACCAGACGACATCCACGGAATGGATGCTGCTGAAGGGATCCTCACTTCTCAAGGTGGAAAAACCAGCCACGCCGCGGTGGTGGCCCGCGGGATGGGAAAGCCGGCCGTCACCGGCGTCGCCGATCTCGTCATCGGACGAGGCACGGCCATCGCAACTGTGGGAGATGTCACATTTGTCGAAGGCGACCGAATCACGATTGACGGGACGACTGGTTCTTTGTACTTGGGGTCCGTTCCATTGGTCGAACCAAGACCGACCCCAGAACTGACCCATCTCCTCGAATGGGCCGACGAGGTGAGGACCATGGGAGTGCGGGCCAACGCCGATACTCCGGCCGATGCTCGAAAGGCGCGCGATCACGGTGCGGAAGGTATAGGGCTCGCCAGGACAGAGCACATGTTTCTAGGCGAACGACTCGGGATCGTCCAGGACATCATCCTTGCCGACGACCGCGGCCTGCGGCGCAAGGCGCTCGAGTCGCTCCAGACACTCCAAACAGACGACTTTGAAGGCATCCTCGCCGCGATGGACGGCCTGCCGGTGGTCGTCAGGCTGCTCGATCCGCCACTCCATGAATTCCTACCACGACCGCTCGACATCGAACGCGACATGATCAACCGCGCAAAAAGGGGCGAGGACGCGGCGGATCTCGAGGATCTCTTGGTCCAGGTTTCAAGATGGGCCGAGGACAACCCGATGCTGGGGCTGCGTGGCGTCAGACTCGGGTTGATCGTCGACGATCTCTACCTGATGCAGGTTGACGCCGCCATCACCGCGGTGAAACGAAGACTCGATGCGGGTGGAGACCCCCACCTCGAGCTGATGATCCCCCTGGTGTCGACCACAGAGGAGCTGCGACGCATGCGGGAGATGATCGAAGCCAGAGTCGAAGTTCACGGACTCGAGCGGAAGATACCGATCGGCACGATGATCGAGCTCCCGCGGGCGGCTCTCATCGCGACGGAGCTCTCACACATCGCCGAGTTCTTTTCCTTCGGAACAAACGACTTGACCCAGATGACCTTCGGCCTGTCGCGCGACGATGCAGAGAGTCTGTTCCTTCGTGATTACCTCGAGCAAGGAATCCTCACCGTCGACCCATTCCAGACGATCGACCTCGACGGCGTCGGCCGCCTCATCCGGGTGGCGGTGAAGGAGGGTAGAGAAGGCAACCCGGATATCGTTCTCGGAGTGTGCGGGGAACACGGAGGCGATCCTGCCTCGATCAGGTTCTGTCGCGAGGTCGGTCTCGACTACGTCTCGTGCTCTACGCCCAGAGTCCACGTCGCCCGGTTGGCTGCAGCTCAAGCCGAGCTTGACATGGGTTAGCCGCCGGCAAGGCGACGAGCCGCGCTCCATGGATCCAATCGCCGGGCCGCAAGGTCTTCGAGCATTTCGGGTGGCAGATCGCGGTGCATGACCTCACCCTCCAACCGCGATACCAGCGCTCGCAGGGTGAGACGCACCGTCCGATCACGGCGATCGGCGATCAGATTCGGCTCGAGCCAGGCTCGATGGTCTGCCACCGCTTTCGAGACGAGATCGATATCGGTGCCCATTCCTGCGGAGCAGGTCACGACGGGTACTCGCCAGCCCACTTGCGGGCCAAGTTCGAGCATCTGGACCAGATGTCGAACCATCTCGTCGGCACCGCCGAGATCTGCCTTGTTGATACAAAGAACCTGGGCGACCTCGAGCAATCCCGCTTTGGCGGCCTGGATATCGTCACCCGACCGAGGCGGGAGCACCACGACCGTGGTATCGGCCAACTCGGCTATCTCCACCTCACTCTGACCGACACCGACCGTCTCCACGATCACAATGTCGACACCGGCGGCGTCGAGGGCCACGACCACCTTCGATGTGGAATCGGCAAGGCCGCCGAGCCGACCCCGGCTCGACATCGAACGGACAAAGACGCCTTCGTCGGAAACGTGTCGTTGCATCCGAAGACGATCCCCGAGTAGCGCTCCCCCGCTGAATGGACTCGAAGGGTCAACCGCAACTGCGGCTACGGTCAGGCCGTCATTCCGGTATTGCTCGATGAGCCGGTCGGTCAGCGTGGACTTTCCCGCCCCCGGGGGGCCGGTGATACCGGTCACCCACGCATTGCCTCCGGCCGCGTAGAGATCGGGGAGAACCGAATCGCCATCGCCGGCCTCGAGCAGCGTGATCAATCTCGCCAGAGAGCGTTTGTCGCCATTTCTGGTCGATACCAAAAGATCCGAGGAATCCGCCACGACCCGTAGCGTAGATCCCGGCGGCACAACCGAGCTTCAACCGAGCGCGGCCAGGTATTCGGCCAGCCATTCGTCGTCGAGGTCTCCAAAAGGTTCTGGAGCGCCTGGAAGAGTCCAGACATGGATCATCTCGTTGGTGACTGGCAGAGTGATCGACCCGATGGGACAGGTACCAAATGGCCCCGTCAACCCTGCCAGTGACGGAGGCGTCAAGGCAAAACAGACGTGATCGTGGGCATGCCACACGGTCAGCGGTCCACCTGGGGCCGGCCCGGAGGCACCGATTTCATCCATCTGGAACATGGCACCCACGAGAACAGGTCCATCGGGCCCGGCCGCAAAGACCAACGTTTCTGGTGCCGCCGGGTCGAGGACCCTCCCATCGTTCTTGTAGTCGGGGTTGTCGGCGTGGTACCCCCGCCGGGCGAGGTCGTCGACCACGTAGCCGGCAGCGGCGGCGGCCTCGAGCGTCTGGAGAGGTTTGAGCTCGGCTACGACGCGCTGGTGGAGAGACGCCGAGGCTGCAACCTCCTCGGGGGTTGTTGGCCGGACCTCCATAATCGGAAGCAGCACCCCTGGGGTCGGGGTCTCGCCGGGGGTGTGGCCGTGCCCGCCGGCCCCGAAAGCGCCTGCCCAACTTCCAGTCTCACGATCACCGCCATCACCGACACACCGAACGTGTACCGGGTGCGAGAGAGCCGTCGGTCATGGCGCGGCGCAAGCGCCAATGCGAGCATCGTCAGCTCCAACAACTTGCTCAAAAGGCCAAGCTGGTCGGGGCTGGTTCCGCCGGCTGACACAACGGTGTAGGCAATCAGGCCGAGCCCGGCGGCCCATCCGATCCTGCGCCAGGATTCCCGCCCACCGAGAACCCTGCCGACCAGCGCGATCTCCCACAGCCCGAAAAGGAGGAAACCGGCTCCCCACAGAGGACCATGTTCGGGCGCCAGACCCAGATGCAGGCTCCCATCCAACATGAGGACCCAGACCAACAGGCGCCGCCGTGGGTCCATGGAGCGATATCGCCGGATGTATGCGTTCCCCGGCCGCAGCCGAGATATGACCCAGACCGAAGCCGCAACGAGCAATGGCAAGACGATGCCATAGAGGTGATCACCGATGAACGAATACATGGGTGAGGCGGTATAGGCCATCATGAATCCTCTCTGAGACGACCGGTCAGGGTTCTCGTGATGTAGAGCGGAAGTGCCAGCCGGGTCAGAAGGGACACCGGCTCCAACAGTCGTTGGGCCATGAAGATCGCAAGACCGAGATCGATGAGTGCCGTCGCCAAAAAGAGACGCTGCAGCCGGCGGAGCCACAGCAGTCGCCGCCGAGACATCGATCGTCCCAAACCAGCTGCAATCAAGAGGAATGCCAATGCCGTGAAGCCGACCACCGGCGAGAGGCTGCCAAACGCCATCGTGAAAACCAGGGCTTCGAAAGTCGCCACCAGAAGAACGGCCGCCTGAACGGCGAGAAGCGGAGTCAGCACATCAGTTTTCGCAGGCAAGGCAGGTGCAGTTGTTTCCATGCCCACAAGATCGCAGCGCCCGATTAGAGCCCGATTGGCTCCGGATTAGCCAACGATGAGAGTTGGGATCGAAACCACAAACCGCGCCCCGCCGGTCGATCCCGACTCGGCGCGAATGGCGCCTCCATGGGCGGCGGCAATCTCGGAGGCAATCGCAAGCCCCAGCCCCGAACCAGAGTCAGATCGGGCAGCGTCCAGTCGATAGAACCGTTCGAAGACAAGGTCGCGGTCAACCTCGGAGATTCCTCCACCGTGGTCCTCGACCGCGAGGACAACGCCGTCGGAAATAGTCGAAATGTCGATGATCACGGGCGGCTGACCGTGCCGCAAGGCATTGTCGACGAGAATCCAGATCAGCCTCTCGAGGAGGCCTTCATCCCCCTCAACGGTGGCACCACCCGAAACCGTTATGTCTCCTTTGGCGATGCCGGCGACCTTGCTCGCCAGCCGATCGAGAGCCACCGGTGAGCGCTCGATCGGTCGCCGGGCATCCCGTCGAGCCAGCATCAACAGGTCTGAGACCAAACCCGCCATCCTCTCCGACTCGGCCAGCACATCCGAGATCGCGGCGACGCGGTCTGTTTCGTCTGCCTCGGGATTTTCTGCGAGGAATCCGGCATTCGACCTGATCGATGTCAGCGGGGTTCTCAGCTCGTGCCCGGCGTCGGCTACAAAACGCCTTTGGCGTTCGAGACTCGATTCGAGCAGGTTCGAAGACTCCTCCAACCGGTCAAGCATTCGATTGAAGCTGGAGGTCAGACTCTCCACTTCATCTTTGCGCCGAGCAGGCTCGAGGCGACGCGAGATGTCACCCGTCCTCGCGATCTCGTCAGTGGTCGCAACCATCGCCTTGAGCGGTCGTAATGCGCGCCCTGCGACCTGCCAGGAAACGATGGCGGCAGCCAGCAGAGTCAGCAGAGTGGACACGGCAAGAACCGATTGGACCCCGGCGAGCTGCTCCTGGCGAAACCGGCCGAGTTGGGCTGCGATCGCAACGCCCGGGTTCGGCTTTTCCCACCGAATCGCCTCCGCCACCACCAACAGGTCGGGTCCGATCCGAAATTCTGCGCTCGAGGAACCGGTCTCCAGCGCCTCCACGATCACCGCCGCCGGAATTCTGGGCACTTCTCCATCGACAACGGCAGTCGAATACGCAACCGTCCCGTCAGCCTCCACCAGGACAACAAATGCCGATGTGTCTGAAGAAACATCGGTGACGACCTGAGGAAACGAGGCGACGATCGGACCCGAGTTCGCTGCCTCCCCGGCCAATGCGATCAGTGATTTGCGCTGGTCTTCGGCGATTCCGCCTCTGGCGAGAGTCGAGATGAGAATCCAGAAGACAATCATTGTGACGATCGCAACCAGGATCCCCGAGCGTGCAAGACGCCATCTCATTCGAAGGCTTTCAGCACATAGCCTGCCCCACGCACCGTCTGGATCAGGCGACCGCCATCCTCTGGGCCGAGTTTCTGGCGGAGGTACCGGATGTATACGTCGACCACGTTCGACGACGTATCAACGTCGAGTCCCCCAGACCTCGGTCAGAATCCGATGCCGCGCCAGCACCACTCTCGGATTGCGGAGAAAAAACTCGAGAAGTCGAAACTCGAGCGCCGTCAGGTCGATCTCTCGAGACCCGAGCCTGACCTCCATCGATTCGACATCCATTTCGAGGCGATCAAACCGCAACCGCTCATGGCTGTCCGACCCAACCCGGCGTAACAGCGCCCTGACTCTCGCCAGGAGTTCGTCGTGAGCGAAGGGTTTTGCGAGGTAGTCGTCAGCGCCGGCGTCGAGGCCCTCGACGCGATCGGCGACATCGTCGAGAGCGGTCAACATGAGGATGGGATAGTTGTCGCCGGCCGCCCTGACTCGTCTGCAGACCTCGAATCCGTCCATGCCAGGCAGCATCACGTCCAACAACATCAGACTCGGTTGGATCTCGGCGGCCGCCGCCAGCGCCGCATTCCCGTCGGAAACGATCGAAACCGTATGACCGGCGTATGCCAGGGCCCGCTTGATCGAGGCGGCGATTCGATGGTCATCTTCGACGACGAGGATGTGGGCCTTCACAAGGGTGCATGTTGGCACCAGGTCATTAGAAAACGATGAGCCTCAGCTCGAGCCGGCGGTCACGCCTCTGCGTTGACTTCTTCGACGCCAGGAACACGATCCTTGAGAATCCGTTCGATTCCGGCCTTGAGGGTCATCATCGACATGGGACAACCCCCACACGCCCCCACCATCTGAAGATTGACCGTCCCGCCGTCGGTGCCGAGCAGCACGATGTCGCCGCCATCCATCTGGATCGCAGGTCGTATGTACTCGAGCGTTTGCTCGAGCAAGGAAAGGTCGATCTGAGAACTTCCCTGGGTTTGGGTGCGGATTGTCACTTCTTGCATGGTTGTCACCGAGACGATACAAGTCTCGCAGCATTCAACCAGAATCCGGAGACCGGTATTCCGGCGGGACCCTGAGCGTGAACGTGCGGGTGATCTTGGAATCCGAAAGAGTGATCGTCACTACCGTCGAACCGGGTTTCAGCGCATATACGAGGCCCCCAGGCCGACGCAGAGCCGCACCTTTTTGATTGACTTCGACCAAGGCGGTTGTGTTGAGGTCGAATGCCACCACCCCATTTCGGAACCGAACGTCGGAAACACCAGGGGTCAATCCGAGTCCGGTAGGCGGAGTGATGACAACTCCAGAACCACTTGCTTCGAACGCCCAATCACCCAATACCCCGGCGCCGATCACCTGCCCGTCGGCGATCACAGTCACAGGTCCGTCGGCAGTGAGCGCCACTTGTTGGCGTTCGGTGGCCAATCCGACGATCACGTCGCTTGGGAGCAGGTCGCCGGCGGGTTCCGGCCGCAACCCGCCGTAGAAGTGAGCGAGAATCTCCGGGTACAACGCACCGCCTTCCGCCATCGCCTGGGCCCCGTACTGGCTCATGCCCACGTTATGGCCCCAACCGTTGCCCTCAAAGCGATACGCCGGGTAATACAAGGGCGGACCGCTGTAGGTCATGATCCAGCCTGGCACCTCATTGATCTCGAAGTTGGGCGAAAGGATGGTCTGCGGGTAGCGCCTCCCATTAGGACGCATGCTGGGCAGAACATCGGGCAGAACCGACGCCGCCCGGTTGAGCATCGTCCGCAGTTCCCAAGTTTTGGTCGTGGTGTCGGCCCCCGCCGACACCACCCTGATCGTCCACGAACCTTCACCATCGCCAGGTTGGTTGTTGACGATCGATGAGATCTCTCCGACGCCAAGGCCCGCTTCTGCGAATAGGAGGTTGGTCTGCGGACCGGTGAGGTTGAAACCCCAAGACACAAATGGCGAGTCCTCATCAGGGGAGGCCACCGCGCGCAGGTACGGCACCGCCGTGGCACCGGGAAAGACGTCCTCCACATTTCGCGTCCGTCCCCCCGAGGTCGATGAGTACAACGCCTGTGCCGGGCTGCCTTCAAATACCAAGATCTCATCGGCGGTTGACTCCACTGCCTCGCGCCACCTCTCTCCCTGGGGCCCTTCGACCAACCCAACTCCGGAGTACACCTGGCATGCGGTCGTTGCGCAGATGTCGTATCCGTAGCGAGCGCCGCTGCTGGTGCGGCCACGCGCCAGTGTCCACGAAAGATAAGTGCGGGCAGCCACGGCCTGGGTGCGCAGGGCTTCCATCTCCCATCCGAAAGGCACCTCTGCGATGCCTTCGAGGTAGCGGTCGACGGTCGCCTGCTCTCCGAGCGCCAATCCGTCGTCGTGTCCAGACACGATCATCAGTCCGCGGTAACGCCGGTCTTCGAACCCAATCACGGTTCCCGAGGCCGGCACCAGTTCGACTCTCCTGGCAAACACCTGTTCTTCGACAGTTTGAGCAGACACCGCTCCCGGCGTGATGGTTGCGATCGTCGCCACCACAGCCAACCACACCCACCGAGGACGCCTTCGTTCGCTCCGATCGGTCATGTGCGCTTTATGTCGGCTCCCAGCCGTACCAGCCGCTCGGCAAAGTCCTCATACCCGCGATCGACGTGATGCCCATCGCCGACGACCGTCACCCCGTCAGCCCTCATGCCTGCCAGGACCAAAGCCGCTCCTGCCCTGATGTCGTGGGCCAGAACCGGACATCCGCTCAATTGATCCACGCCCCGAATCACCGCGTGCTGCCATTCGGTGGAGATATCGGCTCCCATTCGCGCCAGTTCGCCGATGTAACGGAAGCGGGCGTCGTAGAGGTTTTCTGTGATCACCGACGTACCATCGGCCACGGCCAGGAACGCCACCATCTGGGGCTGCATGTCGGTGTGAAAGCCGGGATACGGCAGTGTTGCAAAATCGACGGGGCGTGGTCTTGGAGGACCGCTCACTCTGAGCCATCCATCGCCCCGCTCAACGTCACAACCGGCTTCTTCCAGCTTGTTCAGCTCAACCCGGAGATAGGTGGGATTACACCCGGTGACGGTCACGTCGCCTGCCGTGATGGCGCCGGCGACTGCAAAAGTTCCTGCTTCCAACCGATCGGGGATGACCTCATGTGTGACGGCCGTCAGCTCATTGACCCCGCTGACGTGGATCAACGCGGTCCCGGCCCCGGTGATTTTCGCTCCCATCGCCACCAACATCTGCGCGAGGTCCTCTATCTCCGGTTCGCGAGCAGCATTCACGATCACGGTCTCGCCTTCTGCCAAGACCCCGGCGAGAAGGATGTTCTCGGTGGCGCCCACGCTCGGAAACGGAAGCTCGACCTCGGCCCCTCTGAGTCCTTTGGGGGCGGTTGCCACCAACACGCCATGTACCAAATCGAACTCCGCCCCCATCGCCTCGAGTCCTCCCAGATGCATGTCGATCGGCCGCGATCCGAGGTCGTCGCCTCCTGGCAACGCGACTCGCGCCTCCCCGCACCGGGCCAGCATCGGGCCCAGCACCACAATCGAGGCCCGCATCGCCCTCACCAGTTCGATCGGGGCCTCTGGTTGGATCTCGGCCGGCATCGAAACCGACACCTTGTGGTCACTTATCGTGCAATGGGCACCGGCGTGACGCAGAACATCGGCCATCAACTCAACGTCCGTGATAGACGGCACGTTGTTCAAGTGATATCGCCCTGGTGCCAGCAGCATGGCCGCCATCTCCTTGAGAACGGCGTTTTTTGCGCCGAACACCCCGACCGTTCCCCGCAAGGGCGCACCACCAGTGATTACAAAGTCGGACATTTCCCAAAGTCTACGGCGCGGGCGGAGCGAGCCCGGCGACTACGCTGCCCGCATGCGAATCGCCCTCGGAGCCGACCACGCCGGCTTCGCCCTCAAACAGACCGTCGCCCGCCACCTCGCCGAACTCGGTCTGACCGTGTTCGACCTTGGTACCCACAGTGACGAGTCTGTCGACTACCCGGATTTCGCCGCCGCGGTGAGCCGAGCAGTTGTCGACGGCAGGGCCGACCGGGGCATCGTGATCTGCGGGTCCGGCGCCGGGGCCTGCGTCGCCGCCAACAAGATCAAGGGGATTCGTGCGGCCGTTGCCCACGACACCTACACCGCTCATCAAGCGGTCGAACACGACGACGTGAACGTCTTGTGTTTGGGTAGTCGGGTCATCGGCGAAGCCGTGGCGCTCGAACTCGTCGAAGCTTTTGCCGGAGCACAGTTCAGCCAGGAGGACCGCCACGTTCGCCGACTGGCAAAGGTCATGGCTCTCGACGAAAGGGACTGAACCGGGCGATCCGGACAGTCGTCAGGAGTTCATCGACCTGACGAAAAACGATGCCATTTCTGCTCGGGTCAAAGGTCGGTCAGGGCAGAAAAGGCCGGCGTCATCGGGGTCGCACCCGTAGGTGATCCCCGCAAGGAAAAGAGCATTGATCGCAGGTTGGTATGCACTCGATGCATCGTCGTAGAAATAGTCTTGTGAGGCTGGGCCGACGCCAAAAGCCCTGACCAACATTTCGGCCATCTCGTCACGAAGCAGAGGCTGATCGGGACAGAAATTGGTCGGCCCGCATCCAAACCCGATTCCGGCCGCCATCACCGCGTTGATGTCCTCGTTGAAAATCGATCCGTCGTCGTCTCCGAAATAATCGGTGCCGGCCGGGGCGAGGGCGAAGAAGCGACTGATGAATGCTGCGATCTGGCCCCGGGTGATCATGTCATGGGGGCAATAGAGCGTGCCTTCTGGGTTACAGCCGTAGGTGACACCCAGCGCATACATAACCTCGATGTCGGCCTCGTGGGGGGAGCCGTTGTCATCTGTGAACTGGCCAACCGAGATCGGTGCGGCTCCGGGTGCGGCAAGACGAGGAGCCGTCACCAGATACGGATAGGCATTGATCGCGACGCCGTCCTTGCGGATCTCGAAGTGCAAGTGGGGACCGGCTTCCTCTGCATTGCCGCTGTCACCTACCCACCCGATCAACTGGCCCGCGACCACCGGGGTTCCGGTGCTCAGTCCATCTGCGATCCCCCACCCGAGCCCGTCGTCGGTTCCCTGGGTGTCGTTGTTGAGGTGGATGTACCACGTCGTCCAGCCTCCGCCGTGGTCGATCTCGAAATAACAACACGTCGACCCAATCCAACCGACGACGCCGTCGGCCGGCGCCACGACAGGCAAACCCTTGACGCCGTTTGACATTATGTCGGTTCCTTCATGGGTCCTCCCGCTGGAACGAGGACTGCCAAAGTCATCGATGAAAGTGACGTCACCGACTACCGGGAAGATGATGGTGTTGGGGTCGAAGTCGGCGGCGAAAGCAGGTAGGGGTCCCGCCACCACGGCCGCGAACAGACCGATGACGGTCAAAACAATGCTCGAGCGCCTTCTCCCCGGATGGTGCATGAATCCTCTATCGGGCCGAATTCGACGAGACTTGAACAGAGTCTCGATCATGGGTTTGGGAGGCGCCACGAGGTTCAGTCTCGTCATCGGGCGGTCCTTTCGGTGGGAAATCGGGAGTCTCGGACCTGGCACCAACGGCACCCCGGTCACCGGTATTGACCGCAGGAGTCAATCAGTGCTTCGATCAGCTGGTCCTGGCGATCTCGAACAGAGTCTGCAGGGCGGTCCGATTGAGTTCGCCGCTCACTCTCAACACCACCTCGCCGCTCGCATCCAGAACCACAAAAAACGGAAACGCAGACAACCCGAACGCCTGGGCGACGGACCCCGAGTCGTCGTCGAGGAGGACCGGTGACGTCCAGTTCTCCCGCACCAGCCAGTCCGCCGCCGGATAGTTGGGACGGTCGGGAGCATTCGAGGTAGCCACAGTGGCGATGTCGACGCCCGAGGTTCCACCCTCGTCGACGTAGGCCTGCACGCGTGGCACCTCGGCTTGACAGTGCGAACACCAATGCGCCACAAACAGGACAACGCTCGGCCGGCCACCCTGGCCGATGGTGATTGGCTCGCCATCGAGACCGGTGCCAGAGACGACCGGCGAAGGCTGACCGACCGCAGAATCCGCGGTGGGATCGACCAGTTGGGGGAGCGGCAACCCTTCTACCGCGATCTCACTGGCGGCAATGGTCGTTGCAGTTGGACCACCGGCGGTGGTGAACGCAAAAACGAGGGCAGCAGCCACGGCCGCGGCCCCCAACCAAACCGGCCATGCCTTGATGTATCTACTCATGATTCAGTCCTTCCTGACAAGAGGATCACGACAATGAAGAAAAACCCGGCGAACGCCATCAAGGGAATGGACACAAACCCGAACTCATTGACATATTTCGCCGAGCAGGGCACCCCCACCGAACATGCCCCATCCCCAAGACCGGGAAAGGTCTGAAGGGTGTAATGGTATGCCGAGATCAGCCCGCCGACCCCGGCCTGAACGGCAGCGTACGGCGCCACCGCCCGATCTCTTCGGAACAACCCGAGGCCCAGAAGCAGGACCAGCGGATACATCGCGATCCGCTGATACCAGCACAGACGGCACGGCTCGAAGTGATAGATCTCCGAATATGCGAGCGAGCCGAGCGTCGACACCAACGCCACGGCGAGGGCCGCACTCAGCGACGGCGTCCGACTGGCCAGTCGCGCCCGCAACGAAGGGAGGATCAGAAGCACCGCCCCTGCCAGTGTGGCGAGGGCGAGAGTTGCCGCGAAACGATTGAAGACAAGAACACTCATTGAGAAGACCTAAGCAGCCCCGACCAGGTTCGAACTGGCGTTTCCGGCTTGAAAGGCCGGCGTCCTAGACCGCTGGACGACGGGGCCAGGGGTCACGACATGCTAGCGACGGGCCTCTGAATCGCCAGATCGATGACTCACTCCCCGGTCTTCAATCGAGACCGGCTCGAGCCCTCGAAATCTGACCGGCGTGTTCATGGGCATGCTCGGAGTAGATCCTCACCCAATCGGCCAGCGTGTAACGCCCGCTCTCGGTGTGGGTCCCCGACCGATCGAGGTCTGGTTCCGTCAGACGTTCGAGAATCTCCAGATTCGCTTCTCGGACTGCCCTCAGCATCTGTAGCGAGCCTGCGATCGGGCGGTCGTACCAGAGAAGGGTGCCGTAAGAAGATTCGTCGTAGCCCTGGATCAATGGCTCATCTTCTGTCAACAGCTGTCGCAATCTGATCGAACTGCGGGTCTCCGAGTCGGCCAGGTGGTGTACCACCCAGCGAGCGGACCAGCCTGTCGGCGGTTTGTTGTCCAACTCGTCGTCAGTGACCCCGGCCAGGGCCTTTTCGACCGCGGCCATTCCCGACCGATACCGATCCAACTCTTTCACAATCGCTCCAATGACTCTTGAATCCTGGCCAGTGTTGTTTCTCGTCCGAGCGCGGCGACCGACTCGAACAACGGCGGCGAGATCGCCGATCCCGTGACCGCGACTCTCACCGGCTGCAGACCCTTCTTGGCACCAACCTCGAGTTCTTCGAGCATCGCCCGTAACGCCGCCTCGACCGCCGCTGCGTCGAAATCGCCCTGACCGCCCAGTCGGATTTGGGCCACCCGCAAAATATCGGCAACACCTTCCTTGGTCATGATCTTTTCCCAGGAATCCCGGTCGAACGTCAGATCCTCGTCGATCAAAAATCGAAGCTGGCTCGGAACCTCGGTCAAGAACTTGGTCCGCTCCTGCACCAGCGGCAATACCAGTGTAACGCGCGTCCATTCTTCATCCGAGAACGGCCTCCCGAATTCGCTCTCGAGCGGGGCCTGGATCATTTCACGGAAGGAATCCGCCGACAAGGCCCTGATGTATTCGCCATTGATCCAAGCGAGCTTGTCGAGGTCGAATATGGCGGAGCCCTTGGAAACGTTCTCGAGATCGAAAGCCGCAATTGCCTCTTGCACCGTGAAGATCGTCCGGTCTGATCCGATCGACCAACCCAGAATCGACAGGAAGTTGAGCATTGCCGCCGGGAGATACCCGCCTTCGCGATACGCCTTCAGCGAAGTGTCGCCGTGCCTCTTCGAGAGTTTTTTGCCGTCCGGACCAAACAAAAGAGGAAGATGGGCGTAGGTGGGGACCGACCCACCGAGGGCCCTGGTCAACAGGATGTGTTTCGGCGTCGAGGACAACAGGTCTTCACCTCTGGCCACATGGGAAATCCGGTAGTCGACGTCATCGACGGTTGAGGCAAGGTGATAGGTCGGAGCCCCGTCCGATCGCAGGATCACAAAGTCATCCACTGTTTCGGCTTCGAAGACCATGTCGTCCCTGACCAAGTCGTGAAAGGTGACGGGAGCATCCTGGGGGACCGAAAAGCGAATCGCCCCGGAAGTGGCAGTTCGCTCTGGTCGGCGGATGTATGAGTTCGGGTGTTTCTTCTCTGCTGTGGCTCTTTGGCGCAACGCCTCGAGTTCCTCTGGCGAACGATCGTCGAAGTAGGCGAGGTCTCGACCCACCAGATCAAGGGCTGCCTGTCGATAATGATCGAACCGGTCGGACTGGCGATAGCTCCCATGCGGTCCACCGACATCGACCCCTTCATCCCAGTCGAGCCCCAGCCAGTCGAAGCCGGCCTTGATGTCGTCTTCGTAGACCCTGTCGGAGCGCTCGAGGTCGGTGTCGTCGACCCGAAGGATGAACACGCCACCGTGGTGACGGGCGAACAGCCAATTGAACAATGCCGCCCTGACGTTGCCGACATGGACATATCCCGTCGGGGAAGGAGCAATTCTGACTCGCACGCTCATCGTGACACCACCCGATTTGCCAGAGTCCCGATGCCGTCCACTTCGATCTCCATCACGTCGCCAGGGAGTACAGGGCCCACACCAGAAGGAGTCCCGGTCAAGATCACATCGCCAGGGAGGAGAGTCATGACCTGGGTGACAAACTCGAGGATCTCGGCAACGCCAAAAACCATGTCAGAGGTGAAGCCGGCCTGTTTGACCTCGCCGTTCACTCTGGCAATGACCGCGAGCCGCTCGAGGGGGTCGAGTTCTGTCTCGATCGCTGGCCCCAGCGGACAAAACGTGTCGAAACTTTTGGCTCTGGTCCATTGGCCGTCCTTGCGTTGGAGATCACGGGCCGTGACATCGTTGGCTGCGGTGTATCCGAAGATGAATTGATTGGCGTCTTCTGCCTTGACGTTCCTGGCAACTCTTCCGATAACGACGGCCAACTCCGCCTCATGATGTACCTCACTCGAGATGGTTGGATAAACCACTCGGGAATCGGGACCAACCACCGAGGTGGCCGGCTTCATGAATATCAGCGGCTCCTCCGGAACGGTCCCGCCCATCTCATCGGCGTGATCGACGTAGTTTTTACCCACACACACCACCTTGGACGGAAGCACCGGCGCCAGGAGCTGCACCGAACCCCAAGGAAGCAGGGTTTCTGTTGCCTCCCAGGCCACAAACGGCGACCCGACATAAACGGTCACGCCCGCGGCCTCGGCCAGGCCATAGGCGATATCGGTTCCGGCCTTGAAACGAACGATCTTCATGTCAGAGGAACGCTAGCGAGCCGGGCCGGCGTCAAAATGCGTGGTTGAGCGCCCACCGAATCCGGTCAGGATGCTCGGCCAACAGGTCGGGATCGACGTCGGCCACGGCGGTGCGACCTTTCGATCTTTCGTGGGGCACGGCCGCAAGCCATTTTTCGAGCCGCTCGGAAAGCGCATCGGGAACGCCTTCGATCATGCCACAAAACAGCTTGGCCACATGCAGGTCCCCCGGAACCGGGGCCCGGCCCAAGGCTGCGGCTCTGGCCGCCATCAGAGCGACCAGCACTGCCTCCAGATTCGGGTCGTTTTGGGGATCGACCTTGCGGATGATCTTGAGCGCCCAGCCGGTGTCAGGCCCGGGAGTGCCGAAGGTTCCTCCGGTCGGGACCTGGTCGGGCGAGGTGATCACGCCCGGCTTGGAACTTGGGCTCCAACGGGACGCTGCACTCGTGTCGAGCACGGGACGCGGCAGATCGGATTGGTCGATCTCGATGTTGGGCTGCTGAGCCATGGTCCGATGTTAGAGGTCCCAGGGCGCCCCTCATCGCGCCGGGAGAGCGAACTCGATCCCGAACCAATGCTCGAGTGCATTGGACCACTCGCCGGCCGGTACCGGAGTCTCTTCGACTTCTCCCCCGTGTCTGATCTTCAGCCGATCCTTGAGCAGCCAGACTCTGCCGCCGAGGTCGTCCAGTGCCCTCGTGGCAAAAGGCTTCTGGGTGAAGTATCCGTCCTCCTCCGAGGCCAATGCATCACTTCGTGGCTGGAAATCGCGGAGACCCTTCGGCCCGGGTTCGATCAGATATTGAAGCTCCCACTCGCCAACGACTTCCAGATAGTGGATCCCATCGGATCGATGCTCGATGTTCATCAAGCGCGGTATCCCTTGCTGAATCCCTCCGTCGATGTCGACCGGGGTGACGGAAGAATCGCCGAATCCGGGATCCGTCAGCCAGCGCCTCCCATCGACCTCGACGATCAGGCACAAATGATCCAGCGGCGGCCCGGGCTCACCCGTATCGGGGTCATAGACGCGCGCCGAGTGATACGAGACGTCGAAACCGATCGCCTCGAGTAGCGCTCCATAACTGCCATTGATCTCGAAACACCAACCACCGCGCCTGCCATCAACGATCTTGGGATAACTCCAGTCGAGTCCTGTCCTGACCGGGGTTCCGGCAAACACGTCGAGGTTCTCGAACGGCACGGCCATCATGTGGGCAAGCTGGAGTTCGGCAAGTGTTGCCACGCTCAGCTTCTTTGGCTCGTTGAGGTCGATCCGCCGTAGGTAGTTGTCGACGTTCAACTCAGCCACCTGCGGTGCCAATCCAGGATCGCCTGAAACCGTTCCACCCGGTGGCGGGGTTTTCCTGAACGGCTCATCTCGTGGCCCTCGCCGGGAAATCGGAGCATCTCGGTCTCGACTCCCCCGGCAAGCAAGACGGCAAAGTATTGCTCCGCTTGCTCGATCGGACACCGCCAGTCCTCTTCGGAATGGATCACAAGCGTCGGAGTGCGCACCTTTTCTGCTGTCGCCAGCGGGCTCTGACGCCACATCAGGTCCCAACCCGGCGACTCCCCTTTGCTCAGGTACGAGGCACCAAAGTTGGCGCCGATATCGGATGTGCCGGCAAAACTCGTCCATGAGAGGAGACCGCGCTCCACGATCGCCGATTTGAACCGATGATCGCGGGCGGTGATCCACGCCGTCATGAAGCCGCCGTACGAACCACCCATGATGCCGAGACGGTTTTCATCGATTCTCGGGAAGCGACGCAGAGCCTCGTCGAGCACGGCCATGATGTCGGCCATGTCCACCACCCCCCAGCCCTCCCCGGTGACGGCACGGGCGAACTCCTCACCACGGCCTGACGATCCTCTCGGATTGCAGGCGATGACCCCATATCCAGCACCGGAGTAGACGGCAAATTCGTCGAGAAAACCAAAGCCATACTGGCTGGACGGGCCACCGTGGATGTTGAGCAAACCCGGCACTCGATGATCCCCCTCGGGCAGGTGGACCCAGGCGTCGATTTCCACCCCGTCCGAGACGACGCGGAAATGTTCTGGTCCGGTCAGCCCGAGGCCGGGTGAGAGGCTCGTCACGGCGAGCCCGCCGTCATGCAACTCCCCCGGCGAGAGGGTGGTCGAGGACGTCGACACAATTCGCTCACCCTCGACGTCGAATCCGGTGACGACCCTTTCGTCTCCGACCAATCGCTGGGCGCTGCCATCGGGGCCTACCGACAGCACACCGAACGTGCCGGCATCTTCTACCCCGGTGATCATCGTGTGCCCTTCCCATGCCACCCTGGCAGGCCCTGCCGCCAGCGAAATCGGGCTGCGGTCGAGATCGAGGCTCAGATCGCTCAGACTTCCGTCCAGTTCCCTGCGATAGATGTGCGCCGTTGTCGGCCAGCGAGCCTCGGGACGTCCGAGAAGATGCAGGAGCCCGTCGGGCCGATACGAGGGCACGCGCCACATTCCTCGTTGTGGAACCGCCAGGGCCATCGCGCCAGATTCGACATCGATCTCCCACGCATTGATCCCCAATTCCAGGGCTTGGCGCGGATGCCGATCGGAGAGAAATGCAACTCGAGAAGCATCGGGCGACCAGGCGATCTCGCTTTCGTCGAACGCGCCATCGGTCAGGGCACGGCAGACACCCTCCAACGAGACGAGGTAGATCCGCCGACGTCGGTCGGCCAGCCAACCCTTTCCGTCGTACCGATACGCAATCGAAGCGATGCGACGGGGACGTTGTTCCCGCTCCGCCTCATCGATATCCGGTTCGAGCCACTCGACCGCGATTACGGCCAATTCGTTCCCGTTGGGCGACCACTCGATTTCTTCGACTCCCAGATCGAATTCGGTGATGGTTCTAGGCTCTCCGTCCGAGAGCTCGACCAGCGCCACCTGGGGTTTCGCCTCTCCATCCGAGCGGAGAAAGGCCAGCAGCCGCCCATCCGGAGACCATCGGGGCGAGCTGTCACCGGGACCCTTCGTGATTTGGCGGTGTTCACCGTTTTCCAAGATCCACAAAGAACGGTGATAACGATCTTCCTCGAGATCGACCTTGCTGCGGACGTAGACAACCCGCCCGGAGTGGACCCGTGGATCCTCCGGCACGACAAGTCGACCGATGTCTTCTGGTTGCACAATTCTCCTGGTTTTTCGGGGAGGCTACCCCCGCCTCCGACCTCCGGCATTACGCTCTCGGCCGTGCACCGCCTGATTGCCTCTTGGTTCGGTACCGGTCTGATTCTGGGAAAACTCCGGGGTTCCGACATGGGTTCTGGGACCGTGGGAGCGGCATTCACCTTTTTGTTTGGCTGGGTTCTCATCAGCGCCGGATGGCAGGCTCAGCTGGCGGCGGCAGTGGTCGTGACCGGACTCTCCGTGTGGTCGTCGGCGCCTTTCGCCGAGGGTGGTTCCGATCCCGGTTCGGCGCCGGGAGTGGCTGCCACGAAGGAGGGCGACCCTGGGTGGGTGGTGGTAGACGAGGCAGCAGGGACCCTCGTCGCCATGATCGGGCTCGGGTTGCCTGCCGCCATCGTTGCCTTCCTGGTTTTCAGGACAGCCGACATCTTCAAGAGTCGCTTCCCAGGGGTTTCTCTCGCCGAAGGCTTCAATGGCGGGATCGGGATCACCGCTGACGACATCGTCGCCGGAGTTTATGGTCTCGCAGCCGGTTGGGGTTTTCAGCTGATCACCGGTTGATCAGCCCAGATCGATCGATCTGGCCTCAATGATCCCGGCCACCTGCCTCAGACCTTCAACCTGTTCCACCGTGAGAGCCTGGTCGATGTTGAGACCCATCATCGCCGCCTCATCGGTGACCCGTGATCTTCCCACGACCATGTTGGCGATATTCACACCGATAGACCCCATGTACGTACCCATGCGACCGATCACTCCGGGGGTGTCGTCATTACGCATGATCACGATGTGCTGGGAGAAAGGCAGTTCGACGTCGTGACCGAGAATCTCAACCATCATCGGTCCCTTACGAGCGAGAGTGCCGGCGAGAGAAACATCGCGGCCGGTGTCGGCTACTCGGAGCAATGAGACATACTCGTCGCTTGCCTCCGAGGCTTCCATCTCGACGATGATCCCCCGCTCCTCGGCCATTGTTGCCGCGTTCACATAACTAACGGGTTCGGTCGACACCGCCGACAGTGCCCCCTTGAGAACCGCCAGCCGCAACGGCTTCAGTTCCTGGCCGGCGATCTTGCCTTCCGCTCTGATCACCAGCGGGCCGGAAAGGCCGGCGCCCAACGCAACAAAAGCACGACCAAGGTTCTCCGCCACCGGAAGAAACGCCCTCACCTCATCGCTGACATCGCGACCCAGATCCACGTTGACAGCCGTCAGGACCAGTTCCCCACGCAATGCCGCCGCCACCGCATCGGCGACGTCGGTCCCGGCCTTGTCCTGGGCCTCGGCGGTGGAAGCTCCGAGGTGGGGAGTCACGACCACCTCCGGAAGCTCAAAAAGTGGACTATCGGTAATCGGTTCGACCGCGAACACATCGAGCCCTGCTCCACCGACATGCCCTGAACGAATAGATTCGGCGAGGGCGGCCTCGTCGATGATGCCGCCCCGGGAGGTATTGACGATCCTCACCCCTTTTTTGCATTTGGCGAGGTTCTCCTTGCCGAGCAGACCGTCAGTCTCCTTCGTCTTGGGCAGGTGGATGCTTATGAAGTCCGACCGGCCAAAAAGAGAATCGAGGTCGACCAAATCGACACCGAAACGGCGGGCTCTTTCTTCTGACACGAAGGGGTCGAAGGCCACGACGGACATCCCGAACGCAAGGCATCGTTGTGCCACCAGCGTCCCGATCTTGCCCATACCGATCACGCCCAGGGTCTTGCCGTACAGCTCCACCCCACCAAAGCTCTTGCGGTCCCAATTGCCGCTCACGAGATTGGCGTGAGCCCTCGGAACGTTCCGGGCCTGGCTCAAGATCAGGGCCATCGCGTGTTCGGCGGCCGAAATGGTGTTGGCGTGGGGCGCGTTGACCACCAAGACCCCGCGAGCGGTGGCGGCGGCAACGTCGATGTTGTCCACTCCCACCCCGGCTCGGCCCACGACACGTAGAACGGGAGCGGCATCCAGCAGTTCTCGATCGACCTGGGTCGCGGACCGGACCACCAGTCCGGCGGCGTCCGACAGGGTGCGGAGGAGCGCGTCGCGGTCGAGTCCGACGGCCACCTCGACCTCACACACTTCTCGCAGGGCGGCGATGCCCGAATCCGCAAGCGGTTCCGACACGACCACCTTGGGTTTGTTCACCAATGCTCCCTCGCTGTGGTCCGACATTGTGGTGAAAAGACGTCGGTTCACCAAGACAGACCAATTGCCCTACGAAAGTCCCGCCAAGAGACGTACTCTCAGGGCAGCGAAAGGAGCTCAATGACCTGGCAACCGACCAAGGTGGTAGCGGCGGTAGACGGTTCGGAACAATCGATCCACGCCGCCCAACACGCCGTCGATCTGGCACGGGCGTTTGGCGGAAGCGTGAGCTTGATCACGGTCGTCCGTCCACCTGAGGGTTGGTGGGGGATTGAGGGCGCTCCTCCGTCTCCCGAGGCGATGGCGCGAGCGGTCGCGGCCGGGCAACGCGAGGTTCTCGACAAGGTGCTCGCCGGCATCGACACACAGGGGGTGGAGGTGGATTCGATCGAGGACTTCGGTGATCCCAGCACGCTCATAAGCGCCCACTGCGAAGCAGTTGGCGCAAACCTCCTCGTCATCGGGCGTCGCGGGGCGGGGTTGATGGAAAGAGTCATCCTTGGTTCGGTGGCCGACCGGTTGGCCCACCACGCCCCTTGTCCGGTACTCATCGTCGCTTGAGGACCGCCGCCCACTCGGGTCACAGAGACTGATCAGCGCGGGTTGGTGGGAGGACCCAACTCGAGTCGTCCGCATCCACTCGACCGGGTTCTTGGCCCGCATGGCCGATGGACTTCTCGACGTGGTCGTCATCGGGGAGGGACAACCGGCTCCGGAGTTGCACTCGAAACTTCGGCATCCGACCCCGCTCATTCCGACCTTCGGCCCTGGTGCCGGCTCCTTCACTCTTCGTAAGTTGGAAGAGCCAGAAGTCCAGGAGGTCTCGTTGCCCACGTCCAGATCATTCGTTGTATTTGGCGCCGTTCTCATCCAACTCTGCCTAGGCGCCATCTACGCATGGTCGGTCTTCACACCGGAGCTGATCGCAGCCGGCTGGTCCAAGACACAATCCCAGGTGGTGTTCTCGACGAGTCTCGCAAGCTTTGCCGTGACGATGGTATTGGCCGGCCGCAAACTGGGCACTTGGGGTCCCCGGTGGCTGGCCGTGGCCGGCGGCCTCACCCTGGGGACGGGGTATGTGATCGCAGGGACGGCGGGCGGCACCAACTTCTGGGTCGTGCTGTTGGGGGTGGGATTGGTCGGAGGCGCCGGAATCGGACTTGCCTACGTCGTACCGATCGCAGTTGGAATGCGCTGGTTTCCCGACCGCAAGGGCTTCATCACCGGTGCCGCCGTTGCGGGCTTCGGGTTCGGAGCGCTTGGATGGATCAAGATCGCGGGTGAATGGGGCAATCTGATAACCCGATACGGACTCGATGCGACGTTCACAACGTTTGGAGTCACTTTCGGGATGCTGGTTTTTGTCGGGAGCCGCTGGATGAGAATGCCGCCGGAGGGCTGGCTGCCTGACGGCTTCCATCCGACCGGCACCGTCGGAGCCGGAACAGAAGATTTCCGTCCGACCGCGATGCTGAAGACCCCTCAGTTCCATCTCGTCTCCCTGACGTTCGCCGTGAGTGCCGGTGCCGGGTTGATGTCGATCGGGTTGATGAAGCTCTATCCGATCGAGGCGTTGACAGCCTCAGGTGTCGACCCCACCCTCGCCAGCGCCTATGCAGGAACCGCCATGGCTGTCTTCTTCAGCCTCGCCAACGGGCTCGGACGACTTGCTTGGGGCACCTTGAGCGACCGATTCGGGCGGAAGCGATCTGTGGTGCTCATGGTTGGCAGCCAGGCTGTGTTCCTCGCCGCATTCAGCTCTATGGCAGGCAACCGGTGGCTCCTCTACCTGGGGGCGACGCTCATCGGTTTCAACTTTGGGGGCAACTTCGCCCTATTCCCGGCCCTCACCGCAGACGAGTTCGGCAACCAGACGGTCGGACGGAATTATCCGTGGGTTTTTCTGGCCTACGGCGCCGGCGGCATCGTGTTCCCGATCCTGGGCGGGTGGCTCGGCGACCTCGGCAACTTCCCCATCGCCTTTGCCATCTGCGCAGGTGCTTGCGCCCTCGGCGCAGTTGCCGCGTCGCTGGTATATCCACCCCACCTGGATGAGGCGGACCAACCATTCACCGTGCATGGGTTTTTTCACAACGCACACCTGTTCGAAGGAAACGATCCGACCAACCGGTGATCCGACGACAGCGGCTCAATCTGGAACCAGTCGCCCACCGGAAAGGAGAGGGCGGAGCGTCTTGGGGCGATCGTTCGCGGCACGCGGCCTGCAGAACCACCGACCTACTCGGGTCAGAGATCCAATAGGACGGATTCGAGGTCGGCCGGGTCGTCGACCACCGCCATTGCACCAGCCAGTTCCAACTCGTCTCGTGAGCCGAAACCCCATGTGACGCCGATTGCGGCGATGTGGTTGGTCGCCGCAGCCTCGATGTCGTGGTGGCGATCGCCTACCAGGACCGTCGGCTCGCCTGGAGAGTTCAACTTTGCGAGGGCGCGCGCCAAGGTCACGGATTTGGGTTCGGTCTCGGCCAAATCTGGTCCTTCCATGATTTCCATCATGTCGGCCAATCCCAACACTTCGAGGATCGGGCCGGCATAAAAAATCGGTTTGGATGTCACGACTCCGAGCCGGCGATCCTGAGCAAGACTCAGCACCAGTTCGGGCACACCGGGAAAAGATTGGGCTGCGGACACCGATAGCGGCCCATACTCCAGCCGGTAGGCCCCGATCACCGACTCCACCAGAGCCGGATCCGCCTGGCGTGCCGCCAGCAGCGTCGTCATTGTCTGACGTAGCGGCGGACCCACCAGCGGCCAGAGCTCGGTTTCGGAGGGTGGCTCCAGGCCAAGGGACATGAACGCCGTTCTATGCGCTGTGAGGATGGGACCTCTCGAATCAACGAGGGTTCCATCAACGTCGAACAGGACAATGGCCATCGACGTCCGAGCGTAGGCTTCGGCCCCGTCCTCGGCGAAATGTCGCTGTGGTGGCGTACCCTCTCGACCCGTGGTGTTTCCCGGACCTCCAGAGTTGGGGCGATCAGTGGTGGTTGCCGAGGGGGAGACCGCGCCCGAACCGTGGTCGTCTGCGGATCGAATCAGAATCGACGCCATCACCCTTGACGACCCGATCCAACTTGCGGCGTTGATCGATGACCTCCACCGGCGGTGGGCAGCCAGAACACCGACCGTGATAGAACTGACAGTCCCCGATGACCGGCTCGCGATCCCCGAGACCTCATCGGAGACGCCTTGGCGGGCCGGACCCGAGTTTCTGTTTCCGCTGGAGCGGCTGTTGTTCGTCGTATGGAACAACTCATACGACGGTCGCCAGAACCCCCCGCGCTGGTGGTGGGACCTCAAAGCCCGCCGGATAAACGCCGTGCCGGGATCGTCCACCGATGTTGTTCTAGAAGACGGGCGCGACGCCTGGATCGATGGCGGGCCTCGGGGACCAATCGACGTGGATGCGTTGGTGGTCTCCCACGAGTCGGTCATGGCCGGCTCGGTGCAGCCGCTTCCCCGCAGCAACGGCCCAGTAGGTGACCTCGCACCCGACCAAAAAGAGGCGGTTGCACACGGAGCCGGCCCGGCGCGGATCATCGCCCCTGCCGGGTCGGGCAAGACGAGGGTGTTGACCGGCCGCGTCCGCCACCTGGTCGAGGAAAACGGAGTCGAGCCGGAAATGGTGTGCGCCCTCGCCTACAACCGTCGCGCCGCCGCCGAGATGCAGGAGCGGCTGGTCGGAGTCCCGGGAATCCAGGTTCGCACGCTGCACTCGCTGGGATGGGAGATCGTACGATTGGCGCGTGGATCAGTCGGTTTGTTGGAGGAGAAAGATGTCCGACAGAGAATCGAGCCGCTGGTACGGACGGTAAAGAGGCCAAACACCGACAGCATCGGGCCATATCTCGAGGCCCTCTCCGAGGTGAGGATCAGCTTGCGGTCCCCGGCCGAGGTTGAGGCGGGACGTGACGACGTTCCGGATTTCGCCGAGATGTTCCCCCGTTATCGGGATCGGCTGTTGTCTGCTCGCGAGGCGGATCACGATGAGCAGATCTACGGCGCAATCGAGGCGCTGCTGGCCGATGCCACTCTCCGCAAACACTGGCAGGCCCGGTGTCGTCATATGTTGGTTGACGAATTCCAGGACGTGACGCCCGCATACCTGCTGTTGATCCGCCTGCTTTCGTCTCCAGGTCTGAATGTTTTCGGAGTGGGTGATGACGACCAGGTGATCTACGGGTACGCCGGTGCGGACCCCGGTTTCCTGATCGATTTCGACCGGCTCTTTCCGGGCGCGGCGTCACATCCGCTCGAGGTGAACTACCGCTGCCCGGAGCCAATCGTGACAGGCGCCGCCACCTTGCTCGGATACAACCGTCGGAGAATCGAAAAGGTCATCAGGGCCGCACCCGGTGTCTCGACCGAGGCCTCCAGCCTCCAAACCCGACTGCATCCAGGTAATTCGCTCGGACGGGAAACGGCCGACATTGTGTCGAACTGGCACCTCGACGGCGCAAAGTTCGAAGACATCGCGATTCTGACGCGGGTGAACTCTTCACTCCTCCCGGCACAGGCCGCGCTCTCCGCCGCCTCGATTCCGATGCAGAGCACACTGGGAACCGGCCTGCTCGAACGCACCGTCATCCGGGCTGCCCTGGCCTGGATTCGAATAGCTCTGGACCCTGACAACATTTCGAGGTCCGATCTGTCCGAGGCTATCCGCCGCCCGTCTCGGGGTCTGAACCGTCTTACCTCCGATCTCCTTGGCCGGCGCTCGCGCTTGAGCCTCGACTGGCTTCGCGATCAGGGGCGCATGCTCGAATCGCGACAGGCCGCCAAATGGAATGGCTTCTGCGACGACATCGAAACCGTTGCCGGCGCCGCCGGTGACACCGCCCATCTGCTCGACGTCCTTATCGATGAAGTCGGTTTGGAAGGGGCGGCCGCGGCACTCGACGCCGGTCGCACACGAGCCGACAAGGCGGCACAAACGGATGACCTACGAGCGCTGCGCCGTAGCGCCGACCTCCACGCCGAAGCCGGATCGTTTGAACCTTGGCTGCGCCAAGTCCTATCGGAGCGAGATCAGAGCGACGGAGTGTTGTTGAGCACCATCCACCGGGTAAAGGGGCTCGAATGGGACAGGGTGATCGTGTTCGGCGTGGATCGCGGCTCCATGCCCCATGCACTGTCCGATGACATCGAAGAGGAAAGGCGCGTCTTCCACGTCGCGGTGACCCGCGGACGCCGCCAGGTGGTGGTTCTGGCCGACGCAGCCAACCCCTCTCGTTTTCTCGCCGAACTCGACGGCAGTGCTCCCATTCCCAAGGACCCGCCCCCCTCCCCGACCAAATCGACGCCCGACAACGGTGTACGCGTGGCCACCGGCAACCGGATTCGCCTCTCAGGAGGTTTTGTCGGGTTGGTCGAAGAGATTCTGGTGACAGGAATTCTGGTGCGAATCGACACAGGCGCGGTGATGGCGGTGCCCTGGGGTGAACGAGTGGAGGTCGACGTACTCAGAGGCCCATTGGTACCAGGTGACCCTGCCCCCAACCGCGATCTGGCCCAACGCCTGCGTGGCTGGAGAGCCGAAACCGCAAAAAGGCTGGCAGTTCCCGCCTACATCATTTTCAACGACGCCACGCTCGACGCCCTTTCATCGTTGCGTCCCACCACGGAGACCGGTTTGCTCTCGGTGCCCGGAATCGGTCCAACCAAGCTCGAGTCATACGGTGACGATCTGATCGCGATCATCGGCGAATGGGCTCAACCCGCCACTCCGTAAGGACCTTTAGGATCGGCCGATGACATCACAAGCGGTTCGACTACGCCGAGCCATCGAGGCGTATCACGCATGCTCCTATTTCGCGCCAGAAACCAGGACCACCTATACCGATGCTTTGGGGCTCCATTACTGGCACTCGTATTTCGGGTCACGGTCCGCACCGATGGGGGCAGTAGGTCCAGAGGTCGTGACCGCGACCTTCTTCTCCTTCAGTGCCAGGCTTGTCGCCCGCGCGCTCCCGTCGGTCTGGGATTCGATCTCGCCGGAAGGGGCCATCGCCGATCGGCTGGCAGGCGTGGACCGCGCCCTGCTTCGCATTCTCGGACCCGCTCTCGACGGACCGGAGATCGAGGAGGCTTTGGAGTTGGCTCGCGCTGCGGTCGCGGCCTGCGACTTCTCCGGTCGTCCGCTCGCCGCCGCCACGGCCTCGATCCCTGAGCAGGGCCGGCCGCATCTTCGCCTATGGCAACATCTGTCAACTCTGCGCGAGTTCCGGGGAGACGGCCACGTTGCCGGCCTTGTTCTAGCCGGGATCGGGCCGATCGCGGCGGTGGTGACCTCGGCCGGTTTTGCCGATTTCCCGCCCGGCTCCTACAAAAAGCTTCGAGGGTGGACCGACGAGCAGTGGGAAGCCGGCGTTGCCGCCACCGTGGAACAAGGCTGGGTTACACCAGAACTGGAACTAACCGACGCCGGGCGCAGCCTGCGCGAACAAGTCGAAGAGCAGACCGATAAGTCCGTGGCGGCCCCACTCACCGCCATCGGCGCGGACGGGGTGCAACGGCTGATCGAAATCGTCAAACCGCTCAGCAAAACGATCTTCACCTCAGGCGGGATCGGCTGATTCAACCGGCGAGAGCCGGGATCACCTCACGTCCAAACAGCTCGATGCCCGAAGTGTCGGTCGCTGCCTCTAAGAAATAATGGATGCCATAGGTCATTCCGACGGCCTCCCAAGCCTTCAACTTTGCGACGAGCTGTTCCGGCGTCCCTGCCATGTGCTCCGCATCCGAACGGATCCTGGCGGCCCGCTCGGCCGGCACGAACCGGGAGTAATGGGCTTCGATCCCATCCAATTTCTCTGCAACCTCGGCATCGGTCGCGGCACAGACCGTGTTGAAGTTCTTGCTGCGGACGATCTCGTCGAAGTCACGGCCTACGTCAGAGCAATGACCGCGCAACAGATCCGATTTGTGCGCAAACTCCTCTGTCGTCTCGGCGAAGTTGGTGTAGGACGCATACTTGGCCGCCACCCGCAGGGTCAGCTTCTCCCCGCCGCCCGCCACCCAGAGCGGCACATGTGGCTCCTGGAGCGGCTTGGGTTGACAGATTGCGCCTTTCAGTTGGTAGTGCTCTCCGTCGAAATGAACTTCGTCGGTCGTCCACATGGCGCGCATGATCTGAACCGCCTCATCGAGTTCGCCGATTCGCACCGACGGCTTCGGGAATGGGTACCCATACCCGTCATATTCATGCTCATACCATCCGGCACCGATCCCCATCTCCAAGCGGCCACCGCTGATGACATCGATCCCGGCGGCAACCTTGGCCAGATAGGCCGGCGACCGATAGCCGTTCGAGGTGCACATCTGTCCGAGCCGCACGGTGTTGGTGACAGTGGCGAGGGCAGCCATCAGAGTCCACGCCTCGTAGGTCACCTCTTGGGTGGCAACCGGCACGGTGTGGAAGTGGTCGTAGACCCAAAGGGACTCAAAGCCGGAGTCTTCGATTGAAGAGGCGACCCTCGACATGGTGGGCCAATGGTCTTCGCGTTCGATTCCGACCAGGTCGAGGCGCCATCCTTGCGGTACAAAACATCCAAATCTCATGGGTCGAGCGTACTCGGCCGCTATCCGGAGGGTTCCTGTCCAACCGGACCGACAGGGCGGGGCCCCTCAGCTTCAAAAAACAAAAGGTCATCCCGGCCGCAGCCGGGATGACCGGAGAACGAATTGGGCGCCGAGGAGGTTGGCGCCCAGCTCGGTCAGGACGAAACGGTGACTCCCTTCCAGAAGGCAACGTAGTCCTTGATCTCGGAAGCTTTCTCCAGCGGTTCTGGGTAGTACCAGGCAGCAGCCCGGTTGACATCGCCGTCGACGGCGATGTCGTAATACGAGGCAAGTCCCTTCCAGTGGCACGCCGTTGTTCTGTCGTTCGGCTGGAACAGTTCCGTGCGAACCGACTGAGGCGGGAAGTAGTGGTTTCCTTCGACGACGACGGTCTCATCACTCTCGGCGATGACGGTCCCGTTCCAAACGGCTTTGGCCATGATCTTTTTACTCCTGTTGAGGTCTCGTTTTGGACAACACATCGATTCACTCACAGATTCCCGCCTAGCCTGCCCCCGATGGACATGACCG
>JBGTHP010000016.1:0-23113 GCA_041746105.1 Acidimicrobiia bacterium
CCGCTCCGGCAGCACCCCCCGCACCGTTGCCCCCACCGGCCGCGCCCGTGAGGACCTCGCCCCCGGTGCCGGTGGCGGCAGCCGACGAGGACGAGGTTGTACCTCTCGATCGGCTGCGGATTCGTATCGGCGAGAACATGATCAAGGCCAAGCAGACGGCAGTACATGTGTGGACGTCGGTAGAGGTCGACTACGAACGGGTGGAGCGGGTCAGACAACGACACAAGGAACGCTTCAAGAGCGAAGAGGGTTTTTCTCTCACCTACCTACCGTTCATCGCCAGGGCCACGATCGATGCTCTCACCGAGTATCCGGTGGTCAACTCGAGCTTCTACCTCGAGGAGAAGAAGTCGGTATTCCACCGCTCCGTCAACCTCGGAGTCGCAATCGACCTCCAGCAAAAAGGACTGGTTGTCGCCTCGATCCGTCACGCCGACGGGCTTCGTCTCGTCGGTTTGGCTCGACAGATCAAAATGCTTGCCGACAAGGCGCGGGCGGGAAGGCTCGAGCCCGATGACATCGCGGGTTCGACTTTCACCATCACCAACCCCGGACCGTTTGGGTCGTTCATGTCGGCCCCGGTCATCAACGTTCCAAACGTGGGGATTCTCTCGACAGACACCGTGACCAAACGTCCTGCGGTAGTAACAGGAGCCGACGGTGAGGACGTGATCGCAATACGCCACATCGGGTATCTGGGTCTTTCCTGGGACCATCGCGCCTTTGATGGATCCACCGCTGTTCTATTCCTGCAACGCATCAAGCAGAATCTCGAAGGGTGGGACTGGGAGCAGGAGCTGGCTTGAGCGATACCGGCGTCGCTTCGGTGAGTTCCATTCGGCTTCTGCGAACGCGCTGGCTGGGACGACTGCCGTATGAGGAGGCATGGGACCTGCAGAGGGCAATTCACGAGGGCAAGACCACAGGGCGCACCCTCGACGACTACTTATTGCTGCTGGAGCATCCCCACGTCTACACCGTCGGTCGCAACGGTGACGGAGCCAATCTTCTGGTCGATGCCGATTCGTTGAGCACGATCGACGCCGAGATCCATCATGTGGACCGTGGTGGCGACATCACCTACCACGGTCCGGGCCAGTTGGTTGGTTATCCGGTGTTGTCGCTGGACGATCCCAAGCAAGTCGTGCCATATGTCCGGCGTCTCGAAGAGGTTTTGATCAGGACGCTTGCCGACTTTGGCGTCGATTCATGGCGCGAGGCCGGCCTTACCGGCGTTTGGACGAAGGCAGGCAAGGTGGCCGCGATCGGTGTGAGGGTGTCGCGCCAGGTGACGATGCACGGCTTTGCACTCAACCTGCACCCGGAGATGTCGTACTTCGAGAAGATGAATCCATGCGGAATCTCGGATCGATCGGTCACCTCGCTGACCGCCCTGTTGGGTCGAAAAGTGACGTTGCAGGAAGCGGTGGAGGTGCTGTTGCCTCATTTTGGCGAAGTCTTCGGATATCCGAAATCCGAAACTCAACTCGCCGCGTTCACCAGGGGCCAGGGTCGGGTCGAGGACTTCGAGGTCGACCGTCTGCTCGCAGCGGGGACCTTCTCGCCAGAAAAGCGATCAGAGGAACCCGTCCTGATTCGAGGCCGCCTCCCGGGGGAACCGGATCGACCGCCTTGGATGAAGGTCACCGCCAAGCTCGACGGCGATTACCTCGAGCTCAAGAAGCTGATGCGGGGCCTCGAACTGAACACCGTGTGCGAGGAGGCGGGTTGTCCCAATATCTACGAGTGTTGGGGGATGGGCACTGCCACCTTGATGATCCTTGGTGACAAGTGCACCAGGGCCTGCGGCTTCTGCAATGTGACAACGGGCAAGCCGACCGAGTTCGACATATTCGAACCATTCAGAGCGGCCGAGGCGATCGCGGCCATGAAGCTCAAGCATGCAGTCATCACCTCGGTCAACCGCGACGATCTCGACGACGGTGGATCTTCGATCTTCGCAGAGACCATCCGGCAGGCGCGCGTCCAATCACCTGGAACCGACATCGAAGTCCTGATCCCGGATTTCAAGGGCGAACGGAGGCCTTTGGAGACGCTGATGGCGACGCGTCCCGACGTGCTGAACCACAACACCGAAACCGTGCTTCGGCTGCAGCGCGAGATCCGCACCTCCGCCAATTACGGCCGATCGTTGAGTTTGTTGGCCAGGGCCCGTTGGATCCACCCGGAAGGACTGGTCAAGTCCGGACTCATCGTGGGGATGGGGGAGAACAAGGAGGAGGTACTGGGGGCACTCGCCGATCTGCGGGCGGTCGGTGTCGACATCGTCACGATCGGGCAGTACCTACGTCCGACGGCGCGGCATCGGGCGATCCACCGCTACGTCCATCCCGACGAGTTTGCCGAATACAAACGATTTGGTGAAGGCATCGGGATCCCCCACGTTGAATCGGGGCCTTTGGTCCGGTCGAGCTATCACGCCAAGGATTCGACGGATAACGCCATGGAGTACATCGCCGGTCAGCCGGTCCCTGTGACAATCGGCCGGGCATGAGCTTCGACTTCGGCGCCAGGGTCGAGCGAGCCCGTGCCGAGATGGAGCGGCGAGGGATCGATTGCCTCCTGCTTTCCGTCGGCGCCGACCTCCCGTACCTCATCGGGTATGAGGCGATGGCGCTGGAGCGCCTCACGATGCTCGTTGTGACCCCTGATAACCCTCCGGTCTTGGTGGTGCCAGAGCTCGAGGCCGCCAGGGTCGAGCCAGGGCCGTTCGTGATCGAGCCGTGGCGGGAAGGTACGGACGCGATCGGCGCCGTCGTCTCTGCCGCCGGACGGCCCTCGGTCGCAGCGGTGGGCGACCGTACCTGGGCCATGTTCTTGCTGGGGATGATGGCCCGCATGACCGAGACCACATTTGTTTCCTCTTCGGCCGTGATGGCCGACCTTCGAATTCGCAAGGAAGCAGCCGAGTTGGCTGCGTTGAGGGCGGCCTCTGCTGCAGTGGACAGGGTGGCGGGGCGGCTCCCTCAGATCCAGTTCGGTGGCCGGAGCGAACGGGCGATCGCCCGCGATGTCGTCGATCTGACCATCGAGGAAGGCCACGACCGTGCGTTGTTCTGGATCGTCGCGTCAGGCGAAAACTCAGCTTCTCCGCATCATGAGCCTGGCAGCAGGGTGGTTGGCGATGGAGATGCAGTGGTGGTTGATTTCGGGGGCCGGATGTCGGGATACTGCTCTGACACGACCAGGACCTTCGTTGTTGGCGAGCCGGATGTGGATCTGCGCGTCGTCCACTCTGTAGTGTTGGAAGCCCAGGAGAGCGGGCGCTTGGCGGCGAAGGCGGGCGAGACATGTGAGGCGGTTGACCGGGCGGCTCGCAGCGTGATCGAAGCTGCCGGTTTCGGGCCACAGTTCATCCATCGACTCGGCCATGGGATCGGACTCGAGGAGCACGAGCCACCATATTTGATCCGCGGAAACGATCGCCGGTTGGAGGCGGGGATGGCCTTTTCGATCGAGCCCGGTGTTTATCTCCCCGAGCGGTTTGGTGTGAGAATCGAGGACATCTGCGTGATCTCCGACGAAGGTGTTTGTGAGTCTTTGAACAACTCGGATCGCCAACTCGTCTCGGTTGAGTGATCAGCCGACGGTGATGTCAACCGTGGTGGTTTTGGTGGGTTGTCCTTGCCAGAACCACTGGATCACGATTCGGTGAGCGCCTTTGGTCATCGCAATCGAGGCTTCAAATCGCTTGTTGGCCCTGGTCGATTCCACCACCGTGCTCTGTTGTAAGACGGCGGTGCTGCCGTCGATCGCGATCGACACCTTGGTGCCTTCTGTGTTGAAAGCAGCCTCTTCTGCCGCCGTGTAGGGAAGAACGTGATAAACCCCCTCTGACAATGTGTACAAAGGACGATCGGGTATCGAGACTTTGGCCGTGCAGACGAGCCCGTCCTTGGTGCAGCTTTCCGGAAGTCCGTCAGATAGTGAGAGCCGTGGGTAGACCAGGGGGAGGCCGAGGGCCCGTCGGAGAAACGCCGCCATCTGGTCCCGAGTTACCGCTTGGGCCGGGCAATAGGTGGTTGCAGTACAACCTTTGGTGATCTCCGAAGCAGCCAGGGCACCGATGGCACTGGTATGCGGATTCCCGGCGATGTCGCTGAAGTTCGCAACGGCATCGACAAGTTCGAACCCCCGCGCCAGGAATGACGCCATCTCGTCGCGACGTACCGATGAATTAGGACAGAACGTCGTGGCCGTACACCCCTTGGTGATCCCGGCGGCCGCCAATGCGTTGATATCTGCCGCATGAGCGCTGAAGCCGATATCGGAGAAAGGTCCTGATGAGGCCGGTGCCAGATCCAGGGCTCTAACCAGGAATGAAGCCATCTGGGCTCTGGTAACGGGGACCAGCGGGCAGAACAGGCGAAACCCGCATCCGAGTGTGATTCCTTCCGCTGCGATCGACTCGATGTCTGCCTCGAAAATGGAGCCGTCGTCGTCGACGAAGCGACCGCTGACGTCGTATGCCGCGGCAGGGTCGGGCCAGGCGACTGCCAAGGCCACAACCGCAAACGCCAAAAAAACCGCCACCGCTCGTTTGCGGATCATGTGATGGCCACCGTTGCCAGGAGCTCGTTGATTTGGGGGATCACGTCTGCGCGGTCGAAGTAGCTGCCGACGACCACGTACAGACAAAAGGCACGCCCTCCGGATTGAAAGAACCGTTGACAGCCGCCCTGTCCTTCGATGCGGCGCTGGAGGGCGTTTCGATCGAAATCCGAGTTGCGAAGGGGGAGAGGCAAGCCGGCACTCTGGAACAAGGGCTGGGTCACCGACGCTCCCACGAACTCGAGCAGGACAACCAGGGCTTCTCCTGGCTTCATTGCATCGACCGCTCCGTCGCCATAATCGCCGCGTGCCGCCGGAAGCGGGTAGTTGGCGAGGTGGGCGACGGTGGGCCGCACCGCCCCCCCGACGGTTTCGCCGCCCGGTTCGATCGAACCTTCCCAGCCGGAAGGCAACTCCACCGTGAGTCCGCCGGCTTCGAGCCTCACGCCATCCACCCTGCTGCCACAACGATCAGCGCCACTCCCGACATGAGATGAACGGGCCGGGCCAGCGCCACCAGTCGGCGGTTGAAGTCCTCGAGCCGGCTGGGCCTGTCGACTCTCATCGCTGCCAGCATGAACAGAGATCGTCCAACGCCGAATGCGACACCCCCCGCCGCCCCGACCGACGGGTCGGCGGAGAGAAACTCGACCGTCAGCAGGGCATAAACACCCCACGTGACGACAAACGTGGTGACCCCGGTCCCGAGTTGGGAACCGAACGCACCGCCGTAAACCCAACCTCGGAGCCGGCCGATCCACTCCTCGTTGACCTGGCGGTGGGGCCCTGGGGCCTTGACTCCGAGGAGGTCGAGAACCCCCGCCGCTGCGATCACGATGGCATATGGCCAGAGAGTCGAGATCCCAGAATCAAACACCACTCTCCCCGCCCATCCTGCGGTAGCGCCGATTGCGGCGCCGGTGAGGGCGGCGCCAAAGCTGAATGCGAGAACTGTGGTTTCCCATCTGTTGTTGCGTGCCCGCTCACCGAGCGGGTGAATGCTCGAAAGCATCGACTCTCCTCAAGGCGACCAGGTGGATCGGATGGCCGCGATCAACGCAACGGCCATGGTGAGTAGGTAGGTGACGGTCATCGTCATGTCGGTTTCCGGTAGAGGACGTTGTCGTCTGGATCGATGCCGGCGTCGGCCAGGTGACGTTCAGAGTCACGAAGACGCTCCGCGGTCGAGCGGGGGCTCGAGTGCCGATCGTCGCCAATTGCCCGCTCGATGAGGTCATTCAGTCGGCGCCACGATCCCGCAGATCCTTCGCCCAACGAAACCCCGGACCCGGTGTCGATGAGTTGGAAATAGGGCGTCGCAGGGACACGGAAGTTGTCCCAGGCTTCACTCGACATGATCGTTGTGGCGGCGGCGGTCGCAAGGGCACCGACTGCCGCAGGCGACTCTCTATCGGGACCCGCGGTGACCACCACCGTTCTGATCCCTGGCAGAGGCAGCGGTTTTTGCTCTGCCATGCCCTTCCAGAAGGGTTGGCACGTCGTACAACCGGTAGAAAGGAATGCGAGCAACGTGTACCCACGGCCCTGGTCGAGCGAAATCGAGGCGGCGGCGCCATCCGGCGTCACTCCCGAGATCGTCCTTGCCATGACTGGATCTGCCGGCCGCGGCCGGACTCGCGGCGCCGCATCGCCAATCGGCGCACCTTCGTCGTCCAATTGGCCCATCTTGTGGAGAGTCCGCAAGATTTCGGCATGGCTTCGCAACAAGCCGGCGACAAGCACCGTCAAGAGTGCGATCACAACTCCCTCGGCGATGACGAGCGGGAGCATCAAGCGCCCAGCCTTCGCCAGACGGCGGGAAGATCGCCCGCGATCCCATAACTGAACGAAACAGGCGTGGCCGAGGCCGAAAGCTCGTTGATGTAGGTCCAGCTCCCGTCTTTGAAACGACCGATTCTGTCGAATCCGGCTCCGTTCCAGTCGCCCACGATTGGGATGGCGTCGGCATTGCCGAACTCGATCACATGATCGGCCGGACCCGCGGTCGCGGTGTTGCGCAGATACCAGGTTGTTCCCCTCACCATCCCGATTCCGTCGCGGCCGTCGCCGTCCCAGTCACCGACCACCGGAATGTCGCCGGGTTCCCCAAATACAAAACTGATGTCGGCGTTGCCCGGTGCATTGCGCGTTTTGAGCAACCACTGGTTGCCACGGACCACCCCAATGCTGTGAACCCCATTCCCGGTCCAGCTGCCGGCTACCGGGCGGTCCCCGGGAAGGCCGTATTCGATGATGAGATCGGGCCGGCCCGGTCCCTCCACCTGTCGCACATACCAGGTGAGAGTTTGGTCTCCGATGGCACCGTGCCGCGCCCCGCGGACGACGGCCGGCGTCGCCACGCCGGCGCCGGTCCAATCGGCGGCAAGTGGGACGTCTCCAGTCACGCCAAGGGTGAAAGTTTGTGTCGCGGGGCCCGCGCTGAGACTCGAACGGAGCAGCCAGGTCGATCCTCTGACCACGCCGGCGAGGGCTCGATACGGTTTGAGCGGCGGCCGCAGGCAGGCGGCGTCGTGGGCTCTGGTGAAGTCGTCACGGGCATCCGATTTGGTGCAGGTGGAGTCCCACTCCCAGGGGGGAACACAGGTGACCACCCTGCAGACGATCGGTCCGACACAGGAGACGTGTTGATTGCATTGTCCGTATCGGAAACGTGTGCAGCACGTTTTCCACAGGTCGCATCGGTCAAGTGTGCAGTGGCATGCACAATCGACGCAGTCGTTGCCACAGGTGCCGCTCGAGCCGCAACCACAACCTCCACAGCTCGAAGAGTTGCAATCCATGTAATAACGGGATCCACCCGAGCAGTACCCAGAGCCTTCGGCGCGCCACCAGCCGGCAACGATTGTTCCCGGCGGGCAGGTGTTGACGCCGGTCAATGTGCAACAGAACTCGGTCCAACCCTCTGCGCATTTCCCGCCGGGACAGTTGGACGGGAGAACAAGAGCCTGCATCGGCGAGATCGGCCGCAGGATGTAGGCGGATGGTGCGGCCACCATCGCTGATCCCGCCATCGCCATGCGTCTCAGAAAACCACGCCGGCTGGTGTGGGACCCCAAGGCCGCGGCCGCGAGTTCGACCAGGCGCCGGCTCACTGCCGTGCCAGTTTCATCGTGGCGGGGAGTTCGGAAAGTAGAAGGATCACCAGATAGGAGCCGAGCCCGACAAATCCGAGATACGGGAGTCCCAGCGCCGGTTGTTCGCCGAGCGTCACCAACAACGAAGGCGGTTGGATCGCGTTGGCGGCGACTGCACCGACCGCAGCGAGGTTCACCAACACGTGGCCCCAGGTTGCGGGGGTGTCGCTTTTGCCAAAACAACCGCAGGATTGGAGCGGAAGTCGCCGGATCTCGGCGTTGAGCACGAATAGGGCGAACCCGAAATACAGCACCCCGTTCACCCACACCGCAGCTTCCAAACCGGCCAGCGACCCGGCTCCGGCCGCAATCTCGACGATCGCCAGAAAGCGGACGAGCCCCGGCGCGCCCGGCAGTCCGGACGCCCGCAGGGCGCCCGCGGTATTGCTGGTGTTGGCGAGCTTGGCCCCTCCACTCACCACCAGGATGGTGCTCGTAATGTGAAACCAACCCAGGGTCATCGGCTCGACAATATACCGAGGCATGTTGGGCGCCGGACCAACCTTCGTATTGCTCGATCTCGGATGTGGTCTACGCTGCCTGCGAAATGGCCATACGTCTAAGTCACCTCGACGCTCTCGAAGCCGAGTCAATCCACATCATTCGCGAAGCAGTAGCCGAGTCGGAGAGACCGGTCGTCCTGTTCTCCGGTGGCAAGGACAGCGCGGTCGTGCTGCGATTGGCGATCAAGGCGTTTCACCCTGCCCGTCCGCCATTCCCTGTGATGCATGTCGATACGGGTCACAACTTTTCCGAGGTGATCGATTTCCGGGACAGGACGGTGGCCGAGGTCGGGACCGAACTCGTGGTGGCTTCTGTCCAGGATGCGATCGATGAAGGCAGAGTCACCGAAGAGATCGGACCGCGAGCGTCGCGCAACCGACTCCAGACAGAGACGCTGCTCAATGCGATCGAGAAACATGGGTTCGACCTCCTCTTCGGAGGGGCCAGACGGGATGAGGAGAAGGCAAGGGCCAAGGAGAGGGTGTTCTCGTTCCGCGACGAGTTCGGTCAATGGGACCCAAAAAACCAGCGACCTGAACCGTGGAACATCTACAACGCCCGCAAACGCCGCGGCGAAAACCTCCGTGTGTTCCCGATATCGAACTGGACCGAGATGGACGTCTGGCAATACACGTTGCGGGAGCACATCGAGCTGCCGTCCGTCTATTTCGCCCACACCCGCCGTGTTTTCGAACGAGACGGAATGCTCATGGCAGAAAGTCCATTCCTTCAACCGATGGATTCCGAGGAGGTGTTCGTGGCGACGGTTCGGTTTCGAACCGTCGGTGACATGACCTGCACTGGCGCGGTCCAGTCGACCGCCTCTCGACTCGAAGACGTGATTGCGGAGGTCGCCGCCAGCCGTATCAGCGAAAGAGGGTCGAGCCGGGCCGATGACAAGAGTTCAGAGGCGGCGATGGAGGATCGCAAGCGCGAGGGCTACTTCTAATGCACGAACTCGTTCGCCTCGCCACCACCGGTTCGGTCGACGACGGCAAGTCGACGTTGATCGGGCGGCTGTTATTCGACACCAAGCAGATTTTTGAGGATCAGCTTGAGGCAGTGACCGAGGCAAGCCGCCGACGGGGTGCCGATTACGTTGACCTGGCGTTGTTGACCGACGGTCTGAGGGCCGAGCGCGAACAGGGGATCACGATCGATGTGGCGTACCGGTATTTCGCCACCCCGAAGCGGACCTTCATTCTCGCCGACACCCCAGGTCACACCCAGTACACCCGGAACATGGTCACGGGCGCTTCGACCGCCAACATCGCGTTGGTCCTGGTCGACGCCAGGGTGGGGCTTCTCGAACAGACACGACGCCACGCGTTCATCTCGTCGCTTCTGCAGGTTCCGCACCTCGTTCTCTGCGTCAATAAGATGGACCTGGTCAACTACGAAGAGGCCGCCTTCGACAGGGTGGTCGACGAGTTCAGGGAGTTTGCGGCCAAACTCGACATCCACGACCTCAGGTTCGTCCCGATCTCCGCTCTGAACGGTGACAACGTCGTCGATGCGTCACCCAATATGCCTTGGTTCAACGGCCCGTCCGTCCTCGAGTTGTTGGAAGAGATACACATCGGCTCCGACCACAACCTGATCGACGCCAGATTCCCGGTGCAGTACGTGATCAGGCCCCATCGGGTCGGTCTCCAGGATTACCGCGGATATGCCGGCCAGGTTGCCGGGGGAGTGTTCAGGGTCGGCGACGAGGTCCTTGTACTGCCATCGGGATTCACCTCGCGGATAGCGGCGATCGATACCTACGAGGGCTCGATCGAGGAGGCAGCAGCTCCCCACTCGGTTGTGATCCGCCTCGAGGACGACATCGACATTTCGCGAGGCGACATGTTGTGCAGGGTCACCAACCGGCCCCATGTGGGACAGGACATGGAAGCGATGATCTGCTGGATGAGTGAGACCGCCGACCTGCGGCCGTCGAGCAAACTGGCGATCAAACACACGACCCGCTGGGGTCGAGTGATGATCAAAGACATCCGTTACCGGCTCGACATAAACACACTCCATCGCGATGAGTCCTCCAACGTCCTGAAGCTCAACGAGATCGGCCGCTGTGTTCTGCGGACCACAATCCCGCTCTTCTTCGACGACTATCGCCGCAATCGGACCACGGGATCATTCATCCTCGTCGACGAGGGATCCAACGACACCGTCGCCGCCGGGATGATCATCGGACCGGCGTGAACGTCACCAGACATCCTTCTTCGGTTGACGACCGCGATCGTTGGGCTGTCACCGGCGGTCCCGGCCTGACCGTCTGGATGACCGGCTTGTCAGGGAGCGGCAAATCGACCGTCGCATACAAGGTGGAACAGATGCTGGTCGGGTCGGGGCGGGCGGCATTTGTGCTCGACGGCGATAACGTGCGCCATGGACTGAATCGTGATCTCGGGTTCAGTGCCTCCGACCGCGTCGAAAATGTGCGGAGAGTGGCGGCGGTGGCCCGCTTGATGTCCCAGGCGGGTTTGGTGACGCTGGTGCCGGTGATAAGCCCATATCGGGCAGATCGAACCGAGGCGCGTAATCACCATGAAGAGGGCGGGGTCCGCTTCCTCGAAGTTCACATAGCCACTCCGCTATCGGTTTGTGAAGAGCGCGATCCAAAAGGCCTTTACAAAAAGGCGCGCGCCGGCGAGATAGCGGACTTCACCGGGCTCGATGCGCCATATGAAGAACCAACCGATCCGGATCTCGTTGTGGACACGGCGGTTCTCGACCTCGAGGCCTGCGCTGCCAGAGTGATGTCGCTGCTCGGCTGAGTTCCGACTACTCGGCGTTACCCTTCCACCACATGGATCGTGAACAGCTAGCAGTCAACACCATCAAAGGTCTCGCCATGGATGCAGTCCAGAAGGCGAATTCCGGACACCCTGGAATGCCGATGGGGATGGCCGATCTGGCTGTGGTGTTGTGGACGCAGTTCCTCTTGGTCGATCCCGACAACCCAGAATGGTTCAACCGCGATCGTTTTGTGGTTTCCAACGGGCACGGGTCGATGCTGCTTTATTCACTCTTGCATCTGGCCGGGTTTCCCCTCGAACTCGACGACCTCAGGGCGTTCCGTCAATGGGGGAGTCACACCGCCGGACATCCCGAGATAGACCACCACCTCGGAATCGAGATGACCACAGGCCCGCTCGGACAAGGGTTTGGAACGGGTGTGGGAATCGCCATTGCCGAGGAGCACCTGAGGGCGAGGCTTGGTTCCGACCTCGTCGATCATCGGACGTTTGGTTTCGTTTCCGACGGCGATCTGATGGAAGGAATCTCGGCCGAGGCTGCCTCGCTTGCCGGCCATCTCGGCCTGGGCAAGCTGTGTTACGTGTATGACGACAACGAGATCTCGATCGACGGTTCCACCGACATCTCGTTCACGGAGGATGTCCGCCTTCGTTTCGAGGCGGTGGGTTGGAACGTCGAGGAAGTCGACGGCCACGACCGGCCGGCGATTGCCGAAGCGATCACCGCATCGGTTGCGGTCACCGACCGGCCGTCCCTGGTCATCGCCCACACCGTGATCGCCAACGGAGCTCCCAATCTCGCCGGCACATCGAAGAGCCATGGTGCCCCGCTCGGCGCGGACGAGATCAGGCTGGCCAAAGAGGCGATGGGGTTTCCTGTCGATGAGACATTCCATATTCCTGAAGGAGTGAACGATTTCTTCTCGGTAGCGATGGACCGCGGTAGGTCCGCCCACGCAGAGTGGAAGCGGGCGAAGGCCGGAGCGCTGTCAGACCCTGAACGGGCAAAGCTGTGGCAAGGGTTGGTCCAACCGGCGAAAGTAAAACTGGGTGGACCCGGATTCGAACCAGGGGGCTCGATTGCCACCCGGTCGGCTTCTGGCGCGATGTTCGGCGAAATTGCCGGCTCGGTTCCTGGCTTTGTCGGAGGCGCAGCCGACTTGGTCGAATCGACCAAAACGGTGATCGAGCATGGGCGTCTCTTCTCCAAGAGCGACCGGGCGGCTCGTGACATCGCGTTTGGCATCAGGGAACATGCGATGGGCACGATCGTCAACGGGATGGCCGTTCATGGCGGGTTGCGGCCGTACGGCGCCACCTTCTTCGTGTTCAGCGACTACATGCGGCCTGCCGTTCGTCTGGCAGCCCTGATGGGTCTGCCCTCGATTTTTGTCTGGACCCATGATTCGGTCCTCCTCGGAGAGGATGGTCCCACCCACCAGCCGATCGAACACCTGGCCTCACTACGGGCCATGCCGAACCTATGGGTGATCCGCCCCGCCGACGCGACGGAAACAGTTGAAGCCTGGGAGATCGCCCTCAACCGCCACGAGGGGCCGACTGCGCTGGTCCTGACCCGTCAGAATCTGCCTGTACTCGAACGGGAAAGGGGCGGTGTGGGCCGTGGAGGGTATGTCCTCAAGGACGGAACCGATGCCGTGATCGTCGCCACCGGATCGGAGGTCTCTGTGGCATTGGCCGCCGCCGAGTTGATCTCCGAAAAATCGATAAGGGTTGTGAGCCTTCCGTGTTGGGAGGCGTTTTTCTCTGAGTCGGAGTCATATCGAAACACCATCCTGGGAGAGGGGTTGCCGATCGCATCGCTCGAGGCCGGCGCCACCTTCGGGTGGGAGCGCATCACCGGTACCGGCGGCCTCAACCTCGGTATCGACCATTTCGGAGCATCCGCCCCCGCCGCCGTGATCGCAGAACAGCTCGGTCTGACCCCGGCCGCGGTTTCCGCCCGTGTGCGCGAATGGCTCGAGGCGATGGCCTAGCCATCCAGCACGGACCGGTTCCAGTGGCCACGTCTACGTCCGGTCTGGTTTGTAGCCACCAACTGTCAACCGTCAAGCGGTGACAGCCCTCCGGCTGCGCGGCCGTCGGACTACTATCTCCGGCCATGCGCCGGCGCATCCTTGCCCGGGTCTTCGCCCTAGATGTCGTATCGCTTGCGATAGGGGTGGCCGCGGCTTCGCTCGTTGTCTTTGATACACCCCTGCCCAATCGAGTGCCCGCATTCCGAACCAATGGCGGGGGGTTGATGCCGCTGGTTGGCTTCATGTTCCTCGGCCTCGTGCTCGGGACGGTCTTTTCCCGCTGGACCATCGGCAATGGTGTTCCTCGGCCGAGTTACGGGCGTGCTCTTTTCATCACCATGACGACGGCGATGGTGACCCCGGCCTCGATCGTGTTCACCCGGACCGAATATTTCTCGAGGCCGTTTCTTGCCGTCTCACTGGCTGTGATGTTCGGGTGTGCGCTCGCTCATCGCGCCTATCTGAGGTCGAGGCCTTGGACGGAGTCTGTCGTTCTCGTGACCAGCGAGAAGCGTCTGATCGACGACCTGGTCGCCGCTCCCCACATCCAGATCGACGACATCTTGGACCCCCAAGCCCATGAGATTCCAAGCTCGGCGCCGATCGGCGACACCTTGGCGGTCGATCTTCGGGCGATTCTGTCAGAAGAAATGGCCCAGTTCGTGGCTTCGTCCAACCTCGCCGGCTACGGCGTCCGCTCATTGAGCGAGGTGTACGAAGAGCACACCGGACGGATGGCGATCGTGCACCTGGCGGAGGGTTGGGAACTGCGGACTCCGGTGGAGGAGTCGGCGAGCTATTTCCCTCTGAAAATGGCGCTCGACATAACGCTGGTTTTGCTGATGGCGCCGATCTGGGTTCCGCTCGGGTTGGCGATCTGGGCCTTCGTGAAGCTGGATTCGGCCGGACCGGCCATTTTTACCCAGCGTCGGGTCGGTCACGATGGCCACGAGTTCACGATGTACAAATTCCGCACGATGCAGATCGACGCCGAAAAGCACGGACCGATGATGGCGGCCGTCGACGACGAGAGACTGACCAGGCTCGGACGCAAGCTGCGCAAGGTGCGCCTCGACGAAATCCCGCAACTGGTAAACGTTCTCAAACGAGAGTTGTCTTTGGTGGGGCCCCGTCCGGAGCAACCGCAGTTCGTTCTGCAGTTCGCCAGGGACATTCCCTTCTACGAGTACCGGCACCTGGTTCGGCCGGGGCTGACAGGTTGGGCGCAGGTCAACTACGGCTATGCCGACGACGAGGCCGATACCGTAGAAAAGCTCACATTCGACCTCTATTACGTCAAGCACATGTCGCTCTGGCTCGACCTCAACATCTTGGGAAAGAGTTTGTGGACGGTCGTGTCGCGGTTTGGGGCTCAATAACGACCGGCCGGGCCTGACGGCCTGTCGCATATGATCGATTCCCTTATGGACCGTCTGCGCCGTCTTCTATACCGAACCCCGCCCGGTTTGCGCCGGATGGTGCGTTTCCTTCCCGGCTCAGATCGACTGCGGGTGCTGGTCGCAGGAAAACCACAACGCAGCGGTCCGGTGTCTGGGACTCTCCGACCGGTCATCTATCTGCCGACGTGGGTGCGCTGGGATTCGATGCGCCAACGCCCGCAGTATCTCCTGGCGGCGTTTGCCCGCCTCGGCCATCCCGTCTATTTCGTGGATCAGAAGGAAACGGGAATGCGTCAGGTGGAGGGAGTCAACATCGTCTCGAACCTCGGCGACGTTCCTTCTCGTGACGTGATCCTGTATGTGCACTTCGCTCCGATGCGCCATCTGTTCGCGTCCTTCGACAATGCAGCGGTGGTTTACGACATCCTGGACGACCTGACCATCTACGACGCCGACGAGCATGGTCTTCCCGAGGAGCGCCGGGTGCGCGCACACCATCCGTTGGTGATGGAGCAGGCGGCAGTGGTGTTGGTTTCCAACGAAGTGCTCGGCCAAACCCACCTGCCAGAACGCGCCGATCTGATCCACGTGCCAAACGGCGTCGATGCCGCCCTTTTTGCCGAGAGACGAATACCTCCCGCCGATGTGCGAACTGATGGCCGACCGATCGTGGGTTATCACGGCATGATCTCGCACTGGTTCGATTTCGAGCTCCTGACCGAGGTCGCCCGGCTCCGACCCGACTATCGCTTTGTGTTGGTTGGCCCGCACGACCCTCGAGTCGCGGCACAGGTTCGAGGTTTGGAGACGTCGGGAAACATCGAAGTCCTCGGCGAACGGCCGAGCGATCAGATGCCCGCCTACGTCCAGTCGTTCGATGTGGGCACCGTTTGGTTCCAGGTCACCGAGATGACCATGGGAGTGACACCCCTCAAGGTTTATGAGTATCTGGCGGCGGGTGTCGGGTGTGTGTCGACCCCGCTCCCGGCCTGTGTCGCCGAACCGGCGGTTCACACCGCCGGCACCGCGTCGAGTTTTGCAGAACAACTCGACCTGACGCTCGCCGAGAAGGGCTCCCAATCTCTCGTCGACGCCGCCCTCCGCTCCGACTGGACTGCGGTGCTTCAACCGGCGATAGACCGTTTGGAGGAACTCGACTTGCGACGTGTTCCCTAGATCAGAGATGAGTTCGGCGACTCCCGACCCTCGAGGTCAGAAGCCGACGGTCGGGTTCCCGCCGATCGGGCGAGTTTGGCTCGTTCTACCGCCTCGATGACCGTTCTGGCTCTGGCATCCCACGTGTTGGCGCGGGCGGTACGTCTCAGCAGTTCGATGTGAGCAGGGTCGTGGGCAAGGTCGATCGCCCTTCTCAGTGCTGCCACAAATCCATCGCGGCCTTCTCCGATTTGGACGGCGCGGTAACGCGAACACTCACGTAGCGGGGGTGTGACCACGGGTTTGCCGCCGGCCATGTATTCGAAGAGTTTGAGCGGGGACACCGCATGCGTGACGTCGTTGACCACGAACGGCACGGTGGCTACATCGAAGGCGGAGAGGTAGGCGGGTAACTCGGCGTAGGGGCGGGGCCCGAGCCAGTGGACGTTGGGTCGTTCGAGAGCGGTCGCTTTGGACGCCGTTCCGTCGTAGTCGGGGCCGATCAACAGGAAATAGACATCTTCCATGGCGGCTGCGGCATGGTCCAACAGGTCGTAGTCGAACCACTCGGCGAGGGCTCCGTAATACCCGATCAAAGGGCGTTCCCCGAGATGGGCGATATCGGCCGGCACCGCGGGCGGCTCAGGGAGCGCAAAGTGTGTGTAGTCCACACCATTCGGGACGAGGATGGCGTCAGCCCTTTCGCGCTTCAGATCCGTCAGCAGATCGATGGCCGATGCTGCCGCCACCTCGGCGTGTTGGATCGCATCCTGATGCCAGCGGTCGAGGTCATCTCGTTTGTATACGTGCTCGAAGACCTCGAGGTCGTCGATGTGCTCATAGACGGTGATCGGGCGTTCGAGGTGCTCACGCCATTCGAAGTTGTAGACATAAGACAGGTAAATCGGTTCGGGGATACGGTGGAGGAGGTCGACCAGTTGGTCGGGAAGCCAGCCGACCAGGATCCCGTTGCCCAGGTCCCTGAATCCGACCAACCCGTCCCGATACCGCTCCTGGAGGTGGTAGAGGACGGGGTATCCGAGTTCGGCGAATGCGAGCGACATCTGTTGGGGGCGTTGGAATAATTCGACGTCCCAGCCGATGCCGGGTGGCAGGATCACAAAACCGGGTGCGCCTTCATACGCCCGCAGCATTCCGTCGAGTTGGGTTTCGATGAGCGATCGCGCTTCGTTCAGTTCTGCATCTGACAGCTGGATGGACGTCGGTCGAGGTCCTGGCCCGATCGCGGTTCTGAGCCTCTTCTTGACGGGTCCCGGAAGCACCTTGCCCGCAGTTTTCCTCGCAGACCGTTTTATCGCCGCCGGCGTTTGTTTGATCTGGTCCCTGGCAGTCCACACAGAACGGACCATCCGAATCGCCCTGCCTTCGAGAAATGCGTTGTATTCGGCGGCGAGGGTGTCGTACGCCCTGGTGATGTTGTCGAGTTGAAAAGTGGCGGACGCAAGCTCGGCTTTGGTCGTCGACAGCTCGACTTCAGTTGACTCGAGTTCGCCGGCGCGGGTGATCGCAGCCTCGCCCAGCGCCGCCACCGGCGGGCTCGGTGTTGTCTTGTCGGCCATCTGGGCGAGCACAAAATCGGCGGCTGACCGGGCAGAGAGCGACAGCTGTCCACGCGTCTCCCTGACGATGTCTCGTTGAGAAGCCAGGGCCGCGTGGGCCGCTTCGACGAGTCTGTCGGCACCGACCTCGTTCAAGGGAACTGAGAAGGCGGATTGTCCCAGCGCCTCCATCGCGATGCTCACCTTGGGGTCATAAGGAATGGCCACCGTCGGGACGGCTGCGGAGGCGGCGTATACAACCGAATGCAGCCGCATCCCGATCACGAGATCGGCTTGTGAGAGCAGGTCGAGTTTGTCTTTTGGCCCGAGGTCGGATCCGACAACGGCGCGTCGGTGGCTGTGGCGCATCCTCGCCCCGACGTGAGTGGAGGCAAGGGCATCGCTGCTCAGGCCTTTACCCGCCTGAAACGGAACGAAAAAGATATCCGCATTCAACTCTTCGACCAGCCGGTCGAGAGCGGCGGCAAGTCCATTTTTCCAATCGTGGTCGCTTTCCCAGTTTCTTACGGCAACCATCACCTTGATCGAACCCTCGTGAGGGAGGTCGTCGATCTCCGCCAGGGCCGCCAGCGGATCTGCCCCGGACGGCTCCATCGAGTAGACGGGATCGGCATGAATCTCGACCTCGGCTCCTGTGAGCTGACCGACGAGGTTGCGAGAGGCGTCGTCTCTCACCGAGATCTTCTCCATCGCCTGAAATATCAGACGGGCCTCGGTCAGTCCGTCGTCAGTGGTCAGGGGACCCACCCCCAACGCCCAACTGGTAACGGGAGTGCCGGCCGTTTGAGCCATGAGCGCCAGGCTCGCCCAGAACGAGAGGTTCCCGGCCTTGGATGTGAGTCTCTGTTGGGGAGTCGATGGGAGGTAATCCTGCACGAGTCCGCCGCCACCGATAACGAGGAGCGACGCGTTGGCGATGGCGGCAAAAGCTTCTGCGGTGAATCGGCCATCGATGGCCTCGACATCGGCAACCGACCGAATGGCGGCCAGGTCTCCGGATGGGTAGGTCACGACGGTTACCGCGATCTCGGGATCGCTCCGATGGATCATCTCGACAATCGCCGAGAGGATGGCATCGTCGCCGGCGTTGTCGAAGCCGTAGTAGCCGGAGAGCACGAGCCGTTTGATCACGGCCCGAGGCTACCTGCGGACCCGTTGGTTACAGTCAATCACCGTGTCTGGATTCATCTGCCTCTACTACGGCAACACCGGCAGCTCCTGGTTGGTCGAGACCCTGAGCACTTCGCCGCGCGTTTTTGTACCTGGGTTCGAGCCCCTCGAGCGCTGGGCGTGGAAGGGAAGTGACCGGGAGAAAGCGGATTGGGCTCGCACCGCTTTGACTCCACCTGCCGCTACGTCGTCGCGAGCGGCGATTGCCGAATGGCATGAAGCCCTTCAGGAGTCACCGCAGGTCAAGCCGGATCATTTCAAACTCGGTTTCGACATGACCGGCTGGAAGATGGCATGGGCTGCGATCGATGACCCACTGAGTGTCCTCGGAGTGATGGCAGAAACCGGTGCCAAGGCAATCGTCCTGTCACGCGAAAACCGGGTCAAACACGCATTGTCGCTCTATCGCTATCACGAGGAGGGCAAGTCGCAGTTCCAAGGGACCGGGGAGCGACCGCCGAGCCGGGTGGAGAAAGATGCTCTCCAGAGGTGGCTCAAGGAAAGCCAGCGACTCCATGACGAGGGCTCCTCTTTTGGAAACAGATGCCGGGAGACGCTTGGGTCGGACAATGTGCTGTCGATCACCTACGAGGAGTTCGTGACCGCCGAAGGGAAGACCTCGACGATCGAGCGGATGTGCCACTTTCTCGGCATCGATCCAGCCGGAATTCGTCTGAGCAGGTTCGAGAAAGCAACCCCGGATGCTCTCTCTTCGGCTCTGGAGAATTTCGAAGAACTCAGGAAGTCCTATCGTTTCAGCCGGTATCGCAGATTCTTCTCCGACTGAACCCATGGATACGACGCTTCCCGTTTACGACTCCGCCGCCCTCCGCACTCCGATCATTACGGAATTGCGCAACCTGTGGGTTTATCGCGGCCTGATCCGACTGCTGGTCACCCGTGATCTCACAACCCGCTACAAACGATCGGTGTTGGGGGTCTGGTGGACGCTTCTAAACCCGCTGTTGACGACCGGCGTGATGTGGCTGGTTTTTGGTGTCGTGATCGGTTCGCGATTCGGCCAGACCACAGAGCCCTACGTCGTTTATCTGCTGTCCGGTGTGATCATGATGACGTTCTTCTCGCAGGGTTTCCTGGCGACGGCGGCTGCGATCACCGGAGCCGGCGGGATCCTCACCAAGGTCTACGTCCCGGCGGAGGTGTTTGCCTTTGCCACGGCCATCTCCACCGCCGTCAACTTCCTGATCAGCTTTGGTGCTCTCATCATCATCCAGATCTGGGCGGGCGTCGGCGTGCCATTGACGATACTGCTGGCGCCGGTGCCGATCATTCTGATGCTGGCACTCATCGTGGGTTTGGGATTGACCCTGGCCGCACTCGCCGTCTATTTCTACGACATCCTCGATCTGAGCAGGGTGCTGGTGCAGTTGGTGTACTACCTGACTCCGGTGTTCTGGACACTCGACATCATTCCCGACCGTTTTCACGGTTTGCTTCGCTTCAACCCGCTGTTTTCGTATCTCGAACTGTTCCGCGATCTGGCCTACCGCGGGATCATGCCAGAAGCTTGGGTGTGGCTGATCCCGATCGGTAGCTCCCTCGTGTTCCTGGCATTGGGTGTCTGGCTGTTCGGTCGATCCTGGAAGACACTGGTGAGCCAGCTGTGAAGGGCCAAGTTCTGATAGAGGCCACGAATGTGTCCGTCGCCTACCGCATGTCACACGACCGCGCAGGCACATTCAAGGAGTTCACCTTCCAACTGCTCAAACGCCAGGTCACCACCGAGTCGTTCCTTGCCGTTGACGATGTCTCCTTCGAGGTGAACCGGGGCGAGACGCTGGCGCTGATCGGTCCCAACGGCGCAGGCAAGACAACGATGATGAAGGTCATCGCCAGAGTTCTGCCACCGACGGAAGGTCGGGTGGTCGTCAAGGGGGTGGTGGCGCCGATGATCGCGCTCGGCGCCGGTTTCAACTCGGAGTTGAACGCGATCGAGAACATCGTTCTCCTCGGCACACTTCTCGGCAGGGATCCGCTCGAGATGCGGGGAAGGGTGGAGTCGATCTGCGATTGGGCGGGTTTGACCGAGTTCATGGACGTCCCGATCCGGAGCTACTCCTCCGGAATGCTCGCCAGGCTCGGTTTTGGCGTGGTTTCCGACGTCGAGCCCGATGTGATCGTGGTCGACGAAGTACTCGCGGTAGGCGACGAAGCCTTCCAACGCAGGTCCTTCGATCGGCTTCAATCGTTGATTAGTGGAGGGACTGCGGTCCTTCTCGTTTCCCACGCCCTCGAGAAGGTCGAGGCCATGGCCGACCGGGTGATCTGGATGGACAAGGGAAAGATCCGGATGGAGGGCGGGCCGGACGAGGTCATCGCCGCGTACAAGGCGTCTGTCCCGCGTTGACCTGTAACGCCGGATGAACAATGGCGTCTACCCCCCAGAGAAGTGATTAATCTTCTTGACAAGAGACATTGGCCGACAAAACGGGGACAATCCGGCCGCCGAGATCCGCAGCCCATTCCACGAGACATCGAGGATTGACTTGTTGCGGGTTTGGGTGGTCGGTAGGCTTCGCCACCGCGTTGGGAGGGTTCTGCCCTTCCACCGCGAAACGAAACCCACGGGTCCCCGCGAGAGCGGCCCGTAAGCGATATGAAAGGGAGGGCTAAATGCCCAACTCGGTATCTAAGCGGCGGTCGCGTTTTGCGATGCTTGCTGTGTTTGCCGTGGTGGCCTCGCTCTTCACCGCTGCGTTGCCGGCTTCTGCCGCGACCGGTGATGTGGAGAACAAGGCCACCTTCTCGGCATGTGTGGCCGGTGCGACCGCTGATGGCGGTTTCACCGACACAACCGGCAACTTTGCCGACGCGTCAATCGACTGCTTGAAGTACTACGGGATCACCATCGGTACGACGGCAACCACCTACTCACCGGGTCAGAACGTGACCAGGGCGCAGATGGCGTTGTTCCTGATTCGTTCTGCTGGTCCTGCAGGGATCACCGTCCCGGCGGCTGCATCGCATGGTTTCACCGACATCGGTACCTTGCCGCAGGCGACCCAGGATGCGATCAACCAGCTGGCAACCCTTGGTATCACCACGGGTACGTCGGCCACGACCTACGGACCGAACGATGTGGTTTCGCGTTATCAGATGGCGCTGTTCCTCATCCGTTTCCTCCATGTCTACAGCGTGCCTGCTGACCTGACACCAGGAGCGGACGATGCATCGGGTCTGACCGACCTCGGCAATGTGACCAACGAAGCCTTCCTGGCGATCGAGGACGCATGGGACCTTGGGATCACAACGGGAACCTCTGCCACGTTGTTCTCGCCGTTCGCGGCGGTGACTCGTGACCAGATGGCAGCCTTCATCACCCGTACGCTGGCGCACACCAACGCCCGGCCGTCCGGCGTCTCGATGCAGGCCGTTCCGGCGAGTGGTTTCGCTCCACTCGATGTGAAGGTGCAGATCAGCGTTCGCGACTCGGCGTTCAAGCCGGTTGCCGACGCCCTGGTTGACGTCTTCCAGGCAGCCTTGGCTGACAAGGCGAATGCCCTCAAAGTTGATGGCACCTGCGATACCACCAAGGTCTCGCTGAGTGATGGAGCCACCTTGTGCACCATCGACGTCTCAGACCCAGACACCAACGCGAACGGAAACATCGACTACACCTTCGCTGGTGGCGGCGCAATCGCTGCTGACACAGTGTGGTGGGCGTGGACCGGAAGCAATGGCGCCACCTTCGACGGTGACACCACCCAGTTCGGTACCGCCGAAGTTGATGTCACGCCTGGTGCAGACGAAATTCTGATCACCACCTCCACTCCGTACAACGTCAACAACGACTGCGGCACGTGGGGCGGCGGAAACAATGGTCCGTGTTCCGCTGACTATCACAAGTTCGGAACCACGGTCACGTGGACCCTTCAGGTGGTAGACGTGAATGACAAGCCGGTCGCCCTGGCCGGTGTGACCGTCACCCTCGTGTTCGATCGTTACGTCGATAACGTCCAGGGAGCGGACGTAGTCAAGACCGCTACGACCGACGCCGCCGGAGTGGCGATCATCACGTTCGTCGAAAGCGATCCGAGCGCGGTAGCGGGTAACGCTGGTGATAACACGATTCAGCTGCGTGATGACTTCTGGACGGACTCGAAGAGTCTCGGCTTTGATGGTCCTTACGCGACTGATGCTGCGATGACCAGCATGGATTCTGACATCCTGTGGGACGATGATGCGGCCGCCGCATTTGACACCTCGTTGTCCACCAACGTGGACTACACGACTGGTACGTCAATCACTGCTACGGCAAGGGTGACCGACCAGTACGGAGCCGGTTTCGGTGGACACTCGGTTGATTGGTATGCCCCTGGCTTCATAGCCACCCGGGTCACCAATCCTTCCGGTTACACCAGCCAGGCAGTTACTGGCGTCGCCGGCAGCGGAACGTCCGTGTTGGTCGAGGCCGACAGCATCACGGTCGGTGCGCCGACCAAGACGGTGTACTTCCCGGCTGTCGAGGTCGATTCCGGCACCGGTGCTGCGTTCAGCATCGTTGCGGTCGACACCGCCAACGACACAATCGTCGTCGATGACGGCGGTGTGTTCAGGTGGCTGAAGTACGACGCGAACGACCAGTTCACCACCACCGTCGCGACGTCGATGGAAGAGTTCGAGAAGCAACTCGATCTCGGTGGCGGCGCCAACGACCAGGTGACCTACATCTATCGAGTTCTGGCATCAAACGTCAGCTCGTTCGACCTGAGCTAATCCTGACTCAAGGATTGGAATGAGAATCGGGGCCCCCCC